>NZ_JBIVGS010000009.1:0-211477 GCF_044748785.1 Pseudomonas sp. NPDC089743
GTTTAGCTTCAAACACTTGGCTCGCTTCGATCTCTCGTAGCGGGAGGCGAATAATACAGCGTTTAGAAGCGCTGTCAACCACCATTTCAACCGCTATCGATCAGATGACCGAAGCACCTCCAGCACTACCTGGATTAAGCAACTCATTGAATTTCAAGAAGTTTCTCGTTCAGACCACGCTGGAAGTGGGGCGCATTATAAGGGGATTCGGGACGGTGTCAAGGAGTTATTTCAAATCACACCCATTTTGCCAAATAAGGTGTTTTTAAGGGCACCTTGCACCGCCCCCTTGCATTTGCGCACTATATTGCACACCTAGCCCTCATCTGAAGGAATGCCAAGCACAAATGAACACCCAGCCCCGCAGCCTGGCCACTACGCTTTTTCCTATAGGCCTGCTGCTTATCGCCATGGCATCGATTCAGTCCGGTGCGTCTCTGGCCAAAAGCATGTTCCCCATCATTGGCGCACAAGGCACCACAACACTGCGCCTGATATTCGCCAGCATCATCATGCTGCTGATTCTGCGCCCCTGGCGCGTACGCATGACCACACAGACACTCCGTAATGTGATCATCTATGGCATGGCCTTGGGCGGGATGAATTTCCTCTTCTATATGGCACTGCAGACAACACCACTGGGCATCGCTGTAGCCCTGGAGTTCACCGGCCCATTGGCCGTAGCGCTTTTCGCATCGCGGCGCGCCGTTGATTTCCTGTGGATTGCGCTGGCAGTCAGCGGCCTGCTGCTGCTGATCCCGGTCGGCCATGGCGGCCAGCCCCTCGACCTCACGGGCGCCGTCTATGCACTGGGTGCCGGCGTGTGCTGGGCCCTGTACATTCTGTTTGGCCAACGCGCCGGAGCAGAACATGGGATTCAGAGTGCAGCACTGGGTGTAGTGGTCGCAGCGATATTCGTTGCCCCGATCGGCATCGCTCATGCAGGCACCGCACTGTTGACACCTGCCCTCATCCCGCTGGCCCTAGGCGTTGCAATACTCTCGACTGCCCTCCCCTATAGCCTGGAAATGGTCGCCCTGACCCGCATGCCGGCACGCACTTTCGGCACGCTGATGAGCATAGAACCCGCCATTGGCGCCCTTTCCGGCTTATTGTTCCTCGGTGAGCTGCTGAGCTTGACCCAGTGGCTGGCCATTCTCGCCATCATTGCCGCGTCAGTGGGCGCCACGCTGTCCATGCGCCGCGACGCCAAGCCCCCGGTAGCGGCCGATTAGTTGAGAAATATTTTCATTGGCCCGGAATTGACCATTGTAGCGAGCAGCCCTGCTGATTAAGCTGTCACAGAACCATAATCTCTACGCTATCTACTTGCATGTACACGGATGCCAAAGACTATTCAGGAAGAACCGAAGCGATAACGACAGGGTCAGACAACTGATCAACCCTGCATTTAAGGACAGGAATGAAACGTATTTTGCTCATCCTGGCCGTCTTGGCCATTGCCGGATGTGCCGCGACGGCCAAGACCGAGGTCAAAAAAGGCAAGAAGGGCCTGCATATCAACTGTTCTGGCCTCTCCTCGTCCTGGGACAAGTGCTATAGCAAGGCCGCCACGGCTTGCAGCACACGCGGTTACAAGGTCATCGCCCGCTCTGGAGACGCCGACGAGGAGCCGGGTGATTACCTCTTCGGCATCAACCCGGCCGGTTATACCAGCCGCAGTATGATCGTTATCTGCAAGTGAACAGAAAGGGCAGCTCGTGAGCTACCCTTCTTCTATTCACTGCCCAAATCGGCTGCTTACAAAGCCGCTGTTCGCGCCTCAAGCCAAGCCAACCCATCGCCTGACAACAGGGGAGCAAGGCGCTCGCGGACCGTCGCGTGGTAGCCGTTGAGCCAAGCAAGTTCATCCTGGGTGAGGGACTCGGTGAGCAGGCAACGCGTATCGATAGGGCATAACGTCAGGGTCTCGAAATTGAGGAAATCCCCGAACGCGCTTTGGCCCGATGCACGGTTGACCACCAGGTTCTCGATGCGCACACCCCAAGCCCCAGGGCGATAGGTCCCAGGCTCGATGGAGCTGATCATCCCCTCCTGCATGGCGGTCTGCGGTGTGGTTGCAGCCTGATACGCAATGACCTGCGGCCCTTCATGCACATTCATGAAATAGCCGACACCGTGGCCAGTGCCATGGCCATAGTCGACCTGATCCGCCCAAATCGGTGCCCTTGCGATCGCATCGAGCAGTGGCGACAGAATTCCGCGCGGGAACGTGGCGCGTGACAGAGCGATCATGCCCTTGAGCACCCGGGTGCAATCCTGTTTCTGCTCAATGCTTGGCGTGCCGACCGGCACCATCCGCGTGATGTCGGTGGTACCACCCAGATACTGTCCTCCCGAGTCGATCAGCAGCAAACCGTTACCTTCAATGACCGCGTGAGACTGCTCCGTGGCACGGTAATGGGGCATTGCACCATTGGCGTTGAAGGCAGCAATGGTAGAGAAGCTCAGCGAGACAAAATCGGGGCGCCGTGCACGGGCAGCACTCAATTTCTCATCGATGGTCAGTTCGGTGATGGCCTCCTTTCCCTGACTCGCTTCAAACCAAGCGAAGAACTCGCACAAAGCTGCGCCATCCTGCTCCATGACGCGGCGGATGTGCACCAGCTCCTCTTCACCCTTGCGTGATTTGCTCAATGTCGTCGGGTTCAACCCCTCAATCAGCGACACCTGCGGGCCCAGGTTCTTGAGCAGGCCACACGTCACGCGCGCAGGGTCGACCAAAAGCCGGCCGCCGGCAGGTATCGCTGACAGCGCCTCGCCAACCTGCGAATAATCACGCACCTCGATACCATCGGCTTCCAGTACTTGGCGCAAATGCTCATCAACCTTTCCAGCACCGACGAACAAAGTGGCCTGCTGTTGGCTGATCAATGCGAAGGAAACGAATACCGGGTTGTAGGAAACATCACTACCACGCAAATTGAACAACCAGGCGATGTCATCCAGGGTCGCGATGAAGTGCCAGTCTGCGCCCTTCTCTTCCATGGTGCGGCGCAACTGGGCAAGTTTTTGCGACCGACTGACAGTGGCGTGAGGCGGCAGGTGCTGATACACCGGGTTACCTGGCAGCGCAGGGCGCCCTTCCCAAACTTCGGCCAGCAAATCCTGATGGGTTACCAAGCGAATGTCCCTGCCCTTGAGACGCTCCTCGAGCTGACGCGCAGACGCCAGGGCCATGACCGCCCCGTCCACGGCCACTGCGCCTTCGGCCCGGACATTGTCGCCCAGCCACTCCAATGCACCCGGCTTACCCGGCAGCAGCTTCATGAGTTCGATGCCGCTACCTGCCAGCTCCTTGAGGGCTTGTTCCCAGTAACGGCTATCGGCCCACACGCCGGCGAAATCCGCAGTGACAACCAACGTACCCACCGAGCCATCGAAGCCCGACAGCCACCGCCGCCCCTGCCAGTAGCCCGGTAGGTACTCAGAAAGGTGGGGGTCGGCAGAGGGCACCAGCAGGGCATCAATCCCATCCCTGGCCATTACCTCGCGCACGCGCATCAGGCGCTCGGGCACACTCTGCTCACGGGTGGTTTGAACGTTCATTCGCACTCCTGCGGTATCTCGATTGATCCAAAGGCAAGATAATGGAACAGCCAACCTCACCCTGCAATCTCGACGACCGACTCCCGGCCTGCAAGCCAACCCTGCGCGCGCAAGAATGAAAGCAGTAGGAGCCTTCACGAACCACCGATCGCTTCCACATGAACTTCCCCAAACCCCGGGCTTCACAAGCAGTACATTCATTGCAGACAGGCTGATGCCCATGCCCAGCACCTGCGAATCAAAAGCGGGGGTCGTCCTCCTCGATACTCGCGAGCACACTCCAGAGCACGAACACGCAGTGCACCTGAAGCTGGCTGAGGGCCTGGCCGAGCTTCTCGGATGCACGCGAGTGACCCCAGACAAGCCCCCCAAAGCGGCCGACCGCTATTACTACCTCCCCACAGAAACCCTCATCGACCCGCAACGCTATGCCCACCTGGGCATCCACACTGAACATGACCTGTTCGGTGGCTTGGTCAGCCACCCTTATATGGCAACCAAGGCGATCTCCCATTCTTTGCCTGCCAATGCCACCTTCCCCATAGGCTGGACTGACGACTTCGGCCGCCAGGCCAGCGATGCGCTGCTGTGCGGTTACACCGTATTCAGCAAAGCCGATGCCCGACGAGCCGCGCAGCTACTACTGCGTGATCGCGCAGTGCGGCTCAAACCTGTGCTGGCTCGCGCGGGGCGCGGCCAACAGGTGATCGTTGAACTGGATAAACTGGAGCCTTTACTGGCCAACATCGACGATCAGGACCTGGCACTGTGGGGGCTTGTGCTGGAGGAGGACCTCAGTGAGGTCGAAACCTTCAGCGTCGGCCAAGTGCGTGTCGCCGGCCTGACCTGCAGCTACTTCGGCACCCAGCAACTGACCCTGGACCACCAAGGCACGGAGGTTTACGGAGGTTCCGATCTGATGGTGGTGCGCGGCGACTACCATGCCTTGTTGCAACTGCCGCTGGAGGACCACCTGCGCCTTGCCGTCAACCAGGCCCTGACCTATGAGCATGCAGCCGAGCAGCACTTCCCAGGCTTCATCGCCTCCCGGCGCAACTACGACATCGCCCGCGGCAAAAACCATGAGGGCCATATGCGCAGTGGCGTGCTCGAACAATCCTGGCGCCTGGGCGGCGCTAGCAGCGCAGAGCTACTGGCCCTACAAGCCTTTGCCGATGACCCGGCACTGCAACGGGTGCGTGCCTCCACCCACGAAATATTCGGCACGCCCAACCTTCCCACTGACGCCACCCTCTTCTATCAAGGAAACGACAGTGAACTCGGACAATTCTGCAAATACGCGAGGATTCGCGAGCATGGCCATTCAGAGTGAAACCATCGAGCTGCAGGTCGAGGATGAAAGCATTAGCGGCACTCTGGTCAGCCCCGGCAGCAAAATGCCCGGCATCCTTTTCGTACATGGTTGGGGCGGCAGCCAGCAACGCGACCTTGCTCGGGCCCGGCATATCACCGGCTTGGGTTGTGTCTGCATGACCTTTGACCTGCGCGGTCACGAAAAAACCGAAAGCCAGCGCCTCACCGTAACCCGCGAACAGAATCTCAAAGACTTGCTGGCAGCTTACGATCGCCTGGTCAGCCATCCCGCCGTAGACAGCAGCGCCATAGCCGTCATTGGCAGCAGCTACGGTGGTTATCTGGCCACCCTGCTGACACTGCAACGGCCAGTGAAGTGGCTGGCCCTACGCGTACCGGCATTGTACTGGGACGAGGAATGGGACACGCCCAAACAAACGCTGGACCGTCAACGCCTGAATGCCTACCGCCAACGCCTGCTTGGCCCCAGTGACAATCGTGCACTGGCCGCCTGCGCCCAGTTCGCGGGTGACGTGCTGCTGGTGGAATCTGAACAGGATGACTATGTGCCGCACACCACGCTGATGAGCTATCGCTCGGCCTTCATCAGCGCCCATTCACTGACCCACCGCATAGTCGATGGTGCCGACCACGCACTATCGAGTGAAGAAAGCCAAAAAGCCTACAGCTCGATCCTCGCTTCGTGGGTCAGCGAGATGGTGACGGGTGCACGCCTGGACCGTTATCCCCACTACGCCCCCTGGTATGCCTGAGGATGGCCTTGTGAAAAACTGACCGTTCAAATCACCACATTGCGTACGAAACGCGTCGGCACGTCACCATCGTTGCGGTAGGCATAGAGGCAGTCACTGGGAAACACATGAAACTGCCCCACGTGCAGGCAGTGTTCGGTCTGCTCAATGATCAGGGTCAGTTGCCCTTCGGCCACGTAAATCTGTTCGCTCCAGCCCTCGGCATCGGCCTCGCTGGTGTAGCACTCACCGGGTGCCAGAGTCCACTCCCAGATCTCCACCTCTCGCCGCGCGGCGCTGCTGGCCAGGAGCACCGCTTTGCTCTGGGGATGCTCACCGGCCCAGGCCAGCTCGTCGATGCGGCTGGTATCGCGCTGGTCGGGCGCCTGGATCAGCCGACTGAAGGCGACCCCCAACGCTTCGGCTATCAGGTCGAGCGTCGTCAGGCTGACATTCTTTTCACCGGCCTCGATCGCCACCAGCATGCGCCGGCTGACACCTGAGCGTTCGGCCAAGGCACTCTGGCTCATCCCCGCTGCATTGCGCAGGCCACGAACGTTGAGGCTCACATGCTGCAGCACCGAAGCACGGTGCGCGGAATCTCTGTGCACTATATTGCTCACTTTAACCGGTTGCGCAGTATACTGCCCACTTTGCGGCGATTGTGCGCTGCCCCTTCAGAGTAAGCAAGACCATGAGCCAACCGATCATCCCTCAGCAAACCACCGTCTCCTTGCGCCTGAGCAAAGCCGAGGTGGTACTGGTGTTCATCACCATGCTGTGGGGCGGCACCTTCTTGCTGGTGCACAACGTCATGACCGTGAGTGGCCCGATGTTCTTCGTCGGCCTGAGGTTTGCTGCAGCGGCCTTGTTCGTGGGGCTCGTCTCGGTACGCGCGCTGCCTGGGCTGACATTCACCGAAATAAAGGCTGGCGTGCTGATCGGGGCGACCATCATGCTGGGTTATGGTTTGCAAACCATGGGCCTGCAGACCATCAGCAGCAGCCAGTCGGCCTTTATTACTGCGCTGTATGTTCCCTTCGTACCGCTGTTGCAATGGCTAGTGCTTGGCCGCCGTCCAGGGCTGATGCCAAGCCTGGGTATCTGCCTGGCGTTCCTCGGCCTGATGCTGCTCGCTGGCCCCGAGGGCGGGTCCCTGCATTTCAGCGAGGGTGAAGTGGTGACATTGGTGAGTGCCGTGGCCATCGCCGCCGAGATCATTCTGATCAGCCGGTATGCCGGACAGGTCGATGTGCGCCGCGTCACCGTTGTGCAACTGGCCACCGCCTCGCTGCTCTCGTTCCTGATGATCGTACCGACGCAGGAGCCCATCCCCGACTTTTCCTGGCTGTTGCTGCTCAGCGCACTGGGCCTGGGCGCCATGAGTGCCGTGATCCAGGTGGCGATGAACTGGGCGCAAAAATCAGTATCGCCTACCCGCGCCACCCTGATCTACGCCGGCGAGCCGGTGTGGGCCGGGATCGTCGGCCGCCTCGCCGGCGAGCGCCTGCCCGGGGTTGCCTTGCTGGGCGGGCTGCTGATCGTCATCGCCGTGGTGGTGAGCGAACTCAAAGTGCGACGCCATCGCCCAGCCAGCGAAGCGCTCGAGCTGGAGGGCGAACGCGAAGGCGGCCTGTAAAACAGCGAACAACAGCTATGCTCTGTAAGAAACTGTTATAAAAAAACCGCCTGTCACACCTTGTTTGTATGATTCTGCGACAGCTTGCGTGTTGGTGATCAACCGCTCGGCACGTATGATCCTTGACAAACCTTTCCAGAATAGAACGCTATGTCCTTGATAGTGCTACTGCTTCTGCCGTTCGTGGGCAGTTGCCTGGCAGCTGTGCTGCCGCACAACGCACGTAACGCCGAGTCCATCCTGGCTGGGCTGGTGGCCCTGGTCGGTACCGTTCAGGTAGCACTGCTATACCCCCAGGTTGCCCACGGCGGTGTGATCCGCGAGGAGTTCCTCTGGTTGCCAAGCCTGGGCCTGAACCTGGTCCTGCGCATGGATGGCTTCGCCTGGCTGTTCTCGTTGCTGGTGCTGGGCATAGGCACCCTGGTGTCGCTGTATGCGCGCTACTACATGTCGCCACAAGACCCGGTACCCCGCTTCTTTGCCTTCTTTCTGGCGTTCATGGGCGCCATGCTCGGCCTGGTAATCTCGGGCAACCTGATCCAGCTGGTGTTTTTCTGGGAGCTGACCAGCCTGTTCTCGTTCCTGCTGATCGGCTACTGGCACCACCGCGCCGACGCCCGACGCGGCGCCTATATGGCGTTGATGGTGACCGGTGCCGGGGGCCTGTGCCTGTTGGTCGGCGCCTTGTTGCTCGGCCATGTGGTGGGCAGCTATGACCTGGACAAAGTGCTGGCTGCTGGTGAGACCATTCGCCAGCACGCGCTGTATCCAGTGCTGCTGCCGCTGATCCTGGTCGGCGCATTGAGCAAGAGCGCGCAGTTCCCCTTTCAGTTCTGGCTACCTCATGCCATGGCCGCACCCACCCCGGTTTCAGCTTATCTGCACTCAGCGACCATGGTGAAGGCCGGGGTGTTCTTGCTGGCACGGCTGTGGCCGGTGCTTTCGGGCACCGAAGAGTGGTTCTGGATCGTCGGTGGCGCGGGGGCCATAACCTTGCTGCTGGGTGCTTTCGCAGCGATGTTTCAGAATGATCTCAAGGGCCTGCTGGCGTATTCGACCATCAGCCACCTGGGCCTGATCACGCTGCTATTGGGCTTGAACAGCCCACTCGCGGCAGTGGCCGCCGTGTTTCACATACTCAACCATGCCACGTTCAAGGCTTCGCTGTTCATGGCCGCCGGCATCATCGACCACGAAAGCGGCACCCGCGACATCCGCCGCCTCAGCGGGCTGATCCGGCTGGTGCCGTACACCGCGACCCTGGCGATGGTGGCCAGCGCCTCGATGGCCGGCGTGCCATTGATGAACGGCTTCCTGTCCAAGGAAATGTTCTTCGCCGAAACTGTGTTCATCAGCTCCACGGCCTGGGTCGAGGCCACGCTGCCAGTGATAGCGACCCTGGCCGGCACCTTCAGCGTGGCCTACGCCTTGCGCTTCACCGTCGACGTATTCTTTGGCCCTGCCGCCCAAGACCTGCCTCACACACCTCACGAACCGCCTCGCTGGATGCGCGCACCCGTCGAACTGCTGGTTCTCACCTGCCTGGTGGTGGGCATTTTCCCTGCCCAGTCGGTCGGCCCCTTGCTGGCCGCTGCAGCCCTTCCGGTGGTGGGTGGTACGCTGCCCGAGTACAGCCTGGCCATCTGGCACGGCTGGAATGCCCCGCTGATCATGAGCCTGGTGGCCATGAGCGGCGGTATCGTGCTGTACCTGCTGTTGCGCAAGCAGTTGCGCCGAGGGCGCTTCCCGTATCCACCCCTGATCGAGCGGTTCAATGGCAAGCGCCTGTTCGAGCACGGCCAGGTGCACCTGATGTTACTGGCCAGGCGCATCGAGGGGCTGCTGACCACTCGCCGCCTGCAAGCGCAGCTGTTCATGCTGGTGCTCGCCGCCTTCCTCGCTGGGCTCACACCCATGCTGTACAGCGGCCTGAGTTGGGGTGACCGCCCGAAAATCCCGGGGTCAGGTGTGTTCGTCGCCCTCTGGGTGATCGCTATCGCCTGCGCCATCGGCGCTGCCTACCAAGCCAAGTATCACCGCTTGGCGGCCTTGATCATGGTCGGCGTCTGCGGCCTCATGACCTGCATCACCTTCGTCTGGTTCTCCGCACCTGACCTGGCACTGACCCAACTGGTCGTCGAGGTGGTCACCACGGTACTGATCCTGCTTGGCCTGCGCTGGTTGCCGCGGCGTATCGAAGGTGTCTCGCCGCTGCCCGGGAGCCTCGACCGCGCCCGCATGCGCCGCCTGCGCGACCTGCTGCTGGCGATCCTGGTCGGCGGTGGCATGGCGCTGCTGTCCTACGCCATGCTGACACGACCCACGCCGAACGACATTTCTTCGTTCTATCTGAGCCGGGCCTTGCCACAAGGTGGCGGTACCAATGTGGTCAACGTGATGCTGGTTGACTTCCGCGGCTTCGACACACTGGGCGAGATCACCGTGCTGGTGGCCGTCGCCCTGACCGTATTCGCCCTGCTGCGCCGCTTCCGCCCACCCAAGGAGAGCATGCAGTTGCCAGCTCAGCAGCGCCAGCTTGCACCTGACGTGGTCACCGACCTGATCAACCCGCGCCATGCCACCGACACAGCTTTGGGCTTCATGATGGTGCCTGCAGTGCTGGTACGGCTGCTGCTGCCGATCGCCCTGCTGATCTCGATGTACCTGTTCATGCGCGGCCACAACCAGCCTGGCGGCGGCTTTGTCGCGGGCCTGGTGATGTCGGTGGCATTCATCCTCCAGTACATGGTCGCAGGCACCCAATGGGTCGAAGCCCAGATGAGCCTGCGCCCACTGCGCTGGATGGGCACCGGGCTACTCTGTGCGACCCTGACCGGGGGCGGCGCCATGCTGCTGGGCTACCCGTTCCTGACCACCCATACCGCCCACCTGCACCTGCCAGTGCTCGGCGATGTGCACGTGGCCAGCGCGCTGTTCTTCGACGTCGGCGTGTACACCGTGGTGGTCGGTTCGACCCTGCTGATCCTCACTGCCCTGGCCCACCAGTCGGTGCGAGCCTACCGCCCGGGTAATCCGTCGAAACCCAGCCAAGCAGGAGCCGCCTGATGGAAGAAGTCATTGCAGTCGCCATCGGCGTACTGGCCGCATCGGGCGTGTGGCTTATCCTGCGCCCTCGGACCTACCAGGTGATCATGGGCCTGTGCCTGCTATCGTACGGCGTCAACCTGTTCATCTTCAGCATGGGCAGCCTGTTCATCGGCAAGGAGCCGATCATCAAGGAAGGCGTGACCCAGGACCTGCTGCACTACACCGATCCGCTGCCCCAGGCACTGGTTCTGACGGCCATCGTCATCAGCTTTGCCATGACCGCCCTGTTCCTGGTGGTGCTGCTGGCATCTCGCGGCCTGACCGGCACCGACCACGTGGATGGCCGGGAGCGTGAAGAATGAGCGAGATGAGCCGACTGATCGTCGCCCCCATCCTGCTGCCGCTGCTGACCGCCGCAGTGATGCTGATACTGGGCGACAAGCACCGCCTGCTCAAGGCACGCCTCAACCTGCTGTCGACCTTCAGCGGGCTGATCATCGCCGTCAGCTTGCTGTTGTGGGTGCGCGTCCAGGGCCAGGCGGAATCGATTGGCGTGTATCTGCCGGGCAACTGGCCCGCGCCTTTTGGCATCGTGCTGGTGGTTGATCACCTTTCGGCGCTGATGCTGACGTTGACCGGGGTCATCGGCATCAGCGCCCTGCTGTTCGCTCGCGCCCGCTGGGACAGCGCCGGCGCCAGCTTCCACGCACTGTTCCAGATCCAGTTGATGGGCCTGTATGGCGCCTTCCTGACCGCCGACCTGTTCAACCTGTTCGTCTTTTTCGAAGTGCTGCTAGCGGCCTCTTATGGCCTGCTGCTGCACGGTTCGGGAAGAGCGCGGGTGCGCGCCGGCCTGCATTACATCGCCATTAACCTGTTCGCCTCTTCGCTGTTTCTGATTGGCGCCGCAATGCTTTACGGTGTGACCGGCACCCTGAACATGGCCGACCTCGCGCTGAAAGTACCGTTGGTGCCCGAGGCCGACCGTGGTTTGCTGCACGCGGGCGCGGCAATCCTGGCCGTAGCCTTCCTGGCGAAGGCCGGCATCTGGCCGCTGAATTTCTGGCTGGTACCGGCGTATGCCTCGGCCAGCGCACCCGTCGCCGCATTGTTCGCCATCATGACCAAGGTCGGCTTGTACGCTGTATTGCGGCTCTGGTCCCTGTTCTTCTCGGGCCAGGCCGGTGCATCGGCGCATTTCGGTGGGCAATGGCTGATCTACGGGGGCTTGGTCACCCTTGCCATCGCAGCCGTATCGATCCTTGCCGCACAGCGACTGGAGCGCATGGCGGCACTGAGCATACTGGTTTCGGCAGGCACCCTGCTGGGCGCGATCGGCTTCGCCCAGCCGGCCCTGACGGGTGCGGCCCTGTTCTATCTGGTCAACTCGACGTTGGCACTGTGTGCCCTGTTCCTGCTCGCCGAACTGGTGGAACGCTCTCGCTCGGCCAACGAGCCGCCGCTGGAGGACGAAGAAGGCAGCATGCCCTCGCCACTGGAATCACTGCACCCGCCCAAAGGGATCAACCTCGACGATGAGCAGAAGGCAGTGATCGGCCAGATCATTCCCTGGACCATGGCGTTCCTGGGCCTGAGCTTCATTGCCTGTGCGTTGCTGATCATCGGCATGCCACCGCTGTCTGGCTTCGTCGGCAAACTCAACTTGATCAGTGCGCTGTTCAACCCACTGGGGTTGGGAATGCCGAGCGAACGCCCGCTGTCTGCAGCCGGCTGGGCGCTGGTAGTCCTGCTCGTCCTGTCTGGCATGGCCTCGCTGATCGCTTTCGGCCGCGTGGGCATCCAGCGTTTCTGGAAGCCTGAAGAGCGCCCCTCTCCAGTACTGCGGCACTATGAATGCCTGCCGATCGTCATTTTGCTGGGCCTGTGCATCATGCTCAGTTTCCGGGCCGAGCCGCTGCTACGATACACCCAGGACACGGCTGCCAGCCTGCAGGCCCCTGACACCTACATCAAGGCCGTGATGGCCGCGCAGCCGATACCCGGCCCGACCACGCTCGACGCACAGGTGCAGCCATGAGCCGACTTTTCCCCGCACCGCTGCTGTCTGTCGCGCTGTTCGTACTGTGGCTGCTGCTGAATCTGTCGGTAAGCCCGGGCAACCTGCTGCTCGCCGCCGTGCTTGGCATTCTGGCGCCGCTGCTGATGGCGCCACTGCGCCCCCAGCACGCCCGCGTACGCAGGCCGCTGATGGTCGTAAAACTGCTGGGCCGGGTGGGTAACGACGTCATCCAGTCCAACCTGCAAGTAGCCCTCAGCGTTTTGCGCGCCGGGCAACACCCGCCTCGCTCAGCCTTTGTCCATATCCCACTGGACCTGCGCGATGCCCACGGCCTGGCAGCACTGTCGATGATCACCACCGTGGTGCCCGGTACCGTCTGGTCAGAGCTGGCACTGGACCGCAGCGTCCTGCTGCTGCACGTGTTCGACCTCAAGGATGAAAACGCCTTCATCGAGCACTTCAAACACGCCTACGAACGACCGCTGATGGAGATTTTCCAATGACAGGCCTGCTAGCCTACGCAGTGCTCGCCAGCTTGTTCATCTTTGCCCTGGCCATGGGCCTGACGCTGATCCGGCTGTTTCGCGGCCCCTCCGCCCAGGACCGGGTACTGGCACTGGACTACCTGTACATCCTGGGCATGCTCATGATGCTGGTACTGGGGATCCGCTATGCCAGCGATACCTACTTTGAAGGTGCACTATTGATTGCACTGTTCGGCTTTGTCGGCTCGTTTGCCTTGGCCAAGTTCCTGCTGCGTGGCGAGGTAATAGAATGACCGAGGTTCTTGAACTACCGCTCTGGCTCGAGCTCATTACCGCCGCCCTGCTGCTGCTCGGCAGCCTGTTCGCGCTGATCGGGGCCATTGGCCTGCTGCGCCTCAAGGATTATTTCCAGCGCATGCACCCGCCAGCCCTGGCCTCGACCATCGGAGCCTGGTGCGTTGCCTTGGCTTCGATCATCTACTTTTCATGGCTCAAGCAAGGCCCGGTACTGCACGCCTGGTTGATCCCTGTTCTACTGTCGATCACCGTACCGGTCACTACCCTGTTACTGGCCAGGGCGGCGCTGTTTCGCAAACGCATGGCCGGGGAAGCGGTACCCGAAGAAGTCAGTAATAGCCAGGAGGGTGGCAATTGATGTGCGGCAGGCTCATTGCTGGGTGATCCGCTGCAACTCTCGCCGCACCATCGCGACGTAGGGAGGTGGGCCTAATTGATAGAGCTGGGCCGCCACCCAGGTCAACCAGGCCCCCTTCATCTCATCGCGTCGCGCCAGCAAACGTTCTGCCTGTGCCAAGGCCATGGCCTGATGTTGTCGATGGAACGCGCCACGGCCGCCATCCGCCTCTTGCGCCTCGTTCATTCACTCGCCTTGAACGTGGTCAATTCACCCTTGCGCCATTTCGCGACCTTACCGGTAACGGCCTTGAGCAGCTTGCCCAAGCCCTCCTGGACTTGCTGTTGAGCCGCGAACACCAGCATTACGCCTTGGCCTTCACGAAACACGATACCTTCACCTTGCGGCACCGAGACAAAGGCATAGTCGCCGACACCATAGACGTTCAGTTTGATCTCGCGAAAGCGCATTTCCAACTTGCCGCCCTCACGACTGGGCAATACGGCAGCACGAAAGTGATCCCCCACCTTCAATTCCAAACGCTGCTTGTCATCGACTACCAACGCACTCTCGGTGTCGATTTCGGCCATATACAAGCCTTCGGGACTTTGCTCGGTGACATAAACGAAACGGCCCTGAAACAGCTTGGCCAACTTACCGCGCAAATCGCCAAGGGCGAACAAAGCGTGGGTATCCAGAGTACTGACTGCCAATGAAGTAATCCTCAAATCGGTAACATCCGCCCCCACTCACCATCGGTGAGGCACGGCCCTTTCATTTCGATAGGCGAAAAGAGTAATGAAGCGATGTGCATAACGTCTGTGCCTTCTGGCTATACAGCATGGAGGAATCTTTACTCCTGCTTGCCAGACTTCGCCCAAAGGACGGGTTTAGGCACATTCCCCAACCGGGAAGCGTAATGTCTTACAACTATTCCGTCAGAAAAGATGCGATAGATAACGCCAGGCCCTTCGGCAGAACGGGCTCTGCAATCCATCAGCGCATTACTGGGAAGGAAATATGCACGAAAACACAGAAACACGTCGAGAGGCAAAGCGCATTTATTCTCGCCTCACACCGCGTTACGTCGTGATAGCTGCCGGCATCGAGTTCTTCCACGTCACCGAAAGCGCTACCGGTAGAGTAAAGGGCTTTCGGCGTCGCCACCATGATGCCTGCGAGCTGGCCCGCAGCCTCGAAAACTGAACCACAGTCAGGCGGCTCGGCCTTTCTCCAGCTGCTCCAGCCAGGCCACCTGACACGCCCGCGCCTCATCACGTGTCGCAAACGCAGGGCCCCGACGTTCGCCGTCCACCAGTACCACCCAGCATACTCGGCGGCCCAACACCTGCAAGGCAGCGGGCACACCTGAGCCAATCATCACGGCTATATCGACTCGGCTATTCATCATCCCCTCCGGAATTTACTTAGCAACCTAACTATATAGCCATGATACGCCCGCCACCCTGCCGAAAAAAGCCAACATTGGTATAGCAGTATTGCGTCAGCAGCAACGAACCAGCCCGCACCCGCCAGCAAACGCAAAAAGCCCCAAGGATTGCTCCGTGGGGCCTTGGCACACACCGCTCGGTCAGATCTGGCGCTGGTGGCGATCGAGCTGCTCGTGGCGCTCCTGGGCTTCGATGCAGTACTTGGTGGTCGGGCTGATCAGCAGACGCTGCAGGCCGATCGGTTCACCACTGTCATCGCACCAGCCGAAGCTTTCGTCAGCGATACGGCCCAAGGCCATTTCCAGCTGCGGCAGCAAACGCTGATCACGTTCGATGGCATTAACCAACCAGTGACGCTCTTCTTCGACCGAGGCCACGTCGGCAGGATCCGACGGGGTATCCAGGCTTTCGATGGTGGCACGGCTCAGCTCGATGCGTTCATGGGTTTCTACTTTCATCGCCTGCAGCAGGCCAGTGAAGAAGGCCAGCTGATCAGCGTTCATGTAGTCATCGGCCGACATGGCCAGCAACTGTTCCTTGGTCATCGATTTCTCTATGAAAAAATGTGCATTTGGGCGATTCGGGTGTCGCCAACGCCTCGGCATTGGCAACAGAATTCTTCAAGCGCCAATCGGCACTCTTTTGCAGGGGGCGGCAGTCTAAGGCCCCACGTCGCGAGGGGCAACACCAATCACGGGGTAATTGACCGAAATGACATGGTTTACGCCTGACGGCAGCGACTTGCCGCACGGACGATGTCGCTGGCAGTACACCTTTAAAGCCAAGGCAGATAACCCGGGCGGTTTCATGGCCCCCGCCTCCAGACAGCAAGAAGCAGCCTGGCCCTGATGCAAGGCACCAAGGCCAACACTTATCTGCCAATGGAGATCGAAAAGATACTACTGCTGCACCGCGAAGGCCTTGACCACCACCGCGCAGCCATCGAACTGCGCTTGACCCGTGCCAACCAGACGGACGAGTGCGTCCACGATGCCGATGCGGCACTGAACATCAAGGCAATCGAAGACCTGTCGGCAACGCTGACAACGCAGGCGGTGGAACAGAGAACGCAGGCGGGCATGAGACCGAAGTGCATCGCAGCCCGATCGACCTGGCTGCGGCAAAGCGGTACTTCTTCATCCATCAGGCCTGATCATCAGCAGGGGCAGTTTCGCTGCCCCTGCTGGTGCAGCTCAGCAGTCCTTGAACTGAGCCTCACGCTTGGCAATGAACGCCGCCATCCCTTCCTTCTGGTCTTCAGTGGCAAATGCGGCATGAAACACACGGCGCTCGAAACGCACACCTTCGCTCAGCGTGACTTCAAAGGCCCGGTTGACGCTTTCCTTGACCATCATGCTCACCGGGATCGACTTGCCAGCAATGGTTGCAGCCACTTTCAATGCCTCCTCCACCAGTTCGGCCTGTGGCACCACGCGCGCAACCAGGCCTGCCCGCTCCGCCTCCTCAGCCCCCATCAGGCGCCCCGTCAGGCACAGCTCCATGGCCTTGGCCTTGCCCACGGCACGGGTCAGGCGCTGGGTACCGCCCATGCCCGGCAGTACGCCCAGGTTGATTTCCGGCTGCCCGAACTTTGCATTGTCGCCAGCCAGGATGAAGTCGCACATCATCGCCAGCTCACAACCACCGCCCAACGCAAAACCCGACACCGCAGCGATAATCGGCTTGCGGCGGTTGGCAATGCGGTCGGCATCGCTGAACAGGTCATCGACGTAGATCTGCGGGTATTTGAGTTCGGCCATTTCCTTGATATCGGCGCCGGCGGCAAAGGCTTTGGCCGAACCCGTCAGCACCACGCAGCCGATATTCGGGTCACGCTCGAGCTGGTCCAGGGCCTGGTTGATCTCACTGACGATCTGCGCGTTGAGCGCATTGAGCGCCTGGGGCCGGTTAAGGGTAATCAGGCCGACCTTACCGTGAATATCCAACAGGATGGTTTCGAATGCCATGCAGACTGCTCCTTCAAAGATTGCGCGCAATGACCATGCGCTGAATGTCGCTGGTGCCTTCGTAGATCTGGCAAACCCGCACGTCGCGGTAGATCCGCTCCAGCGGGAAGTCACTCAGATAGCCATAACCGCCCAGGGTCTGCAAGGCATCCGAACAGACCTTTTCGGCCATTTCCGAGGCAAACAGCTTGGCCATCGACGCTTCCACCAACGCCGGGCGCCCGGCGTCGCGTAGCGCGGCGGCGTGCAGCACCATCTGCCGCGCCACGGCAATTTTCGTCGCCATGTCGGCCAGGCGGAAGGCCACGGCCTGGTGCTCGACCAGTGCCTTGCCGAAGCTTTGCCGCTCCTTGGCGTAGTCCCGCGCCACTTCGAACGCTGCACGGGCCATGCCCACGGCCTGCGAGGCAATACCGATGCGCCCGCCTTCAAGGTTGGCCAGAGCGATCTTGTAGCCCTCGCCCTCTGCGCCCAGGCGGTTGGCCACCGGCACGTGCACGTTGTCGAAGACGATCTGGCAGGTGTCGGAGGCGTGCTGGCCGAGCTTGTCCTCGACCCGCGCTACCTGGTAGCCCGGTGAATCGGTGGGCACGATGAAGGCGCTGATCCCACGCTTGCCGGCTTCTGGGTCAGTCACGGCAAACACGATCACCACCCCGGCGTTCTGCCCAGAGGTGATGAACTGCTTGCTGCCATTGAGCACATAATGGTCACCCTCCAGGCGCGCACGGGCCTTCAGGCTGCTCGCATCGGAGCCAGCCTGAGGCTCGGTGAGGGCAAAGGCACCCAGCATCGCGCCAGTTGCCAGGGGGGTGAGAAACTGCGCCTTCTGCTGCTCGCTGCCAAAACGCAGGATCGGTACACACCCTACCGAGTTGTGCACGCTCATGATGGTCGAGCAGGCACCATCACCCGCGGCGATTTCTTCCAAGGCCATGGCGTAGGCCACGTAACCGGTGTCACTGCCACCCCATTGCTCCGGGACCAGCATGCCGAACAGGCCCAGCTCAGCCATCTCCTCGATGGCCTCCTTGGGGAAGCGGTGTTCCTGGTCCCACTGCGCGGCAAAGGGTTTCAGCCGCTCCTGGGCAAAAGCGCGTACTGCATCGGCGATCTGTTGTTGCTCGTCAGTTACCAGCATGGTTCACCTCAGTACAGGCATTCGACGGCCATGGCCGTGGCCTCGCCGCCGCCAATGCAGATGGCCGCCACGCCGCGGCGCAGGTTGTTCTGGCGAAGGGCCGACAGCAAGGTCACCAGGATGCGTGCGCCGGAAGCACCAATCGGGTGGCCAAGGGCGCAGGCGCCGCCGTGGATGTTGACCTTGTCGTGTGGCAGGTCAAGGTGTTTCATGGCCGCCAGCGTGACCACAGCGAAGGCCTCGTTGATCTCGAACAGGTCGACCTCGGCCAGGTTCCAGCCGGTGCGTTTCATCAACCTGTCGATGGCCCCGATCGGCGCAGTCGGGAATAGCGCCGGGGTGTCTGCGAAGGCCGCGTGGCCGTGGATGACTGCCAGGGCTTTGAGGCCGCGCTTGTCGGCTTCGGAGCGGCGCATCAGGACCAGCGCCGCAGCACCGTCGGAGATCGAACTGGCGTTGGCGGCGGTCACCGTACCCCCTTCACGGAAGGCAGGCTTGAGCTGCGGGATCTTGTCCAGGCGCGCCTTGGGCGGCTGCTCGTCCTCCTTGATGACGCGCTTTTCCTTGCCCTCGCTGACTTCCACCGGCACGATCTCGGCGGTAAAGCGGCCGCTGCGGATCGCGTCCTGGGCACGGGTAAGCGAGGCAATGGCGAACTGGTCCTGGGCTTCACGGCTCAAGCCTGTGGCCTGGGCGCAGTCTTCGGCGAAGGTGCCCATCAGGCGGCCCTTGTCATAGGCGTCTTCCAGGCCGTCCATGAACATGTGGTCAATGATCCTGCCGTGGCCCATGCGGTAGCCGCCACGGGCTTTGTCCAGCAGATACGGGGCGTTGCTCATGCTCTCCATGCCGCCCGCCACCACCACGTCCGCGGTCCCGGCCAACAGCAGGTCATGGGCCATGATCGCGGCCTGCATGCCCGAGCCGCACATTTTGTTGAGGGTGGTGCAGGTGGTGTGCTTGTCCAGCCCGGCACCCAGTGCAGCCTGGCGCGCTGGCGCCTGGCCCAGGCCGGCCGGTAGCACGCAGCCAAACAGCACTTGCTCGACACTGGCGGCATCGATGCCGGCACGTTCCACGGCACCACGAATGGCCGCGCTGCCCAGCTGTGGCGCGGTCAGGCTTTTCAGATCGCCCTGCAGGCCGCCCATGGGCGTGCGCACGGCGCTGACGATAACGATCGGATCATTGGCGAGGGTCATGTTCACGCTCCTTACTTGGCAGCCATGCGCAGTGCACCGTCGAGGCGGATCACCTCGCCGTTGAGCATGCTGTTCTCGATGATGTGACGGGCCAGCGCTGCGTATTCCTGCGGGCGGCCCAGGCGCGGTGGGAACGGCACACCGGCAGCCAGCGAAGCACGTACCTCTTCGGTCATGCCTGCCATCATCGGCGTTTCGAAGATGCCCGGTGCGATGGTCATCACACGGATGCCAAAGCGTGCCAGTTCGCGAGCGGCCGGCAAGGTGAGGCTGGCAATGGCGCCCTTGGAGGCAGCGTAGGCAGCCTGACCGATCTGGCCGTCGTAGGCAGCGATGGAGGCGGTGTTGATGATCACCCCACGCTCGCCCGCCTCATCGGCGGCCCCTTCGGCCATGGCTGCAGCGGCCAGGCGCAGCAAATTGAAGCTGCCGATCAGGTTGACGTTGATGACCTTGGCGAAGCTGGCAAGGCCATGCGGGCCCTGTTTGCCCAGCACCTTCTCGGCGCCGACGATGCCGGCGCAATTGACCAGGCCATGCAAGCTGCCAAAGGCACTGACGGCTGCATCGACGGCCGCGTGGGCAGCCTGCTCGTCGCTGATGTCGGCCACGGCGAAGCGGGCGTTGTCACCCAGTTCACGGGCCTTGGCCTCGACGGCCTGAGCGTTGAGGTCGACCAGCATGACCTTGGCGCCGGCCTCGACCAGCATCTGCGCAGTGGCAGCACCCAGCCCGGAGGCGGCACCGCTGACAATGTAGTGTTTAGTGGCTATCTGCATGATCGGTTTCCTTTCAGGCGCTGGCAGGGGTGGCCTGTTGCACGTGTTGTTTGGCGACTTCCTGGTTGCGCAGGATGAAGCGTTGCAGCTTGCCGCTCGGGGTCTTGGGCAGCTCGCTGACGAATTCGATTTCGCGGGGGTAGGCATGGGCATACAGGCGCTGGCGCACATGCTGACGCAGCGCTTCTTCCAGTTCGGCGCAACCGACGACGCCCTGGGCCAGCACCACGAAAGCCTTGATCAGCTCGGTCCGTTCCGGGTCCGGCTTGCCGATGACGGCGGCCTCGACCACCGCGGGGTGCTCGATCAACGCGCTTTCGACGTCGAACGGCCCGACGCGATAGCCGGAGGTGGTAATCACATCGTCACTGCGGCCAACGAAGCTGATGCTGCCATCCGCGTTGAGCTCGACGGTGTCACCACTGAGGTAGTACTTGCCGATGAACGCTTTGGTCGGCAGCCCGCGGTAGCCACCGAACCAGCAAAGTGGCGATTGCTCGCGGTCGACGGCAAGGATGCCCGGCTGGCCGACCGGCAGTTCTTCACCCTGCTCGTCCAGCACCACAATGCGATGGCCGGGGACGGCGAAGCCGGCAGACCCCAGGTGTACGGGGTGTGAAAGGCCGTGGTGGTTGCACAGCACCATACCCAGTTCGGTCTGGCCGTAATGGTCGTGGATGGTCACGCCCAGCTCATTGGCGAACCAGCGGATCACCTCGGGGTTGAGCGGCTCACCGGCACTGCTGACTGCGCGCAGGCGGCCCTTGACGGGCGCCGAGAAAGCACTGCCGGCCGCAATCAGCATGCGGTACGCAGTGGGCGAGCCTGCCAGGTTGGTGATACCGAGCTTGTCGATCACCCGCGCGCAGCTTTCGACGCTGAACGGGCCATCGTAGAACGTGGTGGCATGGCCCAGCGACAACGGGCCGGTAACTGCGTAATACAGGCCATAGGCCCACCCCGGGTCGGCCAGGTTCCAGAAGTTGTCTTCGCTGCGCAGGTCGATGGCGTCGCGCATGTAGCCCTGAAACGCGACAATGGCACGCAGCGGCACCTCCAGCGGTTTCGCCGGGCCGGTGGTGCCTGAGGTGAACATCAGCAAGAACGGATCGCCACCTGAGCGCATTACCGGTTCGCAGTCGCTCGGGGCGCCCGCCAGGCACTGCTGGTAGTCCAGCTCGCCGGCGCGGGCATTGACCGTGATGATGGTCGGGCAGGCCTGCACCTCGTCCAGCTTGCCACGGTTGAGGCTGTCGGTAACGACTACGCGGGCATGCGACTGCTCAAGGCGGTGCTCGATAGCCTTGGGGCCGAACGCAGTGAACAGAGGCTGGTACACAGCGCCAAGGCGCCAGGTGGCGAGGATGGTGACAAGAAGCTCGGGAGTACGTGGCATCAGCCCAGCCACCCGATCACCGGGGCCCACGCCGTGGGTTCTGAGCACATTGGCAAAACGCGCAGACTGCGCCTTGAGCTGGTCGAAACTGAACCGCGCCGTGTTGCCATCGCGGTCTTCGTGAATCAGCGCCAGCTTGCCGGCACCGGCATGGCGGTCACAGCATTCGACACAGGCATTGAGGGCTTGGAGGTCGCCATGCAGCGCCGCGGCAGCAGCCTGGCCATGGTCGAACGCACGAGCTGCCTCGATGTAATCGCGCATCGTCGGACTCCTGGTTTCTTGTTTTTGGTGTTAACCATCGGTCCGACGATGTTCGCGCCGCTCAAGCAAGGCGGCAATGGCCAAAGCTGTCAATCTGGATGACTGGTTTGGCCGCCTTGGACGTCAGCCGTCTCCACGGCCCAGCCCATGCAAGTAAGACTCGGTCAAGCCTGCCAGCAGCCGTTCTGAATCGCGCTGTTCCTGGTCGTCCAGATCAGCGAGCTGCGAACGCAGCTGATCGGCCGGGATGGGTGGCCGGACAACGCGCAAGTTTGCCCTGCGCTGGAGATAGTCGGCATTGAGCGCTTCGAACAACGGCCGGTGCTGTTCACGAAGGCAGGTTTGCCAGAACAGTCGGCTCAACAGGCTTTGGCTCAGCGCCTCCATCGTTTCACTGGCGAGCACAGCGGCAAGCACGTCATTGACTTGCTCATCGCTCACCCCGGCTGAGTCCGGGTAGCGCATCGCTCGTGGTTGGCCCGGCAAATCAAGGCGCTCGCGCAAACGCACCCGGTATGCCAACGACAAGGCTGAACGCCCCACGTGTTCACCCTCGGCGCCCAGGCGCATGATCGCCCGGCTGGCCTGCTGCCATACCAGGTCAAGCCGAAATAGTTGCCGGCCGAATGCCATCAATCGTCCCCGCTGCGTCGGGTCTCGCGCATCGGTCTCAGCCTGGGCCAGCAAGACCCTCACATGAATATCACTGAAAATGTCACGGACCATATCCGAGCACGAAACCGGTTGGCTGGCCACTTCAAAAACGCGTATGCGCAACGCCGGGTTGCTCTCGACCGCCTGCAACGCGGCCCATACATCCCGCGCAAGCGCATCCCGGCCGCCATCAGCAATGGCCGGGGCATAATCAGCCGTATGCTCCAGCCATGCCAGAATACGGAAGAAGCTCGCGCTGCCCGGTTCGGCCGCAAGGCCGTCCCACAGCAACCCGCGCGCTGCTTGATCGGTTTCGGCGACATGCCCCAGCCACAAGGCTCGGGCATGGGGCAAGTCGACCCTTGCCATCGATTCTGGCAAATGTCCGTGTTCCTCGATGGGGTCCAGCACGTACAACCGTTGCAATTGCGCCCGCCTTAGCGGGTTACGGTCGACGACCAGCCCGCGGCGCCAGGCATGAGGCATTGCCAGCAACGCCTCCGGTGGTTCGCGCAACTGGTTGTCGCTCAGGTCGCAGTGCACCAGCAGGCCGCACAGCTCGAGCCGGCTGGGCCACGCACCCAGCCGGCAGTGGCGCAGGTTCAGATGAGTCATTGCCGAGAAATGGTTGAAGTCCAGATAAAGGTGCTCCAGCCGGTTGTAGCTCAGGTCAAGATGGGACAAGGCAGTCATTGCCTGCAGCACACCGACGGTCTGTGCGTTGAAGCGGATCTGGTTATGCGCCAGGCGCAAGCGCTGTAGTTGCGGCAGGTAAGCGATCCCGAGCGGGATGTTGCGCAGCCGGTTGAAACTCATGTCAAGCTCGGTCAGCGCAGTGAATGGGCGCAAGAAGTCCACTGGCACCAGATCGACCGCCGAGTTTTGCAGACTCAGGCGGGTTACACGGTGGAAATCGATGACACCCGGTAGGTCCGGCAAACTGTTGAGCAACATGCCGCTCAGGGACAAGTTCTGACCGGTTGCTGTACCCGCATCGTCGTAAATCCAGTCCCCCTGCAACCGCCAAGCCCGCAGAATGGCGTCGGCCACTCGCCGCCGGAGTACCCGTCGCCGTGCGTCCAGTTGAGCACTGCTCCATCGGTTGAGGTGGCGAATCAACTGATCATGGTCATCCTCAAGCTCGACGAGGCGTTCATAGGCCGGCCGCTGCCCGCTTGCAAGAAGCGCCTGCTCCTGGTCCAGTTGCGCCTCATCCAGCCCGGGATAAAGCTGACGCAAACGCTCCCGAATGCGCGCAGGGAACGAACGGCTGTCGCCCTCGGCACGGCCACTGAGCGGATAGCCAACACGCCCGTCCGGCAAGCGTCGTCCAGGGTTGAACCACTGAGCCTGAGCCGGCCATTGCAAGAGCTCAGCCACCTCGCGGTGCGTGGCAGGAAGCCTGGCCAGCAGTCGCTGGCGTAGCTGTGGACCGGCGTCGGCCTGGGCCATACCCAAGGCCGCGCGATGCTCAGGCGCCAACACCGCGGCAAGCATTTCGTACAGGCTCGCCGGGTTGCCAGGGCCGAACGGCAACCCGCGCCCCAAGCCATCGTAAAGGTGGAACTGCCCGTCTTTACGCACCACGATCCTGCGCACGAAAGGGTCAACAGCGGTGCCAACGGCCTTTAGCAGCCGCCCGTGCGGGCCGGTATCGCGCAACTCGATGCTCAGCGCCTCGCAACGCACGCCTGCGTTGTTTTCCAGCTCGCCCTGAAGCAGGGTGAGCGCCAGTTGACCGGTTTCGTTGCAATAGCTGGCGGGCAGGTAAAGCCCCTCGAGCGTACGATTCAACCTGGCCAGGCGCAGCAGGGAGCGGGCTTTGTTCGCCAGCCCCAGCGTCACGTGCCCAGCTGACGTCGCCACGAAGCGTTCACCCTCGCTGGCCTGGGTGGCCAGTGCCTGCGCATAGGCTTGCGGCAAACCGGCGAAGTCACGCTTTATCAAGGGCAGCAGGGCGTCGTCGACAGCCGGTGGCGTGCTCAGTTGTTCGAGAAGAGGCCCCTGCAGCGCAGCGCGCTGACGCAACAGGACATCGATGTCGGTACTGGCGGAACGGGCCTGGCACCACTCCAGCAATGCATTGTCGTGTGTGGCCAGCGAGTAGCTGGCCAGGCGCGTGAAGAACGACTCGATACGTGCATGGGCCTCGAAGCGCCGCAACGTCTCACGCAGGTTTACAGGCGCCGGCCGGTTTTCGACCAGCACACCGCGTAACTCCTCGGCATCCATACCGGCAACCCGCAGCACTTGCGCCGCCTGCTGTGCATCAATGACCGGATGCTGCGGCCACAGGGTGTCGAGCATCCAGCGCACGTCGCTCCAGCGTTGCGGCTGGTCGCGCAGCAGTCGCCAGCCGCGCTCGCCGTTGTGCAGCACCGTTGGCCCGTACGCCTTGTCCACGCCAGGATGACGCAAGCGGTATGGGGCTTCAGGCTCACTGCGCTGTACTTCATAGTAACGCTGGCCCCTGCGCATCCAGCGCCTGTTGCCATCGCCATAGAGGCCATCGTCACGCAGGGCGATGGTGCCGGGGCTGGACGCGTAGGCGGTGATGTCATCGGAACACAACAGGCCACGCCGCCCCCCCACGTTCACAGGCTGCAAGCCATCGACAAAGCTGCTGCGCAGAAAACTCACGGCGGCGGCGGTCACCCCTGTGGCAGCCACTGTCTCGGCGACCCCCAGCATGTGTTCCAGAGCCTCGTGCTGATGCCCCCGGACCCAGTCCTCGACGCCCTCGAAGACTTCGCCAAGCGTCTGCGCCACCAGTTGGCCCAGCAGCAGCGCGCCGACGACAGGGATGAACAGCCCAGCCAGGTTGAACAAGTCAAGGCCGGCAGCATGCCAGGCCGCATGGCGAGCGCGGGCGGCAGCCGTATCAGCGTCTGCTGTGGGTACCAGTAACAGCCTGGCATCGTCCTTGACTCGCTGCAGCTGTTGCGCGGCCAGCGCGGCGAACAGGTCGCCAGGCGCAGTGGCGCCCTTGAGCGCCAGATCGGGCCTTGCATCCCTGAGGCGTCCGCTGAGCACACCTGCGACGCTTGCCCGATGCCGCAAGCTGATGAGCTGAAGGAAATAGTCCCGGTAGGCCTTCTCTTGCAAGGCTGCAACCATCGCAGTGTTCATCGCCTCGGTGGAGTCGAAGCGGCGAAGGGCCTGCACCGGATCACTGGGCAGGTAGACGACCACACCCCGATCATTGCCCACACCGTCGCGCAAGCGAATGAACAGCCCGTCAGCCACGCGTTGGCCCAACATCTCCAGCAAGCCGGGGTAACCGTGCAGACCCGAGTCGGGATGGGCACCACCCCCCTCAACCATCTTGCGCAAGGCTTGCTGCACCTGCTCGTCGATATCACCCTTGAGCGTTGCGACCTGCGCAGCCAGTGCCAGGCCCGAACGCTTGTCCTGGGCAAGAATGTCCTGGGTGGTGGCACTGAAAATACGCTGCAGCTCGGTCTGGTAGAGCTGGCCCACATCCAGCGCACGGCACGTCTCAACCAGTTGCTCGGGCGTGCCGGTCAACAGAGTGTCCCGCCCAGGGGGGACGAGCCCGGTACCCTGAAAAAACGATTCGTCAGGGCCGAAGTTGCTCATGAGCCTGAGCAATCCATTCTGCCGAGCCGCCGAGTAACGGTAAGTCTGCTGGAATGTTCCGGGCAGTGTGCCGATGCGCGGCGATACCTGCAGCCACTCCAGCCCTGCCAGGGTCATGCCTGCGGGCAGCGGCTTGATCAGCACTGCGGACAGGTGTTTTTCGGCGAACTGCTGCAGAGGCTCGAGGGTCAACGTGAGCCCGCGCAGACGGGCCTGGCTGGCGTGGTGGGCGTTGAGGCTGGCGCGCAGGGCGGCGATCTGAGGCTGGCTGGCCCGTTTGAGCCAGACGGGTAGCCTGGCAGCGATGAAGGCATCGGTTGCTTGTTCATGGCGGGTAACAGGGTTCGAGGCGATGGAAGTCATGGGTGTGCCGGGAGCGAAAGATGGGGCTGGCATGCTCGCCAACCGGCACTGGGCAAGGCATGAGGAAATACCACCGTAGCCACCGCCTGAGGTCGCCGTGGCGCCCTTTCAGCCTGCCGCGCCCCGAGCCAGGATCAGCGCACGGTAATGCCCGGGATTGCACCCGAACCACTTGCGAAACGCCTTGTAGAACGAACTGCCGTCGGCAAACCCAAGGCGCTCGGCGATTTCCCCCATGGGCGCTTCGGCCTGGCTCAACCAGGCGATGGCCAGCTCACGCCGGACGCTGTCCTTGAGTACCTGGTAGCTCTGCCCCTCCTCCGCCAGTCGACGGCGCAAGGTTGACGGCGACAGGCACAAATCTCGTGCCAGGCCGTCGGCATCCGGCCAATGGGACGGGTCCAGTTGCAGCAAGTCGCTGCGGATGCGCCACGCCAGGCTGGCCGGATCACGGTACTTGACCAGGATGTTGCCAGGCGCTTCGGCCAGAAAGCGCTGCAGGTCCTCGGGGCTGCGGCGCAGTGGCACGTCAAGGCAATCGGCACTGATGATCATGCGGGTGCGCGGCCGCTCGAACTGCAGGTTCTGCGAGAACATCACCCGGTAATCGTCGCAGTACGGCGGCTCGGCACAGCGCAGCTCGATGGCCAGGATGGCAATGCGTCGCCCGGCCAGCCAGCAGGCCACGCCATGCACGATCATCCAGAAGGTGAAATAGGTGAACGCCCGCCGTGGGAGGTCGCGCGGCTCATTGATGACAATCTCGGCCAGGCCCTGCTGACGCACCAGGCTCGGCTGCAGGTCCTCGAGCATCAGCGAAAGAAACGCCAGCGCGGTTTCCAGGCCCTCGCCCAAGGTTGGCTGGGCCATGCTCGCCCGGCACAGGAACGCCAGGCTGCCGCTGCGCAGGCCGCGCGGGTCCATGGCAAAGAATTCATCGTTGCAGCGCCGCGCCAGCAACCGCCAGAGCCGGGCATAGGCCTGGGCACTGACCCGTGCATCCGGGGCCTGCAACTGCCCGGCGTCGATACCGGCACGGGCCAGCAGCGCCGCATCCGGCTCACCCGCGGGGCAAGTCTGCAACAAGGCCTCACGCACCAGTTGCATGGAAATAGTGTCTTTCTCGCTCATCTGCAGTCCATCAGGTTATGCCGGCATCTGGGCCCGGCTCAAAGGCTGGCTGCCAGGCCCAGGAATGCCTGGATCAAGCGTAACTCACGGCGCCGCTCCAGGCAGCCAACCATGTGCTGGTTGACCAGGCCCTGCCCGCCTAACGGTCGCGCCACCACCCGGGGGTCGTTGGCCACTTCGGTAGACGACACCACGCCGATGCCCAGTTGCGATGCCACTGCCTCAGTGACCGCCTCACGGCTGTCCAGCTCCAGCTGCACCCGGGGCTGCACGCCAGCTGTAGCGCAGGCCTTGTCGAAGGTGCGCCGGGTAGTGGAGCTGGGTTCGCGCAGCACCATGATCTGCTGGTGCAGCTCGGCCAAGGCCAGGTCACCCTCGCCCCCAGCCCAGGCATGCCCTGCTGGCAGCAACGCACACAACCGGGATTGGCACAGGCTCTGAAGATACAGGCCCTTGCGTGGCTCGATCTCTGTCAGCACCGCCACATCGGCATGCTCGGACAACAGGGCAGCCAGCGTCTCCTGAGCGTTACCCAGGCGCAGATTCACCGTGATGCCGGGGTAGCGCTCGCGTAACTGCGCCAGCATGGGCATGACCCGGTGCGGGCCATCGGCAGCCACCTCCAGGCGCCCGGTCAGCAGTTGCCGGTTGGCTTCGAGCATGGCCTGTGCCTCTTCAGCCAGGCCGAACATGGCCCGGGTGATGGCCGCCAGCCGCGTGCCCTCCTCGGTCAACTCCACGCGCCGCGCCGTGCGCCGCAGCAAGGTGATCTGGTAGTGCTCCTCCAGAGCCTTGACGTGCCCGGTCACTGCCGGCTGGCTGATGAACAGGCGCTCGGCAGCACGGGTAAAGCTGCCCTCACGGGCCACTGCATCGAAGGCACGCAGCTGAAAGAGATTCATATTTATCGGCCTGACTTATAGCTGGGATAACAACAAACAATTTGATTGATGGAAGCGCGAATTGCAACCTAGGCCTCGTAGTTTCAGCCCACCGCTTGCGAGGAATAACGGAATGAGCAACGCCCCTATTCTGCTGACCCCAGGTCCCTTGACCACATCACTGCGCACCCGCCAAGCGATGCTGGTGGACTGGGGCTCCTGGGACCGCGACTTCAACCAGCTGACTGCCAGCGTCTGCGAGCAACTGCTGACAATCATCGACGGCGCCGCCAGCCACCACTGCGTTCCCCTGCAAGGCAGTGGCACCTTTGCCGTGGAAGCGGCCATCGGCACCCTGGTGCCACGCGATGGCAAGGTACTGGTGCTGATCAATGGGGCTTATGGCCAGCGCCTGGCGAAGATCTGCAACGTGCTGGGCCGCACCTACAGCACCTTCGAAACCGCCGAAGACCAACCGACCACCGCCGCCGATGTCGACCGCCTGCTGGCCGCCGACCCCGCCGTGACCCATGTGGCGTTGATCCACTGCGAAACCAGCACCGGCATCCTCAACCCGCTGCCTGAGATCGCCCAGGTGATCCAACGCCACGGCAAGCGCCTGATCATCGATGCCATGAGCTCGTTCGGCGCGCTGCCCATCGATGCCCGCGAAATTCCTTTCGAAGCGCTGATCGCCGCCTCCGGCAAGTGCCTGGAAGGCGTACCTGGCATGGGCTTCGTCTTCGCCGAAAAAGCCGCCCTGGCCGCTGCCGAGGGCAATGCCCATTCGCTGGCCATGGACCTGCACGACCAGCACGCCTACATGGCCAAGACCGGCCAATGGCGGTTTACCCCGCCCACTCATGTGGTCGCGGCCCTGCACGAAGCCCTGCAGCAATACAACGAGGAAGGCGGCCTGCCGGCGCGCCACCGACGCTACGCCGACAACTGCAAGACCCTGCTCGACGGCATGGCTGCCATCGGCCTGCGCAGCTTCCTGCCCGCCGACATCCAGGCGCCGATCATCGTCACGTTCCACGCACCGAACGATGCCCGCTACCAGTTCAAGGACTTCTACGAGCGGGTCAAAGCCAAGGGCTTCATCCTCTACCCGGGCAAGCTGACCGAGGTCGAAACCTTCCGCGTCGGCTGCATCGGCGTGGTCGGTGCCGATGGCATGCAGGCCGCCGTGAATGCCGTGGCCGACGTGCTGCGGGAAATGGAAGTGCTGGACATCTGACCCTTTGCCCACCCCAATTCAGGAATTAGCGCACATGAACTACAACAACCCCACCCAGCTGCAAGCCGCGATCCTCG
Organism: Pseudomonas sp. NPDC089743; assembly: GCF_044748785.1. Classification (NCBI taxonomy): domain Bacteria; kingdom Pseudomonadati; phylum Pseudomonadota; class Gammaproteobacteria; order Pseudomonadales; family Pseudomonadaceae; genus Pseudomonas; species Pseudomonas sp. NPDC089743. The sequence continues at coordinate 29,609 of NZ_JBIVGS010000009.1, forward strand.
ACTGGGCCGGTACCGTGGTCGATTTCGGCTCGTTCGCTCCCACACAGATCTTTGTCGAAGCCTTTGCCGAGTTCGACGTGCAGGTGTCCATCGAGGAAGCGCGCGGCCCCATGGGCATGGGCAAGTGGGACCACATTCGCACGCTGTGTGACGTGCCGGAAATTGCCGAGCGCTATCGCAACGTGTTCGGCCGCACGCCGACCGACGATGACGTCACCGCCATCTATAACCGCTTCATGCCGCTGCAGATCGAGAAGATCGCCGTGCATTCAGCGCTGATCCCCGGCGCTCTGGACACCCTCACCGGCCTGCGCCAGGACGGCTTGAAAATCGGCTCCTGCTCGGGCTACCCGAAAGTGGTGATGGACAAGGTCGTCGAACTGGCGGCACGCAACGGCTATGTCGCCGACCATGTGGTGGCCACCGACGAAACCCCCAATGGCCGCCCCTGGCCGGCACAGGCACTGGCCAATGTGATTGCCTTGGGCATTGATGATGTGGCGGCCTGCGTCAAGGTCGACGACACCGTGCCGGGCATCCTCGAAGGCCGCCGTGCCGGCATGTGGACCGTGGCACTGGTGTGCTCGGGCAACGCGCTCGGGCTGACCTGGGAAGGTTACCAAGCGCTGAGCGCCGAGAAGCTGGAAAGTGAACGCAAGCGAATTCATGCGCTGTTCGCAGCGTCACGCCCGCACTACCTGATCGATACCATCAATGACCTGCCCGAGGTGGTCGCCGATATCAACCGGCGGTTGGCCAAGGGGGAGATGCCGCAGACGTTCTGACCGGTGTTCGTTGCTGCTTTCGTCGGCGCCCCGGCTCCCATGACGGCCCCGCTGTTTCATCAACGATGGGGTATCTGTGAGAGCCGGCGTGCCGCCGACAGGGCCGGCTCAGACTGCCCTGTTCAGCTTCACCCAGGAGGAGAACTTGTCGATGAAGCCCTGCAGGAAGGGCCGGGTCTTGTCATTGAGCTTGCCACTGTCCTCGAAGAGGCTGGCCGCCCCACCGATATAAGCTTCGGGCATCTGCATGCAGGGCATGTCGAGAAACACCAGCGACTGCCGCACGGCATGGTTGGCGCCGAACCCGCCAATGGCCCCGGGCGACACGCTCACCACTGCCGCAGGTTTGCCACTCCAGGCGCTTTGCCCATAGGGACGCGAACCCACATCGATGGCATTTTTCAGGCAGCCCGGTATGGAGCGGTTGTACTCCGGAGTGACGAACAGCACCGCGTCGCTGCGCCGGATCTCATCGCGAAAGCGCTTCCATGGCTCAGGCACACCCGCAGCCTCGACATCCTCGTTGTACATGGGCAGATCGCCGATTTCGACGATTTTCAGGGCGAGACTGGACGGTGCCAGCTCTGAAAGGGCACGGGCCACCTTGCGGTTGTACGATTCCTTGCGCAAGCTGCCGACGACGACCGCTACCGAATACACCTGGCTCATGGCGATTTTCAACCTTTGCTGGGGTAAGAGACGTTGTAGTTATAGATGACCATCGCCCGGCGCTAAGGTTTTTTTCCTCCGGCAGAAAACTTCCAGGTACCATCCACGGTCTATTCCTGCAGACATTTCCCACGTAATTCAGAGGTTTTCACCTAAATGGCAGCAGTAATGGTCGGCCAATTCCACGCCCGTGACGCCGAAGGCCGTATCTACCCCGTCCACGAGTTCCAAGAGTCCACCCTGCAGGCCGACGGCAGCGCACTGGGCGCGCCGGTTACCACCTATCGCTTGGCCATCGGCGATCGCGTCAACCACTTGGGTGAAGACCGCTTTGAACTGGTCCAGACGGGCGTCGAGATCATTCGCATTCCTTGACGCAATCGACCGTATAGCTTCCCGACTCATTCTGCAGGCCGTGAACATCGGCGACGAAACCGGGAAAATCGCTGTTGAAGGCCCGGGCAAACGCCAGGTAGTCGAGGATCGGGCGGGTCGCTTCGGTGAACCGTTCCCCCGGCATGATCAGGGGGATGCCCGGCGGGTATGGCACCAGCATGACTGCCGAGACGCGGCCGAGCAATGCCTCGATCGGTACCGCTTCCACCTCACCGCGCACCATATGGTCGTAGGCTTGGGCAGGGCTGAGGGCGACTTCCGGCAGGCGTCCGAACAAGCCTTTGAGCTGCTTGGCCGTGGCATTGACCCGATAGCATTCATGCAGCTGGCGGCACAGGTCGCGCAGCCCGAGGCCGTGGTAGCGTGCCGTGTCGACTGCAACGATGCTCGGCAGGCACTGGCTTAGCGGGGTATTGCCATCGTGATGGCGTTTGAACTCCAGCAACTCGGTCAGCAATGTGCTCCACTTGCCCTTGGTGATGCCCATCGAGAACAGCACCAGGAAGCTGTAAAGGCCGGTCTTCTCCACCACCAACCCGCGCTCCCATAGAAACTTGCTGACCACTGCCGCCGGGATGCCCTGCTCGTCCAACACACCGTCGGCTCGCAACCCCGGCATCACCAAGGTGACCTTCAGCGGGTCGAGCAACACATAATCGCCCGCCAGTTCGCCAAAGCCATGCCACTGCGCGCCGGGTTGCAGCAGCCAGTCCTGCGCCGCGAGCTGGTCGATACCCTCAGCCCCCGGCGGCTGCCAGATGCTGAACCACCAATCGGGGGCAGGCATATGTGCATGCAAGTTGGCCAGGGCGCGACGAAAGCTCAGTGCCTCGTCAAACATCTCTTGCAGCAGCGAGCGCCCTGCAGGCCCCTCCATCATGGTCGAAGCCACATCCAGAGAAGCGAGGATGCTGTATTGCGGTGAGGTGGAGATATGCATCATGAAGGCTTCATTGAAGCGATCACGGTCCAGCTGGCGCTGGGCGCCGTCCTGCACGTGGATCATCGACGCCTGGCTGAAGGCAGCCAGCAGTTTGTGCGTGGAGTGCGTGCTGAACACCAACGGGCTGCCCTCGGTGCAGGCCGTACCCATCGCATAGCGCCCGGTGAAGAACTCATGGAACGCGGCGTAGGCGAACCAGGCTTCATCGAAGTGCAGCACCTCGGCGTTGCTACCCAGAGCCTGCTTGATCAGCCCGGCGTGGTAGCACAGCCCGTCATAGGTTGAATTGGTCACCACCGCCAGTTTGATGCGTGGTTCGCGCCCTTTGGCCAAAGGGTTGGCGCGCACCTTGGCCTGGATCGACTCAGCGCTGAATTCGCTGAGCGGGATCGGCCCGATGATGCCAAGCTCGTTGCGCTCCGGGGACAGGTAAATGGGAATGGCGCCCGTCATGATGATGGCGTGGACCACCGACTTGTGGCAGTTACGGTCGACCAGCACCAGGTCATCACGGCCGACCATGGCATGCCAGACGATCTTGTTGGCGGTGGAGGTGCCATTGATCACGAAGAAGGTATGGTCGGCGCGAAAATTGCGCGCCGCCCTGGCTTCAGCCGCTGCCAAAGGCCCCGTGTGATCGAGCAGCGAGCCCAGTTCTGGCACCGAGACGGACAAGTCCGAACGCAGGGTATTTTCGCCGAAGAATTGATGGAAAGCTTGGCCCACCGGGCTTTTGCGATAGGCCACGCCACCGCCATGGCCGGGCGTGTGCCAGGAATAATTGGACTGCGCAGTGTGCTGTACCAGGGCCTTGAAGAACGGCGGCAGCAAGCCGTCGAGGTAGTTGTGGGCAGCACGTGCTACCTGGCGGGCGAGGAATGGCACGGTGTCCTCGAACAGGTAAAGGATGCCGCGCAGCTGGTTGAGCTCGCTCATCGCTTCAGCGGGAGCGTTCTCCAAGGTGACCTGTTCGCCCAGGGCGAAGATTGGCAGGTCAGGCGCACGCTGGCGGGCCAGGCGGATCAATTCGGCCATGTTCTGCAGCAGGTGGGTGTTTTCGCCAACGCCTTCGGCGGCGATCAGCATGCAGGCCAGCCCATGATGAGTGGCAGCGACCAGGCGCGCTTCGGCATTGTCTGCGGCGGCAAGAATGGCGAAGCCGTCCTGGCGCAGTTCCTCGGCAATCCCCCGCACGCGCTCGCCGGCTACGCTGTCGGCCTTGATGGCGCGGTGGACGATGAGGATGGGGAACTTGAGGTCCTTGTACATCAGGCTGCTACCTCCGAAGGACAGAGCGTCTCTCACAGGGTAGTAGAGCCTGGTGTTGTCAGTGCGGCCCTGTCGCAGGCACGCCGTTTCCTGTACGGGCCTGCAGTTCAGTAAAGAGCCTGTGGGCTTACCGGCGACAAGGCCATGGCAGGCCGAGCATCAACCGGCTGGCGTTTCGGTCAATGCCTGCCACATCGACGGCCCGCCCGCCGATTTGGCGATCGCCGCCAACCGCTCTGCATGCGCCTCCAGCTCCTCGGCACTGGCCATGATCACCCGCCCAGGCGCACGCCCGGTGATCCGGCGGATCTCGCTGCCACCACTGCCCTGCCCTTCAGCGTCACCGTCAGCCCCATTGCCAGCCAGCGAAAGGCTGGTCTGGCCACCGGTCATCGCCAGGTAGACGTCGGCCAACAACTCCGAGTCAAGCAACGCGCCGTGCAGTTCACGGCCGGAGTTGTCGATGTCGTAACGCTTGCACAACGCGTCGAGGCTGTTGCGCTGCCCCGGGTGCCGGGCGCGGGCCAGCAGCAGGGTGTCGAGGATGGTGCAATGCTGCGAGATGTCGGCACGGTCACGCTGGCCGAGCAGGGCGAACTCGTTATTGATGAAACCGACGTCGAACGCGGCGTTATGGATGACCAGCGTGGCACCCTGAATGAATTCGAAGAATTCCTCGGCTACATCGCCGAAGCGCGGCTTGCCGACCAAAAAAGCGTCGGTGATGCCGTGGACGTTGATCGCGCCCTCGTCACTCTCGCGGTCCGGTTGCAGATAGACGTGGAAGTGGCGACCGGTCAGGCGCCGGCCAATGACCTCGACGCAGCCGATCTCGATGATCCGGTGGCCTTCACTGACCGGCATGCCGGTGGTTTCGGTATCGAGAATGACCAGGCGTTTATCTTGCTGCTGCTCCACGCGGGGCGCTCCAACTTGCATCAGTTACAAAGCCGAGGATTGTACCCCAGCTCAACGTTTGGCGCGCACCTCGTCGACGCCACGGTTGGCCAACTGGTCAGCGCGCTCGTTGCCGGGGTGGCCGATGTGCCCGCGCACCCACTTCCAGGTGACCTTGTGGCGGTTGACCTGCTCGTCGAGCTGCTGCCACAGGTCGGCGTTCTTCACGGGCTCTTTCGCGGCCGTCTTCCAGCCGCGCTTCTTCCAGTTGACCATCCACTCGTTGATGCCCTTCATCACGTACTGCGAGTCGGTGGTCAACACCACCTCGCATTCGCGCTTGAGCGCCATCAAGCCCTGGATCGCGGCCATCAGTTCCATGCGGTTGTTGGTGGTTTCGCGCTCGCCGCCCCACAGCTCCTTTTCGACGCCCTTGTAGATCAACAGGACGCCCCAGCCACCAGGGCCAGGGTTGCCCTTGCAGGCACCATCGGTATACAACTCGACGCTATCGCTCATGTACCACTCATGTTCAGTGCTTTTCGGTATCCGGGCTGACCGCGGTGCGGTTGACCTTGGCCAGGGGCAAAGGCAGCAGCTTGCCCATCGGCTCGCGGCGCTCCTGGCGCAGCGGCCTCAGGCCGACCACCATCTTGCGCGCTACCAGCAGGTAAACCCCGCCACCGGAGCTCTGCCAACCGCCCGCCACCCGTTCCCAGCCCGCCAGGCGTTGTTGCCAAGCCGGTGAGGCAAGCGGCGGACGATAGCACCCGAAGCGGCGTTTCTCCAGCGCGAAGCCCAGCAGGTTGAGCCAGTCACCCACCCGTGACGGCGAGATGCAGCGGGCCTTGCGCAGCGCGCCATGGCTGAAGAAGTGGCGTATGCCCCAGCTGCTCCAGGGGTTGATACCGACGATCAGCAGATGCCCACCGGGGCGTACGGCACTGGCGGCCTCGCGCAGCAAACCATGGGGCGACAGGCAGAAGTCCAGGCCGTGTTGCAGCACCACCACGTCGGCGGCGTGCTCGCTCAAGGGCCAGGCCTGCTCTTCACAGACGATCTCCACCCCCGGCAACGGCGCGCCCAGGCGCACGTTGCGCTGGACCTGAGGGGCGCTGGGCGGTGCCTCGGCGCAGGGGCCATAATGCACCAGGTAACCACCGAAGAAGCGCCCGAGCTCCTCCTCCAGCAATTTTTCCTCTTCTTTGAGCATCAGCTGGCCGAGCGGGCCGTGGAACCAGTCACGGGCCAGGCTGATCAGCTCGACCCAGGCCGGGTCGGCCTGGGCAAAGGGTTGGTCGGTCATTTGCGCTCTCCCTCGAAGGTTCTCGCACCGCGCCATCGCGGCTAAGATGCCCTCATGTGCCACGCTTGGCGATACGGATCCACACCATGATACAGATCGATGCGCTCCCCGCTTTCTCCGACAACTACATCTGGTTGTTACAGGATACTGCCAAACGCCGCTGCGCGGTGGTCGATCCTGGCGATGCCGGACCGGTGCAGGCCTGGCTGGCCGCCCATCCTGACTGGCTGCTGGAGGATATCCTGGTCACCCACCACCACAATGACCACGTCGGCGGAGTCGAGCAGCTGAAAGCGCTGACCGGAGCGCGCGTCTGCGGCCCCGCCAACGAGCGCATCCCGTGCCGCGACCTTGCATTGGACGAGGGTGACAAGGTGACCGTGCTGGGCGTGACCTTCCAGGTCCTGGCAGTGCCGGGGCATACGCTGGGCCATATTGCCTTCTTCAGCGACCAGCCCGCGACGCCGGTGCTGTTCAGCGGCGACACGCTGTTCGCCGCCGGCTGCGGACGGATGTTCGAGGGCACGCCGGAGCAGATGCAGCCCGCCCTCGCCAGGTTGGCCGCGCTGCCGGAGCGTACCGAGGTGTACTGCGCCCACGAGTACACCCTGAGCAACTTGCGCTTCGCCAAGGCTGTCGAGCCGCAAAATCCGCACGTTCTGCAGCGTTTCGATGATGTTAGCCGGCTGCGGGCCGACAATCGCATCACATTGCCATCAACCATCGGCCTGGAACGGCTGACCAACCCGTTTTTACGTACCGCTGAAACATTAGTTAAACAAAAAGCTGACGAATGGAAGGGACATTCAAACACCACGCATGTCGCTGTTTTTGCTGCCTTGAGGTCTTGGAAGGACACCTTCTGATAACCTGAAGATATATCGCAACATGCGCTGCAAGGTTGACCCGGCGGGATGCGGTTTCTAGAATCGCCGAAATTTTTTGCCCGGATACCCGTCCCCGCCGATGTCTTCCCCAAGCCGCAGAACCGCTCATTCAGTCGCCCTGACGCGCCTGGCCCAAATCAGTGCGCTGGCGCTGGCCGCCACCCTGGTGGGCTGCCAGAGCACCCGTCAGCTCGACGAATCCGATAGCGTTCGCGCGCACAGCTACCAGGCGCGGATCAAACACAAACCCGCTCCCCTCGCGGTCAAACCGGCCGAGCAGGCGCCCCAGGATGTGTGGGAGCGCATGCGCCAGGGCTTCGCCCTGCAAGACACCATCGACGTCAACCCGCGCATCGAGCAGCAGCGGCTGTGGTTTGCCAGCAACCCTTCGTTCCTGGAAAACGCCGGTGAGCGTGGCAGCCTGTACCTGCACTACATCGTCGAGCGCCTGGAAGAACGCGACATGCCGCTGGAGCTGGCCCTGTTGCCGGCGATCGAAAGCGCCTACAACCCCATGGCCTACTCGCGCGCCCATGCCGCAGGCATGTGGCAGTTCATCCCCTCCACCGGGCGCCACTTCAACCTGCGCCAGACCAATTTCTACGATGGTCGCCGCGACATCACCGCATCGACCAATGCCGCACTGGACTACCTGAGCCGCCTGCACGACATGTTCAATGGCGACTGGCTGCTGGCGCTGGCCGCCTACAATGCCGGCGAAGGCACCGTCAGCCGGGCGATCGAGCGCAACGAGAAACTCGGCCTGCCAACCGATTACTGGAACCTGCCCCTGCCGCAGGAAACACGCGACTACGTGCCCAAACTGCTGGCCCTGTCGCAGGTGGTGCTGACCCCCGAAGCCTACGGCGTGAATCTCAACCCGATCGCCAACGAGCCCTACTTCGAAGCCGTCGCCATCAAGGACCGCCTGGACCTGTCGCGGGTTGCCGCCTTCGCCAACATAGACGAAGACGAACTGATCCAGCTCAACCCGGCCTTCAAGAAGCGCATGACCGTGGATGGGCCCAAGCAATTGCTGGTGCCGACGGCCAAGGCGCAACTGCTCTCCGACAGCCTGTCCAACCTCAAGCCTGAACAACTGATCAGCCTGCAGCCGAACAAGGCCGTGTTCGCTCGCGCCGTGGCTGAAGCCAAGGCACCTGCCAGCGCCCGCAGCTACCGCGTGAAGCGCGGCGACAGCCTGAGCACCATCGCAAGGGCCAACCGGGTTTCGGTCAAGGATATCCAGCGCTGGAACAAGCTCTCGGGTAGCCGGGTAAAGGCCGGCCAGGTGCTGGCGTTGCGTGGCGGTAGTGCGGCGGGCAACCGGGTGGCGGCATCCTCCAAGCGCTCGACTAAGTACAAGGTCCGCAAAGGCGACTCACTGTATCTGGTGGCGAAACGGTTCAACGTCGAGATGAAGCACCTCAAGCGCTGGAATCCGCGCAGCGGGCATGCCCTCAAGCCAGGCCAGACCTTGACCGTCTACCTGGGGCATTGATCTGAATCGGGGCTGCTTGGCAGCCCCTCGATCTCCTTCCAGCCACACCCTTTTTCCAACCCCGCCAAGCTGTTACTGTAGCCCGACCAAAGCCCAACGCCTCTGGATCGGATGCCGACTTGATACGTCCCCTCCTGCTGTCACTCAGCCTGGCCTTGAGCTTTCCCGCAGCCGCGATGGTGAGCGAAAGCCACGGATACGCGCAGTTCGGCACGCTCAAGTACCCAGCGACATTCACCCATTTCGACTGGGTCAACCCGCAAGCGCCCAAGGGCGGCACCTTGCGCGCTATGGCATTGGGTACGTTCGATACGCTCAACGCCTATACCTTCAAGGGTTCAAGCCCAGTCACAACGCCGAACTTCCTGCAGTACGGGGTCAACGAGCTCAACGAAACGCTGATGGTCGGCACCGGCATGTACGACCCTTCCGGCGACGAACCCACGTCCAGTTACGGCCTCATCGCCCGCTCGGTGGAGTACAGCGAGGACCGTAGCTGGGTGGTGTTCAACCTGCGCCCGCAAGCGCGCTGGCATGACGGCAAACCGATCACCTCGGCCGACGTCGCCTTCTCTTATTACACGCTGCTAAAAGGCGGCCACCCGATCTACCGCACCAATCTGCAGGAAGTGCAGCGCGTGGATATCCTGGGCCCGTTGCGCATCCGCTTCGTATTCAAGCGCGCTGGCAACCCGCTGCTGATCCTGCGCCTGGGCGAGATGCCGGTGCTGCCCAAACACTACTGGCAAGGCCGCGATTTCAAGGCCACCACCTTCGAGCCGCCTCTGGGCAGTGGCCCCTACCGCATCACCCAGGTGCAGCCCGGCAGGCGCCTGGTGTTCGAGCGGGTGAAGAATTACTGGGGCAAGGACCTTGCGGTGAACCGCGGCAAGTACAACTTCAACCGCGTCGAATACGAGTTCTATCGGGACGCCACAGTCGCCTTCGAAGCCTTCAAGGCCGGCGAATTCGACATCTATATCGAGCATCAGGCAAAGAACTGGGCCAACGGCTACAACTTCCCGGCACTGCGCCGTGGCGAGGTGATAAAGGCCCAGATCCCGCACCGCATCCCGACCCAGACCCAGGGGTTGTTCATGAACACCCGCCGGCCCACCTTCAGCGACGCCAGGGTACGCCAGGCGCTGGGCCTGATGCTCGACTTCCAGTGGACCAACCGCGCCCTTTTCAGCAGCGCCTACCGCCGCTCGACCAGCTACTACCCCAATAGCGAGTTTGCCGCCAGCGGCTTGCCCACGGGCAAGGAGTGGCTGCTGCTGGCGCCGTTCCGTGACCAATTGCCGCAAAAGCTGTTCACCCAACCCTATCAGGTCAGCCACACCGAGGGCCGCGGCATCAACCGCCAGACCCTGCGCCAGGCGCTGAGCCTGCTCGGCGACGCCGGCTGGAAGCTCGACGGCCAGCGCCTGGTCGACGCACACGGGCAGCAGCTGCGCATGGAACTGCTGCTGGTGAACCCCAACCTCGAACGCATCTTGCAGCCCTATGTCGAAAACCTGGCGAGCATCGGCATCGATGCGCGCTTGCGCACCGTGGACCGTGCCCAGTACAAACAACGCCTGGATCAGTTCGACTTCGACATGATTCTGATGACCCTGAGCCAGACCTTGAGCCCCGGCCTGGAACAGTGGCTGTACTTCCATTCCAGCCAGGCTGCGACCAAGGGCAGCAAGAATTACGCGGGGGTCAGGGATCCTGTGGTCGATCACCTGCTCGACACCCTGCTCGCCGCACGCACCCGCGATGACCAGGTCGCCGCCGCCCGCGCCCTGGACCGCGTGCTTTCCTGGCAGTACTACATGATCCCCAACTGGTATCTCGACAATCACCGCCTGGCCTACCGCAACCGGTTCGGTTTCGTCACCACACCGCCCTATACCCTCGGGCTGAATACCTGGTGGCTAAAGACTTCGGAGAAAGCCCAATGATGCCAACGTACCGCCTGCGCCAACTGGCAGGCAGCCTGCTGCTTGCCTGTCTGAGCCTGCCGGCCATGGCCGCGCCGCAACACGCACTGACCCTTTATGATGAAGCGCCGAAATACCCGGCCGACTTCAAGCACTTCGACTACGTCAACCCCGACGCGCCCAAGGGCGGCACCTTCCGCCAGTCCAGCTTCGGTGGTTTCGACAGCCTCAACCCCTTCATCAACAAAGGCGTGGCCGCCGAAAACGTCGGTGCCATCTACGACACTTTGATGCGCCAGAGCCTGGACGAGCCCTTTACCGAGTACGGCCTGGTTGCCGGCAAGATCGAAAAGGCCCCGGACAACAGCTGGGTGCGCTTCTACCTGCGCCCCGAGGCACGCTTCCACGACGGCCACCCGATGCGCGCCGAAGACGTGGTATTCACCTTCAACGCCCTGATCAAGGACGGCGCACCGCTGTACCGCCAGTACTATGGCGATGTCGCCGAAGTCGTCGCCGAAGACCCGCTGCGTGTGCTGTTCAGGTTCAAGCACAAGAACAACCGCGAGTTGCCGCTGATCCTTGGCCAGTTGCCGGTACTGCCCAAGCACTGGTACGAAGGCCGCGAATTCAACCGCGGCAACCTGGAAATCCCGCTCGGCAGCGGCCCGTACAAGATCACCGAGGTCAAGCCCGGTCGCTCGATCCGCTACGAGCGGGTCAAGGACTACTGGGCCAAGGACCTGCCGCTCAACCGCGGCCAGTTCAACTTCGACGCCATGACCTTCGACTCCTACCGCGACAACACCGTCGCGCTGGAAGCACTCAAGGCTGGCCAGTTCGACTATGGCCTGGAAACCAGCGCGAAAAACTGGGCCACCGCCTACAACGTTCCCGCTGTACGCGATGGCCGCCTGATCAAGGAAGAATTGCCCAACGGTAACCCCACCGGCATGCAAGGGTTCATTTTCAACCTGCGTAAACCGGTGTTCCAGGACATCCGCGTGCGCCAGGCGCTGAGCCTGCTGCTGGACTTCGAGTGGACCAACAAGCAGTTGTTCAACGGCGCCTACACCCGCACCGGCAGCTACTTCGAAAACTCCGAAATGGCCGCCCGAGGCCTGCCCTCGCCTGCCGAGCTGAAGATACTCGAGCCGCTGCGCGGCAAGATTCCCGAACAGGTGTTCAGCGAGGTCTTCCACAACCCGGTCACCGACGGCAGCGGCATGATCCGCGAACAGCAACGCCAGGCTTACAAATTGCTGATGGACGCTGGCTGGAAGATCGTCGACGACAAGATGGTCGACAAGAACGGCAAACCGGTGACCATCGAGTTTCTGCTGGCCCAAACCGAGTTCGAGCGCATCCTGCTGCCGTTCAAACGCAACCTGGCCGACCTTGGCATCGACTTGAACATCCGCCGCGTCGACGTCTCGCAATACATCACCCGCCTGCGCTCACGTGACTTCGACATGATCGTCAGTGGCTTTGCGCAGTCCAACTCCCCAGGCAACGAGCAGCGCGAGTTCTGGTCCAGTGCGGCGGCTGACAACCCCGGCAGCCGCAACTTCATCGGCCTGCGTGACCCGGCCATCGACCAGCTGGTCGAAGCACTGATCAACGCCGACTCCCGGCAAAGCCTGATCGACCACTCCCGCGCCCTGGACCGGGTGCTGCTATGGGGCTACTACGTGATCCCCAACTGGCACATCAAGACCTGGCGCGTGGCCTACTGGAACCACATCGGCCACCCCGATGTTTCGCCCAAGTACGACATCGGCATCGACACCTGGTGGATCAAGCCTGACGTGACGCCAGCCGTGTCCGAAACGCCCGCTCAAGAGGCCAACTGACATGCTGGCCTACATCCTGCGTCGTCTGCTGCTGATCATCCCGACCCTGTTCGGCATCCTGGTCATCAACTTCATCATCGTCCAAGCCGCCCCCGGCGGCCCGGTCGAACAGATGATCGCCAAGCTCGAAGGCTTCGAGGGCGCCACCAGCCGGATCGCCGGCGGTGGCGCCGAGGTCTCCGTGGCCGGCTCCAACTACCGCGGCGCCCAGGGCCTTGACCCGGCGCTGATCGCGGAAATCGAGCGCATGTACGGCTTCGACAAGTCGCCCCCCGAGCGTTTATGGATAATGGTCAAGAACTACGCCCAACTGGACTTCGGCGAGAGCTTCTTTCGCGACGCCAAAGTCATCGACCTGATCGCCGAAAAGATGCCAGTGTCGATTTCGCTCGGGCTGTGGAGCACCTTGATCATGTACCTGGTGTCGATCCCCCTGGGCATTGCCAAGGCGGTGCGCCACGGTAGCCACTTCGACGTCTGGACCAGCTCAGCGATCATCGTCGGCTATGCCATCCCGGCGTTTCTGTTCGCCATCCTGCTGATCGTGCTGTTCGCCGGCGGCAGCTACTTCGACTGGTTCCCGCTGCGCGGCCTGACCTCGAACAACTTCGACGAGCTGTCCACGACCGGCAAGGTGCTCGACTACTTCTGGCACCTGGTGCTACCGATCACCGCCTTGGTGATCGGCAACTTCGCCACCATGACCCTGCTGACCAAGAACAGCTTTCTCGACGAGATCAACAAGCAGTACGTGGTCACCGCCAAAGCCAAAGGCCTGAGCCGCTCACGGGTGCTCTACGGCCACGTGTTCCGCAATGCCATGCTGCTGGTGATCGCAGGCTTCCCTTCGGCGTTCATCGGCATCTTCTTCACCGGTTCCCTGCTGATCGAGGTGATCTTCTCCCTCGATGGCCTGGGCCTGATGAGTTTCGAAGCGGCCATCAACCGCGACTACCCGGTGGTGTTCGGCACCCTGTTCATCTTCACCCTGCTCGGGCTGGTGGTGAAACTGATCGGCGACCTCACCTACACCCTGGTCGATCCGCGCATCGACTTCGCCAGCCGGGAGCACTGACATGGCCTTGTCCCCTCTCAACCGTCGGCGCTTCGAGCGCTTCAAGGCCAACCGACGCGGCTGGTGGTCGCTGTGGCTGTTCCTCATCCTGTTCGGCCTGAGCCTGGGTGCCGAGCTGATCGCTAACGACAAACCGATTGCCGTGCGCTACGACGGCGAGTGGTTTTTCCCGGCCTTCAAACGCTACCCGGAAACCACCTTCGGCGGCGAGTTCCCACTGGAGGCCAACTACAAGAGCCCGTATATCCGGGAGCTACTGGCCAAGAAAGACAGCTTCGTACTGTGGGCCCCGATCCCGTACAGCTACCAGAGCATCAATTACGACCTGCGCGTACCCGCCCCTGCGCCGCCCTCGGCGGACAACTGGCTGGGCACCGACGATCAGGGCCGCGATGTGCTGGCGCGGGTGATCTACGGCTTCCGCATTTCGGTACTGTTCGCCCTCACCCTGACCATCCTCAGCTCCATCATCGGCGTCATCGCCGGTGCCCTGCAGGGTTTCTACGGTGGCTGGGTAGACCTTGCCGGCCAGCGCTTTCTGGAGATCTGGTCCGGTTTGCCAGTGCTGTACCTGCTGATCATCCTTGCCAGCTTCGTACAGCCCAACTTCTGGTGGTTGCTGGGCATCATGCTGCTGTTCTCATGGATGAGCCTGGTTGACGTGGTGCGCGCCGAGTTCCTGCGCGGGCGCAATCTCGAGTACGTGCGTGCCGCCCGTGCCCTGGGTATGCGCAATGGCGCGATCATGTATCGGCACATCCTGCCCAACGCCATGATCTCGACCATGACGTTCATGCCCTTCATCCTCACCGGTGCCATCGGCACCCTCACCGCCCTGGACTTCCTCGGTTTCGGCCTGCCACCGGGCGCGCCGTCGCTGGGCGAACTGGTAGCCCAAGGCAAGTCAAACCTGCAGGCGCCATGGCTGGGCATCAGCGCCTTTGCCGTACTGGCGATCATGCTGAGCCTGCTGGTATTCATCGGCGAATCCGCCCGCGATGCCTTCGACCCGAGGAAGTGAGATGAGTGAACAGAACCTGATCGAAGTGCGCGACCTGGCGGTAGAGTTCGTTACCGGCGAACAGGTCAACCGTGTGGTCGATGGCATCAGCTTCGACATCCGCAAGGGCGAGACCCTGGCGCTGGTCGGTGAGAGCGGTTCGGGCAAGTCCGTTACCGCCCACTCGATTCTGCGCCTGCTGCCCTACCCGCTGGCACGCCACCCCAGTGGCAGCATTGGCTACGAAGGCAAGGACCTGCTGCAGCAAGGTGAGAAGGCCATGCAGAAGATTCGCGGCAACCGCATCGCGATGATCTTCCAGGAGCCGATGACCTCGCTGAACCCGCTGCACTGCATCGAGAAGCAGATCAACGAAATCCTGCTGCTGCACAAGGGCCTCACCGGCAAGCAAGCCACTGCGCGCACGCTGGAGCTGCTTGAACTGGTGGGCATTCCCGAGCCACGCAAACGCCTGAAGGCCCTGCCCCACGAGCTGTCCGGTGGCCAGCGGCAGCGGGTGATGATTGCCATGGCCCTGGCCAATGAGCCGGAACTGCTGATTGCCGATGAACCCACCACTGCACTCGACGTGACCGTGCAGTTGAAGATTCTGCAACTGCTCAAGGAACTACAGGCGCGGTTGGGCATGGCATTGCTGTTGATCAGCCATGACCTGAACCTGGTCAGGCGCATTGCCCACCGTGTTTGCGTGATGCAGCGCGGGCAGATTGTCGAGCAGGCCGATTGCGCAACGCTGTTCAGCGCGCCGCAGCACCACTACACGCAGATGCTGATCAATGCAGAACCCAGCGGGTTGCCGGCGCAAACCGCAGTGGGTACGCCACTGCTGGAAGTGAACGACCTGAAGGTATGGTTCCCGATCAAGAAAGGCTTGCTGCGCAAGACGGTCGACCACGTGAAGGCCGTGGACGGGATCAACTTCAGCCTGCCCCAAGGGCAGACCCTGGGGATCGTGGGTGAGTCCGGATCGGGCAAGTCGACGCTTGGGCTGGCGATCTTGCGCTTGATTTCCAGCCAAGGGGGCATCCGCTTCCACGGCCAGGCACTGGAAGGCTTGAACCAGCAGCAGGTGCGGCCACTGCGACGCGGGATGCAAGTGGTGTTTCAGGACCCCTTTGGTAGCCTGAGCCCACGTATGTGTGTGGCGGACATCGTCGGCGAGGGGCTGCGGATTCACAAGATTGGTACAGCCGCGGAACAGGAAGCGGCGATTATCGCGGTGCTGGAAGAAGTCGGCCTGGACCCTCGCACCCGCCATCGCTACCCGCATGAGTTTTCGGGCGGGCAACGTCAACGTATCGCCATCGCCCGGGCGCTGGTGCTCAAGCCGGCGTTGATTCTGCTGGACGAACCGACCTCTGCGCTGGACCGTACGGTGCAGCGGCAGGTGGTGGAATTGCTGCGCAACCTGCAGCAGAAGTACAACCTCACCTACCTGTTCATCAGCCATGACCTTGCCGTGGTCAAAGCGTTGAGTCACCAACTGATGGTGATCAAGCATGGGCATGTTGTGGAACAGGGCGAGGCCCGGCAGATCTTCCATTCACCCCAGCACGCTTATACGCAGCAACTGTTGGAGGCAGCGTTTTTGCGCCACGACAGCTGAGGGTGACTGCCTTCGAGCGCCAGCGCGTGCGTCGCTGTCAGCACTGCCCTGGTTGCAGATGCTGACAGCGCCACGCAGGGTGCACCGGGCCAGAAGTGTTGGCCTGAGAAGGCCCAGCGCTAACGCCCCCCCATCGCGAGACGAGCCCCTCCAGCAGCTACGCAAGCGCAGCGCTGGAGCTAGGCAGCCCGTACAGTGGTGCAAGCGCTCCGGATCAGAAATCAATCGTGCCCGAGAACTTCACCAACCGCGGATCGCCCTGGGTCATGTAGCCACCATTGGCTGAAGCCCAGTAGTTCTTGTCGGTAAGGTTTTCCACGTTCACCCGCAGGGTCAGGTCCTTCTCGGCGACTTTCAGCTTGTAGCGTGCACCGGCATCGAAACGGTTCCAGGTCGGCAGGCTGAGGTCGTTGGCGGCATCGACGTATTGGCCGCCGGTGCGCAGCATCCGGGCATTGAGTGCCAACCCTGGCACCCCCGGCACATCCCAGTCGACACTGGCGTTCAGCTGGAAAGTCGGCACGCCGATGGCGTGGTTGCCGTCATTGGTACCGTTGGCAGTCTTTTTCTGCTCCGACGCCATGCGGGTACCGCCGGCCATCAGGCGCAAACCTTCGATCGGTTCGCCGTAGACACTCAGCTCCAGGCCTTTGTTGACCTGCTCGCCATCGCGAATGTAGGTAGTGCCCTCGGTATAGCCATCGGACGGTTTTTCAATGCGGAACACAGCCAGGTTCGCGCCGTAGGTCTGCTTATCGAGCTTGATACCTGCCTCAAGTTGCTTGGTTCGGCCAGGCGGGAACATCTGCCCGGCATTGACAGTGTTCGCCGGCGCCGTCGGGCCTTGGGCCAAGCCTTCGATGCGGTTGGCGTAAACCGAGATGCTGTCGGTGGCCTTGTACACGATCCCATAGACAGGCGTAGTCACGCCCTTTTCATAAGCAGGACCGTTACGGCTTCCGTCATTGGCCGGGTTGGCGACGCCATTGAAAGTGGTACCGTCATAGAAATAGTTTTCGATGCGCAGTTGCTGACGACGCACCCCGTAAGTGAGCAACAGACGGTCATCGAACATGCCCACCGTGTCGGAAATAGCGATGCTGCGGTTACGGGTCTTGCCGGTCACACCGGGGTCACCCATCTCACCACCGGTGAGGTAGCCGTCGGTTGGCTTGGGCAGCGTGACCTTGTCGTAGATATTGGTATTGCCAGGGACTGGGCGATAAAAGGTGTAGGCGTTTTCCGCCTGCGTCCACAGGGTATTGGCGCCCACGGCAATCTGGTGGCTGAACGGCCCGGTCTGCAGGCGGCCATTGAGGCCGGCGCTGAAGCTGGTGTTGTCTTCGCCGTGGACGATATCCGAACCGGAGAGCGTAGCCGTGCCGCTATTGCCCACCAGCACCGGCGTGCCATAGGTGCCATGCTCGCGGGTATGGCGCGCACCACCCGCCAGATAGGCGGTCCAGCTCTCGTTCAGGTCCCATTCGCCACGAATCATGCCGAAGGTATCTTCCGACTCGCTGTAGCTCCAAGCCTGGCCGTAGTTGTGGCTGGCATCCGGTGCGGTTGGCACCTGGGTGGCGGTGCCTGGGCGCACTGAGTTGCGCAGGTGGTTGATACGCTGCTTCTGGTAACCGAAGTCGGTGGAGATGCGCACCGTGTCGCCGCGGTAGTCCAGGCCGGCAACGAATAGCTTGGTCCGCTGGTCCTGATCGTCAACAGCGGTTTCACCTTCACGCTGGCTGAGGTTCAGCCGCGCGCCAAAGCGGTTGTCTTCGCCGAAGCGCTGGCCGATGTCCAGATGCTCGCCGATGCGCCCATCAGCACTGATGTCCTGGGTGTAACGGCGGGTAGGAACATCGCCAGCACGCTTGGGTTGCAAGTTGACGTTACCACCAAGGCCAGTGCCGGTCGGGCTCACACCATTGAGAAACGCATTGGGCCCTTTGAATACTTCAACACGCTCCACACCGTCGGTAGACATGATCTGGCGCGGCAGAATGCCGTAGAGGCCGTTGAAAGAGATGTCATCCCCTGCCAGCGGCAGCCCGCGTATCACGAAGACCTTCGACTGGTTGCCGAAGCCGAACGACTCGCGCACGGACGGGTCGTTGGCCAGCACGTCACCGATGTCCTCCGCCTGCTGGTCTTCGATCAGCTTGGAGGTGTAGCTGGTCAGGGTGAACGGGACGTCCATGTTGTCCTGATTGCCCAGCACGCCCATGCTGCCGCCGCGGGCGACCTGGCCACCGGCAAACGCCTCGGGCAGCGCGCCGGGGGTGGGCTTGACGGCGTCGGCGTTGACGTCAGTGGCGTCGAGCTGAATAGGCTCGGCCGCTTGCGCCATCAGCGTTACGGAACAGCAGAGCGCCAGCATGGCTGGGCGCGATGGGAAGCGAGACGCCATCGTACAAATCCTGACAAAGAATTGTGAGTTAGAGTGATGGCGTGAATGATAATGCTTCCCATATATGAGCATCAACCTGAAACAAGGCCAAATGCCATCTATAGGACCAGTGGCATTCCGAGCCGTCACAGCGCGAGCAAGCCACCGATGCCTGGGGTTGGATTGCAGCGCCCGCGCAGACCGCTTTTCAGCTAAAAATACTCAGGCCTGAACAGCCCGGCCCACCGCGGCTTCGCTGTCAGCCACCATCCCCTCCCGCATCCGCTGCGCATCGCGACTGAAACAGCGCGACGCGGCCAACAGAAACACCATGGTCAACATCAGCGCCACCGGTATCAGGTACATCGCGTCGTGCAACCCCTGGGCCTTGAACGCCTCGCTCATCAGTACCTCCCCCGCTGCATCCATGGCGGCGACGGCGAAATGGTCCGACAGCCCACCGACCACCACCGGCCCCAAGCCACCGCCCAGCAGATAGAGGCCGGCGAAATACAGCGCCATGGCCGTGGCGCGCAAGCGAGGCTGCACCACGTCCTGGATGGCGGTGTACACGCAGGTGTAGAAGTTGTACGAAAACAGCCAGCCCACGCCGAACAGCGCCACGAACAGGCCCAGCTCGATCCGCCCGGCATGCAGCGCCCAGGCGGTGGCCAGCGTGGCGACCAGCATGCTCGACACAGCGAACATCAGCCGGCCGTTGGCAAAGCGCTGATGCACCTTGTCGGCCACCCAGCCACCCAGGGTGAGGCCTACCAGACCGGTCACACCGACGATGACCCCGGTGGCCACTGCGGCTTGTTGCAGTTGCAGCTCGAAGTACCGCTGCAGCATGGGCACCATGAACGAGTTGCAGGCGTACGACGCAAAATTGAACGTAAGGCCCGCGAGCACCAGCCAGGCGAAGGTGGGCACGCTGAGTACGCGGCGCAGGGGCCGGTCCAGTGGCGCCTGGGAGACGGCTACGGTTTCGGCCGCACCGCGTGCGGGTTCGCGGATCAGGAACAAAAACAACGCCAGCACCACACCCGGCACGGCGGCGATGAAGAACGGTGCGCGCCAGCTGCCGAAGGCCTGCACCATGGCGCCAATGGTGAAGAAGGCCAGCAACAGGCCCAGCGGCAGGCCGAGCATGAAGATACCCATCGCCCGTGCCCGCCGCTCGGCAGGGAACAGGTCGCCGATCAGCGAATTGGCGGCAGGCGCATAGCTGGCTTCGCCGATGCCCACCCCCATGCGCACCAGCAGGAAGCTCCAGAAGCTGCCGACCATGCCGTTGACTGCCGTCAGCCCGCTCCACGCCATCAGGCCCCAGCCCATCAGCCGGCTGCGCGAGCCGGTGTCGGCCAGCCGTGCCAGTGGCAGGCCGGCAATGGCATAGACCAGGGTAAAGGCGGTGCCGATCAGGCCGATCTGGAAGTCGCTAAGGTGCCACTCCAGGCGTATCGGTTCGATGATGATGGCGGGTATGGTGCGATCGAAGAAATTGAACAGGTTGGCCAGAAACAGCAGCAACAGGATGCGCCAGGCGTTGTTCGCTTGGATGGCGGTCGGCATCGTCAGGTCCCTCTTTATTGTTGTTCGGGGCTTCCAGCACGCCACACGAATCTAGAGGGCCAACAGCTGTGCGTCTGCCACCATTGACCGCGCTGATACCGAGCGATGCCCGCTGAACGGTACGCCGGCCCGGCTCAACGCAAATCCTGACTCACTCGCTCTACAGCGTTCACCACACCCGTCGCGCCCTGCAGGATCACGCCAATCGCCTCACCTGCCTGCGAGGCGAGCTGCAGGCTCTGCGTGGCGTGACTGCGGCTGGTTTCTATTTCGCCCACGGCCTGGCTGGCGAGGGTCTGGTTATGCGCCACCACCGAGACGATCTCATCGGTAGCGGTGCTGGTGCGCGCCGCCAGCTTTCGCACTTCGTCGGCTACCACGGCAAAGCCCCTGCCCTGCTCGCCGGCGCGGGCCGCTTCGATGGCTGCATTGAGCGCGAGCAGGTTGGTCTGCGCCGCGATGCCGCCGATGGTCTGCACGATCGAGCTGATCAATACCGATTGCTCACCCAGTGCAGTGATCGTCGTGCCGGCCGATTGCAGTTGTTGGGTCATGCCCTGCATGGTCTGCTCCACTTGCTGCACCACCGCCGCGCCCTCGGACGCTCCGCCCACGGTGTCGCGCGACACCTCCAGCGCCATCTGCGCAGCCTGCCTGATAGCCTCTTCGCGTTGGACCTGTGCGGTCACCACCGAGGCGAATTTCACCACCCGCACCCGTTTGCCCTGGGCGTCGTTCACCGGGTTGTAACTGGCTTCCAGCCACACTTCCTGCCCGTGCCGGTCCAGCCGGCGGAAGCGGCCAGTGACGTAGCGGCCGGTGTTGAGCGTTCGCCAGAATTCTGCATAAGCCGGGCTGGCGGTGTCTTCTGCGCAGCAAAACATCCGGTGATGCTTACCCACCACTTCATCGAGGCGGTAGCCCATGCCCGCCAGGAACGTGTCATTGGCGGCCAGCACATTGCCTGCCAGGTCGAACTGGATGACCGCGCTGGAGCGTAACAGCGCGTCGAGCAGCGCCTGGTTCTCCCGGGCCAGCCCGACCTCTTGCGACACGTCGCGCCCGAATGCCCGTACCTCGCATACCCGCCCTTGTGCATCCAACCGCGGATACCAGCCCAGGCGCCACCACGCCGACTTGCCATTGGCCGCGCTCAGGCTCATGTCATCGTGCACCGGCACACCCTTGGCAAGCGCGCTGGCCAACCCGCCCAAGGCCTGGGCGGGAAGCCATTGCTTCAAGGAGGTGCCGGCCAAGGCATCCACCGTCACGCCGAACGCAGCCGCACTGACGAGGTTGCAGTCGAGGATCCGCCAATCGCCGTCGAGCCGCAGAAAAAAACCGGCCTGCTCTATCTGCTCCAGGCATTGCCGAAGGCTTTCCAGTTCGCGTTCACGCTCGGCGAGCGTGGTTTTCAATTGCCGGTTGAACATGCTGGCTACCTGCTGAGGATAAGCGACGAATAAGTCAAATCAGGACTGCGACCAGCGAAGCCGGTTGTTGCAGTACCACGTCTGGAAGGCGGCCAGTGGCATGGGCCTTGCCAGGTAATAGCCTTGCGCCTGGGCACAACCCCAGGCCTTGGCACAGGTGAGCTGTTCAGCGGTTTCGATGCCTTCGGCCACCACCTGGTAACCGAGCTGGTTAGCCAGCCCCACCAGCGACTGCACCAGCAGGAGGTCCTTGGCACTGTGCGCGGCCTTCTGGATCAACGAGCGGTCCAGTTTCACCAGCGTGGCAGGAATGCGGCTGAGGTAAGCCCAGTTGCTATAGCCGGTACCAAAGTCATCGATGGCGACGTCGACCCCGGCCTGACGGGCGCGCAGCAATTGCCGCCGCACTTCTTCGGGTTGCTCGATCAGCACGCTTTCCGTGAACTCCAGCTGCAGGCGCCCCGGCGCGATGGCCCTGCGCTGGAGCTCGGCGAGCAAGGCGTCCATGAATGCTGCGCTCTCCAGGTCGCGCGCGGTGACATTCATGCTGATACGTAAGTCTGGCGCCTGAGCGTGTTGCAGGATGTTCAACACCGCGTGCATCACCCACAGGCTGATCGACGCTATCAGCGCGGTTTTCTCGGCCAGGGCGATGAACTCGGCAGGGGAAATATCTCCCAATTGCGGGTGGCGCCAGCGCAACAGCGCTTCAGCGCTGTTGCACGTATGGCCTTGCAGTTCGACGCGCGGCTGCAGGTGCAGGCTGAGCTCGTCATCGCGCTGCAGCGCCGCCCCCAGTGAGGTCAGCAGGGAGAAGGCCCTGCGCTGTGCCGCGTCCACCTCCGGCTGATAGTGCGCGCAGCGCCCAGGGTTGCCACGGGCCGCGTCGGCGGCGCCGACCGCACGGCGCAACCAGTCAAGGCTGCCATCGTCGTCGCAGCGGCTGACCGGTGAAATACCGACCGCGGCATCCAGCAGGACAGGAATCTGATGACACAGCACAGGGTCGCTCAGCACACCGATGACCCGCGCGCACATTGCCAGCGGGTGCTGATGCACGATGACGGCAAACCGGGTGGGGCTGATTTTGTACAACGCCAGATCGGAGTCAAGCTGGCTGACGATCAGGTCTTTTACCTGAAGGGTAAGGTCGTGGGCGAAGTTGTAGCCCAACACCTTGATCATGTGCGTCAGCACCTGCGCCGGCATGATGTCGAACACCACCACGGTCAGGGCATCATGGCGTTCAAGGCGCGTCTGCACGTCGCATTCCAGTTTCACCCGGTTGAACAGCCCGGTCGGCTGGTCGTAGAAATTTCGACGACGTATGCCGGCAATGATCTGCACTGCCATGTCGGCGAACGCCTGCAACATCCCGCGCTGGGCATCATCCAAGGCCGCACGCGGGGCCGTATCGATGATGCAGAAACTGCCAATCGCGACCTGCTTGTCTACCAGCAGCGGAGCGCCGCAATAGTAGCGAATGCCGGGCGCACCGGTGACCAGTGGGTTGTCGGCAAAGCGCGGGTCCAGCGTCGCATCCAGTACTTCCAGCGGCTGCGCCTGAAGAATGGTGTGGGCACAGAACGCGACATCCCGCGGCGTACTGTCGGCCTCCAATGCAGTCTTGGCCATGAACCACTGCTGGCACTCACTTACGATCGAGATCAGGCATATCGGCGCACTGAAGTACCGTCCGGCCCATTCGACCAGCGTGCGCAGCTCGGTGCTGCAGTCCTGGTGCGCAACACACCACTCGGCGACCGCGGCCAGGCGCTGCTCTTCGTTGGACGGCACCGGGGCGACATTCATGTTCATTTCACCTGCCCCGATCGGAATGGTAACTAGGTTATGGCAATAGGCTATTGCTGAGACTCGATCACTCCCTTGAACGTTCCGCGCTCCTGCGAGGAATTCAACAGTACCGACAAAACCTGTACAAATCCAGATAGCTGTACAGTTTTTTTTGATGGCAGGAAAGACCTATCCGCCGTGAATGCGGCAAATTCAGCGCTGCATACCTGTACAAAATTAAATTAGCGTACAAAGGAATGAACGGTCGCGCCCCAGGCTGCGCCTGGCAAAAAGCGCGAATGGAGGCGCTGTCGCTGCAACTGGCGGGTTGCTGCGACTATTCAGAAAAGGGGAGTAATGGAGGGGGTGATTCGGTTTGCGCTTCAACTGACGTTCAGCTTGCCTGGCAACGGCCCTAGGAGGAAGGCGCAACCAGCCTGTATCCGACCCCGGCCTCGGTGATGATGAACCGCGGTGCGGTTGGATCATCGCCCAGTTTCTGCCGCAAATGCCCCACGACAATCCGCAGATAATGGGTGTTCTCCACGTGTGTCGGGCCCCAGATATCCTTGAGCAACTGCTGCTGGGTAATGACCCGCCCCGGATGCCCGGCAAGTTGCGCCAACAACGCGTATTCCTTGCGGGTCAGTGCCACCTCTGCGCCCTCAAGCGTCACCTTGCGAAAGGCGAAGTCCACGGTCAACGGCCCAAAGCTCGCGGTCACCTCGCCCCCACCCGCTTGCGGCACCTGGCGCAACAGCGCACGGACCCTGGCCAAAAACTCCTGGATGCCGAACGGCTTGGTCACATAGTCATTGGCCCCGCCATCCAGCGCATCGACCTTTTGCAGTTCGCTGGCACGCACCGACAGCACCAGCACCGGCACCGCACTCCACTCGCGCAACTCGCGCAGCACATGCTGCCCGTCCATGTCAGGCAAGCCGAGGTCGAGCACCACCAGGTCAGGCTTGGCCAAGGCAGCCTGAGCAAGCCCTTCGCTACCGGTGGCCGCCTCGATTACCTTGTAGCCTTGTGAGGCCAGGCTGATGCGCAGGAACTTGCGGATCTGCGGTTCATCGTCAATGACCAGGAGGGTGGCGGACTGGCTCATGGGGTTTCGCTTTCGGCTTCGGGTTGTTGGGGCAAGGGCAAGCATAGAGTGATGCAGGTGCCATGGCCATCGATGCCTTCGCTGACCAGGATCTGCCCACCATGGGCACCGATCATGCCCTGGCAGATCGCCAGGCCCAGGCCGGTGCCCTGCCCGCCACGGTCGCCGCGGGCTGCGGTGTAGAACATGTCGAAGATTTTCTCGCGCTCGGCCACGGGGATACCAGGCCCTTGATCGCTGACCGCGAAGCGCAATTGCTCTTCGTGCACCGACACCTGCAGTTCGAGGCGGCCTTGGGCAGGTGAGAAGCGGGCCGCGTTCTCCAGCACGTTGATCAGCGCCTGTTCGATCAGCGCGGCGTGCACGAACAGCAACGGCAGCTCGGCGGGCACCTCGGTGTGCACGCGCAGCGGCGCGAGCACCACGCGAAGGCGGTTAAGGGCACTGCCGACGATATCGGCCGGGGCGACCCAGTCGCGGGCCAGCTTCAGGCCGCCGTGGCCCAGGCGGGTCATGTCGAGCAGGTTCTGGATATAGCGGTCAAGGCGCTCGGCTTCGTTGCGGGTGCCTTCCAACAGTTCGCGGCGGTCTTCGGTGGGGATGGCCTCGCCCAGCGCCAGCAGGCTGTCGATACTGCCACGCATGGCGGTCAGCGGTGTGCGAAGGTCGTGGGACACCGAGGCCAGCAGCGCACTGCGCAACTGCTCGGTCTCGCCGTGCAGCCGAGCGGCTTCCAGTTGCTCGGCCAGGCGAGCCCGGGCCAGCGCCTGGGCCAGCGGTTGACCAAGTGCCATGAGCAGCCGGCGGCGCTGGGCACTGAGAGGTTCGCCGGACTGGGGGCGCACACCGAGCAGGGCCAGGGGATGATCGTCGACGATCAATGGCCACCACCACCAGCGGCCGTTAGGCAGGGTGTCGCTGCCATGGCCAGCGGCCTGCCCATGCTGCCAGGCCCATTCGGCGGCGGCGCGCTCGTTGTCGCTCAGGGCCTGAGCCTGGCCGCTGGCCACTTGCAACTGCCCTTCAGGGTTGCGTTCGAGCAGGCACACGTGCACGTCCTGCCAGCCATTGAGGTGCTGGCCGGCGGCGTTGAACACGGCTTGCCGGTCGGTGGCGACCGTCAGCCGCCGCGACAGGTCGAGCAACTGGTTGGTCTGCGCCTGGGTTTCGCGAAGGGCCTGCAACTGCCGGCGCTGACGCGCAGCGAGGTTGCCGGTAAGCGCAGCCATCAACAGGAAGAACACCAGCGTCAGCACGTCTTCTTCGCGCTGAATGCTGAAGGAGAAATTCGGCGGGATGAACAGGAAGTCATAGGTCAGGAACGACAAGGCGGCACAGGCCAAGGCCGGGCCCAGGCTGCTGCGCACCGCAACCAGCAATACGGCGGCCAGGAACACCAGCGAAATATTGGGCAGCGCCAACACGCTCGACACCGCCCAGGACAACCCCGTCGCCAGCGCGGTGGCAGCCAGTGCCAACAGATAGTGGCGCCATACCCACACCCGTCGCACGGTCGAACGTGCCGGGGCCGGCTGAACATCGCGGTCGAGCACGTTGATTTCAAGCCCGTGGCTTTCACGCAGCAACCGGGCAGCCACGCCTGCACCGAACAGGCGACGACGCAGGCGGTCCCGAGACTGGCCTACCAGCACCAGGCTGGCTCGGCGCTCGACGGCATGCTGGATCAGCGTGCGTGCCACCTCGCCTGCGCGCAGCAGCACCACTTCCCCGCCCAGGCGTTCAGCCAGTTGTTGCGCCGCCTGCAAACGCTGGCGTGCGGTTTCGTCGCGCAGCCGCCCGTTGTCCACATGCACCAGGCTCCAGGGCAAATGCCGACGCTGCGCAACCCGGCTGGCATGGCGCACCAGGCGTTCGGCCTGGTCGTCACCCTCGACACCCACCAGCAGACGCCCGCGCAGTGCCGGCGCCTCTTGGCCACGCTGGCGGTAGCCATGGGCCAGGTCGGCATCGACCTGTGCGGCGGCGGCCTGCATGGCCAGCTCACGCAACGCGGTGAGGTTGGTCTGGGAAAAATAGGCATCGATCGCAGCCCGAGCCTGCTCGGGCACATAGACTTTGCCCTCACGCAGACGTTCGAGCAGCTCGCGCGGCGGCAGGTCGATCAGCACCAGTTCGAAGGACTCCTGCAGCACCCAGTCCGGCAGGGTTTCACGCACGTGCACACCGGTAATGTCGCGCACCTTGTCGTTGAGGCTCTCCAGGTGCTGGACGTTGACCGTGGTGTACACGTCGATCCCGGCGGCTAGCAGTTCCTGAACGTCTTGCCAGCGTTTGGCGTGGCGGCTGCCCGGGGCGTTGCTGTGGGCCAGTTCGTCGACCAGGGCCAGATCCGGGGCGGCCTTGAGCAGGCCGTCCAGGTCCATTTCTTCCAGGGTGACACCACGGTATTCGCTGCGCAGCAGAGGTTGCTGGACCAGGCCAGAGAGCAGTGATTCGGTTTCGGCGCGGCCGTGGGTTTCGACTACGCCTGCCAGTACCTGCACGCCTTGGCGCTGTTGGGCGTGGGCCGCCTGGAGCATGGCGTAGGTCTTGCCCACCCCGGGTGCTGCACCGAGAAATACCTTGAGCCTGCCACGCCCTTCGCGCGGCAGGTTGGCCAACAGCGCGTCTGCGCGGGCTGCGTCACTCATGCTTCATCCTTCAATAGCGCCACGATCGGTTTTTCTGGGCCTGCATCGCCGACAAGCCGACCCCCACAGGCGGTTCACAGCTTCGGAAAGTTGTGCACGACCTGTGTGAGCCGGCTTGCCGGCGATTGGGCCGCAAAGCGGCCCCACATTCATGACCCCAATTTGCTCAACGCCTGGTTAAGGGCCAGCACATTGACCACAGGCGGCCCGATCAATGGGTGGAGGGTGGCCTCTTCCAGCAGGGCTTGCAAGCGCTCTACCGGTATCTGGCGCGCCGCCGCCACCCGGGGAATCTGGTAGGCCACGGCCTGCGGTGGCAAATGCGGGTCCAGGCCACTGCCCGAGGTGGTCAGCAAGGCCTGCGGCACCGGCCCCTGCCCAGCCTGGTACAGCTTCGCGGCATCGCCCGTGACCCGTTCAGCCAGCGCCGGGTTGCTTGGCGACAGGTTGCTGGCGCTGCTGGCCACGGTGGCATAAGCCCCCGCCGAAGGCCGCGAATGAAACCAGCCATCGCCCTGGAAATCCTGGGCGATCAGTGCCGAGCCGCGCACCTTGCCCTGCTCATCGCGCACCAGGCTGCCATTGGCCTGCTCCGGAAAAACCACTTGCGCAACCCCGGTCACCGCCAGCGGATACAGCGCACCGGTGACCACTGCCAGCGACAGGATCAGGCTCAGCGCCGGGCGTACATATGTGTTCATGGTGGCCTCCTCAGACCAGGTGCAAAGCGTTGAGCAGCAGGTCGATCAGCTTGATCCCGACAAATGGCACGATGATGCCGCCCAGGCCGTAGATCAGCAGGTTGCGTCGCAGCAGATGAGCAGCACTGGCCGCCTGTACCCGCACACCGCGCAGCGCCAGCGGGATCAGTACGATGATGATCAGCGCGTTGAACACGATGGCCGACAGGATCGCACTCTGCGGGCTGGCCAGGTGCATCAGGTTGAGCACGCCCAGTTGCGGGTAGATGGCGGCGAACAACGCCGGCAGGATGGCGAAGTACTTGGCCACATCGTTGGCGATGGAAAAGGTGGTCAGCGCGCCACGGGTCACCAGCAACTCCTTGCCCACCTGGACCACGTCCAGCAGCTTGGTCGGGTCGCTGTCCAGGTCGACCATGTTGGCGGCCTCGCGCGCAGCCTGGGTACCGTCGTTCATGGCCATGCCCACGTCAGCCTGAGCCAGGGCCGGGGCGTCGTTGGCACCGTCGCCGCACATGGCCACCAGGCGGCCGTCATTCTGCTCCTGGCGGATGCGCGCCAGCTTTTTCTCCGGGGTGGCTTCGGCCAGCACGTCGTCAACACCGGCTTCGGCGGCGATGGCCGCGGCAGTCAGCGGGTTGTCGCCAGTCACCATCACCGTGCGAATACCCAGCTTGCGCAACTCGGCGAAGCGTTCGCGGATGCCAGGCTTGACCACGTCCTTGAGGTGGATCACACCGAGCAGGCGCTTGTCCACGCACACCAGCAGTGGCGTACCACCACTCTGGGCGATGCGTTCAACTTCACGCGTCAGCGCCAGCGGCATTTCCAGGCGCTGCATGCCGACGAAGGCGAGCACGGCATCAACGGCGCCCTTGCGGTAGCAATGCTGCTGGAAATCGATGCCCGACAGGCGTGTCTCGGCACTGAAGGCGACGGCGTTGAACTGCCCCGCGTCCGGCTCGACGAAGTCATGCAACTGGCGCAGGTACTCGACGATCGACTTGCCTTCGGCTGTGTCATCGGCCAGCGAAGCGAGCAAGGCACCTTCGCCCAGTTCCTTGGCAGTCACCCCGGTGGCGGCATGCAGGGCGCTGCAGCGGCGGTTGCCAAAGGTGATGGTACCGGTCTTGTCGAGCATCAGCGTGTGCACGTCACCGGCCGCCTCCACGGCACGGCCCGAGCGGGCGATCACGTTAAGGCGCACCAGGCGATCCATGCCGGCGATACCGATGGCCGACAGCAGGCCGCCAATGGTGGTCGGGATCAGCGTCACCAGCAGTGCAGCGAGGAAAATCAGTGGCAGGCTGCCGCCGGCGAAGTGGGCGAATGGCTGCAGCGTCACCACGACGATCAGGAAGATCAACGTCAGGCCGATCAGCAGAATGTCCAGCGCGATTTCGTTAGGCGTCTTCTGCCGCTTCGCGCCTTCGACCAGGGCGATCATGCGGTCCAGGGTCGACTCGCCAGGGTTGCTGGTGATGCGAATGAGCAACCAGTCGGAAACCAGCCGGGTATTGCCCGTGACAGCCGAGCGGTCACCACCGGATTCGCGGATCACCGGCGCCGACTCACCGGTGATGGCCGCTTCGTTGACCGCGGCGATGCCTTCGAGCACCTCGCCGTCACCTGGGATCATCTCGCCGGCCACCACACGCACTACGTCGTCCTTGCGTAACTGCGCAGCGGCAACGGTCTCGAACGTGCCGTCGCGCGTCCGGCGCTCTGCGGTCAGCCCCTGGCTGCCGGCCTTGAGGCTATCGGCGCGGGCCTTGCCCCGGCCCTCTGCCAGCGCTTCGGCAAAGTTGGCGAACAGCACGGTAAACCACAGCCACAACGCGATCTGCACGGCAACGCCGGTGCTCACGTCACTGCCGGGCGCAAAGCACAGCACGGTGGTCAAGACGGCGGTCAAAGCCACCACCAGCATGACCGGCGAGCGCTTGAGCTGACGCGGGTCAAGCTTGACGAATGCCTGCACCAGCGCCGGGCGCCACAGCGCGGCGAAGCGGGTCTGGTCCTTGGCGCTGTGCCGGGCGTTCACTTCAGGAATGGGCATATTCATGGTCGGTTCCTCAGAAACCCAGGCTCAGGTGTTCAGCGATTGGCCCAAGGGCCAGGGCTGGCAGGAAGGTCAGGCCGCCGACCAGCAGGATGGTCACCAGCAGCAGGCCGGTGAACAGCGGGCCATGGGTCGGGAAGCTGTTGAGCCCTTGGGGCGCGCTTTTCTTCGCTGCCAGGCTGCCAGCCAAGGCCAGGATCGGCAGGATGTAGCCAAAGCGGCCGATGAGCATGGCCAGGCCGATCATCACGTTGTGGAACACTGTGTTGGCGCCGAAACCTGCGAACGCCGAGCCGTTGTTGGCGGCGCCGGAGGTGTAGGCGTAGAGCAACTGGCTGAAGCCATGGGCACCCGGGTTGCTGACCGCGCCGGCAGGGCCTGGCAGGCTGGCGGCGATAGCGCCAAGCACCAGCACGCCGACCGGCATCACCAGCAGGGTTGCCACCAACAGCTGCACTTCCCGAGCCTGCAGTTTCTTGCCGAGGTATTCCGGGGTCCGGCCGATCATCAAGCCGGCCAGGAACACCGCGATCAACACGAACAGCAACATGCCGTAGAGCCCCGCGCCAACACCGCCGAAGATCACCTCGCCGACCATCATGTTGACCATGGCGACCATGCCGGTGAGTGGGTTGAGGCTGTCGTGCATGGTGTTGACCGACCCGTTGGACGCTGCGGTGGTGGTCACCGCCCACAGCACCGAGCCGGTCGTGCCGAAGCGGCTTTCCTTGCCCTCCAGGGGTGCGCTCTGCTGAACCTGCGCGCTGTCAAGCGCCGGGTTGGGCTGGTGCTCCGACCACAGCGCGGTCGCGCCGCCAAGCAGAAACAGGCCGAGCATGCAGGCAAGAATCGCCCGGCTCTGGCGCAGGTCCTTGACGTAATGGCCGAAGGTGAAGACCAGGGCGGCCGGGATCAGGATGATCGAAGCCACCTCGAACAGGTTGCTCCAGGCCGTGGGGTTCTCGAACGGGTGCGCCGAGTTGACACCGAAGAAGCCGCCACCGTTGGTCCCCAATTGCTTGATCGCGATCTGGCTGGCGGCAGGGCCGAGCGGAATCGTCTGGTCAGCGCCTTGCAGGGTCACCGCGTGGGCGTAGTCAGCGAAAGTCTGCGGCACACCCTGCCAGACCAGCAGCAGCGCGAGCACCAGGCAGAACGGCAACAGGCCGTACAGGGTGGCACGGATCATGTCGACCCAGAAGTTGCCAATACTGCTGGCCGAGCGCCGGGCGATGCCGCGGCACAAGGCGACCAGTACGGCCAGCCCGGTAGCGGCGCTGACAAAGTTCTGTACGGTCATGCCAAGCATCTGGCTCAGGTAACTGGCCGAAGCTTCACCGCTGTAAGCCTGCCAGTTGGTGTTGGTGACGAAACTCACCGCGGTGTTGAAAGCCAACGACCATTCCAGGCCGGGCAAGTGTTGCGGGTTGAGCGGCAGGTACCCTTGCAGCAAAAGCACGCTGAAGAGCAGCACGAAGCCGGCCAGGTTGAATGCCATCAGCGCCAGGGCGTACTGCTTCCAGTTCTGTTCCTGATCGGCGCGCACGCCGGCCAGCCGGTAGCAGCCCCGCTCCACCGGCCCAAGCAGCGGCGTCAGCCAAGTCCGCTGGCCTTCCATGACGTTGAAGAAGAACCGCCCGAGCCAGGGTGCCGATAGCAGCACGATAGCGAAAAACGCCAACAGCAACGCGTAGTCATAACTGTGCATGGCCGCTCCCTAGCTGCGATCGGCGCGCAGCAGCGCCATCAGCAGGTAAACCGCCAATGCCACTGCCAGTAGCAGTGACAGCCCGTCGAGCATGTTCATGTGTGGATCTCCCCTGGTTACGGCTTGGGCCGCTTTGGGGGAATTGTCCGAGGGGAAGGCGTAAAGGGGCGAGATCGAGGCGCGGGGCTGGGGATAAAGAATGCGTAAAGATCAGGACGGGCCGTTGCCTGCACCGGCCCATCGGCGGGCAAGCCCGCCAGGGGTCAGGCAGGCTAAGGTTGGGGGGTTGGCTGCCCGGCGTTGCGGCTCCAGTCCAGCAGCAGGCTATACCCCACCGCCAGCAGGGTCGGCCCGATGAACAGGCCAATGAAGCCAAAGGCAATCAAACCGCCAAACACCCCGAGCAGCACGATGACCAGCGGCAGGTTGCCGCCCCTGCTGATCAGGTAAGGCTTGAGCACGTTGTCCACACCACTGATGACGAAGGTGCCCCAGATACCGAGGAACACCGCCATGCCGTACTCACCCTTCCATACCAGCCAGGCCGTCGCGGGTATCCACGCAAGTGGCGGCCCCATGGGGATCAGGCTGAGCATGAAGGTGACCAGGCCCAGCACGATGGCCCCCGGCACACCGGCAATCAGGAAGCCGATCAAGGCCAGCAGTGCCTGTGCCGCCGCAGTACCGATCACCCCGTTCACCACCCGTTGCACGGTGCCCGCTACCAGGTCCAGGTAATACTCGGCACGCTCACCTACAAGGCGGTTCAGCAAGCGCAGGACGAACGCCGCCAGGCGCGGCCCATCGCGGTAGAAAAAGAATACGAACACCAGGCTCAGCGTCAGCTCCAGCACACCGCTGCCGATTTGCGCACTGCGCGCCAGCAACCAGTTGCCGACCTGCCCCAGGTGAGGTTTGACCGACGCGATCAGCGCAGCACCCTGCTGGTCCAGGGATTGCCAGCCGCTGACCAGCCGCTCACCTACCAGCGGAATGCCACCCAGCCATGCCGGGGCATCAGGCAAACCATCGACCTGTACGTCGCGCACGAAGGCAGTGGCGTCCCGAACGTGGTCGGCGAGGTTGAAGCCCAACAACACCAGCGGCAAGGCCACGATCAGGATCCAGGCCGAGGTCAGCAGGCCTGCCGCCAATGTTTCACGCCCACCCAGTGCGCGCGTCAGCAGGCGCATCAGCGGCCAACTGGCAAATGCCAGGATTGCCCCCCACAACAACGCGGAGATGAACGGCGCCATCACCCACAACGTGGCGCCGAGCAAGGTCAGCAGGATAATCTGGATCAGCAGGCGATCATTGTTGGCCATGGTGGCGCTCATTCAACGGATCAGTTCCAGGTGCAGGCCATCGGTGGGGGTATTGCCGACTTCGAGCCGGTTGCTGCGTACGCCGGCCTTGATCAGTTGCTGACGCCAGGCTTCGGCCTGGGCACCGCTGAGGCTGGCGCGCAACGTGATATCCAGCTTCAGGCTGCGCCCCAACAGCGCCACCCACGCAGGCTCAGGTGCCCCCAGGTCGGGGTAGTCGAGCTTGCCAGTGTCGCGCATTTCAAGCAGCACCGTGGCGGGTGTCGGCAGCAATTCACCCAGCGGGCTGCTGGCGACGAACTCTTCCACATGCAGGTAGGCGCGACGGTTGCCGCGGGTTACGGCGTAAAGCGCCACCAGGGTATCGGCCTCTTCGGCGGAGCGGCGCAGAAGGATGAACGCCTGCTGCTCGTCACCGCCATTGAGCCGCGCACTGCCGAATACCTCGTTGCCCCACAGGCTGGCTTCGCCGCAATCGCGGCCCAGACACCAGAACAACGGATAGCCGCCATCGCGCTGCAGTGCTTCACGGGCGCTGGCAAAAGCCTCGCGCGCCGTGCGCTCTTCCGGCAGCTCGTAGGTGATGGAGCTGACCTGGCCCCGGCTCTCGACCTTGTCGTCCACGCGCAGACGGCCGCTGATCTTGCGCAGTGGGCCCATTGGGTAGATGCGTTCCTGCTCGACTCCCGGGCGTTGTTCGACCACTTTGGCGTCCACAGGCACCGGCAGGGCGCCGGCCCACAGCAACGGGCTGACGAGCGCCAGGCAGGCGCCGGCAGTACGAATCATGACGGGCACGCTCATCGGCGACCCGCGCGGCGGCGAGCGCCGTGATGAAGCTCCAGGATGTCTGGCAGTTGCATGGTTGTCTCCCTGTTCAACCCGCCAAGCCTCGACACTTGTCCGGCTCAAGTCAAGCAAAGCCAAAGAAGCGATTGATACAGTCTGCGACAAGGGCCGCACCGTGGTCATCGTTCAGGTGCAGATGATGGCCACCGGGCAGCACCGTCTGTTCAAAGGTTAGCTGCTGCAGCAGCTCAGCGTGGCGCGCCAGCATGCCATCGGCCGCCACCACCAGGCAGGCCGGGCAGTTCACCCGGCGCACGTAGGCCATGGCCTGGGCATGGCTCAAGCGCACCGGCGACGGTAACGTCAGGCGGCTGTCACTGCGCCAACTGTAACCGCCAGGCACCGGCATCAGTCCGCGCTGGGCGAGCAACTCGGCAGCGTCCCGGCTGACCGCGACCATGCCCTTCATGCGCGCCTGCACGCCCTCCTCCAGGGTCTGGTAGACCGACTTGCGTTTGCCATCCAGGCGCAACTGGGCCTGCAGCGCCAACCCCAGGCGCTCGCCGGCATCCTC
The DNA here is from genome assembly GCF_044748785.1 of Pseudomonas sp. NPDC089743. Taxonomy (NCBI): domain Bacteria; kingdom Pseudomonadati; phylum Pseudomonadota; class Gammaproteobacteria; order Pseudomonadales; family Pseudomonadaceae; genus Pseudomonas; species Pseudomonas sp. NPDC089743. Next base: position 63,854 of record NZ_JBIVGS010000009.1, read on the forward strand.
CTCGGCCCCGGTCGGCGGGATGACACCATCGATCAGCGCCAGGTGGCTGACCCGCTCTGGCAGGGCGGCGGCCAGTTGCACCGAAATGATCGCCCCCAGCGAATGCCCCAACAGGGCAAACCGTTGCCAGCCCAGTTGTTCGGCAACCCGCAGTACATCATGGGCGTAGTCGGCCAGCGCATATCCGGCGCCTGGCGGGCGGTGCTGCGAGTAGCCGTGCCCGGCAAGGTCCAGGGCGAGGATACGCAGGCCTTTCAATTGCGGTGCGAGGCGGGCATAACTGTTGGCGTTGTCCAGCCAGCCATGCAGGGCGATCACCGGCAGGCCATCTTCGGGGCCGAACAGGTGAGCAGCCAGTTCGATATGGCCGAGGCTGAGGCGGATTTCCTCGACATGGGCACTCATGCCTGGCCCCAGCGGTCGAACAGGCCTTTGATCAGGCTGGCAGTGTCTGTCGGCCGCTCCAGCGGGAACATGTGCCCACCGGGCACGCTGTGGTATTCGCCCTTGGGCATGCCGCGCACCGCCAACGTGTGGTGGCGACGAATCACATTGCTGCGCTCCCCCCGCACCATCGCCAGGGGCACCTGAAGCTGCCGTGCAGGGGCCGGGCTGGCGTGAGGAATGCTGCGGTAGATGCTGATCTCGGTAGCCGGATCGAAGCGCAGGCGTACCCCCTGCTCCACGTCTTCCAGGCCATGCTCGAGGTAGGCTTCCAGGCAGTCGGGGTCAAAATGCCGGAACAGCTTCTTGCTGGCGAAATAATCCCGTGCGCTGGCGCGGTCGCTGAACGCTTCTCGCCGGCCCAGGGTGCGGCCAGCAGGGGTAATGCGGTCGATGAAGCCAAAGCGCTTGGCGGTGCGCAGCAACCACTGATCGGCGCGGGTCAGCACCGGTGAGTCAAGCATGACCACACCGCGGTAATACGCCGGGCAGCGCAGGGCTGCATGCAGGTGCAGCACGCCACCGAGCGAGTGCCCGACACCCCACACCGGCTGATCCTGCCTGGCCAGGTGGTGTAAAAGTTCGTCCACCAGGCTCTGCCAGTTCTCGTTCACCGGAAAGCGGGGGTCGTGAGCATGCTGGGGCAAATGCTGCACCTGGTAATCCGGCGCCAGGGCAGCGAACAGCTTGCCATAGGTGGCCGACGGGAATCCGTTGGCATGGGCGAAGAAGATCTGCTGCGACATGGCACCTGGTCCGGTACGGGGATGATGGCCCATTGTCGGCATCCGGCTCGCGCTCGGCAACGCCTGTAAAGGTCATCGGCGAGGGCGATCAGGTCACCGAGGGCTCACCAGGCGGGTATGCGAGCAATCGGCAGAGGGCACGGCAACAGGCACAAAGGCCCGTTGCCGATCACTCAAGGGGCGTGATGCAGGGCCTGCAGGGTCATCAGCCCCGCCAGCGGCCAGTCGCCTTCAAGCTGCGCCAGGCTGGCGGTGCTCAGCGGCGCAGGCTGTTGCGCGTGGCCATGCTCCAGCATGCCCACCAGCGCGCCCACCAACGGCTGGTGGCTGACCAGCAATACCTGCTCAAGCCCCAGGCGTTCGAGTTCGGCGATCACCTCTTGCACGTTGCTTTCCGGCGTCAGCCAGGGCACGGTGCGCACCGGCTCGGCAAAGCCCAGGGTGTCATGCACCAGGGCGGCCGTTTGCTGAGCACGCACGTAGGGGCTGGCAAGGATGGCCTGCAGCGGCTGGCCAAGCAGGTGCGCAGCACTGTGCAGCACCTGCTCGCGGCCGTGGGCAGTCAGGCGCCGTTCGGCGTCGGTGTTGGCCCTGGGCTCAGCCTCACCGTGGCGCAATACCCACAGTTTCACAGTTTAGGCTCCTCGTCGCGTACCGGATGGGGTGCTGGGGCAACGGCATGGGGCGCTTCGCCTTCCGGCGCACGCGGCGTGGGCCAGTCAGCGAAAGGCCACGGTTTGCTGTCGGTATGGAAGGTGCCAAAGCGACCGATCTGCGCCAGATACTGGCTCAGGCTGTCGCCGAAGTTCATCAGGCTGGCGCTCGGCGCGCCGTAGATCAGGCGGTAGATGAGCTGCACCAGCACCAGGCCGCCGAGCAACAGCTCGGCCAATTGCCACACCACCAGAAACACCAGCATCCACAACACGCGCAGGATGATCGACTCGCGCTGGGCGCGCTCAGGGGTATCGTTCATGTGTCGCTCCTTGTTCTGTCCAAAGCCGCTGAAGGCTCAGTTGAAACCGCTGATGGAAATGAAATCGACGTCGGTCTTGGGCTCGGCACGCATCAAGCGCTCGATCACCTGGTTCAGCGTGCGGCCTTCGAAGAGGATGGCGTGCAGCCCGGCCACCAGCGGCATGTAGACCTGGACCTCCTCCGCCTTGGCCTTGAGTACCTTCAGGGTATTGACCCCTTCGGCCACTTCGCCCAGGCGAGTGACTGCCTGCTCCAGCGTCAGGCCCTGGCCCAGGGCGTGACCGACCTGGTAGTTGCGGCTCTTGGGCGAAGAACAGGTGACGATCAGGTCGCCGACCCCGGCAAGGCCGAGGAAGGTCATGGGGTTGGCACCCTGGCTCACGGCGAAACGGGTCATTTCGGCCAGCGCCCGGGTAATCAGCATGCTCTTGGTGTTTTCGCCCATCCCCAATGCCACGGCCATGCCAGCGATGATCGCATAGACGTTCTTCAGGGCACCGCCCAGCTCGACACCAAAGCGGTCGCTGCTGGCGTAGACACGGAAGGTACGCCCGTGCAATACCGCCTGCACGCGCTGGCAGAGGTCTTCATCTTCGCTGGCGACCACGGTAGCGGTCAGCGCATGCTCAGCGATCTCGCGGGCCAGGTTTGGCCCGGACAACACACCGATTCGTGCATCGGGTGCGATTTCTTCGAGGATCTGGCTCATCAGCTTGAAGCTCTGTGCTTCGATGCCTTTGGTCAGGCTGACCAGGCATTTGCCGCGCAACAGCCCGGCATGCGGGGCCAGGACGCTGCGCAAGGCGCTGGAAGGCAGCGCAACGAAGATCAGGTCGCTGCTGTGCAACGTGGCCAGCAGGTCGTTGACCGGCTCGACGCCGTCATGCAGGCGGATGCCTTTGAGGTAGCGCGGGTTCTCGCGATTGATGCGCATGGCCTCGGCCTGCTCAGGGTCACGCATCCATTGGCGCACCGGCACGCCGTTCTGCGCCAGCAAGTTCGCCACTGCGGTGCCGAAGCTGCCGCCTCCCAGAACTGCAACAGGGTGCTGTTCAGTCATATTCAATCCGTTAAAGCCATTAGTTAATTGGCGACGGGGTCCATTATACGACCAAGCCAGGGATTGCGAGCTACAAGCTGCAAGCCGCAAGCTGCAAGCTGCAAGCTTCAAGCTTCAAGCTTCAAGCCATAAGAAAACCTTGTGGCCAGTGAGGTCGCTGTTTCTTGCAGCTTGCAGCTTGCAGCTTGCAGCTCGTAGCTTGCAGCCCGCAGCCCACCGTTTGGCTGGCAAAAGCTCCATGGTCAGTTAACATGCCTGTTTCAACTCTGATACAAGGCCGTATCGTGTTCCCTGGCACGCCTCCCTACCCTCGCCTGTTGCTGCTCACAGCATTGCTCGGCAGCCCGGCCGTGGCCGACGACCTGTTCATCGACAACGCCGACCTGCCACAGGTTCTGACCGCCACGCGGCTGAAACAGTCCCCGGCCGCCGTGCCGGGCAGCATGACCGTGCTCGACAGCGAACTGATCCGAGCCAGCGGCGCCCGCGACATTCCCGAACTGCTGCGCCTGGTGCCGGGGATGATGATCGGCTACGGCGCCGGCAACCAACCGACCGTCAACTACCACGGCACCAACGTCAACGAAGCCCGACGCATGCAGGTGCTCATCGACGGCCGCTCGGTGTACCGCGCCGGCCTGGCCACGGTGGACTGGAGCGACATCCCGGTGGCGCTGGAGGACATCGAACGCATCGAGGTGTTCCGCGGCCCCAACACCGTCAGCTACGGCGCCAACGCACTGATGGCGGTGGTCAACATTCTCACCCGCAATCCCGCCGACAGCCACGGCACGCGCATGAAGCTGACCCGCGGCCAGGATGGCATCGATGACTACTACCTCAGCCACGGCTTCGGCTGGGACGGCGGTGACCTGCGCCTGTCGGTGTCGGGCCAGAAAGATGACGGCTTCGATGAAAACCAGTTCGGCCAGGATTACCGCGACAGCCGCCGCCTGAACCGCTTCAACCTCAGCGTCAGCCACAACCTGGCGACAAACCAGACACTGGAATGGCAACTGGCAGCCAAGGAAGGCAGCAACCAGCGGCCCTATACCTACCAGCCCGTATTCCCCTTCGTCACCGAAAGCGGCAACAATGCCGACGTCAACGCCAAGGACTACGCAGGCTCCGTGCGCTGGAACATCGACTTCAACCCTGACCACAGCCTGTACGTGCAGGGCTCGGCTCAGCACTTCGACCGCCAGCAGGTCTGGCGCGCCTGCGACGCAGCGCTGTCGTTCAGCCCGGAACTGACCCGGCTGTGGCAGCTCAACCCGAATTTCGCCGAGCAGGTCGCCCGCGGCGCCAACAACCCGCCCAACAGCAGCAACCCCGAAGAGCAGGCGCTGGTCGATGCCATCAAGGACCAGTGGAACAACCAGGGCGGCAGCAACGTGGTGTGCGGCGATGTCGACCAGAGCACCCGGGAAACCCGCTACGACCTGGAAATCCAGGACACCCTGAGCCTGACCGAAAACCTGCGCCTGCTCAGCGGCATGAACTACCGTTATGACCGCGCCGACTCGCAGACGTATTTCGACGGCGGCCTGGACGATCAGACCTGGCGCCTCTTTGGCCAGTTGGAGTGGCGCGCGGACGAGCATTGGATCGTGCAGGGCGGCGCGATGTTCGAAGATTCGCAACTGTCCGGCAGCTCGCTGTCACCGCGCATGGCGGTCAACTACCTGATCACCCCACGCCACGGCTTGCGTGCGGTGTATTCCGAGGCAGTGCGCTCCCCGGACATGTTCGAGAACAACGTCAACTGGAGCTACACGGTCACGAACCTGACCCCTACTGCGTTCGGCCAGCAGAACGGCGAGTATTTCGTCAAGACCCGCGGGCCGGGCGACCTCGACCAGGAACGCATGCGCTCACGTGAGCTGGGCTACAACGGCCAGTTCAGCGATATCGACCTGAACATGGATGTGAAGCTGTTCTACGACGAGATCACCGGAATGATCAGCGAGCCACTGCGCAACAACCAGTACATCGCCAGTAACGCCAACAAGGCCCGATTCAGCGGCAGCGAGGCACAGCTGGACTGGCGACCCACCCGGCGCGACCGCCTGCGGCTCACTTATGCCTATGTCGATGCCTGGGCCAGCAACCCCGCCGACAGCGCCAACACTGCCCGCAACAGTGGCTCGGCGGGGTGGATGCGCGAATGGGGTGATGGCTGGTCCAGTGCGCTGTTCTACTACGGGGACGATGCACTCAACCAGTACCGCTACGAGCGCCTCGACCTGCGTCTGGCCAAACGCTTTCGTATCCAGGGCAGCACCCTCGAACTGGCCGCGTTATGGCAGCAGCGCCTGGACGACGAACCGACCACCACCGTGCAGAACCGCTATGACAGCCGTCACCGCCTGAGCGTCAGCGCGGAGCTGGAGTTCTGATGGCCCGTCTGCTGCGCCTGCTGGTGTTCTGCCTTTGGCCAATGGGTTCGCTGTCCGCCAGCGAAATCCTGTTGGTCGGTGGCGAGGAACAGCCCGGCATCCGCAGCTTTGTCGCAGCGCTCGAAAGCCGCCGCAGCCACGATCAGGTAAGGTTTCAGACCGTCGACCAACTGCCGCGCCCAGGCAAGCTGCCGGCCGACCTGCGCCTGGTGCTGATTGACAGCGCCGCACTGGAGTGGCGCCTGGCCGAGAGCAAAGGCCCGCCGGCCTTGGCCATGCGCATCAGCCGCGTAGAGGCCGAGCAGCGCCTGGGAAAGTCGCGACCGGCGTACTTGACCCTGCTGTGGAGTGATCCGCCCCTGGCCCGCCAGCTGCGCCTGGCCCGCTACCTGTTGCCGCAAGCCCAACGCATCGGCGTGCTGTACGCAGAACACAGCCATTTTCTGCTTGACGAGCTGCGCCAGGCAGCCCGGCCTCTGGGGCTGGAAATCGTCGCCCAACAATGGCCGGACCAGCGCGACAGCCGGCCGCTGCTGAATCTGTTGGGCAACAGCGACGTGCTGCTGGGCCTGGAAGACCCCGACCTCTACAACTCCAAGACCGCCAAGAACCTGCTGCTCAGCAGCTACGGCCGGCAGATGGCGGTGATCGGCCCGAACGCCGGTTTTGTCCGCGCCGGTGCTCTGGCCAGTACCTACAGCGACCAGGAAGACTGGCTGGCGGTGCTCGACCAACTGCTCGACCGCCCGCCAGCGCAATGGCCGCGCAGCCTGTACCCCGACCGCTTCGGGGTCAGTGGCAACCAGCAGGTGGCTCGCGCCCTGGGCCTGGAACCGATCGATCCAAACGCCACTGCCAAGGTTTTGGCCGAAGGAGAACCCACCCCATGAGCAAACGCCTGAGCTGGGATATCCACACCCGCACCCAGATCATCAGCCTGGGCCCTGCGCTGCTGCTGACGTTGCTGCTGATCAGCTTCTTCACCTTCGTGCGTATTCAGGACCTGCGTCAGGAGCTCAACCATACCGGCCAACTGATCGCCAACCAATTGGCCCCGGCATCCGAATATGGGGTGATTTCAGGCAACAACGAAGTACTCGAGGGGTTGATGCGCGCCACCCTGAGCATTCCACATGTGCGCTTTCTGGAAGTGCAGGACAGCCGCAACCATATCCTCGTCTACGTCGAGCAGGCCGACGAAAGCACCAACCGGGCGCAGCGGGTAGAGGTATTCCAGGCTCCGATCCGCCTTCAACAGATCCGCCTGGACAGTGACTTCCTGCAGCAGGGCAAGGCGCCATCGCCGGCGATCGGGGACGATTATCTGGGGCGGGTGATCGTCGGCATGTCGGACGACGCCTTCAGCCAGCGCCAACAGGAGATCGTCATCAAGGCCGGCATCCTGGCACTGTTCGCCCTGCTGTTCACCTTCCTGCTCGCACGCCGGCTGGCCATGAGCCTCGCAAAGCCGATCAGCGACATGGGCCATGCGGTCAAGGCCATTCAGCAAGGTGACTACAACACCCCGCTGCCAGTGGTCGACGACAGCGAACTGGGGCACCTGGCGCGCCACATCAACAACCTGGCCAGCGCCCTGGAACAGGCCAGCGCCGAACAGAAGCAAGCCATTGCCCAGTTGATCCAGGCCCGCGAGGAGGCCGAGCAGGCCAACGGCGCCAAGTCGGAATTCCTGGCGATGATGAGCCACGAGTTGCGTACCCCCATGAATGGCGTGCTGGGCATGCTGCAACTGCTCGAAACCACCCAGCTGACCAGCGAGCAGGCCGAGTACACCGCTGTGGCCAGCGAGTCCACCGGGCACTTGCTCAAGGTGATCAACGACATTCTCGATTTCTCCCGGATCGAACGCACCACCCTGCAACTGGAGCATATCGACTTCAACCTCGCCGACCTGATCGCCAGCAGCGTGCAGTCCTTCCAGCACAGCGCACAGCAACGGGGCCTGGACCTGCAACTGCAATTACCGCCCCAGAGCCAGCAGCTGCAGGTGGTCGGCGACCCCACGCGCATCCGCCAGATCCTCCTCAACCTGGTCGGCAATGCCTTGAAGTTCACTGAACGGGGCCAGGTGCAGGTCGAGGCTCGTTGGCAGGCGCTCGATCGTCAGACGCTCTGGTTCACCTGCAGCGTGCGCGACACCGGTATCGGCATCGACAGCGAACGCCTGGAAATGATGTTCGTCGCCTTCCAGCAGGCCGACAGCTCGATTTCACGGCGCTATGGCGGTACCGGCCTGGGGCTGTCCATCGCTCGTACCCTCGCTGAACGCATGGGCGGCACGCTGCGCGGGGAGAGCCACGAAGGGCTGGGCTCGACCTTCACCCTGGAAATGCCGCTCGCTCTGGCCAGCTCTGCTGCTGCGGCATTGCCCGGCGCGCTGGCGGCTCACACCCCGCTCGCCCAAGGCGAACGGATCCTGCTGGTGGAGGACAATCCGGTCAATCAGAGCGTTATCGAAGCCATGTTGCGCAGCCTGGGCCTGGAGGTCAGCGTGGCCCAGGACGGCATCCAGGCCGTGGAAAAGGTCAGCCAGCAGCGCTTTGCGGCCATCCTGATGGACTGCCGCCTGCCACAGCTCGATGGTTATGAAGCCACCCGACGCATACGCCTGCTGCCCAACGGCGGCCAGCTACCGATCATCGCCCTGACCGCCAACGCCCTGCAGGGTGACCGGGAGCGCTGCATGGCCGCCGGCATGGACGATTACCTGAGCAAACCGTTGCGTCGCACTGACCTGCAGCAGGTGTTGCAACGCTGGCTGCCTGGCCGGACAGTCGCGACTGGCGATAAATGCTAAAGTGCGGCAGTCTTAAGGACTGGACAGGACCGTCATCGGCCCTGAAAATAGACGTTTCAGTGCACACCTGTACTTCTTTCGCCAGGTGCGCTGTGACTTTCACTACAACGCAATAGTCTACCTGTAGGCTGCCGCCCGGACTGATGCCGGGTTGGCCGGGAAGATTCATCCCCTGCCACAGGGGGTTATTGAGGAGCTCGCATGACCAAACAACACGCCTTTACTCGGGAAGACCTGCTGCGCTGCAGTCGCGGTGAGCTGTTCGGCCCAGGTAATGCGCAACTGCCCGCGCCGAACATGCTGATGGTCGATCGCATCACCCATATCAGCGAAGAAGGCGGCAAGTACGGCAAAGGTGAATTGGTCGCCGAGCTGGATATCACCCCGGACCTGTGGTTCTTCGCCTGCCATTTCGAAGGCGACCCGGTAATGCCTGGCTGCCTGGGCCTGGATGCCATGTGGCAGCTGGTTGGTTTCTTCCTGGGCTGGCAGGGCCTGCCCGGCCGTGGCCGCGCCCTGGGTTCGGGTGAAGTGAAATTCTTTGGTCAGGTGTTGCCCACCGCCAAGAAAGTCACCTACAACATTCACATCAAGCGCGTCCTGAAGGGCAAGCTGAACATGGCCATCGCCGATGGCTCGGTCAGCGTTGACGGCCGCGAGATCTACACTGCCGACGCCCTGCGGGTCGGCGTGTTCACCTCCACTGACAATTTCTAAGGGTTATTCGCATGCGCCGCGTCGTTATAACTGGTCTGGGCATCGTATCGTGCCTGGGCAATGACAAAGCTACCGTCACCGAAAACCTGCGCAACAGCCGTCCGGGTATCCGTTACAACCCGGAATACAAGGAACAGGGGCTGCGTAGCCAGGTTTCCGGCTCCATCGACCTCAACCTCGAAGAACTGATCGACCGCAAGGTCTACCGCTTCGTTGGCCACGCTGCGGCGTACGCCTACCTGGCGATGCAGGACGCGATCAAGGACGCCGGCCTGACCGAAGAGCAGGTTTCCAACCCGCGTACCGGCCTGGTGGCTGGCTCCGGCGGGGCCTCGACCCTGAACCAGATGGAAGCGCTGGACACCCTGCGTGAGAAAGGCGTCAAGCGTGTCGGCCCCTACCGCGTCACCCGCACCATGGGCAGCACCGTCTCGGCGTGCCTGGCCACCCCGTTCAAGATCAAGGGCCTGAACTACTCGATCTCGTCGGCCTGCGCCACCTCGGCACACTGCATCGGCACCGCCCTGGAGCAGATCCAGTGGGGCAAGCAGGACATCGTCTTCGCCGGTGGCGGTGAAGAAGAGCACTGGAGCCAGTCGTTCCTGTTCGATGCCATGGGTGCCTTGTCGACCAAGCGCAACGATACGCCAGAACTGGCTTCGCGCGCTTACGATGCCGACCGTGATGGCTTCGTCATCGCTGGCGGCGGCGGTATGGTCGTGGTCGAGGAACTGGAACACGCCCTCGCCCGTGGCGCCAAGATCTACGCCGAAATCGTCGGCTACGGCGCGACCTCCGACGGCTACGACATGGTTGCCCCAAGCGGCGAAGGTGCCATTCGCTGCATGCAGCAGGCACTGGCCACGGTCGACACCCCGATCGACTACCTGAACACCCACGGCACCTCGACGCCGGTCGGCGACGTTGCCGAAATCAAAGGTGTTCGCGAAGTGTTCGGCGACAAGGCGCCCAAGATCAGCTCGACCAAGAGCCTGTCGGGCCACTCGCTGGGTGCTGCTGGCGTGCATGAGGCGATCTACTGCCTGCTGATGATGGAGAACAACTTCATCGCCGGTTCCGCCAACATCGACGAACTGGATCCGGAAGTCGCTGACCTGCCGATCCTGCGCAAAACCGAAGAAAACGCCAAGATCGACACGGTCATGAGCAACAGCTTCGGCTTTGGCGGCACCAACGCCACCCTCGTGCTCAAGCGCTGGACTGGCAAGTGATGCTTTGACGCTGTAAATGAAAACGCCCCGACTGGTTCGGGGCGTTTTCTTTTGTGTATGCCTGTGCCGCGCAGCGCTGCGGGCAGAGCGTCAGCGAGCCTTGGGCAAGACCGCCAGGAAGTTGTCCCGCGCCACCTGCTGCGCCACCTCCTGCGGCAAAGCATCCAGAAACGGCTCGAAGCCGTGCATCTGCTCCCCCACGCTGCCAAACTTGCCCACCACGTCAGACCCGAGCATGAAGCGCTCAGGGAAACGCTCGACCAGCGCCAGCCACGCCTTGCGCGGCACACCCTTGTCATCGAGCAGGTACGGCTTGAGCACAGTCCAGGACAAGTCGATATACAGGTTGGGGTAGTCCTCGAGCAGGCGTGTCAGCACCGGCAATAAAAAATCCATCTGCGTCTGATGCCGATGAATCTCCATGCTCGTGCCCGCGTGTGCCCAGATGAACCGAGTATGCGGATGATTACGCAACGGTTCTTCGATCTCGGCCAGGTAAAGCGGGTTGCGCTCACGCTTTGAGGTGATGTTCGAATGCAGCAGCACCGGCATGTCGCGTTCGGCTGCCAGGTGATAGATACGCGTCATGGCCTCGTTGTTGGCGCGGGGCGTGTCCCCGCTGGTGAGCGCAGTGAGGTCGTCGTGCCGGGTGAAGACTTCACCTATGCCCTGCCAGAGCCCAGGGTAGAGATCGAGCATGCGCTCGATATGGCTGACCGCATTCTTGTCTACCGGATTGAAACCGGTCAGGAAAGGGTGAAAGCGCTTGCGCTGCTCCGCCGGCAGCTTCTGCAGCGCCGCCGCCACGTAGGTGTCGGTTGCGCTGTACCAGTAGGCATCGGCGTCGTCACCGGCGTAGTAGCGCGGCCGCTTGGGCTCATCCTCGTGCCATTTCTTGGCCACCGGAATACCGGAAATCATCGAGTGATCGACACCGGCTTCATCCATGGCCTTGATCAGTGCAGACATGCCTTCAGTCTCCTGAAAGAAGTCCACATAGTGCAGGTGGGCGTCACTGTAGCGATAATCACGTGCCTGTGCCGCCTGGCACCACGTTACGCACAACAACAGGCAGGCCAGCACTCTGGCAATCATGGGGCAGCATCCTTCTCTGGGTATGAGCAGAATAGACCTGACGGGCTAGCCAGCGGTTCAGCCGTGCACGGCAAACCGCTATGCTGGTGCTATTTCCCATCGCCTGGAGCACAGCATGAGCAGCCCATTGGTCATTCGCCCGCGCGCCGAATCGGTCGAGGGCCAACCGATCCTGCGCCCACTGCCGTCGGCGCAGTGCCGCAGCGTCGGCCCGTTCGTGTTCTTCGACCACATGCTCGAAACCGACTATGCGCCGGGCCATGGCATGGATATCCGCCAACACCCACATATCGGCCTGTCGACCCTGACCTACCTGTTCGAAGGCGCAATCCTGCACAAAGACAGCCTGGGCACCGAGCAGCGCGTTCTGCCTGGCGATGTCAGCTGGATGACTGCCGGCAGCGGTGTGGCGCATGTCGAGCGCACGCCTGCCGACGCCCTGGCCCACGGCTCACGCCTGCACGGGCTGCAGGTGTGGCTGGCATCGCCGCGTGAGCTGGAACAAAGCCCGCCGAGCTACAGCCATCACCCCGCCGCCAGTTTGCCCGTGAGCGATAACCTTGGGGTACGCATTTGTATGATTGCCGGCAGCGGGTTTTGCCTGGAATCACCGGTGCCCGTGCTCTCCCCCACCCTTTATGCGCACGTACAGATGCAGCCGGCAACGACGCTGCTGATACCGCCTGATCACGTGCAGCGGGCGCTTTACCTGCTCGATGGCGAGTTGGTGCTGGGCGATGAGGATGTGGAGCCTTGCAGCCTGGTGGTGCTACCGGAGGGCGAGGATGTGACGCTGTATGCGCAGGGCGAGTGCCAGCTGGTGCTGATTGGCGGGAAGCCGCTGGACGGGCCGCGGCGGATGAACTGGAATTTCGTGGCCAGTGACCCGGAACTGATCGAGCAGGCCAGAGCCCGCTGGGCTGCGGGAGATTGGCCGCAGGTGCCAGGGGAAACCTCAAGGATCGAGTTGCCCCGGTAATGTTGGGGCTGCTCTGCAGCCCATCGCCGGCAAGCCAGCCACATGGACTTGCGCCGGCTTTTAGACGTTGAGCAAGACGGTTGCTTGCGCAGCTAAAGCGCAGGCCTGAAGAACGGCGCGGTCGGGGTGGGAGCCGGCTTGCCGGCGATGGGGCGCAAAGCGCCCCCGCTATTTCAACGCTGGAACACTTCTGTCAGCAGGTTGTGCATCGAGCGGAAGGCCCGCTCCGACGTGCGACGGTCATACTGCATCTTGCCCGGTACATTGGCACCCGGGTCAGTGAACGAGTGCACCGCGCCACCGTAGCTCAACAGCTGCCAATCCACCTTGGCCGCGTTCATCTCCTCCTCGAACGCCGGCAGCTGCTCCTTCGGCACCAGCGGGTCGGAGGCACCGTGCAGCACCAGTACCGAGCCCTGGATACGTTTGGCATCTTCCGGGTTGGGGGTATCCAGCGTGCCGTGGAATGACACAGCAGCCCTCAGGTCAGCGCCATCGCGAGCCAACTCAAGGGCGCAGCAGCCGCCGAAGCAAAAGCCGAACGTGGCTACCTTGCCGGGGGTCAGCAGTGCCTTGGATTGGGCCAGCAGCTGCGACAGTGCTTCGCGCATGCGCTTGCGCAGCTCAGCACGGTCATCCTTCAAAGGCGCCATGGCCGCGCCCGCCTCTTCAGCATTGGCAGGGCGTACCGATTGCCCGTACAAGTCGGCAATCAGCACCACGTAGCCCTTCTCGGCCACTTCCTTGGCAATGCGCTCGGCACCTTCGCCAATACCCATCCAGTTCGGCGCCATGACAAGCCCCGGGCGCCCCAGCGCACCGGGCTCATACACCAGGCGGCTTTCATACGTCTTGCCGGACAGGTGATAAACCAGCGATTCGACGATTACCTTGCTCATCAAGCACTCCTTGGGCATTCACCATTAAAAAAGCCCGCCGAAGCGGGCTTATCGATGCATCAACTCAAGCAGACAGCTCGACCAACAGCTTGTTCAGGCGACGAACGTAAGCCGCCGGGTCCTTCAAGCTGTCACCGGCCGCCAGCGCCGCCTGATCGAACAGGATGTGCGACAGCTCGGCAAAGCGGTCTTCGCTCTGCTCGTTATCCAGCTTTTCGATCAGCGGATGAGTCGGGTTGAATTCGAAGATCGGCTTGGAGTCCGGCACCTTCTGCCCGCTGGCTTCGAGGATCTGGCGCATCTGCAGGCCCAGGTCCTGCTCACCGATGGCCAGGATTGCCGGCGAATCGGTCAGGCGGTGCGACACACGCACTTCGGCAACGCTCTCACCCAGCGCAGATTTCAAGCGCCCGACCAGGCCTTCTTTTTCCTTGGCGACTTCTTCCTGGGCCTTCTTGTCCTCTTCGGAGTCCAGCTTGCCCAGGTCCAGGTCGCCACGCGCGACATCGACGAAGGCCTTGCCGTCGAACTCGTTGAGGTAGCTCATCAGCCACTCGTCGATGCGATCGGTCAGCAGCAGCACCTCGATGCCCTTCTTACGGAAGACTTCCAGGTGTGGGCTGTTCTTGACCTGCGCGTACGACTCGCCGGTGAGGTAGTAGACCTTGTCCTGGCCTTCCTTGGCGCGCGCCAGGTATTCGGCCAGGGAGACGCTCTGCTCGCCGCTCTCGTCATGGGTAGAGGCGAAGCGCAGCAAACCGGCGATCTTCTCTTTGTTGGCGAAGTCTTCGGCCGGGCCTTCCTTGAGTACCTGGCCAAAGTTCTTCCAGAAGCCCTTGTACTGCTCGGGTTCGTTCTTCGCCAGCTTCTCCAGCATGTCCAGCACGCGCTTGGTCAGCGCGGTTTTCATCGAATCGATGATCGGATCCTTCTGCAGGATCTCGCGGGAGACGTTCAGAGACAGGTCATTGGAGTCGACCACACCCTTGATGAAGCGCAGGTACAGCGGCAGGAACGACTCGGCCTGGTCCATGATGAACACGCGCTGCACATACAGCTTCAGGCCGCGGGGCGCTTCACGCTGGTACAGATCGAACGGCGCGCGGGCCGGCACGTACAGCAGCGAGTTGTATTCGAGCTTGCCTTCGACCTTGTTGTGGCTCCAGGCCAGCGGGTTTTCGAAGTCATGGCCGATGTGCTTGTAGAACTCCTGGTATTCCTCGTCCTTGATTTCGGTACGCGGGCGGGTCCACAGGGCACTGGCGCGGTTGACGGTTTCCCACTCTTCGGCCGGCTGCTCTTCACCTTCGGCAGCTGCCTGTTCCTTGGGCAGCTGGATCGGCAGGGCAATGTGATCGGAGTACTTCTTGACCACGTTACGCAGGCGCCAGCCATCGGCGAATTCCTGCTCGTCCTTCTTCAGGTGCAGGACGATACGGGTGCCGCGCTGTGGTTTTTCGACGGTGGAAACTTCGAACTCACCCTCGCCTTTGGACGACCAGTGCACACCCTCGGCGGCCGGCTGGCCGGCGCGACGGCTGAACACGTCGACCTTGTCGGCGACGATGAAGGCAGAATAGAAGCCCACGCCGAACTGGCCAATCAGGTGCGAATCCTTCTTCTGGTCACCGGTGAGGTTCTTCATGAAGTCGGCCGTGCCAGACTTGGCGATGGTGCCCAGGTGAGTGATCACGTCTTCGCGGCTCATGCCGATGCCGTTGTCCTCGAGGGTCACGGTACCGGCGTCCTTGTCGAAACTCAGGCGAATTTTCAGGTCGGCATCGTTTTCGAACAGTTCTGGCTTGGCCAGGGCTTCGAAGCGCAGCTTGTCGGCGGCGTCGGAGGCGTTGGAAATCAGCTCACGCAGGAAGATTTCCTTGTTCGAGTACAGCGAGTGAATCATGAGGTGCAGCAGCTGCTTCACCTCGGTCTGGAAGCCCAGGGTTTCCTTTTGTGTTTCCACACTCATGGTCTTCAAAACTCCGATCTGATGGCAGTGGGCGCCTGCAGCCGAGTCGGCATGCATTAACGGCGGATGTCATGCAGATGGGGGCAGCCCTGACGATTTCAAGGGCTTTTCCGGCTCAATCTTGAAATGCGCGCGGGCAGTGGCGATCGGGGCTTGTCGATCGCCCTGCCAGGCCGTGATCGCCACATTGGTCACCCGCCGACCTTGGCGCCACAACTGGCACTGCGCATAGGTGTCGCGAAAATGCCCGGCGCGCAGGTAGTCGATGGAGAAATCGATGATCTTGGGAATGCTGGCGCTCTCGCTGTAGATCAGCAGATACAAGGCGGCAGAAAGCTCCATGAAGCCAGCGATCACACCCCCATGGATGGCCGGCAGCAAAGGGTTGCCGATGTTGTCGGGGTTGGCCGGCAGGCAGAACAGCAAATCATCGCCCTGGCGCTCGCAGGTGATGCCGATCAGGCCGGCATAAGGTATCAACGCCAGCAATGGCTGGTAATCGCCCACGGCATGGGCCGCGTTGAGCTGGCGACGTACGTCTTGGGGAATCATGCCCTGCCCTCCTTCAGTGCCTTGCCGAAGCGGATGCCACCTTTGACCTCCTGCCCCAGGCGCATGAAGGTGCCGACAACCTGGCATATCGGCTGGGCGGGGTCGTCCTGATAAGCCATGCCTCGGGTGAAGATCACGTCCCGGGTGACCCGATAGCACTGGGCATGACCATAGATGGGCTTGCCTGCCTCTGCCGGATGCATGTAGTCGATGCGAAGGTCCAGGGTTGGACATACCTCAAAGCTTGGCAGCACGCAAAGCGTGGCCATCCCGCAGGTGGTGTCCATCAGCGTGGTCAGGGCGCCACCATGCACTGCGCCGGTCTGCGGGTTACCGACGATGGCCGGTGACCAGGGCAAGATCAGCGTCATGCCATCGGTGTCCGCCTGTTCCACGCGCATGTGTAACATTTGGCAATGTTTCAGTGCCGACAAGAATCGCTCGGCCATGGCCATCAAGCTTGAATCGGTCATCGGTACACTCCACTTCACTTCACGGCCGCTGGCGCCAGTTACATCTGCATAAGTGTGATAAAAAGTCTATGCGCACTGCAGTGTTATATATCTGTAAACGATACGGAACTATTGCCGCACGGCCGAACTCGAAGGAACAAGTCACTTATTCCACCAAGGAGAAACACCCAATGCGTAAACCATTTGCTTTTGCTCTGATGCTGGCTGCTGCCATGGGCCTGGCTGCTTGCGATAAAGCGAGCGAAGACAAAGCCCAAGACGCACAGGAACATGCCGAGCAGGCCCAGGAAAAAATGGGCGAAGCTCAGGATAAAATGAACGACGCCGCCGAGGAAAACG
Organism: Pseudomonas sp. NPDC089743; assembly: GCF_044748785.1. Classification (NCBI taxonomy): domain Bacteria; kingdom Pseudomonadati; phylum Pseudomonadota; class Gammaproteobacteria; order Pseudomonadales; family Pseudomonadaceae; genus Pseudomonas; species Pseudomonas sp. NPDC089743. The sequence goes on from NZ_JBIVGS010000009.1 coordinate 80,554, forward strand.
CCGAAGCTGCCAAAGATCAGGCTGAAGCCGAGCAGAAAGCTGCTGAAGAGGCCGCGCCGGCCACTCCGGCTACCGCACCCGCTGAGCCTGCCAAGCAGTAATAGCGAGGCACAAAAAAACCCGACAATGTCGGGTTTTTTTGTGCCTGTCATGTAGGGATTAAACGTTTCAGGCGTTTGTGTTGACGCCTTCTTTGCTGGTCTCGGTAGGCGCACTTTCCGTCGGTGTGAAAACCATCACTTCCAGCACATCGGAGTGGAACTCCCGGCGATAAAGGATCACTACCACCCCAACACTCACGACCATGAACAACCCGGGGCTGATGAACCAAGTGAGCATGGCCATGCCGAAGTAATAAGCGCGCAAGCCAAAGTTGAACTGGTTGGCCGCCAGCGACAACACCCTCGCCGCCCGCGAAGCGAAAGCCTTGCGCTCAAGCTCACTGACCAGCCGCTCGCCTATCATGGGCGCAGACCCCACCAGCACTGCGGCAAAGTTGTATTGGCGCATGCACCAGCTGAACGTGAAGAACGCATAGACGAACACCATCGCCAGGCAAAGCAGCTTGATTTCCGACATGCCTTGCGAGGCCTGTTGTACGAGTGGCAGGTCGGCCAGCAGCGACAGAGCGCGGTCAGTAGCCCCCAGAACGGTCAGGATACCGGCCAGAATGATCAGGGTGCTGGAGGCGAAGAACGACGCGTTGCGCTCCAGATTGCCGATGACACTGGCATCGGCGATGCGGTTGTCGCGCAGCAGCATGCGGCGCATCCAGTCTTCCCGATACAAATGCAGGACACTGGCCAGGCAGGCGGTGTCGCGGCCCTTCCAGATGGCATAGCGGGTATAGCCGCCCCAGCAAAGCGCGAACCAGCACAGGGCCAACACGTTGTGAAGATTGCTTTGGATGAAATTCATGCAGTTTTCCTGAAGGCCAGGGCACAAGGATAGGCACCGCTGTTCGACGCCTGCGAGCACGCAAAGACACATCCGCGCAATAAAAAACCCCGCATCCTCAGGGATGCGGGGTTCGGTGTACAGCCAGCGCGGGCACCCTACGGCTTGTGGCCGGTGCCAACGGCAGGCGTCAACCTGTCAGGCCAGCGCTTCACGCGGCTTGCCAAGCATGCGGTCGCACGCCACGGCAGCAACCAGTGTCACCACCGACGGCACGAGCCAGGCCAGGCCCTGATCGCTCAGCGGCAGGTGCGCCATGAAGTCCGGCAACACGTGGGCAATGCTGCTGCCCTTGATCGCGTCAACCATGCCGAACAACAGCGACACCAGCATGACTGGCGCGAGGATGCGCGTAGGCGAATTCCACAGGTCATTGACGAAGCTCAGCCCCACCACCACGATGCACGGCGGGTAGATCGCGGTCAGCACCGGGATCGAGAACATGATCAGCTTGGTCAGGCCCAGGTTGGAGATCAGCAGCGAGAAGCCCGCCAGGATCACCACCAGCGCACGGTACGACAGCGGCAGGATCTGGCTGAAGTACTCGGCGCATGCGCAGGTCAGGCCTACCGCAGTCACCAGGCAGGCCAGCGCGATCAGCACCGCCAGGAAGGCGCTGCCCAGCGAACCGAAGGTGTGCTGTACGTAGGCGTGCAATACCGCTGCACCGTTGGTGGCGCCAGCCGCGATGTCATGGCTGCTGGCCCCCAGACGGAACAGGCTGATGTACACCAGCGCCAGGCCTACACCGGCAATCAGGCCAGCGATGATGGCATAGCGGGTGATCAGCTTCGGCGATTCGACACCCCGCGAACGGATGGCATTGACGATCACGATGCCGAAGACCAGCGCACCCAAGGTGTCCATGGTCAGGTAGCCATCGGAGAAGCCTTTGGAGAAGGCCGCGGCGGCATAGGCGGGCTGCGCTTCACCAATGGTGCCAGCCGGCAGCGCGAACGCAGCGATGCCAAGGACCGCCAGGGCGATGATCTTCAGTGGCGCGAGGAAACGGCCCACGGTATCGAGCAACTTGCCCGGGTACATGGACACCGCCAGTACCACGATGAAGTACACCAGGCTGTAGATGAACAACGCCAGCGGGCTTTCGCCGGTGAGCGGTGCAACCCCCACTTCGAACGACACGGTCGCCGTGCGCGGGGTGGCGAACAGCGGGCCGACCGACAGGTAGCACACCGCCGCCAACAAGCCACCGAAGAACTTGCCGATCGGGCTGCTGAGCGCATCCATGCCACCACCGACCTTGGCCAGTGCGACCACGGTGATGACCGGCAGGCCCACCGCCGTTACCAGAAAGCCCAGGGCGGCCATCCAGACATGCGGCCCGGACTGCAGGCCAACGATGGGCGGGAAGATGATATTGCCAGCGCCCACAAAAAGGGCAAACGTCATAAAGCCAAGCGCCAGGATATCCTGGCCTTTTAAAACTTTCATTTAGGGTAGTACCACACTGCTGAAATCGGGATTCGAGAAGGGATTTCCCCATGGGTGAGGGAAATGCTGCCCGGCTTGATGGGCCAGACCCGTTTAGCGTGTCGTTCCCTTTTGGGGTACGGGCACAGAGTGAACGCGTAGATTAACCGTTTTACCCGGCAAACGCACTGGAACAGTGCTGCCTGTCCGATGTGCGTACATGTTTGTCGTCTGGTTGACCGTGTTCAACGACAATTTATTGCTGATTCGAGCGAATGTCTGGTTGAAAAACCTGATGAGCTCTGTCGAATTTTCCGAACCTTTGGGTGGAGTTAACCGACCACAAAACGACAAAGGCCACCCGAAGGTGGCCTTTGTGCGCGTGGGGGGTACTACGTAAAGCGGGTGCTACTTACTTCTTGGCTTCCCAGCCAGTCAGCTCGGCCAGGGCCTTGCCGATGTCAGCCAGGGAACGCACGGTCTTCACACCAGCGTCCTGCAGGGCGGCGAACTTCTCGTCCGCAGTACCCTTGCCGCCGGAAATGATGGCGCCAGCGTGGCCCATACGCTTGCCCGCAGGTGCAGTAACACCAGCGATGTAGGAAACGACAGGCTTGGTGACATTGGCCTTGATGTAAGCCGCGGCCTCTTCTTCAGCCGAACCGCCGATCTCACCGATCATGACGATCGCTTCGGTCTTCGGGTCTTCCTGGAACAGCTTCAGGATGTCGATGAAGTTCGAGCCTGGGATCGGGTCGCCGCCGATACCCACGCAGGTCGACTGGCCGAAACCGGCGTCGGTGGTCTGCTTGACCGCTTCGTAGGTCAGGGTGCCGGAACGCGATACGATACCGACCTTGCCTGGCAGGTGGATGTGGCCTGGCATGATGCCGATCTTGCACTCGCCCGGGGTGATGACACCTGGGCAGTTAGGGCCGATCAGGGTAACGCCCAGCTCGTCGCACTTGACCTTGGCATCGAGCATGTCCAGGGTAGGAATGCCTTCGGTGATGCAGACGATCAGCTTGATACCGCCGAAAGCTGCTTCCAGGATCGAGTCCTTGCAGAACGGAGCCGGAACGTAGATCACCGAAGCGTCAGCGCCGGTAGCTTCCACGGCTTCCTTGACGGTGTTGAACACCGGCAGGCCCAGGTGGGTGGTGCCACCCTTGCCCGGGGTAACGCCGCCGACCATCTTGGTGCCATAGGCGATGGCTTGTTCGGAGTGGAAAGTACCCTGCGAGCCGGTGAAGCCCTGGCAGATGACTTTGGTGTCTTTATTGATCAGGACGCTCATTACTTGCCCTCCGCAGCTTTGACAACTTGTTGAGCAGCGTCGGTCAGGCTGGTTGCCGCAATGATGTTCAAACCGCTTTCTGCCAGTACTTTTGCGCCCAGTTCGGCGTTGTTGCCTTCAAGGCGAACGACGACCGGAACCTTAACGCCAACTTCTTTCACTGCACCGATGATGCCTTCGGCAATCATGTCGCAGCGAACGATGCCGCCGAAGATGTTGACCAGAACGGCCGCGACATTGCTGTCGGACAGAATGATCTTGAACGCTTCGGTAACGCGCTCTTTGGTAGCACCGCCACCAACGTCGAGGAAGTTGGCTGGCTTGCCGCCGTGCAGGTTGACGATGTCCATGGTACCCATGGCCAGGCCGGCACCGTTGACCATGCAGCCGATGTTGCCTTCCAGGGCAACGTAGTTCAGTTCGAACTTGGCAGCGTGGGCTTCACGGGCGTCGTCCTGCGACGGGTCGTGGAAGGTCTTCAGCTTAGGCTGACGGTACATGGCGTTGGCGTCGATGTTGATCTTGGCATCGAGGCAGTGCAGGTCGCCATCGGCCTTGATCACCAGCGGGTTCACTTCCAGCAGGGCCAGATCGTGATCCTTGAACAGCTTGGCCAGGCCAACGAAGATCTTGGCGAACTGTTGAACCTGCTTGCCTTCCAGGCCCAGCTGGAATGCCAGTTCACGCCCTTGGAACGGCTGAGCGCCGACCAGCGGGTCGATGGTAGCCTTGAGGATCTTCTCAGGCGTTTCGTGAGCGACTTTCTCGATGTCCACACCACCTTCGGTGGAGGCCATGAACACGATACGGCGGCTCGAACGATCCACTACAGCGCCCAGGTACAGCTCTTTGGCGATGTCAGTGCAGGATTCGACCAGAATCTTGGAGACGGGTTGACCGTTGGCATCGGTCTGGTAGGTAACCAGATTCTTGCCCAACCACTGTGCAGCGAACGCCTTGGCGTCTTCCTTGCTGCGAACCAGCTTGACGCCGCCCGCCTTACCGCGACCACCAGCGTGGACCTGGGCTTTGACAACCCACTCGGAACCGCCGATCTTGTCGCAGGCTTCTGCAGCTTGCTCAGGGGTATCGACCGCGAAACCCTTGGAAACTGGCAGGCCGTACTCAGCGAACAGCTGCTTACCCTGATACTCGTGAAGATTCATGCTTTTTACCGTCTTCGTTAGGTACTGCGCTTCGGCGCTGCGCCATTACTGGCGCCGCACCACCTGTGACCGTTGACCCCGGGTTTTCCCGTGTGATCCGGTCCGGCGGACGTTCCGCGGTGAGTCATGCACGCAAGACTCACGACGGGCAGCCCGCCGTGGTTTCTTATAATTAACGCTTCTTACGGTTGGCCACGTGAATGGCGCCGCCATTCACTGCCAGCGCTGCTTCATGCAACGCTTCGGACAGGGTTGGATGGCTGAAGACCATCATGCCCAGATCCTCGGCACTGGTGCCGAATTCCATTGCGATTGCGCCCTGCTGAACCAGTTCGGCAGCCGACGGGCCAATCACGTGTACACCCAGAACGCGGTCGGTCTTGGCATCAGCGATGACCTTGACGAAACCACCGGTGTCGTTGGCCGCCATCGCACGGCCGCTGGCCGCGAACGGGAAGGTGCCTACGTTAACCTCAACACCCTCGGCCTTCAAGGCTTGTTCGGTCTTGCCGACCCACGCGATTTCCGGGTGGGTGTAGATAACCGAAGGGATCAGGTCGTAGTTCATCTGGGCCTTGTGGCCCTTGATGCGCTCGACGACCATGATGCCCTCTTCCGAGGCCTTGTGCGCCAGCATCATGCCGCGCACCACGTCGCCGATGGCGTAGACGCCCGGCACGCTGGTAGCGCAGTGATCGTCAACGAAGATGTAGCCACGCTCGTCGATGTTGACACCGCTGTCGGAGGCCAGCAGGTCGGTGGTCACCGGGCGACGGCCAACCGCGACGATCAGCTTGTCGAAGGTGATCTTCTGCTCGCCATCGGCATTGGTGTAGGTCACTTCGACTTCGTCGCCATTGACTTTCGAGCCGGTGACGCGAGCGCCCAGCTTGATGTCCAGGCCTTGCTTGGTCAGGGTCTTCTGGGCTTCTTTCGACACTGCGGTGTCGGCAGCCATCAGGAAGGTGTCCAGGGCTTCCAGGACGGTGACTTCAGCACCCAGGCGAGCCCATACCGAACCCAGCTCCAGGCCGATCACGCCAGCACCGATCACGCCCAGGCGCTTGGGAACCGACTGGAATTCCAGGGCGCCGGTGGAGTCGACGATGACGTTCTGGTCGACCGGAGCCGGCGGAATGTCGATCGGACGCGAGCCGGAGGCCAGGATCACGTTTTCGGCTTCGATGATTTCGGTAGTGCCGTCAGCCTTGGTGACTTCGACTTTCTTGCCAGCCAGCAGTTTGCCGTGGCCCTGGATCGAAGTGACGCCGTTGGCCTTGAACAGGGTGGCAACGCCACCGGTCAGGTTCTTGACGATGCCAGCCTTGCGGCCAACCATCGCGGCGACGTCCATCTTCACTTCGCCCGTGGAGATACCGTGGACGTTGAAGCTCTCTTTGGCTTCCTTGTACTTCCAGGAGCTGTCCAGCAGCGCCTTGGAGGGGATGCAGCCTACGTTCAGGCAAGTGCCGCCCAGGGCCAGCTTGCCCTCGGCGTCGGTGTACTTCTCGATACAGGCAGTCTTCAGACCAAGTTGGGCAGCCTTGATAGCAGCCACATAGCCGCCAGGACCTGCACCAATCACCACTACGTCGAATTTCTGGGTCATAAAAGATTCCTTTTTAGCTTCAAGCGGCAAGCTGCAAGCCGCAAGACCAGCAGGCTTCGGCTTGAAGCGTGCGGCTTGCAGCTTACAGCTGCGCGATTAGATGTCCAGCAGCAGGCGGGACGGATCTTCCAGCAGGTTCTTGATGGTGACCAGGAAGGTTACCGCTTCCTTGCCGTCGATCAGGCGGTGATCGTACGACAGCGCCAGGTACATCATCGGGCGGATAACCACCTGGCCGTTGATGGCCATCGGGCGCTGGATGATGTTGTGCATGCCGAGAATGGCGGCCTGCGGTGGGTTGACGATCGGGGTCGACATCATCGAGCCGAAAGTACCACCGTTGGTGATGGTGAAGGTGCCGCCGGTCATTTCTTCGATCGACAGTTTGCCGTCACGGGCTTTCTTGCCGAAGGTGGCGATGCCGTTCTCGATTTCAGCCAGGCTCATCGATTCGGCGTTGCGCAGTACCGGTACTACCAGGCCACGGTCGCTGGAGACGGCAACGCCGACGTCGGCGAAGCCGTGGTAGACGATGTCGTTGCCGTCGATCGAGGCATTGACCGCCGGGAAACGCTTCAGCGCTTCGGTGGCAGCCTTGACGAAGAACGACATGAAGCCCAGGCGCACGCCGTTATGGGTCTTCTCGAACAGGTCCTTGTACTTCGAACGCAGGGCCATGACTTCGGTCATGTCGACTTCGTTGAAGGTGGTCAGCATCGCCATGTTGGACTGGGCTTCGACCAGACGCTCGGCGATCTTGGCACGCAGGCGGGTCATCGGCACACGCTTCTCGGTGCGATCGCCAGCAGCGGTCACCACCGGAGCGGCAGCGGCAGGCTTGGCAGCAGGAGCAGTGGCAGGCGCGGACTTCTTGTTGGCAACTGCGGCAACCACGTCTTCCTTGGTGATGCGGCCACCCTTGCCGGTACCGTCAACGGTCGCCAGGTCGATGCCGTTCTCTTCAGCCAGCTTGCGCGCGGCTGGAGCGGCGACCGGGTCATCTTCGCCGGCGTCGGCGGCAGGGGCAGCGGCAGCCGGAGCAGCAGCGGCCGGAGCGGCTGCAGGTGCGGCGGCGGCAGCACCACCTTCCACGATCGAACCCAGCACTTCGTCGGACAGGACGGTATCGCCCTCGCCCTTGACGATGTCGCCCATCACGCCATCGGCGGTAGCCAGGACTTCCAGGACGACCTTGTCAGTCTCGATGTCGACGATCAGCTCGTCACGCTTGACGGCTTCGCCCGGCTTCTTGTGCCAGGTGGCAACGGTGCCATCGGCAACCGATTCCGGGAAGGTTGGGGCTTTGATCTCGATAGCCATTAGCAGTGTTTCCTTAAATTCGGTTTCAAGTGCGCGAAGGCGTTAGACAGTGAAGGCGTCTTGCAGCAGTTTTTCCTGCTGTTCGGCGTGCTTCGAAGCGTAACCACAAGCTGGCGCGGCGGAAGCGTCGCGGCCTGCGTATTCCAGGACCAGCGCCTTGTTGTGGCGGCCCAGGATACGGCGCATGTGGTGCTGGCTGCTGTACCAGGCGCCCTGGTTCATCGGCTCTTCCTGACACCAGACGGCATGCTTGAGGTTGGTGTACGGCGCCAGGATGTCGACCAGGTCGTCTTCCGGGAACGGGTACAGCTGCTCGATACGCACGATCGCGATGTCTTCGCGGCCTTCGGCACGGCGTTTTTCCAGCAGGTCGTAGTAGACCTTGCCACCACACAGCACCAGGCGTTCGACCTTGGCAGGATCCAGGGTGTCGATTTCCGGGATCACGGTCTGGAACGAACCTTCTGCAAGGTCCTCCAGGGTCGACACGGCCAGCTTGTGGCGCAGCAGCGACTTGGGCGTCAGCACGATCAGCGGCTTGCGCAGCGGACGGATGACCTGACGACGCAGCAGGTGGTAGATCTGTGCCGGAGTCGTCGGTACGCAGACCTGAATGTTGTGCTCGGCGCACAGCTGCAGGTAACGCTCCAGGCGCGCGGAGGAGTGCTCCGGGCCCTGCCCTTCATAGCCGTGCGGCAGCAGCATGGTCAGACCGCACAGGCGGCCCCACTTGTGCTCACCGCTGGTGATGAACTGGTCGATCACCACCTGCGCACCGTTGGCGAAGTCGCCGAACTGGGCTTCCCAGATCACCAGCGCATTCGGCGTGGTGGTCGAGTAGCCGTATTCGAAGGCCAGTACCGCTTCTTCCGACAGGAAGGAGTCGTACAGGTCGAAGCGCGGCTGGCCCGGGAACAGGTTCTGCAGCGGCACGTAAGTGCTGGCGTCCTTCTGGTTGTGCAACACCGCGTGGCGGTGCGAGAAGGTGCCACGGCCGATGTCCTGGCCGGTCATGCGGATCGGGTGACCTTCGAACTGCAGGGTGGCGTACGCCATGGTCTCTGCATAACCCCAGTTGATCGGCAAGCCACCGGCCTGCATCTTCTGACGGTCTTCGTAGATCTTCGACACCTGACGCTGGACGACGAAGCCTTCCGGCAGCTCGAGCAGCTTGGCCGACAGGTCCTGCAGGGTCTTGAGGTCGAAACGGGTGTCGTGACGCGCAGTCCAGGCGTGGCCCAGGTATGGACGCCAGTCGACGAACAGCTCGCGGTTCGGCTCCTTGACCAGGCTCTTGACCACGTGCAGGCCGTTGTCCAGGGCATTGCGGTACTCGTCGATCTTGGCCTGGGCGCGCTCGGCATCGATGCGACCGGCCTGGATCAGCGCCTCGGCGTACAGCTCACGGGTGGTGCGCTGCTTGCTGATCTGCTGATACATCAGCGGCTGGGTACCGTTGGGCTCGTCGGCCTCGTTGTGGCCGCGACGGCGGTAGCAGACCAGGTCGATGACCACATCACGCTTGAACTGCATGCGGTAATCGATGGCCAGCTGGGTGACGAACACCACCGCTTCCGGGTCATCGCCGTTCACGTGCAGGATCGGCGCCTGGATCATCTTGGCAACGTCGGTGGCGTACTCGGTGGAGCGCGCGTCCAGCGGGTTGCTGATGGTGAAACCAACCTGGTTGTTGATCACGATGTGCACAGTACCGCCGGTCTTGAAACCGCGGGTCTGCGACATCTGGAAGGTTTCCATGACCACGCCCTGGCCTGCGAATGCAGCGTCACCGTGGATCGAGATCGGCAGCACCTTGTCGCCGGCGGTGTCGTTGCGGCGGTCCTGACGGGCGCGCACCGAACCTTCGACCACCGGAGAGACGATTTCCAGGTGGGAGGGGTTGAACGCCATGGCCAGGTGAACTTCGCCACCGGTGGTCATCACGTTCGAGGAGAAGCCCTGGTGATACTTCACGTCACCGGAGCCCAGCTCGTTCATCTTCTTGCCTTCGAACTCGTCGAACAGCTCGCGCGGGTTCTTGCCGAAGGTGTTGACCAGCACGTTCAGACGACCACGGTGGGCCATGCCGATCACGACTTCCTTGGTGCCGTAGGAGCCGGAACGCTGGATCATTTCGTCCAGCATCGGGATCAGGCTTTCGCCACCCTCAAGGCCGAAGCGCTTGGTGCCCGGGTACTTGGTGCCCAGGTACTTTTCGAGGCCTTCACCGGCCGTCACGCGCTCGAGCAGGTGAGCCTGCACGTCGGCGGAAAAGTCCGGGCGGCCGCGCACGCTTTCCAGGCGCTGCTGGAACCAGCTGCGCTGCTCGGAATCGACGATATGGGTGAACTCGGCGCCAATGGTGCGACAATATGTCTTCTGGAGCGCCTCGATGATCTCGCGTAGGCTCGCCTCCTCTTTGCCGATGTACAGGTCGCCGGCACGGAAGGTCGTATCAAGATCGGCATTGGTCAAGCCGTAGTGATTGATCGACAGGTCTACGGGCGCAGGGCGCTGCCACAACCCCAAGGGGTCGAGCTTGGCAGCCTGATGGCCGCGCATACGATAGGCCTGGATCAGTCGCAGAACTTCAACCTGCTTCTTCTCGTGTTCACTGCTCACGCTCCCGGCAGATACCGGTTGGGCGCGGCGCTGGTTCTTTGCCAGCAGTACGAAATGGTCGCGGATTGTCGAGTGCGATACATCAGTAGCGGTGCTGCCGTCGGCGGGCAACTTCTGGAAGTAAGTGCGCCACTCTTCTGGCACAGCGTTAGGGTCGTGCAGGTAGAGCTCGTAGAGCTCTTCCACATATGCAGCGTTACCACCTGAAAGGTGGGCGCTTTCCCACATGCGCTGCATCACGCTTTCTTGCATGCTTGGTCACCCTCGGTTAGGGGACTGATCGGCGAGAGCCACAGCAAACCTGGAAAAGTCCGAACACAGCGACTGAACCACGCCACTTGGATCCTGCTGATTTTCCGGGTACCAGCCCGGAAAGCCCCTGCTGGTCTCATATCTTCATAGGTATCGAGCGCGGGCTTTGTGGGCCCTTGCTCAGGTTTTACCTCAGTGCGGGTTCACCACCCGCACCTCGGCTTACTGCAGTTACAACGCTTTGAATCAGGTGCCGCTTTGCAGCAGCATGTTACGTACGTGGCCGATTGCCTTGGTCGGGTTCAGACCCTTCGGGCAAACGTTGACGCAGTTCATGATCCCGCGGCAGCGGAAGACGCTGAACGGGTCATCCAGGGACGCCAGGCGCTCCTGGGTCTTGGTGTCACGGCTGTCAGCCAGGAAGCGATAGGCCTGCAGCAAGGCAGCGGGGCCCAGGAACTTGTCCGGGTTCCACCAGAAGGACGGGCAGGAAGTCGAGCAGCAAGCGCACAGGATGCACTCGTACAGCCCGTCCAGCTTGTCGCGATCTTCCGGCGACTGCAGACGCTCGATGGCCGGGGCCGGCGTGTCGTTCTGCAGGAACGGTTTCACCTTCTCGTACTGCTTGTAGAAGATGCTCATATCGACGACCAGGTCACGAATGACCGGAAGGCCAGGCAACGGGCGCAGAACCAGCTTGTTACCCTTGACCACGCCGGACAGCGGCGTGATGCAGGCCAGGCCGTTCTTGCCGTTCATGTTCATACCATCGGAACCGCAAACGCCTTCACGGCAGGAGCGACGGTACGAGAAGCCCTCGTCCTTCTCCTTGATCAGCGCCAGCACGTCCAGCACCATCAGGTCCTTACCGCCGGTATCGACGTCGAACGACTCCATCTTGGGTGCCGAGTCGGTATCCGGGTTGTAGCGATAAACTTCGACTTTCAACATAGCAGTCACCCTCAATAAGTCCGGACTTTTGGTTCGAAGGCTGGAACAGTCTTCGGCGCAAAGTTGACGCCACGCTTGGCCACGCGCTTCTCACCCGGGTAGTACAGGGTGTGGCACAGCCAGTTTTCGTCGTCACGGTCTTCGAAGTCTTCACGGGCGTGAGCGCCGCGGGACTCTTTACGGGCTTCGGCCGCGATGGCGGTAGCTTCGGCGACTTCCAGCAGGTTCTGCAGCTCCAGCGCTTCGATACGCGCGGTGTTGAAGGCCTGGGACTTGTCGTTGATCTTGACGTTGGCGATACGCTCACGCAGGCCGGCCAGCTGCTCGATACCCTTGAGCATGTATTCACCGGTACGGAACACACCGAAGTAGTTCTGCATGCAGCTCTGCAGCTCGCGCTTGAGGCTGGCAACGTCTTCGCCAGTGGAGCGCTCGTTGAGCTTGTTCAGGCGGTTCAGCGCAACATCGATGTCGGTGTCGCTGGCGTCGAGGTGCTCGATGCCGTCGCTCAGCGCCTTCTCCAGGTGCAGGCCGGCAGCACGGCCGAACACCACCAGGTCGAGCAGCGAGTTGCCGCCCAGGCGGTTGGCACCGTGGACCGATACGCACGCCACTTCACCTACGGCGAACAGGCCAGGAATGATGTGATCCTTGCCTTCTTCGTCCATGGTGATGGCCTGGCCATGAATGTTGGTGGCAACGCCACCCATCATGTAATGGCAGGTTGGAACGACCGGCACCGGCGCGACGACAGGGTCGACGTGGGCGAAGGTCTTGGACAGTTCGCAGATACCTGGCAGGCGGCTGTGCAGCACTTCCTCGCCCAGGTGATCCAGCTTCAGCAGAACGTGGTCCTTGTTCGGGCCCACGCCGTTGCCGGCGATGATCTCTTTGACCATGGAACGAGCCACCACGTCGCGGCCGGCCAGGTCTTTCGCGTTCGGCGCGTAACGCTCCATGAAGCGCTCGCCGTGGGCGTTGATCAGGTAGCCACCCTCACCGCGGCAACCCTCGGTGACCAGTACACCGGCGCCGGCGATGCCGGTCGGGTGGAACTGCCACATCTCGATGTCCTGCACCGGCACACCGGCACGCAGGGCCATGCCGATACCGTCACCGGTATTGATCAGGGCGTTGGTGGTGGAGGCGTAGATACGGCCCGCACCGCCAGTGGCCAGAACGGTGGCCTTGGACTTGATGTACATGGTTTCGCCGGTTTCGATGCAGATCGCGATCACACCGACGAAGGCGCCTTCCTGGTTTTTCACCAGATCAACGGCGTAGTACTCGTTGAGGAAGGTGGTACCGGCTTTCAGGTTGCCCTGGTACAGGGTGTGCAGCAGCGCGTGACCGGTACGGTCGGAGGCTGCGCAAGTACGAGCAGCCTGGCCGCCCTTGCCGAAGTCCTTGGACTGGCCACCGAACGGACGCTGGTAGATACGGCCGGTTTCGGTACGCGAGAACGGCAGGCCCATGTGGTCCAGCTCGAAGACCGCAGCCGGGCCTTCCTGACACATGTATTCGATAGCGTCCTGGTCACCGATGTAGTCGGAACCCTTGACGGTATCGTACATGTGCCAGCGCCAATCGTCGTTCGGGTCGGCCGAAGCGATGGCGCAGGTGATGCCGCCCTGGGCGGATACAGTGTGCGAACGGGTCGGGAAGACCTTGGTGACCACGGCAGTCTTGTGACCGCCCTGGGCCAGCTGCAGCGCTGCGCGCATGCCGGCGCCGCCGCCACCGATGATGATGGCGTCGAAGGAAATGGTTGGAATGCTAGCCATGGATCAGATACCCCAGAGAATCTGCACACCCCAGACGAAGTAAGCGAACATCGCAACGCCGCATACCGCCTGGAACAGGAAACGAATCGCAGTTGCCGACTTGCCGAACGACATTGGCGTCAGGTAGTCGGTTGCAATGGTCCACATGCCGACCCAGGCGTGAGCGCCCAGGGCAACGAGGGCCAGCAGACTGAAGATCCGCATCGCGTTGTTGGAGAACAGACCATGCCACTGGGTGTAGTCGATGCCTGGGTGGGCGACCACGTAGCCGATCAGGAAGAGAAAGTAAGCCGCGAGAACGACCGCCGAGACGCGCTGCGCCATCCAGTCATAGAGGCCCGAACGCGACAGGTTCGTGACATTGGTTACCATACCCAAACTCCCACCAGAACGATCAGCACCACGGAGATGACGATCACGATTTTCGAGCCCAGCTTGCCGCCTTCCAGCGTCTCACCGATGCCCATGTCCATGATCAGGTGACGCACACCTGCCACGAGGTGATAAAGCAGGGCGGATAGCAGGCCCCAGGTCACGAATTTGGCCAGCGGGCTGGTCAGACACGCCTTCACCTCACCGAAGCCTTCCTCGGAACCCAGCGATTTGCCCAGTGCATAAAGCATGATGGCAAGGCCGAGGAACAGGATGACGCCGGAGATACGGTGCAGAATGGACGTGTACGCTGTGACGGGGAGCTTGATGGTCCTTAGGTCTAGGTTTACAGGTCGTTGGCTTTTCACGGCTTTTTTTCACACTGAAGAGCCCCTAGCGAATCAGGGCAAAGTTGTTGGTAAGTGTACTGGTCAGGTACCCACCACCCAGGGAACGGCGACCCCCAGCAGTTCGGGCTTGCAAGCCCCTGGCGGTCGGGTGCCGAGTATAGACAGTTAGGCTGCTTATGACAACGTGACGGGGTAGCCCAAATAGCGCATTGCCTTTAGCGAGCAAAAGGCGTAAATGGGCGAGAATTTCGCGAAAAATCAGGCCCCAGAGCGGGTTTCAACCAGCCTTTAGGCAAATTGACATTCGAATTTACTTCTCTATAGTGGTGCGGGCCCTGCGTGGGGGGTCTGTCTGATGATTTCAAGCATTAATAGGAGGCCACATGGCTGACAAAAAAGCGCAGTTGGTCATCGAGGGCGCTGCCCCCGTCGAGCTGCCCATTTTAACCGGCACCGTTGGTCCTGATGTAATCGACGTCCGCGGGTTGGGGGCCACTGGTCACTTCACCTTCGACCCTGGTTTCATGGCGACCGCTTCGTGCGAGTCGAAGATCACCTATATCGACGGCGACAAGGGCGTGCTGCTGCACCGCGGCTACCCCATCGAACAGCTCGCCGAGCAATCGGACTACCTGGAAACCTGCTACCTGCTGCTCAACGGCGAACTGCCCAATGCCGAGCAGAAGGCCCAGTTCGTCAGCACCGTCAAGAACCACACCATGGTTCATGAGCAGCTGAAGTCCTTCTTCAACGGTTTCCGCCGCGACGCCCACCCGATGGCCGTGATGTGCGGCGTGGTCGGCGCCCTGTCGGCGTTCTACCACGACTCCCTGGACATCAATAACCCGCAACACCGCGAAATTTCCGCGGTGCGCCTGGTCGCCAAGATGCCGACCCTGGCCGCGATGGTTTACAAGTACTCCATGGGCCAGCCGATGATGTACCCGCGCAACGACCTGTCGTACGCGGAAAACTTCCTGCACATGATGTTCAACACCCCGTGCGAGATCAAACCGATCAGCCCGGTGCTGGCCAAGGCCATGGACAAGATCTTCATCCTCCATGCCGATCACGAGCAGAACGCCTCCACCTCCACCGTCCGCCTGGCTGGCTCTTCGGGTGCCAACCCGTTCGCCTGTATCGCCGCCGGTATCGCCGCACTGTGGGGCCCTGCCCACGGCGGTGCGAACGAAGCCGTGCTGACCATGCTCGATGAAATTGGCGATGTCTCGAACATCGACAAGTACATCGCCAAGGCCAAGGACAAGAACGACCCGTTCAAGCTGATGGGCTTCGGTCACCGCGTTTACAAGAACCGCGACCCGCGCGCCACCGTGATGAAGAAAACCTGCGACGAAGTCCTGGGCGAACTCGGCATCAAGAACGACCCGCAGCTGGAATTGGCGATGCGCCTGGAAGAGATCGCCCTGACCGATCCGTACTTCATCGAGCGCTCGCTGTACCCGAACGTGGACTTCTACTCGGGCATCATCCTGAAGGCGATCGGCATTCCAACCAGCATGTTCACCGTGATCTTCGCCCTGGCACGTACCGTGGGCTGGATCTCGCACTGGAAAGAAATGCTCTCCAGCCCGTACAAGATTGGCCGCCCGCGCCAGCTGTACACCGGCGAGCAGCAGCGTGACATCGTTGAGCTGAAAGACCGCAAGTAAGCCAAGGTTTTGGGGCCGCCTTGCGGCCCATCGCCGGCAAGCCGGCTCCCACAGGGATTGCGCCAGCTTTTAAAAGTTGGGCAAGACAGTTGTTCCCGCAGGGGGCATTTGGCTGTACCTGTGGGAGCCGGCTTGCCGGCGATGGGCTGCGTAGCAGCCCCAAACACTACCTGATTGCCATTAGCCCTCGGGCAGCCTTTTCATTACGCCCCTCCTGCACCGGCCTTAATTCTTCTCAGCCCGCTCGCGCAAGCTTTTCAGGGTATTGAACGGCGCATCCACCACGAACTTGTTGGCCACCATGGCCGGCACACTGCCACCCGGCTCGGTGTGCACCTGATAGGTCACTTCTGTACTGCCGCCCTTGGGCACCAATTTCCAGAAGCCTTCGACTTTCGCCACCCTTACGAAGCCCTTCTCTTCAGGGATATAAGACGGCTCACCTTTGAGGTTACGCGTCAGGCTGCCATCCGCGCCTTTGACGGTAGTGACCAGCAATACCGAATCACGCGGCGTTACCGGCCACGGCGTATTGAACTGGGTGTAGGTCCAGCTCTGATCACCTTCGTGCTTGAGCAACTTCTGCGACTTGCACTCGTGAATCCACGCACAAGCCCCGGCCACATCCTCCTGCAGCGCCTCGACCTTGGCCAGCGGCGCCTTGATCACGGTGACACCGCGATAGGCCTTGTACTTGGAGCCCGGCACTTCGCTGAGGGACACCTTGATGCCCTCCTCATCCTTGGCCACCTGCCAGTTTTCCGCCCAGGCGGCAGGCGCCAGCAGGACACCCATGCCACACAGCAGTGCAATACGCTTGAACGATCTCATCATCTTTATCCTTGTTGTCGAAGATCCAGCTTTGTCACGCCGCCGTCATCCGCTCCCACCAACCGAGAATCCTGATTGCCTCGTCGCGATCATTGCCGCACACCTCGATATCCGCCTTGAACCCACCACACACCGCCGGCCGCTCGGGCATGCCGAACAGGTCGCAAAGGTTGTCGACGGTCAGGTGCAGGCAGCGCACGCCAGCCGGCTTGCCATCTGGCATGCGTGGCATGGCTGAAGTGATGGACGGGGCGATGCAGCAGGCACCGCAACCCTCACGGCATTTCATACAATCAGGACTCCCTGGAACAAAACGGGACGAACGTCCCCGGATACTAACCGCTCAAACATACGTTTGAAATTGCTGGCCCGATGAAATCTGCAGTGACCCAGCAGTCAGTTGCGCCCGACTACTGACGGAACTCGAAGTCGATGGCTGCCCCTTCCACATCACGACGACTGTCGTTGCGCATCTGCAATTGCATTTCGTTGCTGATCAACCGCCCATTGAGCTGAAACGGGCTATCGTCGCTGTGAGGCTTTTCGGTGAACATGGCCGGCAGCAAAGGTTTGCGCCGGGTAGCAGAGCTGCCGACATCAGGCTCGAGCTCGTTGACCATGTCTGCCGGCAAGCTGAGGTCGAGCTTTGCCTTGGGCACCGGTTTGGCCACAGCTTTGCTCACTGGCTTGCGCGGTACCTTGCGCTTGGCTTTGGGCTTGGGCTTGGCAGGCTGCTTGGCCGATGCCTTTTCAGCCGCCGCGCCCTGATGCGCCGATGCGGCAGGCTGCGCCGCCTGGGCAAGGCCACAAGGCGCCGAGAGCGGCGCGAGGCAAAAAATCAGGGCAACGCTACGCAACAGTTTCATGGACATCGGCTGGCAGGCTGGAAATGTGCGTATGCTCTCTGTTCCGACCGCACCTGGCAAGCGTTACACAAGCGCAGTTACAGACTCCCTGCACAATTGCTGGGCGAGCATACCCAGTGTCATCACCGCCCGTTCGGCTTCTTTGTTCCACGGAATGCCACAGTTGAGCCGGATGCAGTGGTTGAACTGCTCGGTATTACTGAAGATAAGCCCGGGGGCGATACTGATCCCCTGCTCCAGCGCACGCACATGCAGCTCTTGAGTATTGACCCGTCCCGGCAGGCTGACCCACAGAATGAAGCCCCCCGTGGGCCGGGTCATCTGCGTACCCTCAGGGAAGTGCTGCTGCACCGCCAACTGGTAGGCACTGAGGTTCTTGCGGTACTCCTGACGGATATAGCGCAGGTGGCGATCATAGCCGCCGTTCTCCAGGTAAGCCGCCACCCCCATCTGCGTGACACTGCACGCCGAGTGAGTGGTGAAGGTCTGCAGCCGCTGGATTTCCTCCTGGTATCGCCCCGCCACCATCCAGCCGACGCGCACGCCGGGTGACAAGGTCTTGGAAAAGCTCGAGCAGTAGATCACACGATCCAGCCGGTCGAATGCCTTGAGCGCTTTGGTCTTGCCCTGCTCGAACATCAACTCACCATAGATGTCGTCCTCGACGATCTGGATGTCGAAGTCCGAAGCCAGGCGCAACAACTGCTTCTGCCGCTCTTCGGGAATCGTGCCGCCGAGCGGGTTGCTCAGGCGCGTGGTCAGCACCAGCGCTTTGATCGACCATTGATTGGCCGCCAGTTGCAGCGCCTCCAGACTGATCCCGGTGGACGGGTCGCTGGGGATCTCGATCACCTTCAGCCCGAGCAAATCAGCCAGCTGCAGCAGGCCGTAATAGGTGGGCGACTCGGCAGCGATCAGGTCCCCCGGGCGGGTCAGCACGCGCAACGACATCTGAAGGGCATCGACACAGCCATGGGTGACGATCACCTCACTGGGATCGACCAGCACACCCGCATCACGCATGCGGATCGCAATCTGCCGACGCAACGGCTCGAAGCCTGGGCTGAACATGTAGCTGAAAGCTCGCGGGCTGTGAAAGCGCGTGACCTTGGCGATCTGCTGATGCAAGGCGCGCACCGGCAGGTAGTCGACATGGGGAACGGCGGCACCGAACGCGAACACGCCATCACGACGGGCCTCAGTCAAAACCTGCTGGATGATGCTCGCGCGGGTGACCAGGCCGGGGCGCTCGACCCTGGCAATGTCAGGCGTCTGCGCAGTCAACGCCGGGGTCTGGTGCACGTAGTAGCCCGACTGCGGCCGAGCGCGGATCAGCCCTTGGTCTTCGAGATTGGCATAGGCCTGCAGCACCGTGGCATGGCTGACGTTGAGCTGGGCGCTCATCTTGCGCACGGACGGCACGCGCTCGCCTGGCTGGTAGACACCACGACGGATGTCATCGGCCAGTTGCTGGGCGATACGCTGATACAGCAGCAGGTTGGTCATGGCGATATCTCGACGCGCGGACGGGCTCATTGTTCTTGTACGACTCACTTACGGTAGAGGATACCGTAACAGTTGCAAAGTGTACTGGGACAGATTGCACAATAGTCGACATTACAGTGGCGTGGCCGCTATCGAAAGGGTTAGCCAGCGCGCCTCTTCGCCAGCCACGAAGAGGCGCCAGCGGTCAGCGTGCCGGGGCCAGCCTTCCTTTGTCATCGGAGAAGACGATTTCCACCCGGCGGTTCTGCGCCCTGCCCCGCTCCGAGGCATTGGCCTCGATCGGGTACTGGTCGCCATACCCTTCAACCTGCAGACGCTTTTCGTCGACACCCAGGTCGACCAGCATGTCGGCCACGGCCTGCGCCCGGTCGCGCGACAGCTTGAGGTTATCTTCCGGCGCGCCGGTGTTGTCGGCGTAGCCCTCGATCCGCACTACCCGGCGCGGGTTGAGCTGAAGGAACTGGACCAATTTGAGCACCGTGCGGCTGGCCGAATTCTTGAGGTCCGCACGACCGGTATCGAACAGGACATCGCCGAGCGTCATCACCAGCCCGCGATCGGCCTGCTGCGAGGCCAGCGCGGCGATCTGCGCTTCGACCCATTCACCCTGCTGCTGTACGCTGGCCAGCTTGGCCTCGCGCAAGGCCAGCTGCAGGCGCTGGCGCTCAAGGTCGAGCTTGGCCAAACGCTCCTGGTTCAGCGCCAACTTCGCGTGCTCACCGGCGATTTCGCTGTAACGCTGGCTCAGATACGCGTAATGGCGCACGTCGCTGCCGGTGCCTATGTAGCTGGACAGGCGCTCGGCGCGGGCCAGCGATTCACCGGCCCGGATCACATCACGTGGTGCGCTGCGCAGTACCGCGGAATCATCCTTGACCTTCTGAAAGGCCACGGAGGCATCGTCCAGCGCCGCGGCACTGCGCTGACTGGCGCACCCCTGCAGGCCGCCAGCCAGTGCCAGCAATGCCAGCGCCGCCATCGGTTTGAAGCACTTCATGGCTGCATCTCCAGTTGCTTGCGCAAGCGCTTGACCCGCGACTGCAATACGTCGAGCTGCTCCTCACTCTTCTGGTTGAGTACCCGCGCCTCGGCCAGACGGGCATCGAGCTCGGCCTGCTCGGCACGCATACGGGCGTCGCGGTAGTCTTCGGTCAGCATGTCGCTCTTGGCGCGGGCGAGCTTGTCTTCGGCAAGCTTCAACTCCTCGACCTGGTCGGTGGCGCCGACCGCCCTGGCCTGTTCCAGCGCCTGCTCGGAAATACGCATCTGTTCATTGGGCGCCGGGTCGTTGGCGCAGCCGGCCAGGCCGAGCATGGCCACGGCAAGGATCAGTGATTGGGTTCTCACGCACTCTTCCTACTGTTTGGGGGCGTCCGCCTGCACATCCATCTGCGCTTTCCAGCGCTCGACATTGCGTTGCAGCACGGCTTCAGACGCACCGGAGATCGGCAATTCTGTCAGCTTTTTTGCCAGTTGCCCACGCAACCAGGTGTCATTGCATGCCGAGTTGTGCGACACAGCCAAGAACAGCCCGGGCCGGTCGACCGGCAGGCCGCGGGCGATCAGGTCATTGCTCATGCCCAGGCTTTGGGTCATGGCCATGCCCGAGTAGCGCCCAGCCAGTACGTAATCCACCTGGCCCAGCACCAGCTTCTGGAAGGCCTGGGTCAGGTTCTGCGCCGGCACCAGGTTCAACTGCGCCTTGGCGAAGGCGCTGAAAGCCGGGGTCAGGCGGGCACGCTCCGACAGGCTACCCTGGTACCTGGCCAGATCCGCCGGGCCGTTGAATTCCACTTCAGCATCATGGCGCGTCCAGACCAGGTATTCATTGAGCTGCAAGGGCGGGTGGATGTAGTCCAGGGCGGTCAGCTGCTCCACCTGCAGGGGGGTGTCGAGCAACACATCCATGCGCCCGCTGCGCACCTCTTCCAGCGCCTGGTCGCGCCTGCCGGCATTGAGGACTTCCACTTTCAACCCCAACTCCCTGGCCACCTGGCGCAACAGATCGACGTTGGCGCCGATCAGGTGTTTCGGGTCCTTCGGGTCTTGCCAGGAGTAAGGGGGCGCATCCGGGCTGCCGGTCGCCACCAGCCGCTCACACTTGCCAGCCGCCATCGCCAGCGGTGAAAGCATCGCCATCGTGCACACCAGCACCTTGCCTGCTTCACGCAACGCCATCCTTCACTCCTTGCCCGCATAAAAA
Source organism: Pseudomonas sp. NPDC089743 (assembly GCF_044748785.1). Lineage (NCBI taxonomy): Bacteria > Pseudomonadati > Pseudomonadota > Gammaproteobacteria > Pseudomonadales > Pseudomonadaceae > Pseudomonas > Pseudomonas sp. NPDC089743. The sequence goes on from NZ_JBIVGS010000009.1 coordinate 101,744, forward strand.
AACCCGGCCCTCGTGAAAGGGCCGGGCTTCTTTATAAGTGAAGCAGGCGGATCAGACCAGCTTTTCCAGCTCCGGAACCGCTTCGAACAGGTCAGCGACCAGGCCGTAGTCGGCCACCTGGAAGATCGGCGCCTCTTCGTCCTTGTTGATCGCAACGATCACTTTGGAGTCCTTCATGCCGGCCAGGTGCTGGATCGCGCCGGAAATACCGACGGCGATGTACAGCTGCGGTGCAACGATCTTGCCGGTCTGACCGACCTGCATGTCGTTGGGCACGAAGCCTGCGTCGACCGCAGCGCGCGAGGCACCCACGGCAGCGCCAAGCTTGTCGGCCAGGCTGTACAGGTGCTTGAAGTTGTCACCGTTGCCCATGCCACGGCCGCCGGAAACGACGATCTTGGCAGCGGTCAGCTCTGGGCGGTCGGACTTGGCCAGCTCTTCGCCGACAAAGGCGGAAATACCCGCATCGTGCGCAGCGCCTACAGCTTCAACAGTTGCAGAGCCACCTTCGGCGGCCACAGCGTCGAAGCCGGTGGTACGCACGGTGATCACTTTCACAGCAGCGCTCGATTGCACAGTGGCAATGGCGTTACCGGCATAGATCGGGCGCTTGAAGGTGTCGGCCGATTCAACCGAAATGATCTCGGAGATCTGGTCGACGTCCAGCAGCGCGGCAACGCGCGGCAGGATGTTCTTACCGTTGGTGGTGGCCGGGGCCAGCACGTGGCTGTAGCCGTTGGCCCCGCCTTGTTCAACAAGAGCAACGATCAGCGGCGCGACGTTTTCTGGCAAGACGTGGGCATAGGCTGCGTTGTCGGCAACCAGCACCTTGCCAACACCAGCGATCTTGGCAGCGGATTCAGCGATACCACCGACGTTCTGGCCGGCGACCAGCACGTGCACATCACCACCGATCTTGGCGGCTGCGGCGACAGTGTTCAGGGTGGACGGGGCTACGGCACCGTTCTCGTATTCAGCGACAACCAGGATAGTCATTTAGATTACCTTCGCTTCGTTCTTCAGCTTCTCGACCAGTTCGGCCACCGACTTGACCTTGATACCCGCGCTGCGGGCAGCAGGCGCTTCGACTTTCAGGGTCTTGTTGGTGGAGGCGAGCGATACGCCCAGCGCGTCTGGAGTCAGGGTCTCCAGTGGCTTCTTCTTGGCCTTCATGATGTTCGGCAGCGACGCGTAGCGCGGCTCGTTCAGGCGCAGGTCGGTGGTGACGATCGCTGGCAGGTTCAGCGCTACGGTCTGCAGGCCGCCATCGATTTCACGGGTGACGTTCAGCTTGTCGCCAGCCACTTCAACCTTGGAGGCGAAGGTACCTTGGGCGTAGCCGGTCAGCGCGGCCAGCATCTGGCCGGTCTGGTTGTTGTCACTGTCGATGGCCTGCTTGCCGAGGATCACCAACTGCGGCTGCTCTTTGTCGACAACGGCTTTGAGCGCCTTGGCCACGGCCAGGGAATTCAGTTCGTCGGCAGCTTCGACCAGGATGGCACGATCGGCGCCCAGGGCCAGGGCAGTACGCAACTGCTCCTGAGCGGTGGTCGGGCCGACGGAGACGACGACGATCTCGCTTGCCGCGCCCTTCTCTTTCAGGCGCACAGCTTCTTCCACGGCGATTTCGCAGAAGGGGTTCATGGACATCTTGACGTTTGCAAGGTCGACGCCGGAGTTGTCCGCTTTGACGCGAACCTTGACGTTGTAGTCGACCACTCGTTTGACAGCTACAAGAACCTTCATGGATTCCTCGTTACTCTCCGGTGAATAGATAGTCGCCTGGGGCTAAGCCCGGCGATGCGCGTGGGTACAAGGGCACCTCTGAAAACGATACGCGCGGTGCAATCTTCACGGTGACCAATCAGTCCAGTTGAGACTCTTGCGGCAAATACCCGCGGGTCATTTCCTGTGGTGGCGTGTAAACTCCACTACAAACCGTGTTTTGGCCCGAAAGCCTTACCCCACACCTGGTTTTTAGAGGTGTACCTGCGCCCGGCGTTAAGCCTACGGCGAACGTAAAACCGCTCGTATCTTGACCGCAACACCCAATCCGGTCAATACGGCAAATCGGTCACCCTCCAGCCGCGCTCCTTTGATTTTACTGGCCTGCGGCAAATTCAAACAAACGTTTGTATTGGACCCGCCAAGTGGTGTAGATATAATGCGCGGCCAAGACAAAACGGTGTAGTTCATCCTCTGTGACGCTACAGCTCCGCTCCCGTGAAGCGCGGCGCGCATGATCACCCCACACCCATAAGACAAAGCAACAGCACCAGCCTTGATGAGTAGGAGAGAACCAGTGGAACGCGAATACATGGAATTCGACGTGGTCATCGTCGGCGCTGGCCCGGCGGGCCTGTCAGCCGCCTGCCGCCTGAAGCAGAAGGCCGCCGAAGCCGGTAGCGAGATCAGCGTCTGCGTGGTCGAGAAAGGCTCCGAAGTCGGCGCCCACATCCTCTCTGGCGCGGTGTTCGAACCCCGCGCCCTGAACGAACTGTTCCCCGACTGGAAGGACCTCGGCGCACCGCTGAACACCGAAGTGAAGCGTGACGACATCTATGTGCTCAAGGATGCCGGCAACTCGACCAAGGTCCCTGACCTGTTCGTGCCCAAGACCATGCACAACCAGGGCAACTACATCATCTCGCTGGGCAACCTGTGCCGCTGGCTGGCCCAGCAGGCCGAAAACCTGGGCGTGGAGATCTACCCCGGCTTCGCCGCCCAGGAAGCGCTGTTCGATGAAAACGGCGTGGTCCGCGGCATCGTCACCGGCGACCTCGGTGTCGACCGTGAGGGCAATCCGAAGGACGGCCTGTACACCCCAGGCATGGAACTGCGTGCCAAGTACACCTTGTTCGCCGAAGGTTGCCGTGGCCATATCGGCAAGCAGCTGATCAAGCGTTTCAACCTCGACAGCGAGGCCGACGTTCAGCACTACGGCATCGGCCTGAAGGAAATCTGGGAAATCGACCCGGCCAAGCACGAACAAGGCCTGGTGGTACATACCGCCGGCTGGCCGCTCGACGTGATGAGCGCTGAAAACACCGGCGGCTCGTTCCTCTATCACCTGGAAAACAACCAGGTGGTGGTCGGCCTGATCGTCGACCTGTCCTACAGCAACGCTTACCTGTCGCCTTTCGACGAATTCCAGCGCCTCAAGCACCACCCGGTGATGAAGCAGTACCTCGAAGGCGGCAAGCGCATCAGCTACGGCGCCCGTGCCATCTGCAAGGGCGGCCTGAACTCGCTGCCGAAGATGGTGTTCAACGGCGGCGCGCTGATCGGTTGCGACCTGGGCACCCTGAACTTCGCCAAGATCAAGGGCAGCCACACCGCCATGAAATCCGGCATGCTCGCCGCCGAGGCAGTGGCTGACGCACTGGCTGCTGGCCGCGAGGGCGGCGACCTGCTCGACGGCTACGTCAGCGCGTTCAAGGCCAGTTGGCTGTACGAAGAACTGTTCGCCAGCCGCAACTTCGGCCCTGCCCTGCACAAGTTCGGCCCGCTGCTCGGTGGTGCGTTCAACTATGTCGACCAGAACTGGTTCGGTGGCAAGCTGCCATTCACCCTGCATGACACCAAGCCGGACTACGCCTGCCTCAAGCTTGCGGCCGATTCGAAAAAGATCGACTACCCCAAACCCGACGGCAAGCTCAGCTTCGACAAGCTCAGCTCGGTATTCCTCTCCAGCACCAACCACGAGGAGGAGCAACCCTGCCACCTGAAGCTGACCGACCCGAGCATTCCGATCGCCAGCAACCTGCCGCTGTACGACGAACCCGCTCAGCGTTACTGCCCGGCAGGCGTGTACGAAGTGGTCAGCCAGGAAGACGGCAGCAAGCGCTTCCAGATCAACGCGCAGAACTGCGTGCACTGCAAGACCTGCGACATCAAGGACCCGGCCCAGAACATCACCTGGGTTACCCCTGAAGGCGCCGGTGGGCCGAACTACCCGAACATGTAAGCCCGCCCTTGCAGCAAGCAAAAGCCCCCTGGCCTCACGGCCCGGGGGCTTTTTCGTTCAGGCTTGCAGCGCCCATCGGGCGTTAGCCGTTCATTTGTCGACGCACATGAGCGGCATGGGCTCGGCCGCGAATGCCAAAGGTTCCCGGCGGCCAAAGTAGAGGGCCGTGAGCAGCCCCACCGCGCCCATGAGCAGGCAAAAGCCAACGCACACCCACGGGCTCCACGGCATCAACGCGATCAACGCCAACGGCGTGGTACTGGCCCACAAGGCGTAGGCCACATTGTAGGTGAAGGAAATACCCGACACCCGGATCTGCGCCGGGAACAGCCCGACCATTACCGACGGCACCACCCCCACCACACCACAGCACAGCCCGGCCAACGCGTACGCCAGCCACGTCATGCCCCACTGCCCCACCAGGCTCGCATACAAGGCAGCGATACCCAGCGGCAGCAGCGCGCTGTAGATCATCAGCGCCCGCCAGGCGCCCAGGCGATCGACCAGCAGCCCGGCAAGCACACAACCGATATTGAGAAAGACGATGCCTACGCTGCTCAGGGCGAACGTGTGCGCGGCGGTCATGCCGAAGCGCTGCTGCATGACCGTCGGCGTGATCACCACTAGCACCACCACCGCCGAGGTCAGCACGCAGGTCAGCAGCGCAGCCGGGATCAACGCCCCACGATGCTCGCCCAGCACCCGTCGCAGCGGGAACTTCACCGGCTGCTCCTTGCGCTCGCGCAAGGCCAGAAACACCGGCGTTTCACTCAGCCAACGGCGCAACCATACGCCGATCACCCCAAATACCCCGCCGAGCAGGAACGGGTAACGCCAGGCGTAATCGAGAATTTCCTCGGCGGTAAACACCTGAGCCAACAGTGTCGCGGTCAGTGCCCCCAGCAAATAGCCAAAGGTCAACCCGGCCTGCAGGAAGCCCAGGGCGTAACCCCGCCGCCCTTGCGGTGCGTGTTCGGCAACGAATGTCCAGGCACTGGGCACCTCGCCACCGACCGCAGCCCCCTGCAGTATGCGCAGCGCCAGCAAGACCAGCGGCGCCGCGTAACCGATCTCGGCATAGGTCGGCATCACCCCGATCAGCAGGCACGGCAGCGCCATCATCAGAATGCTCAGGCTGAATACCCGTTTGCGGCCCAGGTGATCGGCGAAGTGCGCCATGACGATGCCGCCCAGCGGCCGCGCCAGGTAGCCGGTGACGAAAATCCCGAAGCTTTGCAGCAGGCGCAACCACTCAGGCATTTCAGGCGGGAAGAACAGCTGGCTGAGGGTCAGGGCGAAGAACACGAAGATGATGAAATCATAGATTTCCAGCGCGCCGCCCAGGGCCGCCAGGCCCAGGGTCCGGTGGTCGCCGCGGCTGAACCGGGGCGGGCGAGCGGTATCGATGGCAGTCATGGCACAGGTCCGCAGATCGGCAAAGGGCAAGAGGATAACAAATACCCGCTGCCTTGCCCTGCCCGCTGCAGCTATCGGCTGAAGACCGTGTGGGCGAAGTTCCTGCGCGGGTAGGCCGGCGGCCCACTGCTGGAAAGGCCGGACGGCAAGGCCAGCTTGCCGATCACCACCGGCGCATCGATCAGCGCCATGAAGGACTCAAGGGCCTCGTTGTCCGGCACCTGCGGCAGGCTCACACTCACCGCCTGGCGCTCGCTCGGCGGCACACTGGGGACCTTCAGGTGCCGCGAGTGGTACAGCAAGGCATGCTGAATCTGCGTGCTCACCCGGCAGAAGCGCGCCAGGTCGACGCCCGCATGGCTGGCCAGCTCGAAATTGCCCAGCAGCAGGTTGAACGGCTCCAGCGCGCACTGTACCAGGCGCTGCAGTTCGTCGAAGGAGCCCACCGGGGCAATCCGGTAATAGCCCAGTCCATTGAGCAGCCTTTCCAGCTGCAGGCGCTGGGACGGGTGCTCGTCGGCGATCAGGATGCGCAGGGTCTTGTTGGTCATTGTCGGACCTGGGCAGTCAGGTGAATAGGGACACGCTCCCTGACCAAACAGCGCCAGTGACAGGCAACCACCAGGGCGGCGCCTGGCGGGGTCAATTTAGATAGTTGTCTTGAAACAGTTAGAAATCAAGTTGCCAGCACACAGAATTTTCACCGATGCACTACCTTTTTTTCAGGATTCCCACTGGCGCATGCGCACCCGGCAATGCTTCATGGCGTTGACGATGTGCTTTTCCACCAGGCTGCGCGAGATGCCCAGGTGCTCGGCGATCTGCTGATGCGACAGGCCTTCGAGCTTGCGCAACAGGAAGCTGTCACGGCAGGGCTGGCTCAATTCATCGAGTGCCTTCTGCATCAGCGCCAGGCGCTGGTCCAACTGCATGGTCTGGGTAGGCGCCGGGCTGTGCCAGCGTTCGTCCAGGTCCAGCACTTCCAGCGGTTCGGACTGGCGCAGCAGGTGGCGTCGATGACGGTCGATCACCAGGTTCAGCGCCGTGCGGTAAAGGAACGCGCGCGGGTGCTCGATCTGCTGCGTACCGGTGCGTTCGAGCACCCGCAGATAGGCATCGTGAGCCACATCTTCAGCCGCCTGGCGGCTGCCCAGGCGCGCGGAGAGGAAGCTCACCAATTCGCGATAGTAGTGTTCCACGACGGCACCTGGTGTACGTCCTGACAGGCTCGGACAGGGTCATGTGATATCAGCGTGGGATCTTACAAATTATAATGATTCTCAGCAACTGTCCTTCCCCCTGCGCCAGCGCAGCTAAATCCGCCCCGCGCGCCTTCGTTTAACTGGCACCTCCGTGCGCACCTTGATCTGGCTGCGTGTGGCCACCCATTGGCTGGAAGTCCGCATGAGTCGCATACCCAAAACCCGCCGCCACCTCTTGGCGGGCAGCCTCGGCCTGCTGGCCGTTGGCAGCCTGCTGGCCTGGAAGGCGCTTCCCTTGGGCGCCCTGCCCGTGAGTACCGTCGCGGTCACCCGCGCCGACATCGAAAGCAGCGTCACCGCCCTCGGTACGCTGCAGCCGCGAAGGTATGTGGATGTCGGCGCCCAAGCCTCCGGGCAGATCCGCAAGCTGCACGTAGAGGCTGGCGATCAGGTGCACACGGGGCAGCTGCTGGTAGAGATCGACCCCTCTACCCAGCAAGCCAGGCTGGACGCCGGGCGGTTTTCGATCGACAACCTCAAGGCGCAACTGGCCGAGCAGCGCGCACAGTACCGGCTGGCCACCCAGCAGTACCGGCGCCAGCGCGAACTGGCTGGCGCCGGCGCCACACGCGAGCAAGACCTGCAGGCAGCCGACGCCCAGCTCAAGGTCACCCAGGCCCGCATCGACATGATCCAGGCGCAGATCCGCCAGGCCCAGGCCAACCTGCGCAGCGATGAGGCGGAGCTTGGCTATACACGTATCTACGCGCCGATGGACGGCACCGTGGTGGCGGTGGATGCCCGTGAAGGCCAGACCCTCAACGCCCAGCAACAGACGCCGCTGATTCTGCGGATCGCCAAGCTCTCGCCGATGACCGTGTGGGCCCAGGTGTCCGAAGCCGACATCGGCAAGGTCAAGCCTGGCATGAGCGCCTATTTCACCACCCTGGCCGGCGGCAAACGCCGCTGGAACAGCAGCGTGCGGCAGATCCTGCCAATCCCGCCCAAGCCGCTGGCGCATGCCAGCCAGGGCGGCGGCGGCCCTGCCAGCGCCATCGCCGGTACCACAGGCAGCCAGGTGGTGCAGTACACCGTGCTGCTGGACGTCGACAACCCCGACGGGGCGTTGATGGCCGACATGACCACCCAGGTGTTCTTCGTCGCCGGCCAGGCCAGCCAGGTACTCACCGCGCCACTGGCGGCACTGGACGACAGCCAGGCCGATGACCTGCGCATGGCCCAGGTACTGGGCCAGGATGGCAAGGTCGAACAACGCACAGTGCGCATCGGCCTCAGCGACCGGCTGCGCGCGCAAGTGCTCGATGGCCTCAGCGAAGGCGAGCGCCTGGTCATCGGTGCGCCCCTGGCCAGCGGAGGTTGAATGGCCGTTCCCCTGATCGAACTGCGCGACATCCGCAAATCCTACGGTGGCATCGACACCCCCAAGGTCGACGTGCTGCGCGGCATCAGCCTGAGCATCCACCCTGGCGAATTCGTCGCCATCGTCGGTGCATCGGGCTCGGGCAAATCGACCCTGATGAACATCCTCGGCTGCCTCGACCGCCCCACCTCGGGCCATTACCTGTTCGCCGGCAAGGACGTGGCCCGGCTGGGCAGTGACGAACTGGCCTGGCTGCGCCGCGAAGCTTTCGGTTTCGTGTTCCAGGGCTACCACCTGATCCCTTCAGGCTCAGCCCAGGAAAACGTCGAGATGCCCGCCATCTATGCCGGCACTGCGCCCGCCGAGCGCCACGCCCGCGCCGCCGCCCTGCTGGAGCGCCTGGGCCTGGCCAGCCGCACCGGCAACCGCCCGCATCAATTGTCCGGCGGCCAGCAGCAACGGGTGTCGATCGCCCGCGCACTGATGAATGGCGGCCATATCATCCTTGCCGACGAGCCGACCGGCGCCCTGGACAGCCGCAGCGGTACCGAGGTCATGGCCCTGCTGGACGAACTGGCCAGCCAGGGCCATGTGATCATCCTGATCACCCACGACCGCGAGGTGGCGGCGCGGGCGCGCCGGGTGGTGGAAATCCGCGACGGGCTGATGATCAGCGACTCGGCCGGTGACCAGCCGCCAGACAGTGCGCCGCAAAACCTGCAAGCCGATGACCTGCGCCAGCGCCTGGACCGCGGTACGACCGTGCGTGGTGCGTGGCAAGGCGAGCTGCTCGAGGCGCTGCAGGCAGCCTGGCGGGTGATGTGGATCAACCGGTTCCGCACCGCCCTGACCTTGCTTGGCATCGTCATTGGCGTGGCTTCGGTCGTGGTCATGCTGGCCGTGGGCGAAGGCAGCAAACGCCAGGTCATGGCCCAGATGGCCGCGTTCGGCTCCAACATCCTCTACCTCAACGGGCGCCCGCCGACGCTGCGCGAGCCAGGTGGCATCGTCACGCTCGATGACGTCGCCGCCATCGCCGAACTGCCCTTGGTTCGGCGCGTCATGCCGGTCATCGGCGGCGACCTGATGGTGCGCCACGGCAACAACAACCAGAAGTTCTATGTGGGCGGCAACAACGTCGAATTCCCCGCCATCCTCAACTGGCCGGTCGTGCAGGGCAGCTTCTTCAGCGAGGCCGACGAACGCAGTGGCGCTGCCGTGGCGGTCATCGGCCAGAAAGTCCGCGACAAACTGCTGGCCCCCGGCACCGACGCGCTGGGTCAATACCTGCTGATCGGCAACGTGCCGTTCCAGGTCGTCGGTGTGCTCGCCGGCAAGGGCGCAAGTTCGGGTGACCAGAAGAGCGACGAGCGCATCGTGGTGCCTTACTCCGCCGCCTCCATGCGCCTGTTCGGCAGCCACGATCCGGAATACGTGATCATCGCCGCCGCCGATTCGGCCCGGATCGCCGAGACCGAAGCCGCGATCCAGCGCCTGATGCGCAAGCGCCATCAAGGCAAGGACGATTTCGAGCTGACCAACGATGCAGCCTTGATCCAGGCCGAAGCGCGCACACAAAACAGCCTTTCGCTGATGCTCGGGGCGATCGCTGCGATCTCGTTGCTGGTCGGCGGCATCGGCGTGATGAACATCATGCTCATGACCGTGCGCGAGCGTACCCGTGAGATCGGTATCCGCATGGCCACCGGCGCGCGCCAGCGCGACATCCTGCGCCAGTTCCTCAGCGAGGCGGTCATGCTGTCGATGGTCGGCGGGCTGAGCGGCATCGTGCTGGCGCTGCTGATCGGCGGCGGGCTGATACTCGCCGACGTCGCCGTGGCCTTCGCCCTGCCCGCCATTCTCGGCGCCTTCAGTTGCGCCGTCATCACCGGCGTGGTGTTCGGCTTCATGCCAGCACGCAAGGCCGCCCGACTCGACCCGGTCAAAGCCCTTACCAGCGAATAATCCATGACATTGCCAAGCCGCATCAGCCTGTTGACCCTGTGCCTGGGCCTCACCGCCTGCACTACCCCCCCTGCGCCCTCAAGCGGCATCAGCGCACCGCAACACTGGCAAGGCAAGGCCGCTGCGCCCGCCATCGCACTGCCATCGGGGCCCTGGTGGCAGGCGTTCGCCAGCCGTGAGCTGGACCACCTGGTCAAGCGCGCACAACACAACGCCCATGACCTCGCCGCAGCCGCGGCCCGCGTACGCCAGGCCCAGGCCCGCGCCGTGATCGCTGGCGCGCCGCTGTTGCCAGAGGTGCAAGGGAGCCTCGATGGCAGCCGGCAACGCCTGCTGCACGGCGAAGGGTCCGACCAGTTGGACGTCAGTAGCAGCGAGCCCACCTACACAGCCTTCGGCCTGCAACTGACCGCCAGCTACGAGCTCGACTTCTGGGGCGGCCTGCGCGCGGCGCGGGCGAGCGCGCTGCACGGCCTCGACGCCAGCCGCTTCGACCGCCAGACGGTGGAACTGACCTTGGTCAGCGCCGTTGCCGACAGCTACCTGCAAGGCCTGGCCCTGGAAGAACAACTGCGCATCGCCCGCCTTAACCTGCGCAATGCACGGGCGGTGCTGAACCTGGTCGAAATCCGCCAGCGCGCGGGCTCCGCGACCCGCCTGGAACTGGCCCAGCAGCGCAGCCTGGTGGCGGCTGTGGAGCGCCAGGTGCCGCTGCTCGAGCAAAAGCGCCAAGACAGCCGCGTCACCCTCGCCACCTTGCTCGGCGACCCGGTACAGGCCTTGCCGGCCAGCCGCCAACCGATCACCACCCTGCACTGGCCGGCAATCGGCAGCGGCGTTCCCAGCGAGCTGCTGACTCGCCGCCCCGACATCGCCGCTGCCGAAGCACGCCTGGCCGCCGCCAACGCCAATGTGCAGGTGGCCAGGGCGGCCATGCTGCCGAAGCTGACGCTGGGCGCCAACCTTGGCACGGGCGCGAACACCTTTGCCCAGGTGCTCGACAGCTCCTACTACACCCTCACTGCCGGCCTGGTCGCGCCCATCTTCAACAACGGCCGGCTGCGCGCCGCACGCGAGCTGGCCGAAGCCGAGCAGGACGAATTGCTCGAACAGTACCGCAGCAGCATCCTGGCCGGCTTTGCCGACGTGGAAAAAGCCCTCAACGCCATCGAGGGTGTGGAGCGTCAACGGCTGTGGCAGGACGAGGAAGTGGTGCAGGCACGCCAGGCCTTCGCCCTGGCACAACAGCGCTATGAAGCGGGTGCCGAGACCCTGCTGAGCGTACTGGAGACCCAGCGCACGCTTTACCTGGCCCAAGACCAGCAGGCGCAGTTGCGCCTGGCCCGCCTGCAGGGCAGTGTGGCGCTGTACAAGGCACTTGGGGGTGGCTGGCAGCTACCGCACTGAAAAGGCCGCGCACGGCTTGCGGCCGATGTTTTCAGCGCTGCGCCAACTTCAGATTGCGCGCGTACCAGGGGCGTTGCGGGACTTTCGGCCGCAGCTTGGCGAACAGGTCATCGTCGCCAAAGATGATGCGTAACGCCAGCTTCATGGTCTCCGGGTCCATCTCCACACTGCGCCCGGGCCGCAGCCCCGGTACCGTCGAGCAACCGTGGGTGTCTGGCCCCAGCCACGGGTCGGCCACTTCGACCCAGCGCCCAGGCGCAAACCACGGCACACCGTTGACGTCCAGGCGCCTGACCTGCCCCGGGTGCACCCGCTCATGGGCGCGGAACCAATCCTCGATACGGTCGTCGATCCAGCCGTGGAAGTGCCAGAACACCGGGTTTACATGGGATGAAAACGGATCGCCGAGGAAGTCGTTCTCGGCCTGGAACCAGCGTGCGGCAAAATCTTCCGGTTTGCGTGCGAACGGCACCGGCAGGCCACTGGAGGGGTCGCGCGGCACCGAAGCCCAGCGCATGTGCAGCCAGTCGTGCAAACCCAGCTCCATTTCCGAACCGAACTGCCCCAGCGTAAGCGTGCTCAGGTAGTGCGGGTCGGTGTACTTCGACTCCCATACCTGGAAGTTGGCGTGGAACGTATCGGGCGTCTTTATATCGCGCACCCATTGGGTGTACGCGGCATCGCCCGAAGCCAGCCAGGTAGGCGGCAAGGCATTGCCATCATGGTTGTCGAAATAGCGGGCGAAGCCGATGCGGTCGCGCTCAAGCTCAGGTTGCGGCAGTGGAAAACGCTTCCAGGAGGGTAAATCCTGATGGGCCCGGGCTGCACCCAGCATGTGCCGGTGCATGAAGAAGAAATCCACGCCCGAGCCGTTGCGGTCCTTGTGCCGGCCCCGCGCATCGCGTTCATGGCCGCGCGGCCCTGGCTGCCAGCCCAGGCCGCGCAGCGCCGCCTGTTGGTCCTTGTTCAGCTTGTGCCACTTGTCGCGCGAGGCATGCCAGAGCTGGTGGAACAATCGATGCTCCGGCGCGATCAGGCTCGCCAGCAAGGCCGGTGACAAGGGCGCCCGCTCCCGGGCCTCGGGGAACGGGCGCTTGAGCGCAAGAAAGCGGTTGTCCTGCTCGGGCAGGGTCAATGCGCGCCCCAGCGGCAGCATGCGGCCATTGAGGGTCGCCTGGCCGGCGTTGCCGAACCCGCCCCAGGCTTCGTCGAGGACCACCTGGCACTCATAGCTGACCTGGTCCTGCCCCGGCTGCGTCGAAAACAGCCGCCAGCGCAGTGCCCCTGGCTTGTCCCCCAGCAGGTCGCCCATCACGCGATAGCGCGGCTCTTGCGTACCCCGCAGGCGCTCGGGCGTGTCCAGGTAACCACGCAGGCCACGCCCACTGTGGGCCACGTCCAGCAACAGCTCCAGCTCCCCCTCAGGCAAGCCGTGCAGCCCTGCGTCCGCGCCCTGCGCCGTCCAACGCCAGCACCCGCGCAAGGTGTCCCCCAACTGCTGCAGGGGCGCATCGGCAAGTTCGACCACGGCTTCGCCCGGGGTTTCAGGAAACTGCTCGTCGAACTGCTGGCGCTGCACGTGCCGCACGTACAGCGCGGCGGGCACCGCCACGCCTGTCAATGCCACACCGGCGATGAAGCCGCGTCGAGAAATCGTCATTGCACTACCTGAGCATTCATTGCGGCCATGGAACACGGCCCGTCCAAGGCTAGAACGTTGTGCACCACGCAAAATTTACCGCCGCAGGCGGACCGCCCGTGGCGCAGCCAACGATAAATTTGCCCTGCCGTTGTTCGTCCACCTGATACCCAAGCCCTGCCCGCGCAGACCCTGAGCCGGCAGCCGCCCCGATCACCCGCGCAACGAGATGGCAATGACCAAGACCCGTTCCCGCAAAGCCCTGTACATCGGCCTGCCCCTGGCCCTGACCGTTGCCCTGGCAAGTGCCGCTGGCTACTTCTATTGGCAGCACCTGCACGCAGGCTACCCGCTGAAAATCGTGCAACAGGCTGAGCAGCTGCACGAGCACATGCTCTCGTTCGACAGCCATATCACCGTGCCCTTGAGCATGGGCAGCGAGGGGCACGAAGTGGACAAGGATGGTCCCGGCCAGTTCGACCTGGTCAAGGCCAACCGTGGCCGCCTCTCAGGTGCCGCCCTGACCGTATTCGGCTGGCCGGAAATCTGGAACGGCCCGAACGCTCCACACCGCCCTACCCCCGGTTTCGTCGATGCCGCCCGGCAAGAACAGGAAGGGCGTTACAAGATCATCACCGGCATGGTCCGCGACTTCCCCAACCAGGTCGGTATCGCCTACACCCCTGACGACTTCCGGCGCCTCAACGGCGAGGGCAAGTTCGCCATCTTCATCAGCATGCTCAATGCCTACCCGCTGGGCCACGACCTGTCGCAGCTCGACCTGTGGGCGGCACGTGGCATGCGCATGTTCGGCTTCAGCTACGTCGGCAACAACGACTGGGCCGACTCTTCGCGGCCGCTGCCGTTCTTCAACGACACCGCCGATGCCCTGGGCGGCCTGTCACCGCTGGGCGAGCAGGCAGTGAAACGCTTGAACGACCTGGGCGTGATCATCGACGTGTCACAGATGTCCACCTTGGCACTCGAGGATGTCGCTCGCCTGTCGCGCGCGCCAATCGTGGCTTCGCACTCGGCACCGCGGGCCATGGTGGATATCCCGCGCAACCTCTCCGACAAAGAGATGCAACTGATCAAAGAGAGCGGCGGCGTGATTCAGGTGGTTGGCTTCGGTCAGTACCTCAAGCCCCTGACCCAGCCAGTCGTGGACAAGCTCGATGCCCTGCGTGCGCGCTTCGACTTGCAACCGCTGCAAGGCCTGACCAATGCCTTGATGCCGGGCGACGCGGTGATTGCCATCTGGCCAGAGGCCCGCTTCGGCGAGTATGCAAGCTCGCTGTACGCCATCTTGGAAGACGAACCCAAGGCCACCTTGAAACAGTACGTCGACGCCATCGACTACACCGTGAAAAAGGTCGGCATCGACCACGTCGGCATCGCCTCGGACTTCAACGATGGTGGCGGCCTGGAGGGCTGGAAGGACGTCAGCGAAATCAGCAACGTCACCGCCGAACTGCTGACCCGCGGCTACAGCGAAACAGACATTGCAAAGCTCTGGGCGGGCAATTTCCTGCGTGCCTGGGAGCAAGTCCAGCGCGCTGCCCACCCTGTCGCCAACCGTTGAGCCGAGCCTGCCTACCATGAGCAACCGCCGTAGCTTCCTGAAACAGGCCGGCCTGCTGGCCGCAAGCCTGCCACTGCTGCCCCAGGCCCTGGCTGGCGCCAGCGCACCACTGAGCGGCCCCGACAAATGGCGCAACCTGCGCACGCTGTTCCCGCTCGACCCACAAGTCGCACACTTCGCCAACTTCCTGGTGACCGCCCACCCGCGCCCGGTACAGGCAGCGATCGACCGCCACCGTGCCGCGCTGGACCGCAACCCCGCCGCCCTGATGGACTGGGAAAGCCAGTACGAATGGCAGCGCGAGGATGAAGTGCGCGAGTGGGCCGGGCGCTACCTTGAAGTCAAACCGCGCCAGGTGGCCTTGACCGGGAGCACCACCGAAGGCCTGGCGATGATCTATGGCGGCCTGAAGGTCGGCGCCCACCAGGAGATCCTGGTCACCGAGCACGAACATTACTCCACCCACAAGGCGCTGGCCTTCCGCGCCCAGCGCCAGGGCACCCTGACCCGCAAGATCCGCCTGTTCGACGACCCGTGGACAGTCTCCACCGACCAGGTGCTCAGTACCCTGGACAAAGCCATCCAGCCGCATACCCGCGTGCTGGGCATGACCTGGGTGCACTCCGGCAGTGGCGTCAAGCTGCCGGTCGGCGAGATCGGCGCGCTGGTGCGCCAGCACAACCGCAACCGCAGCGAAGCCGAGCGCATCCTCTATGTGGTCGACGGTGTGCACGGCTTCGGCGTGGAGAACGCGCGTTTCGCCGATTTCAACTGCGACTACTTCATCGCCGGCACCCACAAGTGGATGTTCGGCCCGCGCGGCACGGGCATCATCTGCGCGGCCTCCACCGGCATGGAGCACCTCACCCCGACCATGGCCACGTTCTCCCGCGATGAGGACTTCGCCACCATCATGACCCCGGGCGGCTACCACGCCTTCGAGCACCGCTGGGCCGCCAATGAGGCCTTCAAACTGCACCTGGCGCTGGGCAAGGCCGACGTGCAACAGCGCATCCACCAACTCAACAGCCTGCTCAAGGGGCGCCTCGCCGAGCACCCCCAGGTGCAACTGGTGACACCGCGCAGCGAGCGCTACTCGGCCGGTTTCACGTTTTTCCGCATCAAGGACCGCGACCCCGACGCCGTCGCCGCCCACCTCACCGCCAACAAGGTGATGTGCGACGCGGTGTATCGCGATGTCGGCCCGGTGATCCGCCTGGCCCCCAGCCTGCTCAATGACGAACAGCAGATCGACCGGGCCATGGCCCTGATTACCCAACAACTCTGACAAGGCATCCCCATGACCGCTTCCATGCATCGCCTGACCCTGGCCGGCCTGCTGGCCGCCTGCAGCCTGCCGGCCCTGGCAGCACAAGCCGCCCAACCCCCGGGCACGGTGTTCCGTGACTGCGACACGCTCTGCCCGGAGATGGTGGTGCTGCCCGCCGGCACCTTCAACATGGGCACCCCGCCCGACGAAATGGGGCGCCAGGATGACGAAGGCCCACAGCATGTGGTGACCTTCGCCAAACCCTTCGCCATCAGCCGCTTCCAGGTGACCGCCGAGCAATGGGATGGCTACCTCAAGGCTACGGGCACGCGCATCGCCGACGGCGACGATCGCCCGGGCCGGCGCTGCACTGCCAGCAAGCCGAGTTACAAACAGGGCCCGCAGCAACCGGCAGTGTGCATGAGCTACCACGACGTGCAGGACTACGTGGCCTGGCTGTCGAAAAAGACCGGCAAGCACTACCGCATGGTCAGCGAGGCCCAACGCGAATATGCCGCACGCGGTGGCAGCACCGGCATGTACCCCTTCCCCATCGACCCAGACGCCACCTTGGAAATCAGCCAGCACGCCAACGTCTACGGCCCCAAGGATGGCTACAGCTACAGCTCGCCCGTGGGCAGTTACCCGGCCAACGCCTTTGGCGTGTACGACATGCACGGCAACGTCTATGAATGGGTCGCAGACTGCTACCACAACAGCTACGCAGGCGCCCCGGCCGACGGCAGTGCCTGGGGCCAGGCCAGCCGGGCCAAGGACAGCTGCAAGGTAGTAAGCATCCGCGGCAACGACTGGGGCGAGGCGCCGATCTTCTCCCGCTCGGGCAACCGCAACACCAATTTCCCGGAGCGCCTGGGTGACTGGCTGGGTGTTCGGGTGGTGCGCGACCTCTGAAGGTACGCGGTTAAATTGCCCTGCGGGCCACTCGTCATAACCATGTACTTCTGCCTCTGATCCAGGAATTCAACATGACCTCCAAAACCCGCGGGGCGCTGAGCGAGCTGTTCACCCTGCTCAAACCGTTCTGGCCGATCGTTTCCCTGTCGGTCGTCATGGGCATGGTCGGCGGCCTGAGCGTTACCGCCCTGCTGGCCACCATCAACAGCGGCCTGCACGCCGACGGTGGCCTGAGCAACGGCGTGATCCTCGGCTTCGCCGGGCTTTGTGCGCTGGCACTGGCCAGCTCGATCTGCTCCGACATCGGCACCAACTATGTCGGCCAGCACATCATCGCCAAACTGCGCAAAGCTTTGGGCGAGAAGGTGCTGTCGGCGCCGATCGAGCAGATCGAACGCTTTCGCAGCCACCGCCTGATCCCGGTGCTGACCCATGACGTCGACACCATCAGCGACTTCGCCTTTGCCTTCGCACCCCTGGCGATTTCGCTGACCGTAACCCTGGGCTGCCTGGGTTACCTGGCCACGCTGTCACTGCCGATGTTCCTGATGATGCTCGTGGCAATCGGTATCGGCAGCGTCGTCCAGTACATCGCCCGAGGCCGTGGCATCAAAGGCTTCATGGCGGCCCGCGACGCCGAAGACCGGCTGCAGAAGCACTACCACGCCATCGCCGAAGGCGCCAAGGAGCTGCGCATCCACCGCCCGCGCCGCCAGCGCATGTTCCGCCACGGCATCCAGGACACCGCCGATGCGATCTGCGCCACCCAGGTACGCTCGATCAACACGTTCGTCATCGCCAAGAGCTTCGGCTCCATGCTGTTCTTCGTGGTCATCGGCCTGGGCCTTACCCTGCAGTTCCTCTGGCCAAGCGCCGACCCCAAGGCCATCAGCGGCTTCGTGTTGGTGCTGCTGTACATGAAAGGCCCGCTGGAACACCTGATCGGCACCTTACCGGTGGTCAGCCGCGCGCAAATCGCCTTTCGCCGTATCGCCGAGCTTTCCGAGCAGTTTTCTTCGCCTGAACCGCACCTGCTGCTGGAGGACCACGGCAACCCGCCTGTGGTGGTCGACAGCCTGGAATTGCGCGAGGTGAGCTATGCCTACCAGGCCAGCCCAGGCGCCCAGCCCTTCCAGGTAGGGCCGGTGAACCTGCGGATCGCCCAGGGCGACATCGTCTTCGTGGTCGGAGAAAACGGCTGTGGCAAGACCACCCTGATCAAGTTGCTGCTGGGCCTGTACCCGCCGCAACAGGGGCAGATCCTGCTCAACGGCCAGGCCATCGACGCACAGGGGCGCGACGACTACCGGCAATTGTTCACCACCGTGTTCGCCGACTACTACCTGTTCGATGATGTGGTGCAGGGCGATACGCACATCCCCGACGACGCCAACCGCTACCTGGAACGCCTGGAAATCGCCCACAAGGTCAGCGTCAAGGACGGTGCGTTCAGCACCACCGACCTGTCCACCGGCCAGCGCAAGCGCCTGGCGCTGATCAACGCGTGGCTGGAAGAACGCCCGGTGCTGGTGTTCGACGAATGGGCCGCCGACCAGGACCCGACCTTCCGGCGCATCTTCTACACCGAACTGCTGCCGGACCTCAAACGCCTGGGCAAGACCATCATTGTCATTTCCCACGATGACCGCTACTTCGACATCGCCGACCAGCGGGTCCGGCTGCAGGCCGGCAAAGTCGTCGTAGAACACACGCCAGCCCTTGCCTGAACCCCACCCGGCGCGCCCCACGCGCGCCGGGTGCAGCTGTTTCACCGCCTGCCTAAATCACCCCCCTGCCCCTTCGTCTCTCTCAGTACGCTTAATTCTCCAGTGATGGCGAGACCGAGATGACACCCCAGAACCAATCCACCGATGACGCGCTGCTGGCCCTGCTCTGCGAGCTCGACGACACCGCCGCCCCTGCCGGTATCGTTGCCCACGGCGCCGACCACGCGCCGCTGTCGTTCGCCCAAGAGCAGCTGTGGCTGCTCGATCAGCTCGACCCCGATGCCGCCACCTACAACCAGCCGCGCGCCTTTGTGCTCCAGGGCCCGCTGCAGGCCCAAGACCTGCAACAGGCGCTGGACCGGGTCATCGACCGTCACGACATCCTGCGTACCCGCATCAACGAGGTGCAGGGCCATCCACGCCAGCAGGTCGACCGCGCGGCGCGCTTGAACCTGCGCTGCGTCGACCTGCGCGGGCAACCACCGCAGGTGTTGCACGAGGCGCTGCAGACCGAGGCCGCCACCCCGTTCGACCTCACCCAGGCTCCACTGCTGCGCGCCTGCCTGTATCAGCTGGGCGCGCAACGCCATGTACTGGCCCTGACCAGCCACCACATCGTCAGTGATGCCTGGTCCAACCCAGTGCTGCTGCGCGACCTCTCCCAGGCCTACGCCAACGTCTGCACCGGCAGTGACGGCCAGTTGCCTCGCCCTGCGGTGCAGTACCTGGACTTCGCCCACTGGCAGCGCGGCGCCTACCCGGCCAGCCCGGCCCACGAGCGCGCCGCCAGCTACTGGCGCCAATACCTGCAAGGCGGCCTGCAACGGCTGGAACTGCCCACCGATCACCCGCGCGACAGCCGTCCCGCCACGGCCGCCGGGACCTGCACCCTGGCCTTGCCCGCCGCGCTGTTCAGCCAACTGCAGGCCGCCTGCCGGGCCCATGGCCTGACGCCATTCATGGTGCTGCTGGCCGCCTGGCAGCTGGTACTCGGCCGCCATGCCCGGCAGGACGACTTCATCGTTGGTGTGCCCAATGCCGGGCGCAACCAGGAACAGGTGCAGGACCTGATCGGCTTTTTCGTCAACAGCCAGATCCACCGGGCGCGCCTGGACCCGCGCCAGTCCGTGGCCAGCCTGCTCGAGCAGGTGCGCAAGCACGCCCTGGCATGCCTGGAGCATGCCGACTACCCGCTGGAACAAGCGCTTGCTGAACAACGCCAAGGCAGCAACGGCGTGCTGTTCCACTGCCTGTTCAATTGGACCAGCGACAATGCCGAGCAGCCCGCGGCCGGTTTCCCAGGGTTGCACATCGAGCCGATGCCCAGCGCCCCCACTGCCGCCAAGTTCGACCTCAGCCTCAACGTTCATGCCGGTCGCGAGCGGCTGGGCATCAGCCTCGACTACGATGCCACGCTGTTCGAGGCGGCCACCGCTGAGCGGCTGGGTGAGGACTGGCTGGCCATCCTCCAGGCCATGCTCGACCACCCCCAGTGCGCCATCGGTGAGCTTCATGCGCAGCCTGCCGTGCAGCGTGAACAGTGGTTGGCCGCGGCCCAGGGCCCCGCAGGCGATGCCCTCGACGGCCTGGCCGTGCACCAGCAGTTCGCGCGCCTGGCGCAGCGCCACGGCGAGGCCGTTGCACTGGTGGCCGGCGACACGCGGCTAAGCTACCGCGCCCTCGACAACGCTGCCGAGCGCCTCGCCCGGCGCCTGCACACCGCCGGCATCGGCCCAGGCGAGCGTGTCGCGGTGGCCCTGGAACGCGGCGCGCCGCTGGTCGTCGCCCTGCTGGCCACCCTCAAGGCCGGTGCGGCGTACGTCCCGCTGGACCCCCAGTTCCCCGCCGAACGCCTGGCCTACATGCTTGAAGACTGCGGCGCCCCCCTGCTGCTGAGCCAGGCCTCGGTGCTGGCTGCCCTGCCAACGCCACGCCAACAGGTACTGCTGCTCGATGACGTCGACCTGCACGCCGCGCACCAGCCCGAACCGCCACTAGCCCTGGACTGCCCGCCGCAGCAACTGGCGTATGTGCTCTATACCTCCGGTTCGACTGGCAACCCCAAGGGCGTGATGGTGCCCCATGGCGCACTGTCCAACTTCGTCGCAGCCATGGCCAAGGCGCCCGGCATGCAACCGGGGCAGCGCCTGCTGAGCATCACCACCTGCTCCTTCGACATTTTCGGCCTGGAGCTGTACCTGCCGCTGTGCACCGGGGCATGCATGGTGCTGGCCGACAAGCACACCGTGCAGGACCCGGCGGCAATTCTCGACCTGCTGATCAGCGAACGCATCGACGTGCTGCAGGCCACCCCATCGACCTGGCGCATGCTGCTCGACAATGACCCCGAGCACCGCCTGCCCGCCCTGACCGCACTGTGCGGCGGCGAGGCACTCGGCGATGACCTGGCGGCAAGGCTGCTGGCCCGTTGCGCCGCACTGTGGAACCTGTACGGCCCGACCGAAACCACCATCTGGTCGGCGCGCCACGCACTGGCCCGCAGCGGCGCCCGCCCCGAACTGGGCCAGCCGATCGAGCGCACCGCCCTGTTACTGCTCGACGGCAACCTGCTGCCCAGCCCGCAGGGCGTACCGGCCGACCTGTACATCGGCGGCGACGGCCTGGCCCAGGGTTACCACCAGCGCCCCGGCCTGACCGCCGAACGCTTCGTGCCGCACCCCTACGGCAAGCCCGGCGAGCGCCTGTACCGCACCGGCGACCTGGCGCGCCGCCACGCCAGCGGGAGCCTGGACTTCCTTGGCCGGGTCGATCATCAGGTGAAGATCCGCGGCTTTCGCATCGAGCTGGGCGAGATCGAATCGGCCCTGCTCACCCTGGACGCGGTACGTGAAGCGGCAGTGGTCGCCCGCGACGGCGTCGATGGCGCGCAGCTGGTCGGCTATGTAGTACCCGCCAGCACGCCCGCCGACAGCCAGGCATTCATCGAACACTGCCTGGCAGCGCTGCGTGAGCAACTGCCGGGCTACATGCTGCCAGCACGCCTGCACCTGTTGCAGGCCATGCCCCTGACCCCCAACGGCAAGCTCGACCGCAAGGCCCTGCCGGTGGTCGACGACAGCCCGGCACAGGCTCGCTACCAGGCGCCGGCGAGTGACCTGCAACGCCAGGTTGCGGCTACCTGGGCCGAGCTGTTGAAGGCCGAACGGGTCGGGCTGGGGGATGATTTCTTCGCCCTGGGCGGGCATTCGTTGCTGGTGGCGCGGGCGGTCTCGCGCCTGCGCCACGAGCTGGCGCTGAACTTCCCCCTGCGCCTGCTGTTCGACCAACCGCGCCTGGGCGACTTCTGCCAGGCCCTGGCGCAGCTGCAAACGGCCACCCCGCTGGCCATGCCGGTACGAACCGCGCGCGACCAACTGCCGCTGTCTTACGCACAGGAGCGCCAGTGGCTGCTGTGGAAGCTGGCCCCAGACAGCAGCGCCTACCACATTCCCAGCGTACTGCGCCTGCGCGGCCCGCTGGATGTCACCGCCCTGAACCGAGCCTTCGACCAACTGATCGCCCGCCATGAAGCGCTGCGTACCTGCTTCACCCTTGAAGGTGAGCAGCCGCGCCAGCACATCCTCGCCCCCTGGTCGCTGAACGTGCAGGGCGTGCCGCTTGAAGAAAGCCAGTGCCAGGCCTTCATCACAGGCCTGCTCGGCCAGCCCTTCGACCTGGCCAGCGGCCCGCTGCTGCGCGTAGGCCTGGCACGCCTGGCGGCCGACGACCACGTGCTGGTGCTGGTGCAGCACCACATCGTCTCCGATGCCTGGTCGATGCAGGTGATGGTCCGCGAGCTGTGCGCGCTCTATCAAGGCCAGGCCTTGCCCGCACTGGCACTGCAATACGCCGACTTCGCGGCCTGGCAGCGTCGCTGGCTGGATGACGGCGAACGCGAGCGCCAGCTGGCCTACTGGCGCACACGGCTGGCCGGCGAGCAACCGGTGCTCGAGCTGCCCTGCGATCACCCCCGCCGCGACGATGCCAAGCGCCCGGCGGCACGCTTGCATCTGGCATTGCCCACGGCACTGGGCGAAACCGTGCAACGCTTCGCCAGCGCACACCAGGCGACGGTGCCGATGGTGCTGCTGGCGGCCTGGCAGGCCCTGTTGCACCGCTACAGCGGCCAGCCGGACATCCGCATCGGCGTACCGGTGGCCAACCGCAACCGCCTGGAAACCGAGCAATTGATCGGCTTCTTCGTCAACACGCTGGTGATGCGCGCCGAGTGCACGGCCGACCTGTCGTTTGCCGGGCTGCTGGCGCAGACCCGCCAGGCCATGGTCGAAGCCCAGGACCACCAGGACCTGCCCTACGAGCAACTGCTCGAAGCCCTGCTGCCCCAGCGCGGCCCACGCCAGGGCTTGTTCCAGGTGCTGTACAACCACCACCAGGCAGCCGACGCCACGCCACTGGGTGCGCTGCGCCTGGAGGCACTGGACAGCCAACCCCAGGAGGCCCAGTTCGACCTGGCGCTAAGCACGGCCCAGGGTGAACAAGGCCTCAGCGCCAGTTTTACCTACGACCGTACGCTGTTCGACGCTACGACCCTGCAACGCCTGGCCAGGCACTGGCTGAACCTGCTCGAACAGGCCTTGGCCCAGCCAGGGCTGCCGCTCGCCCGGCTGGCCCTGATGGACCCGGCCGAACGTTTGCAGGTCCAAGAGGCCTGGAACGGCGCCCCGGTCGCCCACCCACAAACGCAAGCGCTGGCTGCACGCATCGAGTCCCAGGCACAACGCCAGCCGCAGGCCGTTGCCCTGCGCTATCAGGGCCAGGCCTTGAGCTACGCCGAGCTCAACCAGCGCGCCAACCGCCTGGCACACCGCCTGATCGCGGCGGGCGTGGGCGCCGATGTGCCGGTGGGCCTGGCCGCCGAGCGCGGCTTCGCACTGATCGTCGGCATGCTGGCCATCCTCAAGGCCGGCGGCGCCTACGTGCCGCTCGACCCCGCGCACCCGGCAGAGCGCCTGGCTTTCGTGGTCCGCGACAGCGGCATCAAGGTGCTGCTCGACCAACCCGGCCTGCTCGCCGAACTGCCCGCGCACGATGGGCTGCTGCGCCTGGACCTGGAGGCCGGCTACGACGACCAGCCGGTGCACAACCCCGCACCGCGCAGCGGCGTCGACAACCTCGCCTACGTCATCTACACCTCCGGCTCCACCGGCCTGCCCAAAGGCACGCTGCTCAGCCAGCGCAATGTCCTGAGGCTGTTCAGCGCCTGCGATCGCTGGTTCCGCTTCGACCACAATGACGTCTGGACCTTGTTCCACTCCTTTGCCTTCGACTTTTCGGTGTGGGAGATCTTTGGTGCGCTGCTGCATGGAGGCCGCCTGGTGATCGTGCCGCACGCCTTGAGCCGCGACCCGCAGGGCTTCCTGCAACTGCTGGTGGACGAGCGTGTGAGCGTACTCAACCAGACGCCATCGGCATTCAAACCCCTGACCCAGGCCGCATGCAGCGCCGCCTCGGCAGACCTTGCCCTGCGTCATGTGATCTTCGGCGGCGAAGCGCTCGACGTGGCGGCACTGCGCCCCTGGTTCGAGCGCTTCGGCGCACAGCGGCCACAACTGGTGAACATGTACGGCATCACCGAAACCACGGTGCACGTCACCTATCGACCGATTGGCCTGGATGACGTGAACCGCACGCTGAGCCCGATCGGCGAACTGATCGACGACCTCAGCGGCTACCTGCTCGACGGCGAGCTCGAACCGGTTCCGGCGGGCTGCATCGGTGAGCTGTACATCGGCCAGGCTGGCCTTGCCCGAGGCTACCTCAACCGCGCCGGGCTGAGCGCTACGCGCTTCATCGCCAACCCGTTCTCCTCCCAGCCCGGCAGCCGCCTATACCGCACCGGCGACCTGGCGCGCCGCCGCAGCGACGGCACCCTCGAATACATCGGGCGCATCGACCAACAAGTGAAGGTGCGCGGCTTCCGTATCGAACTGGGCGAAGTCGAGGCCAGCCTGCTGGCGCAGCCGGCGGTGGCCCAGGCGGTGGTGATCGCCGACCAGGGGCCCGCCGGCACCCGCCTGCTCGCCTACCTGGTGGCGCATCACGGCCAGGGCGGCGACACCGCCACCCTGCGCGCCGCGCTCAAGGCGCAGCTACCCGACTACATGGTCCCGGCCCACTGCATGTGGCTCGAACAGCTACCCCTGACCGTCAACGGCAAGCTCGACCGCAGCGCCCTGCCGGCACCGGCCGACAGCCCTGCCCAACGCCCCTTCCGCGCGCCCCACACAGCGTTGCAAGTGCAACTGGCTGGCATCTGGCAACAGGTGCTCGGTGTGCAGGCGGTGGGCCTGGACGACGACTTCTTCGAGCTGGGCGGCCATTCGCTGCTGGTGATCAACGTCGTCTCGCGCATCCAGCTGGAGCTGGGCCGCGAGCTGACCCCACAGGCCCTGTTCCAGCACCCGACCCTTCAAGCCCTCGCGCTGCACCTGGACACCACTACAACCGCGGTCGATGAAAACAAGCTCGACACCCTCGAAGCCTGGCTCGACGAAATGGAGGAACACTGATGGACAGCACTGCCGCTTCGAGAATCGCCAAGCGCTTTGTCCTGCTGCCGCTGGAAAAGCGCCGGCAGTACCTGATGAAGATGCGCGAGGAAGGCCTGTCGATGGCCAGCCTGCCGATCCCTCAGGTACGTGAAGCGTTCGACCGCCTGCCGTTGTCGTTCGCCCAGCAACGCCAATGGTTCCTCTGGCAGTTCGACCGCCAGGCCAGCGCCTATCACATCCCCTGCGCCCTGCGCCTGCGAGGCGCACTGAACGTGGCGGCGCTGCAGGCCAGCCTCGAGGCGCTGGTGCATCGCCATGACAGCCTGCGCACGCGTTTCGTCGAAGACGAGCACGGCGTGGCGCAGCAGGTGGACGCCACCGTCGCCGTCGCTCTGACGCTGACCACGCTCGATGAGCAGGCCCTGCAGGCGCATATCCAGGCGCGGGTACGTGAACCGTTCGACCTGGCCTGCGGCCCCTTGTTGCGTGCCGAGTTGCTGCAACTGGGCAGCGATGACCATGTGCTGCTGCTGGTGCAGCACCACATCATCAGCGACGGGCGCTCGATGCAGGTGATGGTCAAGGAGCTGACCCACTGCTATGCGCGCTTCAGCCAGGGCCTGGCCAGCCAGTTGCCTGAACCGCAGCTGCAGTACGCCGACTACGCCATCTGGCAACGCCACTGGATGGAAGCCGGCGAGCAGGAACGCCAGCTCGACTACTGGCGCCAGCGCCTGGGCAGCGAAGTGCCGGTGCTGGAACTGCCGTTGGACCGGCCACGCCCGAGCGTGCAGCGCTTCGACGGGGCGCGCCTGCCGCTGGCCATCCCACCGGCCCTGGCCCTGGCCGTGCGCCAGCTTGCCCAGGCCCGCCAGGCCACACCGTTCATGGTGCTGCTGGCCGCGTTCATGGCCCTGCTGCACCGCTACACCCGCCAGCAGGACATCCGCGTCGGCGTGCCCAGTGCCAACCGCAACCGGGTCGAGGCAGAAGACCTGATCGGCTTCTTCGTCAACACCCTGGTCATCGATGGCCAGTGCCAGCCGACCCTGTCCTTCGAGCAACTGCTCGACCAGGTCAAGGCCACCACCTTGCAGGCCCAGGCCCACCAGGACCTGCCCTTCGAGCAACTGGTCGAGGCTTTGCAGCCAGCGCGCAACCTCAGCCACAACCCCCTGTTCCAGGTCATGTTCAACCACCAGGTCGGCGCGCCCCAGCCGAACGAATCGGCCCTGGGCCACGGCCTGGCCATCGAGCCGCTGCCACTGGCAGGCGAGACCGCGCAACTGGACCTGACCCTCAACACCTTCGAGGACGCCCAGGGCCTGAGTGCGAGCCTGACCTACGCCACCGCCCTGTTCGACCACAGCTCCATCCAACGCCTGGGGGACCACTGGCTGCGCCTGCTGGCGCACGTGGTGCAGGCTCCGCAGCAGGCGCTGGGCGAGATCACGCTGCTGGCCGATGACGAACGCCAGCGCTTGCTCACTCAGTGGAACGCCACCACCCACGCCTACCCGGCCACGCCGTCGCTCCACGCCCTGGTCGAAGCCCAGGCACGCCGCACGCCCGATGCCACCGCACTGCTGTTCGGCGACAGCGCGCTGAGCTACGCCCAGCTCAACCGCCAGGCCAACCAGCTGGCGCACGCCCTGATTGCCCAAGGCGTGCGCCAGGACACGCCGGTCGGCATCGCCGCCGAGCGCAGCCTGGAGCTGGTGGTTGGCCTGCTGGCCATCCTCAAGGCCGGCGGCGCCTACGTGCCGCTGGACCCTGAATACCCCGCCGAGCGCCTGAGCTACATGGTCGAAGACAGCGGCATCGGCCTGCTGCTGACCCAGGCGCACCTGCGCGAGCGTCTGCCGCTGCCGCCCGGGCTGCCGGTGCTGCTGCTCGACCAGGCGCCCGCCGCGCAGCCCGAACATGACCCGCAAGTGCCGTGCACGCCCGAGCAACTGGCCTACGTCATCTACACCTCCGGCTCCACCGGCCGCCCGAAAGGCGCAGGTAACAGCCACCAGGCCCTGGCCAACCGCCTGCAGTGGATGCAGGCGGCCTACGGCCTGGATGCCAGCGATACAGTGCTGCAGAAGACGCCCTTCAGCTTCGACGTGTCGGTGTGGGAGTTCTTCTGGCCGTTGATCACCGGCGCCCGCCTGGCCATTGCCGCGCCGGGTGACCACCGCGACCCGGCGCGCCTGGTGCAACTGATCGTCCAGCATCAGGTCACCACCCTGCACTTTGTGCCCTCGATGCTGCAGGCCTTCCTGCTCGACGACCAGGTCAGCCGCTGCAGCAGCCTGCAGCGCATCGTCTGCAGTGGCGAGGCGCTGCCGGTGGAGGCGCAGCAACAGGTGTTCACGCAGTTGCCCCAGGCCCAACTGTACAACCTGTACGGGCCCACCGAAGCGGCCATCGACGTCACCCACTGGACCTGCCGTGACGAGGGCAAGACCGGTGTGCCGATTGGTCAACCGATCGCCAACCTGGCCTGCTGGATCCTCGATGCCGGCCTGCAGCCGCAACCCGCTGGCGTGATCGGCGAGCTCTACCTGGGCGGAGTGGGCCTGGCCCGCGGGTATCACCAACGCCCGGCGCTGACCGCCGAGCGCTTCGTTGCCTGCCCGTTCCAGCCTGGCGCGCGCATGTACCGCACCGGCGACCTGGCGCGCTACCGCGCCGACGGCGTGATCGAGTACTGCGGGCGCATCGACCACCAGGTGAAGATCCGCGGCCTGCGCATCGAACTCGGTGAGATCGAAGCGCGGCTAATGGAACAACCCGCCATCCACGAGGCCGCCGTGCTGGCCGTGGACAACCAACTGGTCGCCTACCTGGTGGCCAGGGCCGGCGAGCCGCTGCCTGAGCGCGAGCAACTGAGCCAGGCACTGCTGGCCCACCTGCCCGACTACATGGTGCCCAACCAGTGGTTGTTCCTGCCGCGCATGCCGCTGAGCCCCAATGGCAAGCTCGACCGCAAGGCCCTGCCTGCCCCAGGGCTGGCTCAGGCCCAGGCCAGCTACAGCGCCGCCGAAGATGAACTGCAGGCACGCCTGGTGCAGGTCTGGCAGCGGGTGCTCAAGCGTGAGCACGTGGGCATCGATGACAACTTCTTCGAGCTGGGCGGCGACTCGATCGTGTCCATCCAGCTGGTGAGCCAGGCACGACGCGACGGCCTGCACTTCACCCCCAAAGACCTGTTCAGCCACCAGACCGTGCGCACCCTGGCGCAAGTCACCCAGACCCAGGCCGAACCGGCCGAGGCCGCGTACCGGCCTGCCAGCGGTCCCAGCCTGCTACTGCCGATGCAGCAGCAGTTCTTCGCCCAGGCCGTGCCGCAGGCGCAGCGCTGGAACCAGTCGGTGATGCTCAAGGCCAACCAGGCGCTGGCCCCGGCCCACGTGCGCCAGGCGCTCGCCGCGCTGCTGGAGACCCACGATGCCTTGCGCCTGCGCTTCAGCCAGGTGCAAGGCCAGTGGCAGGCTCACTTTGCCCCGCATACGCCCGACGACGACCTGCTCTGGCTGTTCGAGCCAAGCCAGGGCGACAGCTGGCAGGACCTGTGCGACCGCGCTCAAGGCAGCCTCGACCTGGGCCAAGGCCCGTTGCTGCGCGCCGTGCTGGGCGTGGTCGACGGTGAGCAGCGCCTGCTGCTGGTGATCCACCACCTGGCCGTGGACGGTGTGTCCTGGCGCATCCTGCTTGAAGACCTGCACGGTGCCTATTCCCAGGCGGTTGCCGGCCAAGCCTGCGCGCTGCCACCGCGCACCCTGTCGGTGCAGGACTGGGCCCTGCGCCTGCAAGCCTACGCACAGAGCCCGGCCGGGGAGCAGGAAGCCGCCTTCTGGCAACGCCAGTGCGCCGATATCGACAGCAGCCTGCCGGTGCTCGATGCGGACGTTGCGCTGCGCCTGTGCGACAGCCGCAGCGTCACCACCCATCTGGATGCCGCGACCACCACGCGCCTGCTCACGGATTGCCCGGCGGCCTACCGCACGCAGATCAACGACCTGCTGCTGGCCGCCCTCGCCCGTGTGCTGCAACGCTGGACCGGCGCCTGTGACCATCTGGTGCAACTCGAAGGCCATGGCCGCGAAGCCTTCGCCGACTTCGAGGCCGACCTGACCCGCAGCGTCGGTTGGCTGACCAGCCTCTACCCGGCCCGCATCAGCGCCGGCAGCTCGCTGGCCGAAGCGATCATGCTGACCAAGGAACAGCTGCGCGCCCTGCCGGGCAAAGGTGCGTTCTTCGGCGCCCTGCGCAGTTTCGCCAGCCCGGCGATACGTGAGGCCCTGGCCGCACTGCCCACTGCGCGCATCACCTTCAACTACCTGGGCCAGTTCGACAGTGGCCACGACGATGCCGCCACGCTGTTGCGGCCGATCCCCGCAGACAAAGGCCGCGAACAAAGCCCCGATGCGCCGTTGCAGAACTGGCTGGCCCTCAATGGCCAGGTGTTCGACGGCGAACTGCGCTTGAACTGGAGCTTCAGCCAGCGGATGTTCGAGCCGGCTCAACTGCAGCACCTGGCCGACGACTATGCCGCCGAGTTGCGTGAGGTGGTGGCCTTGTGCGGCCAGGGCGTACGCCTTGGCCTCACCCCTTCGGACGTGCCGTTGGCCCGGCTTGGCCAGGCCCAACTGGCCCTGTTGCCTTTCGCCTGCGACCAGGTCGAAGACATCTACCCGCTGTCCACCGTGCAGCAGGGCATGCTGTTCCACACCCAGGACGCCGGGGCCGGGGACTTCTACATCAACCAGACCAGCGTCGAGGTCCAAGGCCTGGAGGCGCCACGTTTCATCGCTGCCTGGGGCCGGTTGGTGGAGCGCCACGAGATGCTGCGCAGTGCCTTCTGGCAGGCGCCGCAACTGAGCGAGCCACTGCAGGTCGTGCTGCGTCAGGGCCAGCTCGACGCCAGGACGCTGGACTGGCGCGGCCAGGCCGTCGAGCCGGCGCGCCTGGCCGCCGCCGCGGAAGCCGAGCGGCGTCGCCCGTTCGACCTGCTCGCCCCACCTCTGCTGCGCCTGTTGCTGGTGCGCCTGGATGACGAGCGCCACCAGCTGATCCTGACCAGCCACCACATCCTCATGGATGGCTGGAGCCAGTCCCGCCTGCTCGGTGAACTGTTCCAATGCTACGCCGGCCAGGCGTTGCCGGCTCAGCAAGGCCGTTACAGCGACTACATCCGCTGGCTGCAGGCGCCGGCACAACAGGCCAGCGAGGCGTTCTGGCGGCCACGCCTGGCCGAGCTGCAGGCCCCTACCCAGCTGGCCGGCGTGGCCGGTAGCCGCAGCGCCCAGCAAGGCCACGGCGCGCTCTACCTGCACTGGGACGAGCAGCGCACCACCTGGCTGCGCGAGCAGGCCCAACGCCTGCGCGTTACCCCCAACACCTTGGTGCAGGCTGCCTGGGTGCTGCTGTTGCAGCGTTACACCGGCCAACAGACCGTGTGCTTCGGCGCCACCGTGTCCGGTCGCCCGACCAGCCTCCCGGGTGCCGACAACCTGCTGGGGCTGTTCATCAACACCTTGCCGATCATCCAGGCCCCGCACCCGGCTCAACCGGTGCAGGACTGGCTGCAACAGTTGCAGACCTGCAACCTGGAAGTGCGCGACCACGAGCACACCCCGCTGGTGGACATCCAGCGCTGGGCCCAGAGCAATGGCCAGGCGCTGTTCGACAGCATCATCGTGTTCGAGAACTACCCCATCGATGAACGCCTGCAATCGGCCGGTGCCGCCGGCCTGCGTTTCGGTGAAGCGCAACTGCGCGACGTCACCAACTACCCGATGGACTTGGCGGTGCACCTCAATGCCCGTCTGCGCATCGAGTTCCTCTACCGCCAGGACCATTTCCAGGCGCCGCAGGTGGAGGCCATCCGCAGCCACTTCGACACCTTGCTCGAACGCCTGCTGAGCCACCCCGAGGCGGCCGTCGGCACGCTTGGCCTGCTCGACACCGTCGTGCAGCCGCAGCCACAGCCCGGCGTGAGCCCTGAGCATGACCTGGCCAGCCTGATCGGCCGCCATGCCCAGGCGCGTGCAGACCAGGTGGCGGTGCGCTGCGACGGGGTGCAACTGACCTACGGGCAACTGGAAGAGCAGGCCAACCGCCTGGCCTGGACCCTGCTCGAACGCGGTATCGGGCGCGAGGACCGGGTGGGCATCGCCCTGGACCGCTCGGTGCGCACCATCGTTGCCTTCTACGCGGTGATGAAAGCTGGCGCGGCCTATGTGCCGCTGGACATCGACTACCCCGCCGAACGCCTGCAATGGATCATCGGTGACGCCGACGTGGCGCTGTTGCTGACCGACAGCATCATCGGCGAACGCCTGGGCGTGGCCCCCGAGCGCCGCTTGGACCTGGACCGCTGCGAGCTGTCCGCGCAGCGACACGCCCCGCAACGGCAAGCGCTGGACGATCAGCTCAGCTACATGATCTACACCTCCGGCTCCACCGGTAACCCCAAGGGCGTGGCCGTGGCCCGCGGCCCACTGCGCATGCACTGCCAGGCGATCATCGAACGCTACGAAATGGGCCCGTCGACCCGCGAGCTGCTGTTCATGTCGTTCGCCTTCGACGGGGCTCAGGAACGCTGGCTGTCGACCCTGATCAGCGGGGGCCTGCTGGTGGTCCGTGGCAACACCCTGTGGACCCCACAGCAGACCTGGGACGTGCTGCATGCCGAGGCCATCAGCATCGCCTGCTTCCCGCCGGCCTACCTGCAGCAACTGGCTGAATACGGCCAGGCCCAACCGGCACCGCCCCCGGTGCGCATCTACTGCTTCGGCGGCGATGCGGTGGCCGATGCCAACTTCGAGCTGGTCAAGCAGGTGCTCAAACCGCACTACCTCACCAACGGCTACGGCCCTACCGAAACCGTGGTCACCCCATTGCTGTGGAAGGTGCCGGTGACGGCGCGCTGCGAAGCGGTGTACGCCCCCATTGGCGTGGCCGTGGGCAACCGCACGCTGCATGTGCTGGATGATTGCCTCAACCCGCTGCCGGCAGGCCTGGCCGGGGAGCTGTACATCGGTGGCGAGGGCCTTGCCCGCGGCTATCACCGCCGCCCGGGGCTGAGTGCCGAGCGCTTCGTCGCCGATCCGTTCAGCGCCACTGGTGGGCGCCTGTACCGCACCGGTGACCTGGTACGCCAGCGCCCGGACGGGGTATTCGACTACCTCGGGCGCCTGGACAATCAGGTGAAGGTCCGCGGTTTTCGTATCGAACTGGGCGAGATCGAGGCGCGCCTGCGTGATATCGCCAACGTGCTCGATGCGGTGGTGGTGGCGCGCGAGGCTGCCAACGGTAAGCAGCTGGTCGGTTACGTGGTACGTGGCGACGGCGAGCGTGCTGTCACGCCGATGCTCGAGCACCTGCGCCAGGTGCTGCCCGACTACATGGTACCGGCGCACCTGATGGTGCTCGATGCGTTGCCGCTGACCCCCAATGGCAAGGTCGATCGCCGCGCACTGCCCGAGCCTTTGCTGCGCGAGCGCCAGTACCAGGCCCCGGCGGATGACCGCCAGCGCGCCCTGGCGGCGATATGGGCCGATGTGCTGGGCCTGGAGCAGGTCGGGGTAAGTGATCACTTCTTCGAACTGGGGGGCGATTCACTGAGTGTGCTCAAGGTGCTCTCGCGCTTGCGCAACCAACCGCAACTGGGCCTGAACCTGAAGCTGCGCGACCTGATCGCCCGCCCGACCATCGCCGAACTGTGCCCGGCCGAGGCGGGCGAGCAGGCGGCGCTCGACCCACTGCTGCTGCTCAACCGCAAAATCGAACGCCAGGCCCCGCTGTTCTGCCTGCATGCGGGCTTCGGCACAGTGTTCGACTACCGCGCACTGGCTCAGCGGCTGGACGGCGTTTGCAGTGTCTATGGCCTGCAGAACCGCATGCTGCTCGACCGCCAATGGCAGGACGAGTCGCTCGACGCCATGGCCATCGACTACGCCCAGTACATTCGCCAGAAGCAGCCCCACGGCCCCTACCGCCTGCTGGGCTGGTCGCTGGGTGGCACCCTGGCGCTGCTGGTGGCCCGTGAGCTGGAGCGCCAGGGCCAGCAGATCGACCTGCTCGGCCTGGTTGACCCGTATGTACCGGGTGAGCCAGGTGCGGCGCTGGACGAAGACTGCGGTGGCGACTTGCGCGCCTTCCTCGCCGTGGTCGGTGGCCGCTCGGCCGACAGCCTGCCGCTGTTCCCGGTAGCGGCCAATGCCGATGCCACGCAGTTGCAGGCACTGATCGAGCAGAGCCTGGGCGCAGAGGCCAGGGACGGCCTGCAAAGCAGCGAGGAGTTGGCGCGCACGTTTACCGTCGCTATGACCCTCAAGGCCCTGTCGCTGCAAGTGCACGCCCTGCCCGCGGTACGCGCCAGCCTGGACTGCTGGTGGGCACAGAGCAGCGAAGCGGGCGTCTGCCAGGCCTTCGAAGCGCGCCATGCGATCCACTCCAGCCAGCGCCTGGCCGCTGATCACTACGCCATCGTCAGCCATGGCGCACTGCTCGAAACCGTGCTTCAGCGCCTGCAGCCGGTGGCCGCACACACCCTGTGAACCTGCGCCCGGCCGCCCTGTGCGGCCGGGCCTTTATCCAACACTGTGAAGGAAACCCGAATGTCCCTGGATTGCGATCTGGAAGCGTTCCTGGAACTGGCCGAACTCGGCCGCCTGACGGGCAAGAGCCAGCCCATGCATCAGTTGAGCATCGCCCAGGCACGGGCGGAGTTCGAAAACGCCTCGCGTCTGCTCGACCCCGACCCTCCCGCCCATGTCGACGTGCGCGCCCTGCAGTACAGTGGCCGCGAGGGTGCGCAGTTGCCCGCCCGTCTCTACGTGCGCCCGGGCGTCACGCCCAAGGCCACCTTGCTCTACCTGCATGGCGGTGGTTATGTGGTCGGCAGCCTGGACTCGCATGACTGCGTGTGCCGGCGCCTGGCCTGCCTGGGTGACTATGCGGTGTTCGCTCCGCACTACCGGCTGGCGCCCGAGCAGCCGTTCCCAACGGCACTGCACGATTGCCAGGACGCCGCCCTCTGGCTGCAGCACAACGCTACCGAGCTAGGCCTGCCAAGCGCGCTGGTGCTGGCCGGCGACAGCGCGGGTGCTACCCTGGCCACGGTTCTGGCGATCGAAGGCGCGCAACACCCGCAGGCCATGGCAGTCAAAGCGCAGCTACTGTTCTACCCGGTAGCCGAAAGCAATACTCGGCGCGCTTCACACCGGCAGTATGGCGAGGGTTACCTGCTGGAGAGCGGTACGCTGGACTGGTTCTACGAGCATTACCTGGGCGCCAGCCAAGCGCACACTGACTGGCGCGCCTCGCCCCTGCTGCACCCGGCGTTGCCAGCCATGGCGCCGGCCTATGTGAACCTGGCTCAGTACGACCCGTTGTTCGATGAAGGCCTGGACTATGCGCGCAAGCTCGAGGCGAGCGCCACACCGACCACCCTGCGTATCGAGGCGGGGTTGACCCACGATTTTCTGCGCATGTCGGGTATCACCGGGGCGACTGGCGAGGTGTATGCGGCGGCAGGATGCTGGTTGGAGCAGGTGCTGGCCTGACCAGCAAGCCTGATGCCCGTAGGGCAAGCGATCTGGGGCCGCCATGCGGCCCATCGCCGGCAAGCCGGCTCCCACAGAAACCGCGCAGTTCTTGAGGCTTGCGCTATCCCTGCAGGACCCGGCGTGCCGGCGATGGATACAGCGCAGTTCTCGAGGCCTACGCAGTACCTGTAGGAGCCGGCTTGCCGGCGATGGGTACAGCGCAATCCTCGAGGCCTACGCAGTACCTGGGGGAGCCGGCTTGCCGGCGATGGGTACAGCGCAATCCTCGAGGCCTACGCAGTACCTGTGGGAGCCGGCTTGCCGGCGATGGGTACAGCGCAATCCTTGAGGCCTACGCAGTACCTGTGTACAAGCCGGCTTGCCGGCGATGGGCTGCATGGCAGCCCTGATTACGCTGGCTGAAATCAGTACGTTGCCCGTACCGTCAGCATGAAGTTGCGCGGATCGCCGTAGTAGTTGCCATAGGTCGAGGTACCGACGGTCTGGTAGTACTTCTTGTCGAACAGGTTGTTGCCGTTGAGAGTCACGTTCCAGTGCTCGTCGATGCGGTAGTCGACCATCGCATTCCAGATCGCATACCCGCTCTGCTCGTATTCGAAAGGCACTTCGGCCTGCACTACGTTGCCCAGGCCGTCATAGGTCGCAGCAGTACCGCTGACCTTGGTCGCACTCTGGATGTCCACGCCACCCCCGACGCGGAAGTCGTTCAACATTCCCGGCAGGCGGTAGGTGGTGAACAGCTTGGCCGTGTGCTTGGGTGTGACCGTGCTCAACGCAGAGCCAGTGTCGCGGTTCTTGTTGATGTTCAGGGTGTAGCTGGCCATCATCATCCATTCCGGCAGGATTTCGCCGGAGATTTCCATGTCGATGCCCTTGCTGATGGTTTCCCCACCACTGACGTAACAGCAGTTACCGCCGAATGCCACCTGGGTCATCGGGTAGGTTGGGTCGGCTACCGCCTGGTCCTTACGCTTGGTGTAGTACAGCGCGATACTGGTGTTGACCGCGCCGCCAAACAGCTCGCCCTTGACACCGGTCTCGTAGGTTTTGCCGGTCATCGGGTCCAGCGTGTTGCCGGAGGTCGCAGGCCCGGCCACCACGTTCTGCTGTGGCTTGAAGATCTCGGCATAGCTGGCATAGGCCGCCCACTCGTCCGTCAGGTCATAGACGATGCCACCAAACGGGGTGACTTTGGTCGGCTCGCGCATGTCCACCCGCGACTGCTGGGTCCAGGTCCCGGCGGCGTTTGCCGTCTGGTAGGTCTGGTCGAACTTGTAGCGCTGTGCCCGGGCACCGACGATCAGGTGCAACGGCTCGGCCAGTTGCAGGCGCAGGCTCGAGTACAAGCCATATTGAGTCTGGCTGTTGGGTTTGTAGTCGCGGCTGATGGCCGGGCGAGCGCCAGGATCATCCCATGGGGTGGAGTCCGGGTCGAACACATTGACCGGGCCGCCGCCAGTTGTGAAGCGGCCAGTGCCGCGCCAGCGGCTGTCGATCTCTTGATAGTCACCCCCCACCACCAGGCGGTGGTCGAGGCCGAACATGCTGAAGTCGCCGGAGACGTTGACGTCCCAGAGGTTCTGCTCGCTCCACTGGGTGCTGTAAGTGCCCAGGCGAGTCACGCCGGTGCCGGTGACCGGGTTTACCGAGCCCAGCGTGGTGGCGTTGTTGGTGGTGATGGTGTCGTAGATGTTGGTGTAGCTCAGGTTGAGCTTCCAGTCATCGTTCAGGCGATGGTCGACCTTGGCGAAGTACTCGCGGGAAAAGCCGTCCGCGTACGCCCAGGTGGTAGACAGCCCGGTATGGCGTGGCAGGCCAAGGTCGGCACCGTCGCTGTAGCGTGGCACGGCCGAGGCGGTGCCGGTCTCGTGGACCTTGTTGAAACGCAAGCCGGCGGTGAGCATGGTGTCGTCGGTGACATCGGCTTCAAGCACGCCATAGAAGAACGGCTTGTCGGTGGCACGGTTGTCGACGAAGTACTGGCGGTCCTGATAGGCCACCACCATGCGGCCGCGCAGCTTGCCATCGAAGCCCAGCGGCCCGGTCACGTCCAGCTCGCTGCGGTAGTTGTCCCAGCTGCCCGCCGAGGCGGTGAACTTGAGCTGGTAGAAGTCCAGCGGGCGCTTGCGCACCAGGTTGATGATACCGCCCGGGTCACCGGTGCCGCCAAACAGCGCGCTGGCGCCACGCAGTACTTCCACGTGGTCGAACTCGGCGATGTCATAGATGTTCGACGCGTAGAAGCTACCGGCGGTGGTACCCAACGCCATGGGGGCGGCACCGTCGAGCTGGATGTTCTGGATCGGGAAGCCGCGCGAGTAGAAGTCCTGGATACGGAAGGTGTTGCTCTGCACCGTCACACCCGGCACGGCCTTCATCGCATCGTTGATGTCGGTGAACTGGCGGTCTTCGATGACCTGGCGGGTGATCACCGACACCGATTGTGGGGTTTCTTTCAACGAGGTCGGGCTTTTCGAGCCGACGCTGGTCAGGCCCGGCGTGTAGGAGCCAGTGTTCTCGGTCGCCTGGCCCATGCCCTGGCCCATGATGGTGGTTTCGCCAATGACCAGCGCACCGGCGCCGACGTCACTGGTGTCGGTGCTGATCAGCAGGACCGAATTGTTCTCGATACGGTACGTAAGGCCTGCGCCTTCCAGCAGTTGCGACAGGGCCTGGTCCGGCTCCATGGTGCCGCTGACCTTCGGTGCACGCTTGCCGCTGACCAGGTCGGGCGAGTAGACCATCTGCAGGCCGGTCTGCTGGCCAAGGGCGATCAGTGCCTGGTCCAGCGGTTGGGCTGCGATGTCCACCGCCACCGGCTGGGCATGGGCGTGGGCCATGGCCAGGCTCAGCACCAGTGCCGAAGCACGCAGGCTCCACTTCGATGGCCCGGCGGCCAAGGCTGCCCCCTTGTTTCGCATACGTTTGGACTTCATGTGCGCGACTGACTCCGAATGTTCTATGAGTGTGTAGGTGACGGTCTCGACGTACCGTTTCTATAAGAGCCTTACGCGTTCGAGCGACACGTTTTCAGCGGCCTACAGGTAAGACGCACGAACGTTAAAAAAACTGATAACTTTTTTCATTTACGTTCAATGTTTCGCAGGCACGGGGTGCTGGAGCTAGCGCTCATGAGAGGCAACTTGGAGGCTGGTGGCGGTCAGGTGAGCGATTGGGGCCGCTTTGCGGCCCATCGCCGGCAAGCCGGCCACAGGGATCGCGCCAGCTTTTAGACGTTGAGCAAGACAGCCCAACCCATGATGGCCAGCCCTGGCACACCGCCGTTCTTGAGCGCTGCGCGGTAGGGGGTGGGAGCCGGCTTGCCGGCGATTGGGCCGCAAAGCGGCCCTATGAACGCTGATCGAGCTATGCGGTGACGTTCTTCGCCTTGGCCAGCATCTGCTCTTTTTCCTCAGGGCTCATGCGCTCCAGTTGCAGGCGCGCCTGGGCAATCTTGAGCAACTGCCCGCGGTTTGCCTCGTTGGCCTGCAACGCCTCGGCCAGCCCCGCCACGGTGGGGTGCTCGAAGACCAGCGCCGGCGCCACTTCACAGTTCAGCAACTTACGAATCCCAGCCACTAGCTTGATGATCAGCAGCGAATGGCCGCCGGCCGCGAAGAAGTCGGTGTGGATACCGATGCTGTCGCGCCCGAGCAACTGCGCCATGCGCTGGGCCAGCAATGTCTGCAATGCGTCCTGCGGAGCATCCTGCTGGCCGTCCTCCTGCGGCATTTCCAGCAGCGCGCGACGGTCGAGCTTGCCGTTGGCCAGGCGCGGCAGGCTGGGCAGGCGACGCAGCTGGGTTGGCACCATGGCCGCTGGCAGGCACTCGGCCAGCCGCGCACGCAGCGAGGCTTCATCGAGCCCATGGCCTTCGCCGTGCACGACGTAGCAAGCCAGCAGCTCCAACTGCCCGGGCTGGGTTTCAACCGCCAGCACCGCACCTTGAGCAACCCCATCGACCTCCAGCAGGCGCGCTTCCACTTCGGCCAACTCGACACGGAACCCGCGGATCTTCACCTGATGATCCTGCCGGCCCTGCAGCAGGATGCTGCCATCGGCCTGGTAACGGGCCAGATCACCGCTGCGGTACAGGCGCTCGCCGGCTTGCAAGGGGTTGTCGATAAAGCGCGACGCCCCCTGCTCGCCCCCCAGATAACCCCGGCACAGCTGGCGCCCGGCAACATGCAGTTCACCCAGCTCACCCACGCCCGCCAGTTGCCCAGCAGGCGTCAGCACGTAAACGCGGTTGCCGGCCAGCACCTGGCCCAGGCTCGCCATCGGCGCGTCGGCCCGCAGTGGCTGGACCAACACGCCGACCGTGGCTTCGGTCGGGCCATAGTGGTTGAACACCCGAGCCTGAGGCGCCAGCCGTGCGATGCGCGCCAGCAACTGCACACTCGGCGCTTCGCCGCCCAGGACCAGGGTCGCTGGCAGGCAAGGCTGCGCGCTGTCGAGCAGCGCCGCCAGGTGCGACGGCACGATCTTCAGGCAATCGATACCTTCGTCGCGCACGAACGCGGCAAACGCTGCCGGGTCCTGCATCACGGCGTCGCTGGCAACGTGCAACGTGGCGCCAACCTGCAAGGCGCCGAACAGGCTGGTGTGGCCGAGGTCAGCCGCCACCGTGGCGCTGAACGCAAAGTGCCTGCAGGCCGAAAGGTCCAAAGCCTGCTCAGCGGCCTGCAGGTACCCGGCCAGTTGCCCATGTTCGATGACCACCCCCTTGGGCTCACCGGTCGAACCTGAGGTAAACAGTACATAGGCCGCCGTATTGGGCGTGAGCACGTGCGCCTCGAATGGCGCTGAGGTGCCCGCGAGCTGCTCGAACAGCGTGGCATCGACCTGCAACTGCGCGCCGGCCAGGCGGCTGACCTGCTCGCGTCGCGCAGCGGGCCAGAGAGGGTCGAGCGGCAGGTACGCAGCGCCGCACTTCCAGCAGGCCAGCACCGCCGCCAGCCAGTGCACCGAGCGCGGCAGGGCCAGGCCGACCACGCTGGCATTGCCAATGCCCTGGGCCTGCAGGTGGGCGGCCAACGCCGTGGCCAACTGGTCGAGCTGCTGCCAGCTCCACCCCTGCCCTTGTTCGATGATCGCCAGCGCCTGGGGCTGTTCGCGCACCCAGCGGGCGACCCGCTCGGGCAGCAGTTCGGTGACAGCAGGCAGTGCGGCCTGGGCGTTACGCTCAAGCACCAGACGACGCTGTCGTTCACCGGCAATGCCCAGGCTGACCAAGCTCGCGTCGGGCGTCTGGGCAATGCTTGCCAGCAGCGTGGCGTACTGTTCGAGCAGGAGCTGCGCCAGTGCCGGGCTGTGCCACGCGGCCCAGTACTGCAACAGCGCCTGTGGCGCTGCGCGGTCGCTGTCGACCTGCAGCAGCAGGTCGGGGCCCGCCATCGGCGCGTCAATGCCCACCACCTGCCAACCACCGGCGAGCGGCGGGCAGGCGGGGGTCAGGCCAAAGCCAATGGCGGCAGGCGCCAGCGCGGGCGTCTGCTCGGGGCTGAAGTATTCCTGCCAAGCCGCATGCTGCTCCAGCTGCGCAGCCAGGCCGTGCAGCCAGGTACGCAGTGGCTGCTCGGCCTGGTAGTCGAGCAGCACCGGCAACTGCTTGTGGTACACCCCGGCGCTGCCGGCGAAATAGGCGTAGTCGCCACGGCTGTCGTGGCACCAGTTCACCACCTGCGCAGGCTGGC
Source organism: Pseudomonas sp. NPDC089743 (assembly GCF_044748785.1). NCBI lineage: Bacteria > Pseudomonadati > Pseudomonadota > Gammaproteobacteria > Pseudomonadales > Pseudomonadaceae > Pseudomonas > Pseudomonas sp. NPDC089743. The sequence continues at coordinate 141,989 of NZ_JBIVGS010000009.1, forward strand.
CATCGAGCCGCGCCAGCAGCAGCCACCAGGCTGCCTGCAGCACCCTGTCCAAGGGCAGGCCAAGCCCGGCCAGGCGTGTCAAAACGTCCGGGTCGAGGTCTGTGCGGGCCTGCGCGCGCTCACCGCGTGGGCTGCCTGGGGCTGGGCGCCAGGGGAGTTGCTGGGCGCTCGCGGGCTTGCCGTTCAGCGCGTTCCAGTAGCTGCGCGCAGTGCTGGCGTCTTCATCCACCACCACCTCGCTGCGCCACTGCAGGTATTGTTCGAAATCGCCATCTTCGGTTGTTTCCAATGCGCCTTGGCAGATCGCCGCAAGGCTTGCAGCCAGCGCCGGCAGGCTGGCAGTGTCGACCAGCGCTGCCAGCACACCCAGCACCAACTGGCAACGCCCCTCGGCCTGTTCGCACACCAGCACGGCAACGCCCGCACCGGCCTGCACATCCACCTCACGCTCGAACCAGGCCTGGCGGCCGGCGCTATCGCCCGCCGCCAGCCACGTCAGCTCCACCCCCGCGGCCTCGCGCTCAAAAAACTGACGCAAGCCGCGATAACCTGCGGCTTGGCCGATGCGCAGGCGCAGCGCGTCATGCTGGCCCTGCCACTGCTGCAGGGCGGCCCGCAGTGCGGCGGGCGCCGGCACGTTGTCGAGCTGCAAGGTGATGCAGCGCGCCGCGTCCTGCCAGCGGGCAGGCAGTGCAGTCAGCTCGAGCGACTGCATGGGCAACAACGGCAGGCCACTCGTTTCGGCGGTGATGTTCATGCTTGCACTCCTGTGCGGTTCAAGGTGAGGGCTTCAAGGTCGGCACGTTGCATCATGTCGCCCATGGCGACGACGATCTTGCGTGGCCCCTGGAACGGGTCGCGGGCGTGTGCCGCCAGCATGTTGTCGAGCAGGATCACATCACCGGCCTGCCAGTCGAAACGCACCGCACAGGCCTCGTACAGCTCACCGATCAACGCCATGTCGGCGTCTTCGATCGGGCTGCCATCGCCGTAGTAGACCTGACGCGGCATGCGCTCCAGGCCATACAGCGCCAACAGGTCCTCGCGCACGTCGGCATCCAGGCAGAACACGTGGTGCAACTGCACCTGATTGAAGAAACTCTTCTCACCACTGACCGGGTGCTCGATCACCGCCGGGCAAGGCGTGCGGATCTGCAGTTCGTCGTTGTCCAGCCAGCGCCACTGGATACCCGACGCCTGACAACGGCGCTCGACATCGGCACGCGAGTCGGTCTTGAAAAAATGCTGCCAGGACACGTCCAGCTTGTCGGTGAACGTGCGGACGTAAAGCAGGCCTTTGTCCTCGAAACGCTGGCGCAGGGGCGCGGGCAAGCGCTGGTACATCTGCCGGCAATCGACCACCGGGGTGGCCCCCCCCACCGGCGACGGCAGCTCGCAGAAAAACAGCTGCTTGCGCGGCCAGCGGTCCTGGTGGGCACTTTCGTTATGGAACAGGATCATCTTCTGTTCCGGATACGGCGTTGAGCGGTAGGTGTTCTTACCGCCTTCCTTCTTCGGCAGGTCACCGTACTGGCCGTACAGCCCGGGCTGCACCGCCTCGGCGAAGGCTTCGAAATCCTGTGGGGTCTGCAAGCCGAAACCGCGGAACAGAATGCCGCCATGCGCCACCAGTTTGCGCTCGACCTCGGCACGGTGCTTGACCACCCAGTCGGTCAGGCTCACGCCAGGGTCGACCGGTTCGATCAACAACGGAAACGCCTGCCCCGGTACCAGTGCAGCCTCGCGCACTGCGCTGGCCGGCCGGGTTGGCGTGCCGGCGCCGCGCTTGAGGAAGCTGCCCAGCTTGTCCTTCTTCGGTTGCCCGCCGGCAGCGGCAGGCGCCGCCACGATTTCACTGTGAACCGCCATAGTGATCTCTCTCAGTTGAATGTGTGGGTTGCCCAGCACCTGGCCCAGGATGTCCAGCCAGCCACGCAGCAGTGCCTGGACCCGTTCTGCCCTGAACAGCTCCGTGGCGTACTGCCAGGTGACGCGCCAGCCGTCCGCGACCGGGTCGATGAACAGCGCCATGTCGAATTTCGAATAGCCACCTGCCTGCGGCAGTACCTGCACACTCAGGTCGGCCAGGCCGCCGTGGGCCACCGGCATGTCGTTCATCACGAACAGCACCTGTACCAGTGGGTTCATGCCGGGGTGGCGCGGCGCGCCAGCAGCCTCGACGATCAGGTCGAACGGCAGTGCCTGCTGCTCGCTGGCATCGAGCAAGGTGGTGCGGGTGCGCGCCAGCCACGCGGCGAAGTCCAGTCGTTCGTCCAGTTGCGAGCGCAGTGGCAGAACATTGACGAAGAAGCCGATCAGCGCCTCGAGGTCGGGGTGTTCGCGGCCTGCGACATCAGCCCCCAGCAGTAGATCGTGCTGGCCGCTGGCGCGGTGCATCAGCAGTTGGAACGCCGCCAGCAGCAGCATGTAGGGCGTCACACCCAGCTGTGCGGCGCGTTCGCGTACCGCCACGACCGTAGCCGGCGGCAGGTCGTGATACAGGTTTTCACCCGCCTGGGAGGCCTTGGCCGGGCGCGGCAAATCAGTCGGCAACTGCAAGCGCCCGCTGCTGCCTTGCAGCGCCGTGCGCCACCACTGCGCCGGGGCCTGCAGCAGCCCGGCACGCTCGCGCTCGGCCTGCCACAGCGCATAGTCGGAGTACTGCAGCGCCAGCGGCGCCAGCGCGGGCGCTTGGCCACGGGCAAGGGCGCTGTAGCTGGCGATCAGTTCGTTGACCATCAGCGCCATCGACCAACCATCGGAAATGATGTGGTGCAGGTTGAGCAGCAGCACATGGGTGTCACCGGACAAGCGCAGCAGGCGTGCACGCAGCATCGGCGCCTGGTCCAGGGGCACCGGCTGACGCACGTTGGCCAGCTGCGCTTCAAGCACGCGCAGCTGCTGCTCGGCGGCAGGCAACGGGCTCAGGTCGTCCACGGGCAGGTTCAGGTCTACCGCAGCCTGAATCAGCAGCAGCGGCTCACCTTCGTCGTCACAGCCCACCGCGCTGCGCAGCACTTCGTGGCGCTGCACCAGCACCTGCAACGCCTGCTTCAGGCATTCTGGCTGCAACGGCCCGTCCAGGCGCAGGCCCAGCGGCATGCCGTACGCCCCGCTGCCCTGGGCAAACTGTTCGGCAATCCACAACCGGCGCTGGGCCAGCGACAGTGGTGCACTGGCCTTGTCGCCCAGGGCGCGCAGTTGCGGGCCGGCATCGCTCACTGGCTGTGCCTGGCGCAGGCACTGAGCGAAATCACACAAGCGCGGGGCGCTGAACAGGTCGCGCACACTGACGCCGGTGTGGCCATCGCGGTGCAGGCGCGCCACCACCTGCGTGGCCAGCAGTGAGTGGCCACCGGCCTCGAAGAAGTGCTCGAAACGGCCCACTGCTGGTCTGCCCAGCACACTGGCCCAGGCCTCGGCGACCTCGCATTCGAGCGCATCCAGCGGTGCACTGAACGCCTCTTCAGGGGTGTCGGCCTCGATCGCCGGCAATGCCTTGCGGTCGACCTTGCCGTTGGGGTTCAGCGGCAAACTGTCGAGCAGCTGCAGGCGTGACGGCACCATGTAGGGCGGCAGCGCGGCGCGCAACGCGTCGAGGATGCGCTGACGCAGGCCGGCATCAGCCTGCGAACCGCTGACCGGTACCAGCCAGGCCGCCAGGTACAGGTCGGCACCTTGACCGCCCGGCATCACCACCGCCTCGCGCACCTCAGGCAACGCCAGCAGGCAGGCTTCGACTTCGCCGGGCTCGACGCGGAAGCCGCGGATTTTCACCTGGTGGTCCAGGCGGCCGATGAACACCAGCTCGCCACTGGCCTGCTGGCGCACCAGGTCACCCGTGCGGTACAGGCGGCCACCGCCGACCGTGTCGTACGGGTCGGGCACGAAGCGTTCAGCGGTCAGCGCCGCCTGGCCGAAGTAACCACGCGCCAGGCAAGGGCCGCCGATATACAGCTCGCCGTCAGTGCCGGTGTCGAGCAGTTGCAAGGCTGCATCGAGCAGGTAAGCGGTGCGCCCCGGCACCGGTGTTCCGATCGGTGCATAGCCAGTGTCGATGCGGGTCAACCCGTCGGCCTGCCACAGCAGCGGGGTGATCACGGTTTCGGTAGGGCCGTAACCATTGACGATACGCTGGGGCTGCAAATGGGCCTGGATTCGCTCGAAGCCTTCGCGCGGCAGTGCCTCCCCGGCTACGTTCAGGCAGCGCACCGGCAGTGCCCGGCCCTGCTGATGCGCCCACTCGGCCAGCTGACAGGCGTATTGGGTTGGGAAGTAGACCACGCTGGCGCGCTCGCGCTCGATCACCTCGAAGGCCTGGGCTGCAATCCAGATATCATCGCCACGCACGATGCAGCAGGCGCCCTGGCTCAACGGCAGCAACCACTGCTCGGTGCCCCAGTCGAAGTTGATCGAAGCGAAGTGCACGAAGCGGTCCTGCGCCGTCACCTGGTACTGGCCGACCATGGTCGCGATGTGCGCGGCGATGGCGCCGTGGGTCAGGGCCACACCCTTGGGGCGACCGGTGGAGCCGGAGGTGTAGATCAACCCCAGCAGGTTGTCGGCGCTGGCGCGCGGCGCAGGGTTGGCGTCCAGCGGCGCCAGCGGCTGGTCCAGCCACAACCACTCGGCTGCGCCTGCCAGCGCCAGTGGCTGCGCGGCGGTGCGGGTGCCCAGCACCAGCCTGACGGCGCTGTCGTCGAGCATGTCCTGCAGGCGCTGACGCGGGTAGTGCGGGTCCAGCGGCACGTAGCCGGCACCGGCTTTGAGGATCGCCAGCAGACCAACGACCATCGCCAGGCCTCGCTCGCTGCACAGGCCTACCAGGTCCTCGGGGCCGATACCCCGCGCGATCAACTGGTGCGCCCACGCGTTGGCCAAGCCATTGAGCTGGCCGTAGTCCAGCGTGCCGTCGTCGGCGACCAAGGCCACGGCCTGCGGGTTGCGCGCCGCCTGGGCCTCGATCAGCTGGTGCACACCCCGTGACGGAACACTGCGGTCGGCGGCCTGCCATTGCCCCTGGCAACGCTGACGGCTGCTGGCATCCAGCAGGCTGAGCTCAGCCAGGCATGGATTACCCGCGCCAGCGAGCGCCTGCAGCAGCTGGCCAAACTGCTCGGCCAGGCGCTGCACGTCAGCCAGGCTGAAGGCGTCGTGGCGCACGCGATAGTCGACCTGCAACTGCTCACCCATGCCCACTGACAGGGTCAGGGCGTAGTGGGGTTGCTCGTGGCTGTCCGGCACACCGAAGCGCGGCCCGTCACCGCCACCTTGCAGCACCTCGGCAACGGGGTAGTTCTCGAACGCCAGCAAGGTGTCGAACAGTGCCTCGCCTGCTCTGCCCGCCCAGCGCTGGATGTCGGCCAGTGGCGTGTACTCGTGCTCGCGCAGTGCCAGGTTGCAGGCCTGCAGCTGTTGCAGCCAGTCATCAAGACGCTGCTCAAGGCGCGGGGCAGCCACCAATGGCACGGTGTTGATGAACAGCCCCAGTTGCGCCTCGATGCCCGGCACCTGAGCAGGCCGCCCCGATACCGACACACCGACGCAAACGGTGTCCTGACGGCAGTGCCGTTGCAGCAGCAACAGCCAGGCCGCCTGCACCAAGGTATTGACGGTAACCTTGCGCGCCCGCGCCGCCGCCTTGATCTGCGCCGATGCCGCACTGCCAAGGCGTTGCTGCCACAGGCCGTAGGCAGGCGGTTCAACACTGCGGCGCTGGCTGGCGAGCAGTGTCGGCGCCTGCATGCCCTGCAGTTGCGCCTGCCAGAACGACTGGTCCTGCTGGCGGTCACGCGCGGCCAGCCAGGCCAGGTAGGTGCGAGGGTGCGCAGGTGCCTGGCGGGGTGTCTGGCCGCTGTAGCGTTGCATCACTTCAGCCAGCAACCGGGCATGGCTCCAGCCATCGAGCAGCAGGTGGTGATGGGTGTAGATCATGTGCCAGCGCTGCTCGCCCAGGCGCACCAGGGTAATGCCCAGCAAGGGCGCCTGATCCGTCGCGGTCATGGCCAGGCGCTGCTGCTCGGCGAGGCTGTGCAGGTGGTCGGCCGACGCGGCCTGGTCGCGCCAGTCGAGTTGGCTGAACGGCAGCTGCACCTGGCGGCGGATCACCTGCACCGGTTGCTGCACGCCCACCGGCCAGTGAAAGCTGGCACGCAGCCCCGGGTGGGCGTCCAGCGCCGCCTGCCAGGCCGCCTGAAAACGTTGTGGGTCGAGCTGGTCGATGTCCAGGCGCAATTGGTTGATGTAGTCGCCGGGTGCGGCCGCATGCAGGCAATGGAACAGCAGGCCCTGTTGCAAGGGAGACAGCGGCAGGATGTCCTCCACCTGAGCGAGCTCCACTGCCAGAGCGGCGAGCCCGCTGCTGTCCAGTTGGCTCAGCGGGAAATCAGACGGCGTGGCACTGGCGACCCCCGGTTGCAGGCAGTGATCGACCAAGGCGCGCAGCTGGGTGGCGAAATCGCTGGCCAGGGCGTCGATGGTGACCTCGTCGTACATCGCCTGGCTGTAGCCGAAACTGATGCCCAGCTCGCCCTGGTACACCTGCCCTTCCACGCTCAGCCAGTTGGCCAGCGGCGCATCGCTATCCTGCCCCTGCCCGGCCCCGCGAGGGTCGGGCTGCCACAGCGCGCCCTTGTCGAACTGGCTGTCGAACTGGCCCAGGTAGTTGAACGTCACCCGCGGTTGCGCCTGGCGCGCCAGTTGCTCGCGTTGCGCCGGTGTGCCCAGATAACGCAGCACGCCGTAGCCCAGGCCACGCTGGGGTACGGCGCGCAGTTGTTCCTTGATGGCCGCGATGCAGGCGCCGGGCTGTGCTTGCGGGCGCAGGGCGACCGGATACAGGCTGGTGAACCAGCCCACGGTACGGGTCAGGTCGATATCGTCGAACAGCGCTTCACGGCCATGCCCTTCGAGCTGCACCAGTACCTGCTGCTCGCCGCTCCAGTTGCACAGGGCCCGGGCCAGGGCCGCCAGCAGCAGGTCGTTGACCTGCGTACGGTAGGCACTCGGCGCCTGTTGCAGCAGGGCCTGGGTAAAGGCCGGCGGGAAACTGACCCGTACCTTGCGCTCATCGGCCACGCGCGCCTGTGTTACCGCCCGGTCACGTGGCAGCGCCTGCGCCCCGGTCTCGCCAAGCGCCAGCCAGTAGTCGAGCTGCCCCGCACAGGCGTCGGCATGCCCGGCCAGGCGCTCGGCCCAGGCCTGGTAGCTGCTGGTCCGGGCAGGCAGCGGCTGGCCGAGGCAGGCACGCTGCAGGTCTTCGAGCAGAATGCGCCAGGAAACACCATCGACCACCAGATGGTGGATCACCAGCAGCAGGCGCTGGCTGCCATCGGCCATGGCCACCAGCATCGCCGCCAGCAATGGCCCCTGATCGAGCTGCAGGCTGCGCTGGGCCTCATCGCACAAGGCAGCCAGCGCTTGCTCGCTGTCTGTCTGGCGCTGCCAGAGCTGCGGCACGCCAGCAGAGGCCGGCGCGTGGTGCTGCTGCCATTGGCCATCGGCTTGGGTGAAGCGCAGGCGCAAGGCGTCGTGCTGCGCCACCACCTGAGCCAGGGCCTGCTGCACCTGCGCCGCTTGCAGCGGCTCACGGGGCACCAGCAGCACGGCCTGGTTCCAGTGTTGGCGCACCGGCATGGGCGTGTCGAAAAACTGCAGCTGCACCGGGGTCAGGCGTGCCTCGCCCTCAGCCGGGCGCTGGTCGGCCTGACGGCTGTCCACGCTGCCCGCAGCCTGGGCCAGGGCGCGCAGCGTCTGGTGCTGGAACAGGTCGCGCGGACTGAGCGCCAGCCCGGCCTGACGGGCGCGGCTGACGACCTGGATGGCAATGATCGAATCGCCGCCGAGTTCAAAGAAGTTGTCATCCAGGCCCACCTGCGCGGTGCCCAGCACCTCGCTCCAGACCTTCGCCAGCTCGCGTTCGGCCGCGCTCTGCGGGGCAACATGGTCACCCTGTGCCCCGGCCTCGGGCTGGGGCAGGGCCTTGCGATCGAGCTTGCCGTTGGGTGTCAGCGGCAGGCCATCCAGTGGCAGCAGCTGGCTGGGCACCATGAATTCGGGCAGGCTTTGCAGCAGCCAGTCCTTGAGCTGCCCTTGCCAGCCCTCAGGCGTGGCATTGAGCACCAGATAGGCGACCAAGCGGCGGCCATCGAGGGCCAGCACCACACACTCGCGCACCAGCGCATGCTCGGCCAGACGCGCCTCGATCTCACCCAACTCGATGCGCAACCCGCGGATTTTCACCTGGTGATCGAACCGCCCCAGGTACTCGATCACACCGTCGCCACGCTGGCGCACCCGGTCACCCGTACGGTAGAGGCGCTCGCCGCTGACGAACGGGGCTGCGACGAAACGCTCGGCGGTCAGCCCGGGACGGCGGTGGTAGCCGCGCGCCAGGCCCACCCCGCCCAGGTACAACTCACCGGCCACACCGATCGGGACGGGCTCAAGACCGGCGTCGAGCACATAGGTGCGGATATTGGCGATCGGCTGGCCGATAGGCACGCTGTCCCTGCCCTCTTCGACGCAGGTCCAGTGGGTGACATCGATGGCAGCCTCGGTGGGGCCATACAGGTTGTAGAGGCTCGCTGCCGGCAAGCGCGCGAACACCTGGCGCTGGGCGTCCACCGGCAACGCTTCGCCGCTGCAGACGATGCGCGAGACGGTGCTGCAGGCCTGCACACCGGGCTCGTGAATGAAGGCCTGCAGCATCGACGGCACGAAGTGCAGGGTGGTCACCCGGTAGCGCTCGATGGCGCGGATCAGGCGTTGCGGGTCGCGGTGCTCGCCCGGCGCCGCGATGGCCAGACGGGCGCCGGTCATCAACGGCCAGAAGAACTCCCACACCGACACGTCGAAGCTGAACGGGGTTTTCTGCAGCACCGTATCGCTGGCGTCCAGGCCATAAGCCTGTTGCATCCAGCACAGGCGGTTGGTCAGCGCCTGGTGGCTGTTGCCCGCGCCCTTGGGGCGCCCCGTGGAGCCCGAGGTGTAAATGACATAGGCCAACTGCGTCGGCTCTACCTTGAGCCCTGGGGTGCTGTCCGGCATGGCGTCCAGCACCAGGGTATCGAGCGCCACGCACTGCACACCGTGCGGCAGCGGCAGGCTGTCGAGCAGCGCCTGCTGGGTCAGCAGCAGGCCAATACCGCTGTCTTCGATCATGTAGGCCAGGCGTTCCTCAGGGTACTCCGGGTCCAGTGGCACGTAGGCGCCACCGGCCTTGAGGATCCCCAGCAAGGCTACGACCATCTCGATGCTGCGCTGCGCCGCGACACCGACCAGGCTGTCGGCGCCCACCCCCTGGCCGCGCAGGTAGTGGGCCAGGCGATTGGCCCGGGCATCGAGCTCGGCATAGCTGAGCAGGCTATCGTCGAACAGCAATGCCGGCGCGTGCGGGGTGCGCTGCACCTGAGCCTCGATCAGCTCATGCACGCCAGACTGCAGCGGGTAGCTGGCAGCTGTGGCGTTCCAGTCCTGCAGCACCCGGTGGCGGGTGGCCTGGTCGAGCATGGGCAGTTGCCACAGCGACCGTGCAGGGTCCGCCACCAACTCACGCAGCACGGTGAGCCAGTGCCCCGCCATGCGTTCGATGGTCGCCGCCTCGAACAGGTCGGTCGCGTACGTGAACGCAGCGCGCAGCACGCCACCCTGCTCGTACGTGTCCAGGCTCAGATCGAACTGGGTGGTGCGGCTGCGCCACTCCAGTGCGGACAGCTCCAGGCCAGAGCCCAACGTGACCGCTGCCAGGTCGGCGACCTGCGGCTGGTGGTTGTACATCACCTGGAACAACGGCGCGTGGCTCAGGTTGCGCTCCACCTTCAACGCATCGACCAGGCGCTCGAACGGCAGGTCTTGGTGGGCCTGGGCGCCCAGCACGGTCTGCCGCACGGCCTGCAGATAGGCCAGGGCGTCAGTTTGGGTATCCGGCTGCAGGCGCAATACCAGGGTGTTGACGAACAGGCCGATCAGCCCCTCGACTTCAGCACGGTTGCGGTTGGCCACCGGGCTGCCGATGCGCAGGTCGCACTGGCCGGTGTAGCGCTGCAGCAGCACGCCGAAAGCACCGAGCAGCACCATGAACAGCGTCAGGTTGTGCCGCGCCGCAAAACTACGCAGTTGCTGAGCGAGCGCCGAGTCCACCACCAGTTCCTGGCGGCTGCCTGCAAAACTTGGCGAGGCCGGGCGTGGGCGGTCGAGCGGCAACTCCAGCACCGGCTGCTCATCACCCAAGGTGGCTTGCCAGTACCCCAGCTGGCGTTCGAGCTCGCCAGCTTCGAGCCAGCGCCGCTGCCAGAGCGCGTAATCGACATACTGGATCGGCAGCGCCGGCAGTTGCGGCTGGGTGCCAGCGGCGCAGGCGTCATAGCAGTGGCTGAATTCGTCGATCAGCACGTTCATCGACCAACCGTCAGCGACGATGTGGTGCAGCGTGAGCAGCAGCACATGTTCCTGCTCAGCCAGTTGCAGCAGGCGGATGCGCAGCAACGGGCCATGCTCCAGGTCGAAGGGGCGCAGCGACTCGGCCTCGATCTCGGCTTGTACCCGGCCCTGACGGGCGTCTTCGGCAAGCTCGCGAAGGTCCAGACGCTGGATCTGCGGCGCGGCCGGGCGGTGCACCTGGCACAGGCGCTCATCGGCCTGCTGCTGGAACACGCAGGTCAGGGTCTGGTGGCGTTCGAGCAGGCACGTGAACGCCTGCTGCAGGGCCGCCTCATCGAGCGCCCCCTTGAGGCGGACCGCACCTGGCAGGTTATAGGCACCGCCCTGCGGGTCCAGCTGCCAGAGCACCCACATGCGTTGCTGGGCGAACGACGGTGCAAGCCGGTCCTCGGCCGCCACTGCGGCCGGAATCGGGAACTGGGAAAAGTCGATGCCCTCTCTGGCCAGGGTTTCAAGGAACAGGCGGCGCTTTTCCAGCGGCAATTCAATGAAACGGCGGGCCAGTTGCAGGGACTTTTCGGGATTCATCAGCTTGCTTTCCGTACGAGTGGGGTACCACGGGCAGTGCCCGGCTATCCCTACGAAACGGATACAACCTGCAAAAAATTACCACCGCCAACCCCCTGGCCAGCGCTGGGCGGCGCGCTAAATTTCGCAACCCGCCCTTCGTTCCGTTCTCACACCCCTCCCCCACGAAGAGGCTGCGCCGTGGAACTGCAACCTTTGCTGAGCAAGCTGTTCGCCAATGCCGGTGCCGTAGGCGTCGAAGGCATCTTCCAATTCATCTTCGGCCCGCAGCAGGCCTACTGGTGTGAAGCCGGTACCCGGCCGCGCACCGAAGCCGGCCGGCATGCAACGCCGGATGTCACCATCGAAGTCACCCAGCAGGACCTGCTGGGCATCATGGCCGGCAGCGCCAACGTCGAGGAGCTGTTTGCCGGCGGCCGGCTGAAAATCGGCGGCAACCTGGGCCTGGCCACGCTGCTGCCGCAAATCATCGACCTGGCGCGCAAGGGCGTGACGGCGCAGAAGACTGACATGAACCAGCGCCATGTCACGCCACCGCGCTACAGCGAACGTGTGTCGGCCAGCCTGCCGCAGTTGACCGAAGTAGAACGAATCCCCGCCGCGCAACTGGATGTGGAGCGTTTCCAGCGCCACTATCTGCCGTACGGCACACCGGTGGTGATCAGTGACGCCCTGCGTGAGTGGAATCTGTTCAACCTCGACCGCCAGGCTTCGCTGGAGCACTTCGCCGAACTGCAGGGCATCACCCGTCATGGCGACTACGTGAAGAAGACCTTCTCCACCGAGCGCGACTTTCGCGCCACGTCCATGGCAGATTTCATCAACGCCCTGGACAACCCGCAGCCGCGTGACAGCAACGGCGAGCCACCGGCTTACATGGGCAACAACATCGTGCCTGCGCAGTTGCTCGAGCTGATCCAGTACCCGCCCTACTTCGAGCGCTCGCTGTACATCGCACCGCGCATCTGGATCGGCCCCAAAGGCACCCTCACGCCGTTGCACCGCGACGATGCCGACAACCTGTTCGCCCAGGTGTGGGGGGACAAGTCGTTCATCCTGGCGGCGCCCCACCATCGCCCGGCCCTGGGCACCTGGTCGACCTCGCCCAAGGGAGGCCTGGACGGCTGCGACTTCAACCCCGATGCACCGGATTATCAGCGCTTCCCCGAAGCGCGCGGGGTTACCTTCCTGCGGGTGCTGCTGCAGGCCGGGGATCTGTTGTTCCTGCCAGAAGGCTGGTTCCACCAGGTGGAGTCGGTATCGACATCGCTGTCTGTGAACTTCTGGGTCAACTCCGGGCGCGGCTGGTAAGCGGTAGCGAACGCGGCGGGCATGCCCCGCCAGTTCAAGTGAAAGCGGGCTTGCCGAGAAATGGGGCGCAACGCGCCCCTCAGGGGTCAGACCGCCGCAGCCAGGGCCTGGGCAAAGCGCTGCGCCACCTCATCGACCTGCTGCGCAGTGATGATCAGCGGCGGCAGGAAGCGCACCACCGCACCGTGGCGCCCACCCAGCTCCAGAATGAGCCCGCGTTTGAGGCATTCGCGCTGCACCTTGGGTGCCAGTTCGCGATTGGCCGGCGGGTGGCCCAGCACGTCGCGCTGGCCCTGCACATCGACCAGCTCGACCCCGAGCATCAGGCCACGCCCACGGATATCGCCCAACTGTGGATAGTCGCGTTGCAGCCGCTGCAGGTGATCACGCAGGCGCCGGCCCATGGCCTCGGCATGCTCGGCCAGGCGATGCTCGACCAGGTAGTTGATCACCGCCGAACCCGCGGCCATGGCCATCTGGTTACCACGGAACGTGCCGGCATGGGCGCCCGGCTTCCAGGTGTCGAGCCAGTCGCGGTACACCACCACCGCCAGCGGCAGGCTGCCACCAATGGCCTTGGACAGGGTGACCACATCGGGCACGATGCCGGCGTGTTCGAAGGCGAACATCCGCCCGGTACGGGCAAAACCGCTTTGAATCTCATCGACGATCAGTGCCACGCCGGCCTGCTCGGTGATGCGCCGCACCCCCTTGAGCCATTCGACATCGGCAGGTATCACCCCGCCTTCGCCCTGCACCACCTCCAGGATCACGGCAGCGGGCAGCGGCACGCCGCTTTCAGGGTCCAGCAGCAGGTTTTCCAGGTAATGCAGGTTGGCCTTGACCCCGGCTTCGCCACCCAGGCCGAACGGGCAGCGGTAATCGTAGGGGTACGGCATGAACTGCACCCCGTTGGCCAGCAAGGCACCCAGCGGTTGCTTGGGGCCATGGCTGCCCATCAGGCTCAGCGCGCCCTGACTCATGCCATGGTAGGCGCCCTGGAAGGCCAGCACGGTGCTGCGCCCGGTGGCGCTGCGCACCAGCTTGAGCGCCGCCTCCACGGCGTCGGTCCCGGTCGGGCCACAGAACTGCACCTTGGCCTCACGGCGCAGCGCCTCGGGCAGGATGCCGAACAGGTCCTGAACGAAGCGATCCTTGACCGGCGTGGTCAGGTCGAGTGTGTGCAAGGGGATTTCATCGGCCAGGACACGCTGGATGGCCTCGATCACCACCGGGTGGTTATGGCCCAGGGCCAAGGTACCGGCGCCAGCCAGGCAGTCGATGAACTGCCTGCCCTCGACATCTTCGACATGGATGCCACGGGCGCGCTTGAGCGCCAACGGGATACGCCGCGGATAGCTGCGGGCGTTGGATTCCTGTTGCTGCTGGCGTTGCAGCAGGGGCGACTCGGTGAACTCGTACAGCGGTTGCGGCGCGCTGGCCGGCAGGACCTGGGCAAGGCTGGAAGCGGTCGACATGGGTAAATCCTCGCAAGCAAGCGAATGTGCGGGTAGTTGTCGCTTGGAAAACGCTTGGCTGGGGGGAGGATTTAGCGCTTGTTGTGGGATTTTTTGGCCTGTGCTGCCCAGTCGCCGGCAAGCCGGCGCCCACGGCGACCGTAGCGCTGCTCTGGACTGCGCGCCCAATGTCAGACCGTTAGCGTGATCAGGGCTGCTGCGCAGCCCATCGCCGGCAAGCCGGCTCCCACAAGGTACTGCGCTGGCCCCAAAAACTGCAGCAAGTGCTGCAACTGCGGCAAGTGCTGCAACTGCTGCAACTGCCGCAGCCCAGTGGCCGGCTTGCCGGCGATAGGGCCGGTACAGCCGGCGCAGATCAAGCGCCCGAGCGCGCCGGCACTTGCAGCACCACCCGCAAGCCATCGCTCTGGCTGTCGAAGCGCAAGCTGCCTGCACAGCGCTGCACGATCGCCTGGACGATCGCCAACCCCAGCCCGCAGCCACCGCTCTGGCCGTTGCGCCAGAAACGCTCGGTCAAGTGCTGCAGGTCATCAGCGGCAATACCAGGCCCATGGTCGCGCACCATGAAGCCAATCTGCCCATCGGCCATCTGCACCTCCAGTTCCACTTCCGAGTCACCGCCATGGCGCAAGGCGTTGTCCAGCAAGTTGCGCAGCGCCGCCACCGCCAGCGGTGCCGGCATACCGAGGTAGATCCGCGTGGCCTCCTCCGGCAGGCGCAGGACGATGCGCCGGTTATCACCCCCACCGGCATCCTGCACCGCCTGCCGGGCGACCTGTTCGGCGCTGCACTGCACGCCATCCTCGAACGACAGGCTGCCTTCGACCCGCGCCAGCAGCAGCAGTTGTTCCAGGGTCCGGTGCATGCGGTCGGTGCCCTGTTCTGCATGCTCCAGCGCCTGCTCGCGCACTGCGCCATCGGTCATGCGGGCCACCTGCAGGTGGGTCTTGATCGCCGTCAGCGGGCTGCGCAGTTCATGCGCGGCGTCGTCGGTCAGCCGGCGTTCGCGCTCCAGGGTCTGGGCGATGCGCAGAAACAGCTGGTTCTGGGTGTCGAGCAAGGGTTGCAACTCACTGGGCAAGCCCGCCACCTGCAACGGCTCCACGCTGTCGGCTCGCCGCCTGCGCAAGGCGTCACGCATGCGATTGAGCGGCTCCAGGCCTTTGCCCAGGCCGATCCACACAAGCCCCAGGCTGCCGAGCAAAGCCATCAGCACCGGCGCCGAGGCGGCCAGCAGGATGGACTGGTTGAGCGCCTCGCGCTCCATGTGGCGGTCGGCAGTGGTGATGCGCACATCGCCATGGTTGTAGGTGAAGGTACGCCACAGCGCGCCGTCGATGGTCTGGTCGCGGAAGCCGCTCTGTTCATCGTCCATGCCCCCATCATGCTTGTGGTTGCTGGCAAGAATCTCGCCGCGCAGCGAGCTGACCTGGCAGGCCATGCCGTCGGGCACGGTGAACTGGTCGGCTGAAAAATGCGCCTCTTCGCCCTTGGCGCTCAAAGGCTTGGGCAATTGATCGATCAGCCCCGCGACCATGCGCGCTGACGCCACCAAGCGCTGGTCGAGGGAGAACATCATCTGCTGGCGCAGGTCGCGCAGCATCCAGGCAGCCGCGAGCACCCAGATGATGATGAACGCACTGCCCAGAATCAGGCTCAGGCGTACCCGCAGGCTCATGACGCGGCTTCCTCTGGCGCCTGCGCCGGGCCAAGGCGGTAACCCAGGCCGCGCACGGTCTCGACGATGCTGTTGCCAAGCTTGCGGCGCAGGTGATGGATATGCACGTTGAGGGCGTTGCTTTCGACCTCGTCACTGAAGCCGTACACGCAGTCCTTGAGCTGCTCGCTGGACAGCACCCGGCCAGGGTTCTGCAGCAGGGCCTGGAGCAAGGCCTGCTCACGCCGCGACAGGTCGACCGGCTGACCGGCCAGGGTCGCTTCGCAGCTGCTGGGGTCATAGCGCAGCGGGCCATGCTCGATCACGTTGACCGCCCGCCCCGCGACCCGCCGCAGCAAGGTGTGCAGGCGCGCGGCCAGCTCGCGCAGGTCGAAGGGCTTGAGCAGGTAGTCGTCGGCACCGGCCTGCAGGCCGTCGACTCGATCAGTGACCGCATCGCGGGCGGTGAGCACCAGCACCGGCAGGTCGATGCCCTGCTGACGCAGGCGGCGCAACAGTTTGAGGCCGTCTTCGTCGGGCAGGCCGAGGTCAAGGATCATCACATCGAACTGCGCCGCCTGGAGCATGGCCCGGGCGGCAGCGGCGTTGGCTACGCGGTCGACGGTCAAGCCTTGGGCAGTGAGGCCGGCGCAGATGCCGCTGGCGATCAGGTCGTCGTCCTCGCAGAGCAGAACGTGCATGGTGGGGGCTCCCGCAGTGGTGTGGCTGGCATTGCACTATGAAGGGATTAACGGGGGATTATGGGCCTTTTTCGGGCCATGGTGGGCATGCCGTTCAAGCCCGGTGAGCTCAGGCAGGGGCATCGGTCTTTTTGCACCATGATCATCTCCATTCGAAGACGATAAAGACTTTTCCTACAAGAACCACGGAAATGATTACTTCCAAACCATGATGTGATTTCCCCTGCACAGCGCTGTCAGGGAGACACACATGTTTCTGAGCCACCTGGTGCCGTCATGGCACGAGATCGAGTCACGGGTCATCGATAAAGTGGGCTATCAGGGAGGCGCCCATTTCCGCACCCACCATAACCAGCCAGTGGCTTCACTGTCACTCAACCTACGCCGACTCAGGGCGGTGCAGTCTGCCTTCAACCAGGCCGAATGGCAGGCCGCGCACATGCTGCGCCAGCGCTTCGCCGACCTGAACATCGCCGTCATCATTGACGAACTGCTGATCGTCGTCAGGCAGATGGCGATGATCGTTGTCGGCAGCACGTTAACCGGCGGCGCGATTGGCGCCGGGATCGGGGCATTCGGCGCCGGTGCAGGGGCCATCCCCTTGGCCGGCACTGGCGCGACAGTGGGCCTCAAGGTCAGTGGCTGGATCCTGGGCGCACTGGGACTTGCCTCCATTGCCGAGTTCTTTATCGATGGTTTGCCCCGGATCGGCGAGTACTACATCGATGGTATCCGCATCGCCTGGGAGGGCACACGGGACGAAAGCCTTAACCCTTTCGGGCGGGATGATCCGCATGCAATTTCCAGGGCGGCCCATCACATTGCCTTGGGCCATGTGGAAGTGGTGGTTCTGCTATTGGGGGCAATGGTTTCGTACCTCACACGCGGTCGGGGCGATGCCCGGGTGCTGGCGCAGGAGATGGCGGCCAGCAGCAAGGGGGCGCGGCTTGGGCAATGGATGCTAAAGCATGAAGAAGGGCTGAAGAACCGGCCGGATTTGCAGGTGGCGGAGCGGCGTAAGGGGGCGCTGGATCATCCGCAGCCTGCGCAGGCGAATCGCCCTGCGGGGAAGGACAAGGAGTCTTCCCAGGGCAAGCCCAAAAGCATGCCGTTGCATACTGTGGCTTGCTTCAAGGCGGATAAATTGCCAGCCTCTAAGCACATTGAGTTTGAACGGCAACTGAAGGGACAGCAGGATGGGCTAAATCGCCTCACAGTTGAGGAATTCTTGGAAAATATTGCTAACCCTGCAAAGCGGGACCCAAACATAGCCAGAAAAGCAAGAAAGAAATTGTATGATGATCTGAGAAAGAGGGCTTATCAAGATTTGGCTGAGCAGATGAATCCTATCGAAGCAAAAAAACTGTCAACAAAACAGGCCAAAGAAACAATGTCTTCACTTGCAGCATTGCATAATCCAGACTTGATCGCCGGCGGCAAAGACCTCATTAGTGATTTTGGCGACAGGCAAGTCAATTCGAGCATAGGCCCTCAGTGGAAAAGCAAAATTGGAGTACTCGTGCAATCTGTCAAGCAACAGTCCAAGGCTGGAGGCGCCTCTAGCTTCCTAAACATAAAACTGCATAAGTGCTAACAAACAAGGATCATGAATATGGACGAAATCTTCTCGCTCTTCATAGAGGAAATGGGCGAACCTATATTCAGACAGGAAGTTCCTCCATCAACCATAGCACGCTACCGAAGTGTATTCCCAGAAAAATTATTGGACTACTGGATCGAGCACGGCTGGTGCGGGTATGGCGACGGGATATTTTGGACAGTTAATCCTCAGGACTACGAAGGTGTAGTTGCCTCACTCATAGAAGGTACACCACTCCAAGGCCGAGATAACTATCACATCATCGCGCGAGGCGCTTTTGGCGACCTCTACCTATATGGCGAAAGATCCGGCTTTTCGTTAGATATCGTACCGTACACATCAAATTACTGCGGCCGAATTCAAGCATCAGCAACAAATGACTTGGACAAACAGGTACAGGGATTTTTTCTATTAATGGATCGTGAATCCAACGATTTCGGGAATTTTTTCGAGCCAGCAAAAAACAAATTAGGCAGACTTGAACCTGACGAAATTTATGGTTTTATCCCCGCACTTGCGTTCGGCGGAACACTCCGGCTTGAAAATATTCAAAAAGTCAAGGCAGTGGAGCACTTGACACTACTCTCTCAGCTTTCACCCCTTGAACCCTATCCATTCTCCGATTTCTAATGGCACACAAAAGAGCCTCCGCCAAACGCTTGACAATTATCACATAACAAACAGTAGAACTTCACACACAAAACCCTAAAAAGGAATTTACCAATGAACGTAGTTTTCTCCATCTTCCTCGAAGCCTTCGGAGACCGTATAGGCCAACAACCCGTACCGCCTTCAGCCCTCGATCATTACAAAGACAAACTCCCCAACCAACTCCTCGACTACTGGAAAGAACACGGTTGGTGCGGCTACGGCAGTGGCCTTTTCTGGCTGGTGAACCCACGTGAATACGAATCCGTAGTCGATGCCTGGCTGGGTGGCACCACCCACGACACATACCACCTCATTGCCCACAGCGCTTTCGGCGAGTTGTACCTGTGGGGTGAAAACACCGGCTCGCTGCTGACCATTGCGGCCTACCATTCCCGGTACTTCCTGAGTGTGCCAAGCGCCAACAGCGAAGAACGGGACAACAAAATCCAAAGCTTGCTCATGCGGGCCATGACCGAAAACATCGGCCTGGGGCTTTTCGACCAGGCCAGAAAAGCATTGGGCGATCTGGAGGCCGGCGAGATGTACGGTTTCGTACCTGCCCTGATGCTGGGAGGCTCTGCCGAGCCGGAGCGCCTTCAGCGACTGGATGCCGAAGTGCATTTGAGTCTGCTCGCGCAACTGGCTGACCTTCAGCCGTATGACCTCGACGAAGAGGAAGAAGAAAATGAATAGGCAGAACGACGTGCTCAGCGGTTGACGGCTTCGGGCCGGTCCACGTCCTGCAACACTCCGGCATCCTGCACTGCAAGCCTGATGCAACTCGCCGGGTGCGCCTTCAGCACCGAGCGCGCGCCCTCATCACCCGTCAGGCGTGAAAGCGCCGGCCAGAAATCGCGCCCGAACAACACCGGGTGCCCCTGTTGTCCCTCATGTTCTGGCAAGACGATCCTGGACAAATCGGCCACCGCGGCAAGCTGGCCCAACGTTGCCTGAGCGATCCAGGGCATATCGCCCAACAGCACCGCCACCGCCTGTGCCTCACTGTCGATCAACGAGGCAGCCCCGGCCGCCAGGCTATGCCCCATCCCCAACCCAGCATCCGGGCTGGCAATGACCCGGCATTGGCCCGGTAAACCCAGATCCGCGCCGCGCTCCCCCTCACGCAGTACAACGCGAACATCGCTGAATACCGAACAGGCACGCTCGACGCTATGCACCAGCAAGCTGCGCCCATCGGCCAACGTGGCCCGGCGCTTGTCGCCACCGAAACGCACGCTGCTGCCCGCCGCCAGTACCAACGCGACGATGCTCACAGCGCCGCCCGCTCGATGCCGTTACGCATGCGCAGGATATCGGCCAGCACTGCCAGGGCGATCTCTGCGGGGGTCTTGCTGCCCAGGTTGAGGCCGATCGGTGCGTGGATGCGCGCCAACTCGTCACTGCCCAGGCCACCGATGCGCTGCAGGCGTTCGCGACGCTTGTCGGAGGTGGCCTTGGAACCCATGACGCCAATGTAAAACGCCTCGGTACGTACTGCTTCAAGCATGGCCAAGTCATCGATTTTGGGATCATGGGTCAATGCAACCACTGCCGTGTCGGCATGGCAACCACCGTTGGCGATGAATTCCGACGGCAACTCGCGGCGCACTTCGATGCCGTGCAGCACCACGCCTTCGAGCACCTCGCTGCGCGGCTCGCAGAGGATGACTTCAAACCCCAGCCCCTTGCCGAACTCGGCGCAATACTGCGCAACGCTGGAATACCCCGCCAACAGCAGCCGCTGAGCGGCGCCCACACGCAGGCGCACACGGGTGGCAGCGCGTTCGACTCTTGGGCCCTGGCACGTGTCGTCGCTGAGCCGGCGCGTGCCCTCGGGCAGGCTCACCTCGCGCAGAAGCCGCCGCTGGCCCTGCAGCGCACTTGCCAAGGCGCGCAGATGCGCCTGCACGTCGCAATCGGCCGGCAGGTTTTCCACCAGCACCTCCAGCACCCCGCCACACGGCAGGCGAATGCTCGAACGCCGGTCGCTGCCGTCGCCATAGCGCACGATCGCGACCGGCTCGCGGAACTCGCCCAGGGCCACGCGCTCGAGGAAGTCGTCCTCGACGCAGCCGCCCGACAGCGAGCCCACCCACTGCCCTGCTTCGTTCACCGCCAGCAGCGAGCCCGGCGCGCGCGGCGCCGAACCGTAAGTGGCCAGCACCGTGCACAACCAGACCCGCTGGCCGTTACCCGACCACTGCATCGCCTGGTGTACAACCTGCAGATCAAGATGTTGCACGTATTACTCCGCCTTCAGCTCAGCAAGCTGTTGTACGCTCAAATCACCTGGCAATCCGCCCCAGGCCTGACGCAGGTAATTGACCATATCCGTGACCTGCTCATCACTGAGCGTGTCGGCAAAGCCCGGCATCGGCTGCATGCGCTCGAAACCTGTGAATTGCTGCTCACGGATACCGTCGAGGATGGCCTTGACCAGGTTGCGTGAATCCCCCTGACGCAGCACCGTGTTGCCCTGCATTGCCACCGCGATATGCGGCTTGCCTTCGCCGTCGACACCGTGGCAACCGGCGCAGACATTGAGGTATTGCTGGCGGCCGCGCTTGGCGCTGTCGCTGAGCTGGTCCAGGGGGACTTCCTGTATGACCTTGGCAGGCGGCGGCTGTTCACCCAACAAATAGGTGGCCATGGCAGCCAGGTCGGCGTCCTCGAGGTGCTGGGTGCTGTGGTGCACCACCGGGTACATCTCGTTGAACATGCTGCCCTGGGCGCTGATACCGTGCTTGAGGAAGGTGGTGAGGTCGGGCTGGGTCCAGCCACGGTCGGCAAGGTCCTTGGCCAGCAGGCTCGGTGCCAGGTAGCCATTGAGCAGCCCGCCGGTCAGGCGCTGGTCCTGCTGCAGCGCACCAATCGGGTTACGCGGGGTATGGCACTCGCCGCAGTGGCCCATGACTTCGACCATGTACTGCCCGCGCTGCCATGCCGGGCTTTTACCTTCGGTGGGCTGTAGCTGCACACTCTTGCCGTACAGCATGTTCCAACCCGACAGGCCCATGCGCACGTTGAACGGGAAGCTGAGCTTGGTCTGCGGTGCCGGGCGGTTGATCGGCGGCACGGTCATCAGGTACGCCAGGATTGCATCGGAGTCTTCCCGGGAGATCAGGTGGTACGAGGTGTAGGGCATGGCCGGGTACAGGTTGGCGCCGTCCTTGCGCTTGCCCTCGGTGACGGCCGCAAAGAATTCGTCGGCGGTGTAATTGCCGATGCCGTACGCTTTGTCCGGGGTGATGTTAGTGCCATAGATGGTGCCGAACGGTGAGTGAATCGGCAGGCCGCCAGCATAGGGCGCGCCGCCTTCGGCGGTGTGGCAGGCCATGCAGTCGGCGGCACGGGCGAGGTATTCGCCGCGCTTGATCTGTGCCGGGTCATCGGCCTGGGCCGCCATCGATACGGCGAGGCCAAGCGCCAGCGCCAGGCTGGAACGTACGAACGCCATGCTCAACCCTCCTTGACCAGGCCGAGGTCGTTGAGGACCGTACGGGTGGCGTCGTAGTAACGCACGTAGCCAGTGCAACGGCAGATGTGGTGCCCCAGGCTCTCTTCGATACGGTCCTCCAGCTCGCTCTTCTTCACCGGCTGACGCTGGGCATTTTCCACCAGCACGGTGGCCGCGTTGACGAAGCCCGGTGCGCAGTAGCTGCACTGAAACGCGAACAGGTCGACGAACTTCTGCTGGATGGGGTTGAGCGTGAAGTTGCCGGCCTCGTCCTGCTTGGCATGGCTTTCGATGGTACGGACCTTCTTGCCGGTGAAGTAATGGGCACCGGTGATGCAGGTACGCACTTCTTCACTGGTGCCATCCGGGTTGTCGACGATCACGACGCAGGCATGGCAGATACCCTGGCCGCAGCCCAGGCGCGAGCCGGTGAGGTTCTGGTGTTCGTGCAGGTAGTCGATCATCGCCAGGTCGTCGGGGACCTCGACCGGACCGACAGGTTGACCGTTGAGGGTCAGTTGAAGCGGACGGTTAGCCATTGAGGGCCTCCTTGATGCGGGCTGGAGTAATCGGAAGGTCACGCACACGCTTGCCGATGGCATGGGCCACGGCGTTGCCGATGGCGCCGACCACCGGGATCATCACCACCTCGGCAATGCCCTTGGACGGGTCGGTGGGCGACAAGGGCGGGAGAATCTCGGAGGTCTGCTTCCAGACGGCCACGTCCTTGGCATGCGGCAGGCGATAGCGGTTGAAGTTCCAGTCGCCCTCCCCCGGGCCACCCTCATGCAACGGCATCTCTTCGGTCAGCGCATGGCCAATGCCCATGGCGATGCCGCCTTCGAGCTGGCCCTTGACCAGCTCCGGCACCAGCACACGGCCGCACTCGACCCAGCTGTGATGGTTGAGGACCTGCACCTCATGGGTGCCCTTGTTCACTTTGATTTCGACGATGGTGGCCACCGGGCTGTAGTAGGTGACCATGGCGTTGTTCAACTGGGTGGCCGGGTAGGCGGCGTTCTGCCGGTCGAGCAAGTGGTAGCCGTTGCTGCTCATCTGCGCTTTCTTGGCGTTCGGCGCACCGTCGCCGTATTTCACGGCCACGGCATCGAGCGGGAAACGCTCGCGCACGCCGTCGATGACGAAGTCGGCTTCTGCCCAGCTCCAACGGTTGAAACCGTGCACGCTGACGCCGGTGACCAGGCCCATTTCGTGGGCTTTCTTCGCAAGCTCGGCGAACGGGATCGGCGCCAGGCCATTGCCGGTCAGTTCACCGTTGACCCACACCGCGTTCTCGCGGCGCACCACCAAGGGGTTGGCCTGCCCACCGAACGGGCCTTGACGCCACAGGGCCATGGCCGCCGGCCAAAGGCCATGATTGAACAGCACGCGCGCCGCTTCGCGGGTGGCGTGGCTGAAATAGAACGCCGAGTTGGTCGCCGACGACGGCGATGCCAGCTTGCCGACCCAGCGCGGGTTGCGCAGCGCCGCATCCTGCTCGGCCTGGCTGATCAGGTACGGGTTACCGCTGGTGGCCAGTTGCAGTTCAGGCCACTCGGTCACTGCGGTCTTCACCTCGTCGGCCGAACGGCCGAGGAAGTCGCTGACCACCAGGGCCTGGGAAGTGGACATGCCGGTGCCCAGTTCGGTACCGATGTGGCGCAGGCTGATGCGGCCATCGGCGGTGAACTCGACGCTGGCCATCGGTGCTTCGGAACCGGTGCCGAAGTCCTTTTGGCAGATGGCGAAACCGACGCCGTACCAGTGGTCCTTGTCTTTGGCGTCCATCTCGCGCTTGCGTGCGTCACGGTTGCGCCACCAGTCGTGGGCGGCGGCCTTGTCGAGGATCTCGTGCAGGCGCAGGGCACCCGCCGGGACCGCGCCCTGGGTGTTCTTCATACCCGATTTGAGCGCGTTGGCGCGGCGCAGGTCGATGGCATCGACGCCCAGGCGCCCCGCCACTTCGTCGACCATCATTTCGGTAGCGGCCATGGTCTGCAAGGTGCCGTAGCCGCGCATGGAGCCGGCCTCGACGCCACGCGAGTGGTAGGCCGTGACGGACAGGTCGTTCTGCGGCATGTAGTAGATCGACTGCGCCGCCGTAGCGCCAACCGCAGCCACCGACGGGCTGTAGTTGATGCGGCCACCGCCATCACAGCTCATGTCGGCGCGGAAGATCTTGAAGCTGTTGTCCTTCTTGTCCACGGCCAGTTGATAGCGGATGTCGAAGGCATGGCGCTTGATGCCGCTCTGGAACTGCTCATAGCGGTCGTTGGCCAGGCGGATCGGCACACCGGCACCATACAGCGCGGCAACTGCGGCGTAGAAGACGAAGATGTTGTTGTCTTTGGAGCCATAGCCCACGGTGTAACCCGGGTGCATGTTGAGGTGGTTGAGGGCGAAGCGCGAAGGCTTGATCATGTGCACGCAGTCCTGCGCCACTTCGAACGGGCACTGGGTGGCGACCACGAAGTGCAGCGTACCGGTGCCGGCGTCGTACCAGCCATTGCCGTTGTCGGGCTCGAGCGCCGCCGGCTCGATGGAAGGCGTCTTGTAGCGCTCATCGAACACCAGCCAGTCTGCCGGCGGGTTGTCCAGTTGCTCACCGATGCGCTTGGCGTAGAACAGGCCCTGCTCGGTGAGGTCGCCGTGCTGGTTGGGCTGCTTGGACCACACCGGTTTGCGGTTGAGGATGGTCGGAAACAGCATGCTGTTCTTCAGGCTGGAGAACTGGTCCTCGTCGAACGGCGTGGCGCCGCCGACGCGCACGAAACGGAAGCTGCCGTAAGGGTCACGCTGGTACAACGGGGCCTGAGCGCCGTAGCGGATCGCCTTGTCGTTGAACTGCAGCTTGCGCTTGGCCTGGCGGAAGCGCTCGAAGTCGTTCCAGATCAGGATCGCCACCGGGTGGCCAATGAACATCGGCACCTTGCCAGGTGGCAGCAGCGGGTCAGGCGAATGGGCTTCGGGCCAAGCGATACCGTCCTTTTCCAGGTCGGCGGCGGTGACGATGCGGTCCGGCTGCAGCTCGGCGCCGAGCAGGCCGAGGTCGAAACCGGCGTAGATGCGGTCGGCCTTGGTGGTCTTGAGCAACATGGCATGCCCTTGCTGCTCGGGCCAGCCGGGCATGTCCTTGGCGCGGATGTCGCGGGCAAAGACTTTGTTGCCACAGACCTTGGACAACGCGTCGTTACGGAAACGCGCCTTGCCGTCGTGGTTCATCCACTTCTGCGGCGACGTGGTGACACGGTCCTCCATCAGCGCGGCGAAGGCCTGGCTGCCGAGCGGCGCCATGCTCACGCCGACACCGGCGATCAGGCCACCTTGCAGGAAGGAGCGCCGGGAAATATCACGGTTGGACATGCTTGATCCTCTGGGCAGGCCGCTGCCTGCCCATCTTTTGATTCTTGTGCTGGAAACGCGGAAGGATGTGACCGCCTACGCAGGACGCCCACAAAAACTGACTTTCACGTCAACTTTACAGCACTCAAATAGGTTTTGGCAAAGTCAAGCAGACAGTATGTCGCGGTATGTCCACATTGCTCGCGTGCGAACACGGCCACAGGTTAACTTTGGGTTAATCGGCTCAGGCCAGCATGGCCCCGTTCAACTCTGCCAAGGCGAAGACATGCGCGTCCTCCTGCTCTTCCTCACATTCCTTGTGGCCGGCCCGCTGCAGGCCAACCCGTTCGCGGTAAAACCCGATTTCCTGCCGGTGAACCAGGCGTTCGTCCTGACCCACGACCGCCAGGCCGACGGCCAGATGCGCCTTCATTTCCAGATCAAACAGGGCTACTACCTCTACCAGAAGCGCCTGAAGTTCGATGGCCTGCCCGTCGAGCAGCACCCGCAACTGCCGCCAGCCCTCAACCATCACGATGAATTCTTCGGCGACAGCGCGGTGTACCGCGAGCAACTCGAACTGCTGCTCCCCGCCAACGCCGAAGGCCAGTTGCGCCTGGGCTGGCAAGGCTGCGCCGACGCCGGCCTGTGCTACCCGCCGCAAACCACTGTCATCGACCTGGGCGGCAGCGCCGCGCCTGCCACCGACCAGGCCAGCGACCAAGCCCTGGCCAGCGGCCTGCAGAGCGCCAGCCTTCTCTGGAGCCTGCTGGCGTTCTTCGGCCTTGGCCTGCTGCTGGCTTTTACCCCTTGCTCGCTGCCGATGCTGCCGATCCTGGCCGGCCTGGTCATGGGCAACGGCGCCAGCGCACGCCGTGGCTGGGTGCTGGCCGGGGTCTACGTGCTGAGCATGGCGCTGGTCTATGCAGGGCTCGGCGTGGTTGCAGCGCTGCTTGGCGCCAGCCTGCAAGCCTGGTTGCAGCAGCCTTGGCTGTTGGGCAGCCTGGCGGCGCTGTTCGTGATACTTGCCCTGCCGATGTTCGGCGCTTTCGAATTGCAATTGCCAGCCGCCCTGCGTGATCGCCTGGACCGTGCCGGGCAAAGCACCCGGGGCGGCAACCTCTACGGTGCGGCGCTTCTGGGGGCCCTGTCGGGCCTGCTGCTCGGGCCGTGCATGACCGCGCCGCTGGCCGGCGCCCTGCTTTACATCGCGCAGAGTGGCGATGTGCTGCAAGGCGCGCTGGTGCTGTTCAGCCTTGGCCTGGGCATGGGTGTGCCCTTGCTGTTGCTGGTCACCTTGGGCAACCGTTACCTGCCCCGCCCAGGCGCCTGGATGGAGCGGGTCAAGGGGGTGTTCGGCTTCGTGTTCCTGGCCATGGCCCTGTACACCGTCCGCAGCCTGCTCGCCGCACCGCTGCTGCTGGCCTTGAGCGGCGCTTGGCTGATTGCACTGGGCTGGGCGGCCTGGCCGGCCCTGCAGCGTCTGCCTGCCTTGCGCGCCTTACCGCTGCTGGGCGCCTTGTGGGGCGGCCTGCTGCTGATAGGCGCTGCCGCCGGCGGCGATGACCTCTGGCAGCCGTTGCGCCCGTTTGCCGGCGGGCCCGCACCTTCGGCCACTGAGCACGGCGAAGATAAGTTCGTCACCGTCAGCCGCCCGGAGGACCTGCAACGCGAGCTCGATGCGGCCAAAGCCCGTGGCCAATGGGTGATGGTCGATTACTACGCCGACTGGTGCGTATCGTGCAAAGTCATGGAAAAAAAGGTGTTTGCCCGTGACGATGTGCAAGCCAGCCTGGCCGGCGTGCGCCTGCTGCGCCTGGACGTGACCGCCGATGCCCCCGCCAGCCGTGCCCTGCTGCAGCGCTACCAGGTACCCGGCCCGCCCAGCATCCTCTGGCTCGGCCCGGAAGGCGAAGAACGTCGCGCGCGGCGCATCACCGGCGAAGTGGATGCGGCCGCCTTCCTGCAACATTGGGCCCAGACCAGGAGCCAAGGCTGATGCTGACGGTAACCCTGGGGCCCCTGACCATGGCCCTCAATCATCTGTTGATGCTCGCCGCCCTGGGCATCGCCAGCGTGGTCGGCTGGTGGGTGGCCCGGCGTGGCGGCGAAAGCCCGGAGTCGGCGCTGTTCAACCTGTTCTTGATCGGCCTGCTGTGCGCTCGCCTGGGCTTCGTGCTGGCCTACTGGCCGATGTACCGCGATGACCTGGTGCAGGTGATCGACATCCGCGACGGTGGTTTCCTGCTCTGGTCGGGGCTGACCGGCGTCGTGCTCGCCAGCCTCTGGCAAGGCTGGCGCCACCCCGGGCTGCGTCGCCCGTTGGGCTGGGCGCTGTTCAGTGGCGCGCTGTTCTGGGGCCTGGCCAGCCTTGGCAGCCATCTGTACAGCAAGGGCACCGAGCTGCCAGAGCTGAGCCTGCGCAATGCCGGCGGGCAATCGGTCGCGCTGCACAGCTATCGCGGCAAGCCGCTGGTGATCAACATCTGGGCGACCTGGTGCCCACCGTGCCGCCGGGAAATGCCGGTGCTGCAACACGCCCAGGGTGAGTACCCTCATGTGACGTTCTTGTTCGTCAACCAAGGCGAGACGCCGGAAAACGTCAGCACCTTCCTCGCCACCACGGGACTGAGCCTGACCCATGTGCTGTTCGACGGCACCGGTATTCTGGCCCAGCGAGTCGGTTCGATGGCCCTGCCCACCACCCTGTTCTACGACGCCAACGGGCGGCTGATCGGCAGCCACCTGGGCGAGCTGTCACGGGCCAGCCTGCACCGTGCCCTGGAACCTTTCGAACGGGCCGCCGCGCCCGCCCCTGCCGCACAAGGAAAATGACATGCGAATGACTGCACTGCTGCCCCTGTCCCTGGCCCTGCTGGCCGCCCCGCTGGCGCAGGCCGAAACGCTGCCCAAGGCAATCGAGCAACTGCAAGCCAAGGGTGCCGTGATCAAAGGCAGCTTCGATGCACCCAATGGCCTGCGCGGTTACGCCGCCGAGTACCAGAACAACGGCATCGCCCTGTACCTCACGCCCGATGGCAAGCATGTGCTGGTCGGCAGCCTGTTTGACGAACAGGGCCAGGACCTCAGTGCCGAACCCCTGGAAAAGCTGGTGTACGGGCCTATGTCCAAGGCCATCTGGGCGAAACTGGAAAAAACCAGCTGGATCGCTGACGGTAAAGCCGATGCACCGCGCAAGGTCTACCTGTTCAGCGACCCGAACTGCCCGTACTGCAACATGTTCTGGCAGCAGGCGCGGCCATGGGTGGAATCAGGCAAGGTGCAGCTGCGCCATATCATGGTCGGCATCATCCGCGAGGACAGCCCGGGCAAGTCGGCGGCACTGCTGGCCGCCAAAGACCCGGCCAAAGCGCTGGAGCAGCATGAGAAAGCAGGCAAGGCCAGTACCCTGAAAGCGCTGGACAAGGTGCCAGAGGCGGTGCAGCAGAAACTGGCGGCGAACCTGGCCTTGATGGAAGAAATGGGCTTGCAGGCCACGCCGGCGATCTTCTATCAGGATGAGCAGGGCAACCTGCAGAGCCAGCAAGGGGCACCACGGCCGGAGGCATTGGGGAAAATTCTCGGCAAGCGCTAACCTCGCCGATCCAGTGTTTTCGAGCGCCGCACACGCGGCGCTCAATTTCAAAAGTGGGGCACAAGGCAAGGCACCTCACGGTGCACTCGGCTAATGGGTTGACAACCGAAAACATCACGAAACACTCATTTCAAAAAAAACGACATAAACGCATCGCGATCAATTCTCAGAACAAAGCGAAAAGTATTACGCCTCTTTAGGAAAAACTACCGGAACACTTAAAGAAGCGGCCAGACCAGCCCCTCCTCACCCAGCACTGTAGGAAATCACCTAAGCAACTTTCTTACAGCGTGAAGCCTCAATAAACCACCGCCTGTTTTTAGGTCACCCCAGGTCAATTCAACCCCGTTGACATCTGCCACCCCAACAGCAACTCTTGGCGCAAGCTTGGTCTTCAGCCTCGCTGGCTTCAGCCACAGGACTTGAATTGCTACCCGAGAAGAAATGAAAACAATAAGAACCTACAACTATGAAATACTAAACTTTGAATTACCTCCACACCAAAAACTTCAAACACCGAACGCCCCCACTCAGCGAGCCAAGAACACCAAACTCGTACTGATGCTATGCACTCAGCTCATTGGCTATACGGCCATCAACACTCCCATTGAAAACAATGAAGAACGCCTCCCGAACCACACTCGCTACTGGATCGTCGCCGCGCCTTCTTGGCGGGTAAATCAACTCCCACAAGCCCGCCGTTGTAGGTAATACAACGCAGACCTGTAGAAGGTGATCTCCCCGCTAAGAGGCCGCTACGGGTCAATCCGTGCCGGTCACAACCCCTCCAGCTCCGCCATCAGATCACTCAACCTATCCACCTTGCCTTCATCCAGCGCACTGCCCTGAAGCCCACGCACATATTCAGCCAGCTCCTCGACCGTACTGCACTCGAACATCGCCCGCAGCGGCACGTTCAACCGCAGCTGCTTCTGCACCCGCGAGGCAATCTGCGTAGCCAGAAGCGAATGCCCGCCCAGTTCGAAGAAGTTGTCGTGCATCCCTACCCGCTCGGCCTTGAGCACGTCGGCCCAGATACCGGCGAGCACCTCTTCCAGTTCGTCGCGTGGCGCCACGTAGGCCTGGCCATGCTGGCCGCCGATGTCGATGGCCGGCAACGCCTTGCGGTCGAGCTTGCCGTTGGCGTTGTGCGGCAGGCTATCGAACCAGCTCCAGTGCAGCGGCACCATGTATTCCGGCAAGTCGGCACGCAGGCGTTGCTTGACCTGCTCCAGCAGCGTGGCATCGGCGCTGACGCCCTGGTGCGCCACCAGGTATCCGACCAGGTGCTTGCCGTTGACACCGTCCTGCACACCCACGGCGGCGTCGCGGATTTCGGCCTGCTCGTGCAGGCGGGCTTCGATTTCACCCAGTTCGATCCGGTAACCGCGGATCTTCACCTGGTGGTCGATACGTCCGACGTATTCGAGCACGCCATCGGGGCGCTGCCGCGCCAGGTCACCCGTGCGGTACAGGCGCTCGCCCGGCGCACCGTGCGGGTGCGGGATGAAGGCCAGGGCGGTGCGCACCGGGTCGCCGACATAGCCACGGCCCACGCCGGTACCGGCAACGCACAGCTCGCCCACCGCGCCCAACGGCACCAGGGTTTGATCCTCGCCGTACAGGTACAGGCGGTTGTTGTCGGTTGGCGTACCGATCGGCAGGTAGCTGCCGCGCGTCGACGCCAGGTCGACGCGGAAGAACGCCACGTCATCGGAGCACTCGGCCGGGCCGTAGGCATTGACCAGGCCGATGTCTGGATAGCGCTGCAGCCATTGCGCGGCCAGCTCAGGC
Source organism: Pseudomonas sp. NPDC089743 (assembly GCF_044748785.1). Taxonomy (NCBI): domain Bacteria; kingdom Pseudomonadati; phylum Pseudomonadota; class Gammaproteobacteria; order Pseudomonadales; family Pseudomonadaceae; genus Pseudomonas; species Pseudomonas sp. NPDC089743. Next base: position 172,543 of record NZ_JBIVGS010000009.1, read on the forward strand.
GGCATGGCTTCGCCGGTCGGCAACATCCAGCGCAGGCCGTCCAGCGCCTGGTGATCGTTGGCCAGCATGCCCTGGATCAGCGAGGGTACGCTTTCCAGCACGGTAATGCCGGTGGCCTGCACATGGGCCAGCAGGCCTTGCGGGTCGTGGGCGATGGCGTTCGGCACGATCTCCACCCTGGCACCGAACAATGGCGCGGCAAGGAATTGCCAGACCGAGATATCGAAGCTTTGCGAGGCGGTCTGGGCAATCACGTCATGCTCGTTCAGCGCCAGGTAAGGGACCTTGCTCAGCTGGTTGTTGAGCATGCCGCGCTGCTCGACCATCACGCCTTTGGGCAGGCCTGTGGAGCCTGAGGTGTAGATCACATAGGCCAGGTTGTCCGGCCCGCTGTGAATCCCTGGGTCATGGCTGGCGACGCTGCTCGCCTGTACCTCTTCCCACACCAGCAGGCGTGGCCGTGCCCCACCCGCCAGCTCGTCCAGCAACAGGCGCGCCTGCTCGGCACAGGCCGCGCTGCACACCAGCACCGGCGTGCGGCTAAGCTCGACGATGCGCTGCAGGCGCGCCGACGGCAGGCCGGGGTCCAGCGGCAGGTAACCGGCACCGGCCTTGAAGCTGCCGATGATCATGCCCAGCAGTGGCAGGCCCCGCTCGGCAAGCAGTGCGATCGGCTGATCGATGCCTGCGCCCGCAGCGACCAGCGCATGGCCCAGGCGGTTGGCTGCCAGGTTCAGGCCGGCGTAGTCGTAGCTCGCCTCAAGGCAGCGGGCCACCGTGCGCTCGGGGTGCGCGGCGACCTGTGCCTCGAACTGCGCGACGTAGCTCTGCTCCAGGGCGTAGGCATGTTCGGTACGGTTGCAGTCATCGAGCAGGAAGCGCTGTTCTTCTTCACCCAGCAGCGGCAGTTCGCTGACCTCGCCCTCGAAACCTTGCACCAACGCCAGCAACAGACGCTTGAACTCGGCCAGCAGACGTTCGACGGTCGAATGCTCGAAGTAGCGCTGGTCGAACGACAGGTGCAGGCCAAGGTCATCGCCCGGGTAGCACACCGCCGTCAACGGGAAGTTGGTGTGAGTACGGCCCGAGTCGGAGCTGGCGTTGAGGTGCTGGGCGTGGTCGAGCACGGCGGTTTCCACCGGGGCGTTCTCGAACACGAACAGGCTGTTGAACAGTGGCTGACCTTTGGGCAGTTCGCTGCATTCCTGAATCGTCACCAAAGGCAGGTATTCGTATTCGCGCAGCTCCATGTTGCGCTCCAGCAGGCCTTTCAGCCACTGGCGCACGCTGCAACGCTGGCCCGGTTCGGGCAATTGCACACGCAGGGCGATACTGTTGATGAACAGGCCAACGGTGCGTTGCATCTGCGGCATGCTCACCGGCCGCCCGGCCACGGTCACGCCAAAGGCGACGTCGCGCTCGCCGCTGTAGCGGGCAAGCACCAGGGCCCAGGCCGCCTGGGCGAAGGTGTTGATGGTCAGTTGGTGAGCCTGGGCCAGTTCGCGCAGGCGCACGCCGTCACTCACCGCCAGGCGGGTGTAGCAGTCACCGACCACCATGCCGTCACCGGCATGGTCATTACGCAGCGGGCGGTCGCTTGGGATCGCCGTGGCGCGCTCGAAGCCGGCCAGGTTGGCCTGCCACCAGCCTCGTGCTTCGTCCAGGTCCTGGCGTTGCAGCCAGCCGATGTAGTCGCGGTAGCGTGGCGGCACCGGCAGCTGGGCCTGGCGGCCTTCGCCAAGGGCCTGGTAAAGCTCGAAGAAATCGTTCATCAACAGCGAGCGGCACCAGGCATCGATGAGGATGTGGTGGTTGCTCATCATGAACCAGTAACGCTCATCGTCCACCCGCACCAGGCGCAGGTGGAACGGCGCCTGGCGCAGCAGCTCGAAGCCAGCCTCGCGTTCCTGCTTGTGCAGTGCTTGCAGCCGCTGTTCCTGGGCCGCCTCGTCGAGGCCGCGCCAGTCCTGATAGTCGACAGGCGTGTTACCCGGTTTGTGAATGATCTGCAGCATCGCTTCGCCGGCATTCCAGCTGAACGATGCTCGCAGTGCCTCGTGGCGCGCCACCACCGCCTGCCAGGCCTGGGCGAAACGCTGCGGGTCGAGGGCGCTATTGATGCGGTAACGGTCCTGCATGTAGTAGATGCCGGTACCCGGCTCCAGCAGGGTATGCAGCAGCAGGCCCTCCTGCATTGGGGTCAGCGGGTAGACGTCTTCGATTTCGCCAGCCGGAACCGGCAGCGCGTCGATCTGTTCCTGGGTCAGGTGCGCCAGCGGGAAGTCCGAGGGCGTGAAGCTGCCCGTACCCTCGGCCAGGCAGTGGCCAACCAGTGCCAGCAGTTCGTGGCGATAGGCATCGGCCAGACGCGCAATGGTCTGCTGGTCGAAACGCTCGCGACTATAAGTCCAGCGCAACTGCAAGGCACCGCCATAGACCTGGCCGTCGACGCTCAGCCAGTTCGGCAGCGGCGCGTCGAGGTCGTGGGCCAGGCCGGCAGGGGCATCCAGCGGCTGGAACAGCGCCGCACTGTCGAACTGCTGGTCGAACTGGCCGAGGTAGTTGAAGGTGATGCGAGCTTGCGGCAGCGCGGCCATGCGTTCGCGCCCGGCGTCATCAGCCAGGTAACGCAGCACGCCGAAGCCCTGGCCTTTGTGCGGCACCTCGCGCAGCTGTTCCTTGATGCGTTTGATCGAGGTGGCCCGTGCGCAGTCGTCGTCACCCGCCTGAGGGTTCAGGCGCAGCGGGTAGGCACTGGTGAACCAGCCCACGCTGCGGGTCAGGTCCATGTCTTCGAACAGCCCGTCACGGCCATGGCCTTCGAGCTGCACCAGCACCTCGTCGTCACCGGTCCAGTGGCACAGGGTGCGCGCCAGGGCAGTCAGCAGCAGGTCGTTGACCTGGGTGTGGTACGCCGCGGGGGCCTGCTGCAACAACTGACGGGTCTGCTCCACATCCAGGGCGATGGCCAGGGTATCGGCATGCCGGTGCAGGTTGCCGCCCTGCGGGTGATCACATGGCAGCTCATGGCGCACATGCCCCAGTTGGTCCTGCCACCAGCCGAGCTCGTCGCGCAGCGAATCGCTGCCGGCGTAGCTTGCCAGGCGCGCGGCCCAGTCGGCCATGGCGTGGGTCTTGGCCGCCAGAGGCTGACCACGGTACAGCGCCTGCAGGTCTTCGAGCAGCACGCGCCACGACACCCCATCGACCACCAGGTGGTGGACCGCCAGCAACAGTCGCTGGGCGCCCTGCCCGTCACTGACCAGCAAGGCCCGCAGCAATGGCCCGTGTTCCAGGTCCAGGCTGCGTTGTACGTCGGTGTAAAGCGCCTGGCAGTCGTTGAAATCGGCCACCGTGGCAGTCCATAGCAACTGCTCGCCAGGCGATACGGCGTATTCGCCCTGCCAGCGGCCATCTGCCTGGGTGAAGCGCAGACGCAGGCTGTCGTGGTGCGCCAGCAATGCAGCCAGGGCCCGCTCCAGCAGGGCACTGTCCAACGGCACCCGCGCCTGGAGCAACACCGCCTGGTTCCAGTGGTGCGGTTGGGCCACCTCACTGTCGAAGAACCACTGCTGGATCGGCGTCAGGCCGCTGTGACCCTGGCGTTGGCCCTGTTCGATGATGTTCGCTATCTCGCTGCGGCCAACCACGGCGGCCAGGGTCTGGATGGTCTGGTGCTGGAACAGGTCGCGGGGAGTGAACTGCAGGCCCAGCTGACGCGCCCGGCTGACCACTTGAATGGACAGAATCGAGTCGCCGCCGAGTTCGAAGAAGTTGTCCTGTACACCCACGCGGGAGACGTTGAGCACTTCGCACCAGATCTGCGCCAGTTGTTCCTCCAGCTCGTTGGCCGGCGCCTGATAGTGCTGGCGCGCCTGCTCCAGGTCGGGCATCGGCAGGGCGCGGCGGTCGAGCTTGCCGTTGCCCATCAACGGCAGGCTGGCGAGCAGCACCAGGTGCGCCGGTACCATGTAATCCGGCAGATGCTGGCGGGCGTCGGCCTTGACCGCTTCGCGCAGCTGGGCCTGGGCCTCGCTGTCGGCACTGGCCTGCTTGCACACCAGGTAGCCCACCAGTTGCTTGCCACCGGGCAGGTCGAGCGCGAGGACCACAGCCTCGTCGACATCGGCATGCGCCTGCAAGCGGCTTTCGATTTCGCCGAGCTCGATGCGGAAGCCGCGAATTTTCACCTGCTGGTCGGCACGGCCGATGTACTCCACCAGACCGTCGGCGCGCAGGCGAACCAGGTCACCCGTGCGGTACAGGCGCCCACCGTCAGGGCTGAACGGGTCGGCGACGAAGCGCTCGGCACTGAGGCCCGGACGATCGTGGTAACCCTGGGCCAGGCCGGCACCACCGACGTACAGCTCACCGATGCCGCCCTGTGGCAGCAGTGCCAGGTCCTCGTCGAGGATGTAGGCGCTGCGGGCGCCGATCACCCGGCCGATGGGCACGCTGCCAGCGTCGGCGGGCAGTGTGTCGGGGGCCGCGCAGGCCAGCGGCATGACCACGGTTTCGGTCGGGCCGTAGGCGTTGATGAACTGCTGCGGGGCGAAGGCCTGGCGGATGCGCGCCAGGTGCTCGCCAGTCAGCGCTTCGCCGCCGGTGATCACCAGGCGCACCGGCAGTGGCTCGCCCTGCGAGGCGAGGTATTGGGCCAACTGGCTGCCGTAGCTTGGGGTGAAGCCAAGGACACTGACCTGCTGCTCACGCACCAGCTGGCAGATCTCTTCGGCGCCCCATTGGCCCTGGGCACGCAGCACCACGCGCGCGCCGCACAGCAATGGCACCAAGAGGCGTTCGCTGGCCGCGTCGAAGTTGATCGAGTAGAAGTGCAGCTCGCAGTCGTCGCTGCGCATGCCGAACGCGCTGATCACCGCCTGGCAATGCATGGCGATTTCACCGTGGCTGACCACCACGCCCTTGGGCTTGCCGGTGGAGCCGGAGGTGTAGATCAGGTAGGCCGGGTGTTGCGGCAGGTTGAGGTTGTCCAGCGGCGCATCGCTGTAGGCGCACAGGCTTGCGGCATCGTCCTCCAGGCTCCAGCTGGCCACCCCGCCTGGCAACTCGCCCAGGCTTTGGAGCAGCGCGCGCTGGCTCAGCAGCAGGCCGATGCGGCTGTCCTCGATCATGTACCGCAGGCGGTCGAGCGGGTACTCCGGATCGAGCGGCACATAGGCGCCACCGGCCTTGAGGATGGCCAACAGGCCAACGACCATTTCCAGCGAACGCTCCAGGGCCAGGCCCACGCGCACCTGCGGGCCGACGCCACGCTCGCGCAGGGCACGGGCCAGGCGGTTGGCCTGCTGGTCGAGTTCGGCATAGCTCAGGTGCTGGCCGGCGAAGGTCAGCGCGCCGGCCTGCGGGGTGCGCGCGGCCTGGGCGGCGAACAGGCCGTGCAGGGTCTGGTCGAGGGCATAGTGATGTTCGCCTTGCAGCTGACCGATCATCGCCTGCCGCTCGGCGTCGGCCAGCATCGGCAGTTCGCAAAGGCGCTGCTCGGGGTCGTCGAGCAGGCCAGTCAGCAGTTGCTGCCAGTGCTCGGCCATGCGCGCGATGCGCGGCTCGTCGAACAGGTCGCGGCTGTAGGTCAGGCAGCAACCCAGGCGGCCGTCGAGGTCGGTGACTTCCAGATACAGGTCGAACTTGGTGGCGCTGGCGTCGTTGACCAGATAATCCACCTGCATGCCGGCCAGCTCGCGGCTTTGCTGGAAGGCCCAGCGCTGCACGTTGCACATCACCTGGAACAGCGGGTTGTAGGCACTGCTGCGCGGTGGCTGCAGGGCTTCGACCAACTGGTCGAATGGCAGGTCCTGGTGCGACTGGCCTTCGATGGCGGCCTGGCGCACCTGGTCGAGCAAGGCGGCTACGCTCATCTGCCCGTCCACCTCGCAGCGCAGCACTTGGGTGTTGAGGAAGGCGCCGATCAGCCCTTCGCTTTCGGGGCGGATGCGGTTGGCCACGGGCGCGCCGATGCGCAGGTCACGCTGGCCGCTGTAGCGGTGCAGCAAGGCGGCCAGGGTGGCGGTCATGGTCATGAACAGGGTCAAGCCGCGCTGGCTGTTGAAGGCATGCACGCGGGCCACCAGGGCCGGGTCCAGATCGAAGCGGTACAGCTCGCCACGGTGGCTTTGCACAGCCGGGCGTGGCCGGTCTGCCGGCAGGGCCAGCACCGGGTGCTCATCGCCCAGGCGGGCTTTCCAGTAGGCCAGTTGACGCGCCCCTTCGCCGCTTTCCAGCCACTGCCGCTGCCACACGCTGTAGTCCAGGTACTGCACTGGCAACGGCGTCAGCGGCGACTCGCGCTCATCGACGAACGCTTCGTACAGCTCGCCCAGTTCGCGGGCGAAGATGTCCATGGCCCAACCTTCGGTGACGATGTGGTGCAGCGTGAGCACGAAATAGTGCTCGCGCTCCGCGGCCTTGACCAGGCAGGCGCGCAGCAGTGGGCCACGCTCCAGGTCGAACGGCTGGTGCGCCTGGGCCTCGGCCAATTGCTCCAGGCGCTGCTCGCGCAGGGCTGCTGGCAAACTGCTGAAATCCTGCCAGTCCAGGTGCACGGCGCTGTCAGCGGCCACGCACTGGTACGGCACACCGTCGATGGCGGGGAACGTGGTGCGGAGGGTTTCGTGGCGCACGATCAACGCCTGCAGTGCACGCTCGAAGGCATCCACATGCAACGTGCCGCGCAGGCGCGCCATGCCGCCAACGTTGTAGGCCGGGCTGTCCGGCTCCATTTGCCAGAGGAACCACATGCGCTGTTGCGAGTACGACAGCGGCACGGCCTGGCGGCGGTCGACGCGGGTGATCTCGCCTTGCAGGTTGCGTTCACCGGCATCGCGGATACGGGCGATCTCGGCGCAGAAGGTGCCCAGTTCGCTGGCCTCGAACAACACTTTCAGCGGCAGCTCGACGTCGCACGCCTGCCGGGTGCGCGAGACGATCTGGGTGGCCAGCAACGAGTGGCCACCGAGGGCGAAGAAGTCGTCGTGCAGGCCGATGCGCGGCAGGTTGAGCACTTCACGCCAGATCGCCGCGACCTCCTGTTCGAGCGCCGTTTGCGGTTCGACATGTTCACGCTGCTGCCAGGCCGGTGCCGGCAGGGCCTTGCGGTCGACTTTGCCGCTGGGGCCCAGCGGCATGTGTTCAAGCGCGATCAACTGCGCCGGCACCATGTAGGCCGGCAGGCGTTCGGCCAGGTTGGCCAGCAGCGTTTCAGCCTGGGCCGAGCCGCTGTAGTAGCCGACCAGTTGCGCCCCGACAGCGTCCTGGTGAATCAGCACCAGCGCCTGTTCGACACCCGGCTGGCTGAGCAGGCAGGCCTGAACTTCTTCCGGTTCGACACGAAAACCCCGCACCTTCACTTGCTGATCCAGACGGCCGAGGTACTCCAGGGCTTGTGCCTGCCAGCGGGCACGGTCGCCACTGCGGTACAGGCGCTCACCGTTGCCATCGGCCTGGGGTACGAAGCGCTCGGCGGTCAGGCCTGGGCGGCCCAGGTAGCCGCGGGCCAGGCCCGCGCCACCGAGGTACAACTCACCCGGTACGCCTGGCGCAGCCAGCTGCAGGTCGGCATCCAGCACGCGGCAGATCACGTTGCCCAGCGGGCGACCGATGGGCGAACGCTGGCCGTCCTCGGCCTGGCAGTGCCAGTGGGTGACGTTGATGGCGGTTTCGGTCGGGCCGTAGCGGTTGTGCAGCTGCACCTGCGGCAGCAGTTGCAGCACGCGGTCACGCAGGTTGGCCGGCAGCGCTTCGCCACCAGAGTACAACCGGCGCAGGCTGGTGCAGCCTGCGGCCAGCGGCTCTTGCACGAACACCTGCAACAGCGGCGGCACAAAGTGCAGCGTGGTGACCTGATGCGCCTGCACCAGTGCGGCGATACGTTGCGGGTCGCGGTGTTCACCGGGGCCTGCGAGCACCAGTTTGCAGCCGGTGATCAGCGGCCAGAAGCATTCCCACACCGACACATCGAAGCTTATCGGCGCCTTCTGCATCAGCACGTCGCTGTCATCCAGCGCGTAGGTGGCCTGCATCCACTGCAGGCGCTCGGCCAGGGCCGCGTGGGTATTGCCCACGCCTTTGGGCTGGCCAGTGGAGCCGGAGGTATAAATCACGTAGGCGAGGTTGTCGCCGTGCAGGTGCAGGCCCGGCGCTTGGCTGGGCCAGCTGTCCAGGTGCAGCTGGTCGAGGGCGATGGCGCTGACGCCGTCGACCTGCGGCAAGCTGGCGAGCATGGCGCTGTTGCTCAACAACAGGCTGGCCTGGCAATCGCGCAGCATGTAAGCCAGGCGCTCGGCGGGGTAGTCGACGTCCAGCGGCACATAGGCGCCACCCGCCTTGAGGATGGCCAGCAGGCCAACCAGCAGTTGCGGCGAGCGCTCGACGGCGATGGCCACGCAGGTGTCGGGGCCAACGCCCTTGTCGCGCAGGTAATGGGCCAGGCGGTTGGCCTGCTGATGCAGTTCGGCGTAGTCAAGGCTGCCGCCTTGCCAGGCCAGCGCAGTGCGCTCGGGGGTCAGGCGCGCTTGTTCGTTGAGCTGTTCGACCACCAGACGCTGCGGTACCGGCGCCGGAGCCTGGCCCCAGGCCAACAGTTGCTGACGGCTTTGCTCGTCCAGCAGGTCGACGTCGCCCACGGCCAGCTGCGGTTGTGCGCACACCTGTTCGAGCAGCGCCAGCAGGTGCTGGGACAGGCGCTTCACAGTGCCCTCGGCAAACAGCTCGGCGGCATAGTCGAAGGCCAGGCTCAGGCGGCCCTGGTGGTCTTCCTCGCTGTGCAGCTGCAGGTCGAACTTGGCTTCGCGGCTGTGCCATGGCAACTCTTCTGCCAGCAGGCCCGGCAGGCGGCGCAAGGCCGAGAGGTCGCGCTGCTGGTGGTTGAACATCACCTGGAACAGGCCTTGTTCACGGGCCTCGGGCAGCGCTTCGAGCAGTTGCTCGAACGGCAGGTCCTGGTGGGCCTGGGCATCGAGGGTGGCTTGGCGCACCTGGGCCAGCAGTGCGCTGAATGGCAGGCGGCCATCGAGTTGCGCACGCAGTACCTGGGTGTTGATGAAGAAGCCGACGATGCCCTGGGTTTCCTGGCGAGGGCGGTTGGCGTTCGGCACGCCGACGCGGATTTCCGCCTGGCCGGTGTAGCGGTGCAGCAGGCCTTGCCAGGCGGCCAGCAAGACCATGAACAGGCTGGCTTGCTGTTCGCGGGCCAGGCCTTTGAGGGCGTCGCTGAGCGTAGCCGGTACCTTGAGGCTCAAGCGTGCGGCACGGCGAGTCTGCTGCGTGGAACGCGGCTGGTCGGGGTGCAGGTCGAGCACCGGCAGCGTACCGCCCAGGTGTGCCTTCCAGTAGTCCAGTTGACGGGCGCTTTCGCCGTCGGCCAGCCATTGGCGCTGCCAGCTGCCGTAGTCGGCGTAACCCAGCGGCAGCGGCGCCAGCGCGGCTTCCAGGCCCTGGCAGCGGGCCGCATACAGTTTGGCGAACTCGTCGAGCAGGATATTCAGCGACCAGCCATCGGCGACGATGTGGTGCAAAGTCACCCACAGTTGATGATCTTCATCGCCCAGCTGCGCCAGGGTCACACGCAGCAGTGGCCCTTGGGTCAGATCGAACGGTTGCTGGGCTTCGGCTTCGCGGCGCTCGGCCACTTCGCTGGCCGTCAGCCCTTGCAGGTCCAGGCGCTGCAGATTGAAAGGCTGCTCGGGCAGGATGTGCTGCAGGGCCTGGCCATCTGCTTCGCTGAACACGGTGCGCAGTGCTTCGTGGCGCTGCACCAGCGCCTGGAACGCGCCTTCCAGCGCGGCCTGGTGCAGCTCGCCGCGCAGGTGCAGGCCGGCGGGAATGTTGTAGGCCGCCGAGTGCGGCTCCAGTTGCCACAGCAACCACAGGCGGTTTTGCGCCAGCGACTGCGCCAGGGCCTGGCCACGCTCGAGGGCCGCGACAGCTGCCGCGCCACCACCGCCCTGGGCGATGATCGCCGCCACAGCGGCGCTGTAGTCGGCCAGGGTCGGCGCTTCGAACAAGGTGCGCAGGTTCAGCGAGATACCCAGCTCATCGGCCAGGCGCGCGGTGACCTGGGTGGCGGCAATGGAGTTACCGCCCAGCAGCAGGAAATGGTCGTCGGCGGCGACCGCTTCGGCGTTGAGAATCTCGCGCCAGACGCCGGCGATGCGGGCCTGCAGGCCATCACCGGCTGCAGCGGTCTCGGCCGCTTCGGTAGCGCTCGGGAAACGCGCGTAGCAATCCAGGCTGCCGTCATTCATGCGCAGGCGGCACGCCGAACGTTGCAGCTTGCCGCTGGAGGTCTTCGGCAGCGCGCCCGGGTTGAGCAACAGGACCACCGCCGGCGCCTGGCGGCAGGCATCGGCGATGACCTGACGCAAGGTTTTGATCAGCGCCTCGGGCGTGACTGCCTTCTGCACGTTGCGGCTGACTTCCACCGCCACGCCGATGCCCTCCTCGCCCTGATCGTCGACGGCGAACACCGCGACGCGGCCCTTGCGCAGCAGCTCGACTTCGCGCTCCAGGGTTTTTTCCAGGTCCTGCGGGTACAGGTTCTGGCCGCGCACGATGAGCATGTCCTTCAGGCGCCCAGTGACGAACACTTCGCCGTCGCGCATGAAGCCCAGGTCGCCAGTACGCAACCAGGTCTGGCCGTCCATGGCGACGAAGGTGCGGGCGCTGGCCTCGGGATTGCGCCAGTAGCCCAGGGCGATGCTTGGGCCACCGGCCCAGATCTCGCCCACCCGGTTGTCATCCAGCACTTGCAGGCGCTGCGGCTCGACGATACGCACCGCATGGCCGGGTTGCGGGTAGCCGCAGCTCATCAGCACGCTGCCCTTGCCGGGTTCGGCGCGGTTGGCGGCGAACGCTTCGGCGTCGAGCTCCAGCGCACCGATGCCCTGGCCACGGCGGCTGCCGCTGACGAACAGGGTGGCTTCGGCCAGGCCATAGCTGGCGAAGAAGCTGCTGGGCGTGAAACCACAGGGGGCGAATTTTTCGGCGAAGGTCTCCAGGCTGTCCTGGCGGATGGGCTCGGAGCCGGAATAGGCCACACGCCAGCGGCTCAAGTCCAGGCCGGCCAGGGCCGCCTCACTGACCCGTTCGCTGCACAGGCGGTAGGCAAAGTCCGGCCCGCCGCTGATGGTCCCGCCGTATTCGCTGATCGCCTGCAACCAACGTTGCGGTCGTGCGAGGAAATAACCTGGCGACATCAGCACGCAGGGCACACCGCTGAAAATCGGCTGCAGCAGCCCGCCGATCAGGCCCATGTCGTGGTACAGCGGCAACCAGCTGACGATCACATCGTCGGGGTTGAGGTCGATGCCGAAGCCGTGGCGGATCAATTGCTCGTTGGCCACCAGGTTGCCGTGGCTGACCTGCACGCCCTTGGGCAGCGCGGTGGAACCGGAGGTGTACTGGAGAAAGGCGATGTCGTCGCCAGCCAGCGCAGGTTCGCGCCAGGCACTCGCCAACGCTGGGTCCAGGCCATCCACCGCCAGCAGTTCGGGGGCGTTGTCGGCGGCCAGGGCTGGCAGGCCCTGCAAACCGTCATGCAGCGCTGCCACAGTCAGCAGCAGGCGCGGCTCGGCATCGTCGATGATCGACAGCAGGCGCTCCTGATGATGCTGGCGCGAAGACTCCGGCGGATAGGCCGGCACGGCAATCACGCCGGCATACAGGCAGCCAAAGAACGCCGCCACGTAATCGGGGCCGCTGGGGAACAGCAACACGGCACGGTCACCGAACGCAGCGCGGCTCTGCAAGGCGGCGGCGATGGTGCGCGCGCGCAGGTCCAGATCGCGATAGCTGAGCACGGCCTGCTCGCCTGGAGCATCGGCCAAGAAGCGCAAGGCGATGCGGTCCGGGGTCTGTGCGGCGCGTTGCGCCAGGGCCTGGACCAGCGAGAGCGGGAGTTCGAAGGCGTCCGTCATGGGGTGTTCCTGCCAGTGTCTGGGTAAGTCGGGCCGGTTGCCCGCGCAAGGTCGGCGGGCAGCGTTCGGCGGCCGGATGTACAGAGGGGAACGGACGGGCGAGGGAAGAAATTACCGGGATGAGGCGGCTTTGTACGCAGCGAAAGGTGAACCGCGTCACGCTCGCCGGCTTAGAACTGAAACTAATAGATACTCATTAACTTTCGTATTTGACAATCATTATCATTATGCATAGTTTGTCGCACGTCGTAGGAAGCTTCCCTGTGCGGGGTGCTCCTATTCCTCTCTGTGACAAGGTGATTTCCATGGCGGAACAACTATCCACAAGTAAGTGCGATTCACCATTACTCCAGGCATTCGTCGCCAATCGCAGCATCCTGGTCAAGATCGCGGCGCGCATCACCGGCTGCCGCTCACGCGCCGAAGACGTGGTGCAGGACGCGTTCTTCCGGCTCGGCGCCGCCCCGCAGATCACCTCGTCGTTCAAGGCGCAGCTGAGCTACCTGTTCCAGATCGTGCGCAACCTGGCCATCGACCATTACCGCAAACAGGCGATGGAGCTGAAGTATTCGGGCAGCGAGGAGGAAGGCTTGAACGTGGTCATCCAGAACGCGTCGCCCGAGGCGACGCACATCAACCTGGCGGCCCTCGAGCACATTGCCGAGGCGCTGAACGAGCTGCCCCAGCGCACCCGTTACGCTTTCGAGATGTACCGTTTGCACGGTGTGCCGCAAAAAGACATCGCCAAGGAGCTGGGCGTGTCGCCGACGCTGGTCAACTTCATGATCCGTGATGCGCTGGTGCACTGCCGCAAGACCGCCAGCCGCCAGGCCTGACCCAGCGGCAAGCTGCAAGCTGCAAGCTACAAGCTGCAAGCTGCAAGCTGCAAGATGGATCAGCGCCGACCCGCTTTTCTCTTGCAGCTTGAAGCTTGCAGCTTGCCGCTCCAGCCCCTAAGCGAGGCTGCAGCGGTCGAAGAACCGCTCCCGACCCAGGATCATCAACGCTGCACGTTTGTGCGGGAAGTCGAATTCCTTGTCGCAGTGGAAGCACTGGTCCTGCATGTAGCCGATCATCTTGCCGTTGTCGGCACGGGGCTCGGCCACCACCCGCTGAGTGCGCGGGTCATCCAGAAACAGGTAGTGCACCAGCGCCGACAGCCAACTGGCGACCTTGTGCGGCCCCCGATGCGCCTGCTCACCCACCAGCATATGGATGCCACGGTCGTAGTCGTCGGCCTGGTAGAACGGCGCGATGCGGTCTTCCTTGGCCCAATAAGCCTCGAAGTAGGCAAATGGCTGATCATCGAAGCAGCCGATCAAGGTCACGGTGTGCGGGTCGGCTTGCAGCTTGGCCAGGTACTCCCGATGCTGCTCCAGCGACCCGCCCTCCTGCCAGAACTGCTCCACACGCGGATCGTTCTGCCAACGATTGAAGCGCTCCAGGTCCTGGTCGATCTCCAGGGTACGCAGCGACACCCAGCTGCCCAGGCGCGCATCGAAGCGCCGATACACCTCGCCACGGGGCTTGGGTGCCCGGCGCGGGTGGCGCTTGCCATCGCTGAGCTGCATCTGTTGCGGGTATGCGCCCTTGACCGGCTGCGCCAGCCAGGGCTGTGGCAACTGCCAGAACATGGAGCGCTCGCACAGATACACGCCTGGCTGTTGCGTGCTGAGCAACAGGCCACTGGCGAGGGCCTCAGGGACAGCCTGCGGCAGGTGCCAGGCAAGGCGCTGGCAGGCTGGGTCACGCGACAACAACCAATAACAGGCGGCCCACAGGGCCTGCTCCGGGCGCTCGGGGCACAGGCGTTCAACATGCACCGCCAGGGTAGCGGCTGGCGCCAGGCGCATCTGGATCAGCGGGCGGCCCTCCAGGGTCAGGCTCAGGCACAGGTCGCCCTCTTCAGCGCTGAGGCTACGCCAGCGGGGCTGTGACAAGGGCTGCGAAGCGGCATCGAAAGGCATGGTCAGGGCTCACAGAAATGAATTGAAGGCTCGCTTCTGAAAACGTCATTGCAATCGGGGAATTTAGTCGTGGGGGGCTTGGACGGTGATCTGGTAAGGCTGGAAGATGCGGGTCAGCTCGCCGGTATCACGCAGGCGGCGTAGCAACGCGGCCAACTGCGCGTCGCTGATCGGCGCACCGGGGCGCAGCAGCGCATAGTGATGGTAGACCTGATCGATGCGCGTGGAGGCGATCAGCTGGCCCCGGCTGGCCGGGTTGCGCGCCAGGAAATCACTGAGGTACGAGCGCGTCACCAGCGCGATGTCGGCGCGGCCAGCCTGCACCATCAGCAGGTTGCTGTCGTGCGAATAGGTCAACGTGGCGTTGTAGGCCTTGCGCAGGTAGTTGGGGTCCGGGTTGAAACGGGCGAATGCATAGTGGTAACCGTTGAACAGCGCCAGGCGCTTGCCGGCAAGGTCATCGAAATAGCGTTGGTCACGGCCATCGACCTGCTTGGCCACGAACACCTCGGCATCTTCCAGGCCCATGTCCACCGCCTGATGGGGTATTCGCTGCCAGCCCCACTGCGGGTTCTCGAAGATGGCCATGTCGGTGCGGCCTTGCTGGAAATCGCCAAAGCGCCGCTGGATCGATGTGGGCACCAGCACGAAGCGATAGTCTTGCTGCAGGCGGTTCAACGCGTCGACCAGTTGCGGCAGCAAGCCGGTGTCCGCGCCCTGCTCGGGGCGCACCGTATAAGGCGGAAAATGCGCGGCACCGATCTTCACCTTGATGGCGTCGGCTGCCCAGACCGGTGCCGCCAGCCATACAGCGGCCAGCATCAACAGGGTGGTCAAAGCCTTCAGGCCGGGCGCTGGAGTCAAGACGGACACTCATAACGGTTCATACCTGGATGCGCCTAAGCTAGGCGTTTTCCTGGCAAGGCACAACTGCTGGTTATGCCAAAGTGAGGGCATTTTGCCAGGGGATGCCGTGACGCCGGACATTGGCTACGCTGCTCTGGCATGTATGGCGAGGGAGCCTGGTATGGGCCACTGGTTGGTAATCGACCTGGAAGCCACCACCGACGACGGTGGCTGGCCGGTGACGGAGATGGAAATCATTGAAATCGGCGCCAGCCTGGTGACCCGTGAAGGCCGCGAAGTGGACCACTTCCAGCGCTTCGTGCGGCCCAGGCGGCGGCCGCAACTGACGCCGTTCTGCCGAGAACTGACTCATATCAGCCAGGCCAGCGTGGACAGCGCGGCGCCATTTCCCGAGGTATGGGCGCGTTTCGAACGCTGGCTGGGGCACCACCGTGGGCAATTGCAGGCCTGGGTCAGCTGGGGTGATTACGATCGCCAGCAATTGCTTCAGGAATGGCAGCAACATGAACTCGACAGCCTGTTGCACAACCTGCCGCATATCAACCTCAAGCAGCGCTTCGCCAAGGCTCGTCACCTGCAGCGCCCGATGGGCCTGAACGGTGCCCTGCAACTGGCCGGCATGCACTTTTGCGGGCAGCAGCACCGGGCGCTGGAGGATGCCCGCAATACGGCGCGGCTATTGCCCTTGAGCCTGCCGGGCTTTTGAGCGCAGCCCCCTGAAAGCAGATGACGAGGCGGATGGGCTTGGGCATACTGGCCAGCCCTTTTTCATCCCTCTTTTTCAGGAGTCGCCCCATGTTCAAGGTCAACGAGTACTTCGATGGTACCGTCAAGTCGATCGCCTTCGAAGGCACTGAAGGCCCGGCCACCGTCGGTGTCATGGCACCGGGCGAATACGAATTCGGCACCGCCAAGCGCGAAATCATGCACGTGGTTTCCGGTGCGCTGACCGTCAAGCTGCCGGGCAGCGACAACTGGGAAACCTTCAACGCTGGCGACAAGTTCAATGTGGCCGCCGACAGCAAGTTCCAGCTCAAGGTGGCGGTAGACACTGCCTACCTGTGCGAGTACCGCGACTAAGCGCTGCCTGCACCGGCCTCATCGCCGGCAAGCCGGCTCCCACAGGTACCGCGCTGCTCTCAAGCCCAGCGCAAACCTAGTGGGAGCCGGCTTGCCGGCGATGATGGCAACGCTATCGCAACAGAAATCCCGCAACCTGCTCAGCCGCCGCCTGCAAATGCTGCTCATGGCTGAAACCCGAGGCTTTCAGCGGCTTCAGGTCATGGTCGCCTGCCACCAGCCAGCTGACCTCGATCGACGGTGACAGCGCATACCCCTGCACCGCCTCACGATTACCCAGCGCATCCCGCTCGCCCTGCACGATCAACGTCGGCGTCTGCAAGCTTGCCAAATGCTCGACCCTCGGTTTTTCCGGTTTGCCCATGGCATAGAACGGATAACCCAGGCACACCAGCGCGTCAGCACCCAACTCGTCAGCCAGCAGGCTGGCCATGCGCCCGCCCATTGACTTGCCGCCAATCGCCAGCTTGCCCGTGACCAAAGGTCGCACCTGCCGGTACACCTCGCGCCAGCATTCGAGCAGCACCTTCTGTGGATTGGGTGGCCGCTTGCCACCCCCTGCCCTGCGCTCGGCCATGTAGGGGAACTCGAAGCGAACCACCCCGACGCCAAGCGCCGCCAGCCTTTGCGCCATTTCGTCCATGAACCCGCTGTCCATTGGCGCGCCAGCGCCATGGGCCAGGATCAGGCACGCCGCCGCACTGCCATCTTGCAGCGTGTGCGGCGGATTGCAGTGCAAGCCTGGGACATTTCCGATCTTCGCCCATTGATCCCCGTCAATACCGGCACGTTGCCCATTAATCATGCTTGCCTCGCTGTAAAGCCTGCCAATAACCGTGGATGGGAACCCATACATGAACACAACCAGCAGTACCGCCTATAACTATAAGGTGGTCCGCCAATTCGCCATCATGACGGTGGTGTGGGGAATCGTCGGGATGGGGCTCGGCGTCTTCATCGCCGCCCAGCTCGCCTGGCCTTCCCTGAATTTCGACCTCCCCTGGACCAGCTTCGGCCGCCTGCGCCCACTGCATACCAATGCGGTGATCTTCGCGTTCGGCGGCTGCGCACTGTTCGCCACCTCCTATTATTCGGTGCAACGCACCTGCCAGACCACCCTGTTCGCACCCGGCCTGGCCGCGTTCACCTTCTGGGGCTGGCAACTGGTCATCCTGCTGGCAGCCATCACCCTGCCGCTGGGTTACACCAGCTCCAAGGAATATGCCGAGCTGGAATGGCCGATCGACATCCTGATCACGATTGTCTGGGTCTGCTACGCCATCGTGTTCTTTGGGACCCTGATCAAGCGCACCACCAAGCATATCTACGTCGGCAACTGGTTCTTCGGCGCCTTCATCCTGACCGTGGCCATGCTGCACATCATCAACAACCTGGAGCTGCCGGTCAGCCTGACCAAGTCGTACTCGGTCTACGCAGGGGCCACCGACGCCATGGTGCAGTGGTGGTACGGCCACAACGCCGTGGGCTTCTTCCTCACTGCAGGCTTCCTGGGGATGATGTACTACTACGTGCCCAAGCAGGCCGAGCGCCCGGTGTATTCCTATCGCCTGTCGATCGTGCACTTCTGGGCGCTGATCACCCTGTACATCTGGGCAGGCCCCCATCACCTGCACTACACCGCGCTGCCCGACTGGGCGCAGTCGCTGGGCATGGTGATGTCGCTGATCCTGCTGGCCCCCAGCTGGGGCGGCATGATCAACGGCATGATGACCCTGTCCGGTGCCTGGCACAAACTGCGCAGCGACCCGATCCTGCGCTTTCTCGTGGTATCCCTGGCGTTCTACGGCATGTCCACCTTCGAAGGCCCGATGATGGCCATCAAGACGGTCAACGCCCTGTCCCACTACACCGACTGGACCATCGGCCACGTGCATGCCGGCGCCCTCGGCTGGGTGGCGATGATCTCGATCGGCGCGCTTTACCACACCATCCCGCAAGTGTTCGGCAAGGCACGCATGTACAGCATCGGCCTGATCAACGCGCACTTCTGGCTGGCCACCATCGGCACCGTGCTGTACATCGCCTCGATGTGGGTCAACGGCATCGCCCAGGGCCTGATGTGGCGCGCGGTCAACAGCGACGGCACGCTCACCTACTCGTTCGTGGAAACCCTGGTGGCCAGCCACCCGGGCTTCATCGTGCGTTTCGTCGGTGGCGCGATCTTCCTCAGTGGCATGTTCCTGATGGCCTGGAACACCTGGCGCACCCTCCGTGCACCGGCCGCCGAGGCCGCCCCTGCCAACGCCCAGCTGGCCTGAGGAGACTTGCCTGATGAAACATGAAGTCATCGAGAAAAACGTTGGCCTGCTGGCCCTGTTGATGGTGTTCGCCGTCAGCATCGGCGGCCTGACCCAGATCGTCCCGCTGTTCTTCCAGGACGTCACCAACAAGCCGGTCGAAGGCATGAAGCCTTACACCGCGCTGCAGCTTGAAGGCCGCGACATCTACATCCGCGAAGGTTGCGTGGGCTGCCACTCACAGATGATCCGCCCGTTCCGCGCCGAGACCGAGCGCTACGGCCACTATTCGGTCGCGGGTGAAAGCGTGTGGGACCACCCGTTCCTGTGGGGCTCCAAACGCACCGGGCCGGACCTGGCCCGGGTCGGTGGGCGCTACTCCGACGACTGGCACCGCGCGCACCTGTACAACCCGCGCAACGTGGTACCGGAGTCGAAGATGCCGTCCTACCCATGGCTGGTCGGCCAGCAGGTCGACAACAGCCACACCGACACCAAGATGCGCACCCTGCGCACGCTGGGGGTGCCGTACACCGACCAGGACATTGCCGGTGCGCGTGATGCGGTCAAAGGCAAGACCGAGATGGACGCCCTGGTCGCCTACCTGCAGGTGCTCGGCACCGCGATCAAGAACAAGAGGTAAGTGCGATGGAAATGGATATCGGCATGATCCGTGGCGTGGGCACCCTGGTGGTGATGATTGCCTTCATCGGCCTGTCGCTGTGGGTTTTCAACCGCCGCCGCGACCATGATTTCGCCGAAGCGCGCCTGCTGCCCTTCGTCGACGACCGCCTGCCCCCTGCCGGGCAGGACACTGGCATGAGGAGTAAGCCCCAATGACTACCTTCTGGAGTACGTACATCTGCGTACTGACCATCGGCAGCCTGATCGGCCTGACCTGGCTGCTGCTGTCGACCCGCAAGGGCCAGAGCAGCAACACCACCGACCAGACCATGGGGCACAGCTTCGACGGCATCGAGGAGTACGACAATCCGCTGCCCAAGTGGTGGTTCTGGTTGTTCGTCGGCACCCTGGTGTTCGCCGTGGGCTACCTGATTCTCTACCCGGGCCTGGGCAACTGGAAGGGCGTTCTGCCCGGCTACGAGAACGGTTGGACCGGCGCGAACGAATGGCAGAAAGAAATGGACAAGGCCGACGCCCGGTTCGGCCCGATCTTCGCCAAGTACGCCGCCATGCCGGTCGAGGAAGTGGCCAAGGACCCGCAGGCCTTGAAGATGGGCGGCCGCCTGTTCGCCTCCAACTGCTCGGTGTGCCACGGCTCGGATGCCAAAGGCGCCTATGGTTTTCCCAACCTGACCGACAACGACTGGCGCTGGGGTGGCGAGCCCGAAACCATCAAGGCGTCGATCATGAATGGACGCCACGGCGTGATGCCGGCCTGGGCTGAGGTGATCGGCGAACAGGGCGTGGCGGATGTAGCCGCCTATGTGCTGACGAACCTCGATGGCCGCAGCCTGCCCGAAGGGGCCAAGGCTGATGTGGCCAGGGGCAAGGAGATTTTCGCCGGCAACTGCGTGGCCTGCCACGGGCCCGAGGGCAATGGCACCCCGGCCATGGGCGCGCCAAACTTGAACCATCCACAGGCGTTCATCTACGGTTCGAGCTTTGCCCAGCTGCAGCAGACCATTCGCTATGGCCGCCAGGGGCAAATGCCCGCCCAGGCGGAAATTCAGGGCAATGACAAGGTGCATCTGCTGGCCGCTTATGTGTACAGCCTTTCACAAGGTGGTATGACTGAAACCGTGACTGCCAAGTAACACCCCGGGGCCGCCAAGCGGCCCCGGCATTCCCCGCCCCGCCCCCGCCTTGCACCCCCTCCGAACAGAACTAAGCTTGTTGGCACAGTTGCCTTCGCTGTCGATCCAGCGCAGCAGACGCGGTGCATCGCCTGACACCGCCCGCAAAAAAAAGCTTGACCGATCGATCAGAAAAAGGCGAAAAACGGTACACATTACAAATATTTATTTGTGTACAATCGCCCAGACCCTACTGCCGTGGGACACCGGCAAAAGGGCCCGGACACGGGTCGGCGCAGGGCTCCTTGCGTTGCCATAACCCTGGCGGTTATCGATACTGGCGCCGATTTTTCAACCAACAAGAACACCAAAACCGTGGAACCTTAGAATGAGCACAGCAATCAGTCCGACTGCTTATAACTATAAGGTCGTCCGCCAGTTCGCCATCATGACGGTGGTCTGGGGGATCCTTGGCATGGGCCTGGGCGTTTTCATCGCCTCGCAGCTGGTGTGGCCGCAACTGAACCTGGACCTGCCCTGGACCAGCTTCGGCCGCCTGCGCCCCTTGCACACCAACCTGGTTATCTTCGCCTTCGGCGGCTGTGCGTTGTTCGGCACCAGCTACTACGTGGTGCAGCGAACCTGCCAGACCCGGCTGATCTCCGACAGTATGGCCGCCTTCACCTTCTGGGGTTGGCAGGCCGTCATCGTCGGCGCGCTGATCACCTTGCCGATGGGCTACACCACCACCAAGGAATACGCCGAGCTCGAGTGGCCACTGGCGATCCTGCTGGCCATCGTCTGGGTCACCTACGGGCTGGTGTTCTTCGGCACCATCGTCAAGCGCAAGACCAAGCACATCTACGTCGGCAACTGGTTCTACGGCGCCTTCATCGTGGTTACCGCGATGCTGCACATCGTCAACCACATCTCGCTGCCGGTGAGCCTGTTCAAGTCGTACTCGGCCTACTCCGGCGCCACCGATGCCATGATCCAGTGGTGGTACGGCCATAACGCCGTGGGCTTCTTCCTCACCACCGGCTTTCTGGGGATGATGTACTACTTCGTGCCCAAGCAGGCCGAGCGGCCGATCTACTCGTATCGCCTGTCGATCGTCCACTTCTGGGCGCTGATCACCCTGTACATCTGGGCAGGCCCGCACCACCTGCACTACACCGCGCTGCCCGACTGGGCGCAATCGCTGGGCATGGTGATGTCGATCATCCTCCTGGCACCGAGCTGGGGCGGCATGATCAACGGCATGATGACCCTGTCCGGCGCCTGGCACAAACTGCGCACCGACCCGATCCTGCGGTTCCTCGTGGTATCCCTGGCGTTCTACGGCATGTCCACCTTCGAAGGCCCGATGATGGCCATCAAGACCGTGAACTCGCTGTCGCACTACACCGACTGGACCATCGGCCACGTACATGCCGGCGCGCTCGGCTGGGTGGCGATGATCTCGATCGGCGCTGTGTACCACATGATCCCGCGCCTGTATGGCCGTGAACAGATGCACAGCGTGGGCCTGATCAACGCGCACTTCTGGCTGGCGACCATCGGCACCGTGCTGTACATCGCCTCGATGTGGGTCAACGGCATCACCCAAGGCCTGATGTGGCGCGCCATCAACGATGACGGCACGCTGACCTACTCCTTCGTCGAAGCGCTGCAGGCCAGCCACCCGGGCTACATCGTCCGCGCACTGGGCGGTGCGTTCTTCGCCTCCGGCATGCTGCTGATGGCTTACAACGTGCTGCGTACCGTACGCGCCGCCAACCCGGCAGAAGCGGATGAAGCCGCCAAGATCGTCGTTGTGGGAGCCCACTGATGAAGCATGAAGCTGTCGAGAAGAACATCGGCCTGCTGGCCTTCTTCATGGTCATCGCCGTGAGCGTCGGTGGCCTCACCCAGATCGTCCCGCTGTTCTTCCAGGACGTCACCAACAAACCCGTCGAAGGCATGAAGCCGCGCACCGCGCTGGAAGTCGAAGGCCGCGACATCTACATCCGCGAAGGTTGCGTAGGCTGCCACTCGCAGATGATCCGCCCGTTCCGCGCCGAAACCGAGCGCTACGGCCACTACTCGGTGGCCGGTGAAAGCGTGTGGGACCACCCGTTCCTGTGGGGCTCCAAGCGCACTGGCCCGGACCTGGCCCGCGTCGGTGGCCGCTACTCCGATGACTGGCACCGCGCACACCTGTACAACCCGCGCAACGTAGTGCCGGAGTCGAAAATGCCGGCCTACCCGTGGCTGGTGGAGAACACGCTCGACGGCAAGGACACCGCGAAGAAGCTGGAAGTGCTGCGTACCCTTGGCACGCCGTACACCGATGCCGACATCGCCGGTGCCCGCGACGCGGTCAAGGGCAAGACCGAAATGGACGCACTGGTCGCGTACCTGCAGGGTCTTGGCACCATCATCAAAAGCAAACGGTGACGCTGATGGATATCGGGATGATTCGCGGTCTGGGCACCGTCGTGGTGATGGTGGCCTTCGTGGGCCTGGCGCTGTGGGTGTTCAACCCACGGCGCAAGCAGGAGTTCGACGAGGCGACCCAACTGCCGTTCGCCGATGACCCCGAGGCCAAAACGCACGTCGAGCAAGCGCAAGCAAAAGCTTCTGGGAGCAAACAACAATGACAACCTTCTGGAGTCTGTACGTCACCGTCCTGACCCTGGGCACCATCTTCGCGTTGACCTGGCTGCTGCTGTCGACCCGCAAGGGCCAGCGCGAAGAGGTCACCGACGAAACCGTCGGGCATGCCTTCGATGGCATCGAGGAATACGACAACCCGCTGCCCAAATGGTGGTTCTGGCTGTTCGTCGGCACCATCATCTTTGCCCTCGGCTACCTGGTGCTGTACCCGGGCCTGGGCAATTGGAAAGGCGTGCTGCCAGGGTATTCGTACCTGGATAACGACAAGCAGACCGAGTTCACCAACGGTCAGCCCGGCTGGACCGGCGTGCACGAGTGGGAGAAGGAAATGGCCAAGGCCGATGCCCGCTTCGGGCCGATCTTCGCCAAGTACGCGGCCATGCCTATCGAGGAAGTGGCCAAGCAGCCGCAAGCACTGAAGATGGGGGCGCGGTTGTTCGCTTCCAACTGCTCGGTGTGCCACGGCTCCGACGCCAAGGGCGCCTATGGCTTCCCCAACCTCACCGACAACGACTGGCGTTGGGGTGGCGAGCCGGAGACCATCAAGGCCACCATCATGGGCGGCCGCCATGGCGTGATGCCGGCATGGGCGCAAGTGATTGGCGAACAAGGTGTGGCCGACGTGTCAGCCTTCGTGATCAGCAAGCTCGATGGCCGCAGCCTGCCCGAGGGGGCCAAGGCCGATGTCGAGAACGGGCAGAAGATCTTCGCCGCCAATTGCGTGGCGTGCCATGGCCCTGAAGGCAAGGGCACACCCGCCATGGGCGCGCCGAACCTGACCCACCCGCAGGCATTCATCTACGGTTCGAGCTTCGCTCAATTGCAACAGACCATCCGTTATGGCCGCCAGGGCCAGATGCCGGCGCAGGAGCAACTGCAGGGCAATGACAAAGTGCACCTGCTGGCGGCTTATGTGTACAGCCTGTCGCATCAAGGGCAGGAGCCTGAAAAGGCCGAGTGAGGCCTGCACTGGCGCTATCGCCGGCATGCCGGCTGCCACAGTCACCCCGTGAACTCAGGTTCGCTGGGGCCGCTGTGGGGCCGGCTAGCCGGCGATAGCGCCGGTAGATTCAGCGCCGGATGACCTGGATCAATTGACACCCGCCTTAACACGATAAACACCACGAAACCAACGCGACTAAAGGTCGCAGATCGACCCCGGCGTGCCATCAGCGGCGTATCATGGGTCGCAGCGCTAGCAGAACGCGCGAGACTGCGGCCGGCACGCACTGGCCGCGGCATTTCTCCACTGCCGTGGGACTTGATGATGAGCAAGCACATTCCGGTACATGACGTCACCCCGCCTGCCAGCAAAGGGAAGGATTCCGTCGACCTCTACGCCTCTCGCGAGAAAATCTACACCCGCGCCTTCACCGGCCTGTTCCGCAGGTTGCGGATGGTCGGCGGGGCAGCGCTGTTCATTCTGTACTTCGGCACGGTGTGGCTGAACTGGGGCGGGCATCAGGCGGTATGGTGGAACCTGCCTGAGCGCAAGTTCTACATCTTCGGCACCACCATCTGGCCGCAAGACTTCATCCTGCTCTCGGGCATCCTGATAGTCGCCGCCTTTGGCCTGTTCTTCGTCACCGTGTACGCCGGCCGCGTGTGGTGCGGTTACACCTGCCCGCAAAGCGTGTGGACATGGATCTTCATGTGGTGCGAAAAGGTCACCGAAGGCGACCGCAACCAGCGCATGAAGCTTGACCGGGCCCCGATGAGTGCCAACAAGTTCGTGCGCAAATTCACCAAGCACAGCCTGTGGCTGCTGATCGGTTTCGTCACCGGCATGACCTTCGTCGGCTACTTCTCGCCGATTCGCGAACTGGTCATCGAATTCTTCACCGGCCAGGCCGATGGCTGGGCCTACTTCTGGGTCGGCTTCTTCACCCTGGCCACCTACGGCAACGCCGGCTGGCTGCGCGAGCAGGTGTGCGTGTACATGTGCCCCTACGCCCGCTTCCAGAGCGTGATGTTCGACAAGGACACACTGATCGTCTCCTACGACCCGCGCCGCGGCGAAACCCGCGGCCCGCGCAAGAAGGACACGGACTACAAGGCCCAGGGCCTCGGCGACTGCATCGACTGCACCATGTGCGTACAGGTCTGCCCCACCGGCATCGACATCCGCGATGGGTTGCAGATCGAGTGCATCGGCTGCGCTGCCTGCATCGACGCGTGCGACAGCATCATGGACAAGATGAACTACCCCAAAGGCCTGATCAGCTATACCACCGAGCACAACCTGTCGGGGCAGAAAACCCACATGCTGCGCCCAAGGCTGATCGGCTACGCGCTGGTACTGCTGGTGATGATCGGCGCCTTGGCCACCGCCTTCGCCACCCGCTCGCTGGTGGGCTTCGACGTCAGCAAGGACCGCGTGCTGTACCGCGAGAACGCCCAGGGCCGGATCGAGAACGTGTACAGCCTCAAGGTCATGAACAAGGACCAGCGTGACCACGTCTACGTGCTGGACGCCGCCGGCCTGCCTGACCTGCGGCTCGAAGGCCAGCGGGAAATCCGCGTGGCCGCCGGCGATATCGTCAGCCTGCCGGTGCAGTTGTCGGTCGCCCCCGAAAAACTGCCTTCGACCACCAACGAAATCACCTTCACCCTCAAAAGCGCCGATGACAGCGCTGCCGAGGTCCAAGCCAAGAGCCGCTTCATCGGCCCACAGATCCGCTGAGAGAGAACGCGAACCATGCCTGCCGCCACCGCCAACAGCCCTTGGTACAAGCACCTCTGGCCCTGGATCATTATCGGCATCCTCACCACCTCGGTGTGCCTGAGCCTGACCATGGTCAGCATCGCCGTAAACAACCCGGACAACCTGGTCAACGACAACTACTACGAAGCCGGCAAAGGCATCAACCGCTCGCTGGACCGTGAATTGCTGGCGCACAATCTGGGGTTGCAGGCCAGCGTGCACCTGGACGAACTGACGGGCGAAGTGGACCTGCGCCTGACCGGTAGCAGCGACCCGAAGCGCCTGGAGCTGAACCTGATTTCCCCCACCCAGCCAGAGAAGGACCGCAAGGTGCTGCTGAGCCGGGTCGAGGCGGGGCGCTATGTGGGGCAACTGGAAGACAAGGTCGACGGGCGCCGCTTCGTCGAACTGCTGGGTAGCGAAAACGGCCAGGTGTGGCGTTTGTTCGAGGAGGAAAAGGTGGCGCACGGTGTGACCTTGCAGCTGGGTGACGAAGCCATCCAGGGCGCTGAACACCTGTAGCCACGCGCCGGCCAGCCGAATATGCAAGGCAATGATGTGATGACCCAACCCACCCCCTGCTACCACTGCGCCCTGCCCGTCCCCACTGGCAGCCGCTTCACCGCCATGGTCCTTGGCCAGCCCCGGCAGTTCTGCTGCCCCGGCTGCCAGGCCGTGGCCGAGGCCATCGTCGCCGGTGGCCTGGAGCACTACTACCAGCACCGCAGCGAAAACAGCGCCAACCCCGAGGCCCTGCCCAAGCAGTTGCAGGACGAACTGGCCCTGTACGACCGTAGCGACGTGCAAAAAACCTTCGTCCACCACCAGGGCGAGCTGGCCGAAACCACCCTGCTGGTCGAAGGCATCAGCTGCGCCGCCTGCGGCTGGCTGATCGAAAAGCACTTGCGCAACCTGCCCGGGGTGGCCGACGCACGCCTTAACCTGTCCAACCATCGCCTGCTGCTCAGCTGGGAAGACCAACGCCTGCCGCTCTCGCGCTTGCTGGCCGAGCTGCGCCAGATCGGCTACGCCGCCCACCCTTACCAACCCGACCAGGCCGCCGAGCAACTGGCCCGGGAAAACCGAAGTGCCCTGCGCAGGCTGGGCGTGGCCGGGCTGCTGTGGTTCCAAGCAATGATGGCCACCATGGCCACCTGGCCGGAATTCAACATCGACCTGTCGCCCGAGCTGCACACCATCCTGCGCTGGGTGGCGCTGTTTCTTACCATCCCGATCGTGTTCTACAGCTGCGCGCCGTTCTTCAAAGGGGCTGCCCGCGACCTGCGCACCCGCCACCTGACCATGGACGTATCGGTATCGCTGGCCATCGCCCTGGCCTTCGGTGCCGGCATCTGGACAGCCGTTACCGGCAGTGGCGAGCTGTATTTCGACACCGTGGGCATGTTCGCACTGTTCCTGCTCACCGGCCGCTACCTTGAACGCCGCGCCCGAGAGCGCACGGCGGCGGCCACTGCGCAACTGGTCAACCTGCTGCCGGCCTCTTGCCTGCGCCTGGACAGCCTTGGCCGCAGCGAGCGCATCCTGCTCAGCGAACTGCACTGCGGTGACACCGTGCAGGTGCTGCCCGGTGCGGTGATCCCGGCTGACGGGCGCATTGTCGAGGGCCGTTCCAGCGTCGACGAGTCGCTATTGACCGGTGAGTACCTGCCGCAACCGCGGCGGGTCGGCGATCGGGTCACCGGCGGCACCCTGAACGTCGAAAGCCTGCTGAACGTGGAAATCGAAGCACTCGGCCAGGCGTCGCGACTGTCGGCCATCGTCCGCCTGCTGGAACGCGCGCAGACCGAAAAGCCACGCCTGGCGCAGATTGCCGACCGCGCATCGCAGTGGTTTTTGCTGTTCACCCTGGTAGCCGCCATCGTCATCGGCCTGTGGTGGTGGCACCTGGACCCGACACGGGCGTTCTGGATTGTCCTGGCCATGCTGGTAGCCACCTGCCCCTGCGCGCTCTCGCTGGCCACCCCTACTGCACTGACCGCCGCCACCGGTACGCTGCACAAGCTCGGCCTGCTGGTCACCCGCGGTCACGTGCTCGAAGGCCTCAACCAGATCGACACGGTCATTTTCGACAAGACCGGCACGCTCACCGAGGGCCGCCTGACCCTGCGCAGCATTCGCCCGTTGGGCGCGGTGGCCGCCGACCGCTGCCTGGCGCTTGCCGCCGCCCTGGAAAACCGTTCCGAACACCCCATCGCCCGCGCCTTCGGCCGCAATGCCGAGCCCGCGGACGAGGTGCAAACGGTGCCCGGGCTGGGCCTGGAAGGGCTGGTCGGCGGGCAGCGCCTGCGCATCGGCCAGCCCACATTCGTTTGCGCCCTCAGCGGCGCGGAAATCCCGCCTGTACCGGAACCTCGCGGTCAATGGCTGCTGCTGGGCGACCGCCAAGGCCCGCTGGCCTGGTTCGGCCTGGACGATCGCCTGCGCGAGGACGCCCCTGCCCTGCTGGCGGCATGCAAGGCGCGTGGCTGGCGCACCCTGCTGCTGTCGGGCGACAGCTCGCCGATGGTCGCCGAGGTGGCCGCCCAGCTGGGTATCGACCAGGCCATTGGCGGCCTGCGCCCGGACGACAAGCTGGACCGGCTCAAGGCCCTGCAGACTGCCGGGCGCAAGGTGCTGATGCTGGGTGACGGGGTCAACGATGTGCCGGTGCTGGCCGCCGCTGATATCAGCATTGCCATGGGCAGTGCCACCGACCTTGCCAAGACCAGTGCCGATGCCGTGCTGCTGAGCAACCGCCTGCAAGCGCTGGTACATGCCTTCGACCTGGCCCGCCGCACCCGCCGCAACATCCTTGAGAACCTGCTTTGGGCGACCCTGTATAATGGCCTCATGCTGCCGTTCGCCGCGCTCGGCTGGATCACCCCGGTATGGGCCGCCGTCGGCATGTCGGTCAGCTCGCTGATCGTGGTCCTCAATGCCCTGCGCCTGACCCGGCTGCCTGGCGTGGCGGCCAGGGCCAGCGCCCCACAACCTGCCATTGCCTGATCAGGAGCCGCCCATGCCAGCCCTCTATGTCATGATCCCGGCCGCCCTGCTGCTCGTTGGCGTCGCCGTGTACATCTTTTTCTGGGCGGTGGACAGCGGCCAGTACGACGACCTTGAAAGCCCTGCCCACAGCATCCTGTTCGACGACCAGGACCCCCGCCACCAGGCTGCCGTCACCCCCGAGCCCGCCGAGCCGCAAGACAAGGACCAACCACCCCGTGCCTGACCTGCTTCCCCTGCTTGGCTCCGCGCTGGTCCTCGGCCTGCTGGGCGGCGGCCACTGCCTGGGCATGTGCGGCGGCCTGATGGGCGCGCTGACCCTGGCCATCCCGCCGGAGCAACGCGGCCGGCGCCTGCGTCTGCTGCTGGCGTACAACGTCGGGCGTGTTCTCAGCTATGCCTGCGCCGGCCTGCTGCTGGGCCTGGCCGGCTGGGCCGTAGCCAGCAGCCCTGCTGCCCTGGCACTGCGGGTGGTGGCCGCGTTGCTGCTGATCGCCATGGGCTTGTACCTGGCCGGGTGGTGGAGCGGGCTGACACGCATCGAAGCACTGGGCCGGGGGCTGTGGCGGCATATCCAGCCCGTGGCTTCGCGCCTGTTGCCGGTCTCCAGCCTGCCCCGGGCCCTGCTGCTTGGCGCGCTGTGGGGCTGGCTGCCGTGCGGGCTGGTGTACAGCACCCTGCTGTGGGCAGCCAGCCAAGGCAACGCGGGGTACAGCGCGGCCCTGATGCTGGCATTCGGGCTGGGTACCTGGCCGGTGCTGCTGGCCACAGGGCTGGCGGCGGAGCGGGTCAACACCCTGTTACGGCGGCGCAGCGTACGCATGGCAGGCGGACTGCTGGTCATCCTGTTCGGCCTGTGGACCCTGCCGGGGCCGCACCAGCATTGGTTGATGGGGCACTGACAGGGCTGCTGCCCAGCGGCCCCCATAGCGCTTGACACAAATCAACACAGATTCCTACAGACGGCCATAGACTCCGGGGCACTGCTGCTCATTCCGGGGACCGCCCACATGCTCGAAGATCTACGCTGGGATGCCGACCTGATCCGCCGCTACGATCTGGCCGGCCCGCGCTACACCTCCTACCCGACTGCGGTGCAACTGCACAGCGAAGTCGGCTCGTTCGACCTGCTCCACGCCCTGCGCGAAAGCCGCCGGGCCGTGCGCCCGCTGTCTGTGTACGTGCATGTGCCGTTCTGCGCCAACATCTGCTACTACTGCGCCTGCAACAAGGTGATCACCAAGGACCGTGCCCGAGCCGCACCCTACCTGCAGCGCCTGGAACATGAAATCCAGCTGATCGCCTGCCACCTGGACCCTAAACAGCGTGTTGAACAGCTGCATCTGGGTGGCGGCACGCCGACCTTCCTCAGCCATGTGGAACTGCGCCAGCTGATGGCCACCCTGCGCCAGCACTTCAACCTGCTGGACGATGATTCCGGCGACTACGGCATCGAACTGGACCCGCGCGAGGCCGACTGGTCGACCATGGGCCTGCTGCGCGAACTGGGCTTCAACCGGGTGAGCCTCGGCGTGCAGGACCTGGACCCTGCGGTGCAGCGCGCGATCAACCGCCTGCAGAGCCTGGAGCAGACCCGCACCCTGATCGAGGCGGCGCGCACCTTGCAGTTCCGCTCGGTCAGCCTGGACCTGATCTACGGCTTGCCCAAGCAGACCCCGGAGGGTTTCGCCCGTACCATCGAGGAGGTGATCCGCCTGCAGCCTGACCGCATCTCGGTCTTCAACTATGCCCACCTGCCTGAGCGCTTCATGCCGCAACGGCGTATCGACAGCAACGACCTGCCGGCCCCGGCTGCCAAGCTGGAGATGCTCCGGGCCACCATCGAGCAGCTCACCACCGCCGGCTATCGCTACATCGGCATGGACCACTTCGCCCTGCCCGACGACGAGTTGGCCGTCGCCCAGGAAGAAGGCACCCTGCAGCGCAACTTCCAGGGCTACACCACCCACGGCCACTGCGACCTGATCGGCCTGGGGGTTTCGGCAATCAGCCAGATCGGCGACCTGTACTGCCAGAACAGCAGCGACCTCATCACCTATCAGGACGCGCTCTCTGGCTCGCAGCTGGCCACCCAGCGCGGCCTGCTGTGCAATCACGATGACCGCGTGCGACGCGCAGTGATCCAGCAACTGATCTGCCACTTCGAACTCGACTTCGAGCCTATCGAAAGCGCCTTCACCATCGATTTTCGCGGCTATTTCAACGACCTTTGGCCAGCGCTGCTGAACATGCAACGGGACGGCCTGATCCGCCTCGATGAACAGGGCATCCGCATCCTGCCGGCCGGGCGCCTGCTGGCACGCTCTGTCTGCATGGTGTTCGACGCGTACCTGGCGATGCATGACCGTCAGCGTTTTTCGCGAGTGATCTAGCCAGGCGAACCCTCGACCGTGTGGACAAGCCCGCTTGCCAGGCACACTATGGGCAACAACGGACCCCCGGCATGATGCAGCTGGGGTTCGGCCAAGGCGCATCATCCTCGCGCACTCTGGCCTACACCCTATGCCGTAGGTTACCCTTACGACTTATGTGTGCTTTCCCACAAGGATCGATTCAAATGTCCGAGCCAGTCAAACTGCGCGCCCACGGCCAGGCCCATTGCAAGGATTGCAGCCTGGCACCCCTGTGCCTGCCTCTTTCGCTCAACCTGGAAGACATGGATGCACTGGATGAAATCGTCAAACGCGGGCGCCCGCTGAAAAAAGGCGAGTTTCTGTTCCGACAGGGTGACAATTTCGGCTCGGTTTACGCCGTACGTTCCGGCGCCCTCAAGACGTTCAGCCTGAGCGACAGCGGTGAGGAGCAGATCACCGGCTTCCATCTGCCCAGCGAACTGGTCGGGCTGTCCGGCATGGACACTGAGGCCTACCCGGTCTCGGCTCAGGCGCAGGAAACCACCTCGGTCTGTGAAATCCCGTTCGAGCGGCTCGATGAGCTGTCTGTGCAACTCCCCCAGCTGCGCCGCCAGCTGATGCGGGTGATGAGCCGTGAAATCCGCGACGACCAGCAGATGATGCTGTTGCTGTCGAAAAAGACCGCCGATGAGCGCATTGCCACCTTCCTGGTCAACCTGTCGGCACGCTTCCGCGCCCGGGGCTATTCGGCCAACCAGTTCCGCCTGAGCATGTCGCGCAACGAAATCGGTAATTACCTGGGCTTGGCCGTTGAAACCGTGTCGCGGGTGTTCACCCGCTTCCAGCAGAACGGCCTGCTGCGCGCCGAGGGCAAGGAAGTGCACATTCTCGATCCGATCCAGTTGTGCGCGCTGGCCGGTGGTGCGATGGAGGCCTGAAAGGCTGCTTGAAAAAGGTATACTGGCGCATTCGTTTTTCAGGATACCTGCAACAATGCACAGCGAAGCCTTCGACCTCAAAGCCCTGATCCGCCCGGTAGTGGACTTCCCCAAGCCGGGTGTGATCTTCCGCGACATCACCCCGCTGTTCCAGTCGCCACGTGGGCTGCGCTATGTCGCCGACCAGTTCATCGAACGTTATGTAGAGGCGGAGTTCAGCCACATCGGCGCCATGGATGCCCGTGGCTTTCTGATCGGTTCGATCATCGCCCACCAGCTGAACAAGCCGCTGATCCTGTTCCGCAAGCAGGGCAAACTGCCGGCTGATGTGCTGTCGGAGGGTTACCAGACCGAGTATGGTGAGGCCTTCCTGGAGGTGCACGCCGACAGCCTGTGCGAAGGCGATTCGGTGCTGATCTTCGATGACCTGATCGCCACCGGTGGCACCCTGCTGGCCGCAGCCAACCTGGTGCGCCGCACCGGAGCCCAGGTGTTCGAAGCGGCGGCAATCATCGACCTGCCTGAGCTGGACGGTTCGCGCCGACTGCAGGCGGCGGGTGTGCCGACCTTCTGCCTGACCGAGTTTTCCCTGAGCGAGTACTGAGCCGCAAGCCGCAAGCCGCAAGCTACAAGCTACAAGCTACAAGCTACAAGCTACAAGCTACAAGCTACAAGCGAACGCGGATCTGCTTTTACTTGCAGCTTGCAGCTCTCAAAGCCACAAGCTACAAGCGAACGCGGACCTGCTTTTACTTGCAGCTTGCAGCTTGAAGCTTGCAGCTCTCAAAGCGCAATGGGCTTACGCCCGGCAAAGGCATGCGCCAGGGTGCCGCCATCGACCAGCTCCAGCTCGCCGCCCAGCGGCACGCCATGGGCAATCCGCGAGGCCACCAGCCCCTTCTCGGCCAGCAACTGGGCGATGTAATGGGCGGTTGCCTCACCCTCCACGGTCGGGTTGGTGGCCAGGATCACCTCGGTGAAGCTGCCCTGCTCCTCGATCCGCGCCATCAACTGCGGCACGCCAATAGCATCAGGCCCCAGGCCATCGAGCGGCGACAGGTGCCCCTTGAGCACGAAGTAGCGACCGCGATAACCGGTCTGCTCCACCGCATACACATCCATCGGCCCCTCCACCACGCACAGCTGGGTATCGTCGCGGCGCGGGTCAGCGCATTGCGGGCACAACTCCTGCTCGGTCAACGTGCGGCACTGGCGGCAATGGCCAACCCCTTCCATGGCCAGGGTAAGCGCCTGGGCCAGGCGCACACCCCCGCTGCGGTCGCGTTCCAGCAACTGCAGGGCCATGCGCTGGGCGGTTTTCTGGCCAACGCCCGGCAGCGTGCGCAGGGCGTCGATCAGTTGGCGGATGAGGGGGCTGAAGCTCATGGGAAAGGCCTGATAATTCTATGAGAGGCGGTTTATACCGGCGCAGGGTGACAGCGTCAAATCTCACACATCACAAGCGGCGCTCCATCTTGAGGCCGCCAGAACGATCGCACGGCCACACCCCTACGCCCCTGTAAACAACACCACAAAAAAAGCCGCCTTGGAACCCAACGGCGGCTTTTGAACAGCAAACGCCTTAGAACGGCATCTTGAAGCCCGGCGGCAGCTGCATGCCAGCAGTCATGCCACCCATTTTTTCCTGGCTGCTCTGCTCGACCTTGCGTACGGCGTCATTCAGCGCAGCAGCAATCAGGTCTTCGAGCACTTCCTTGTCGTCTTCATCCGTCGACATCAGGCTTTGATCGATGCTGACGCGCTTGACGTCATGACGACCGGTCATCACCACGCTGACCAGGCCGCCACCCGATTGGCCGGTCACTTCGGCGTTGGCCAGCTCTTCCTGCATCTTGGCCATTTTTTCCTGCATCTGCTGGGCCTGCTTCATCAGGCCGGCCATGCCACCTTTCATCATGGGGGTATACCTCGATTGGGTCGTGTGATGCAGCCCGCCACAGGGCGGCCGCATGGTTATCCGTTACTGACCCTGACTGACCAGGGCCGCTACAGGTTCAATAGTATCCTGCCGCACGGTAGCACCGAACTGCTTGATCATCTGCTGGATCAACGGATCCTGCTCGATCGACGCCACCGCGTCCTGCTGGCGCTCGGCACGCTTGCGCGAGGCTGCCTGGGCCGGGGTTTCCTGCTCGGGCAGGATAAGCTCGATGCGCAGGTTCAGCGTGCGCCCCAGGTGCTGGTTGAGCGCGTCATTCAAGCGCCGTTGCTGGGTGGCGTTGAACAAGGCGCCTTGGCCTGGGTCAAGGTGCAGCAGCCAATCGTCACCGTCTGCAGCGATCAGCGTGCAGTTTGCGGCGATGTTGCCTGTCATACCGGACACAGGCAACTGTGGGAATAATTCCAGCCATTGCAGGGCCAGGCCGGTGGCGGGCTTGGCAGCCGGCAACGGCTCTGGCGCAGCGATGGGGGCGTCTTCCTGGACGTGCTCGACCAGCTCGTCCAGATAGCTGAAGCCCACCGGGTCGCTTTCGCCCCCGTAATAATCCTCATCCATGGGCGGCTCGTCGTCACGCTCCATGCCCACCGAGGCGTACTCCGACGGATCGAATGGCGGTGCATCATAGGCCGGCTGGGCAGCTTGCGGCTCGGCGACTGCAGGCCGGGGCGCGGCAGCCGGCGCAGGCGTGGGCTCAACGGCCAGCGGCTCAGGCTGTGCAGCAGGCTCCTCCCAGGGCAGGTCGATGACTTCCTCTTCCGGTGCCGGCTCGGGCTCGGGCTCTGCCAGCTCAGCCTTCGGCTCAGGGGGTGGTGGCGCCGCCGACAGCGCCTCGACGACGACCGCAGGCTCGGCTTGCGGGGCCATCACCACTGCAGCGGGGGCTTGGGCAACGACAGACGCGCCGGGAAGCACCGCAGGCGCTGCCACCGGGGTTGCAGGATCAGCTGTGGCCTGGCTGATCCCCACCGGCTTTAGTACCGGTTTCGGCGCATCGTCGCTGTCGGCCGGGCGGAACGCCAGCATTCGCAGCAGGACCATTTCGAAACCGCCCCGCGGGTCGGGTGCCAAGGGCAGGTCGCGGCGACCGATCAGGCCCATCTGGTAATAGAACTGCACATCCTCGGCAGGCAACGCCGACGCCAGCGCCAGCACCCGCTCGCGATCACCCTGGCCGTTGTCCACCGCCTCGGGCAGCGCCTGGGCGATGGCGACACGGTGCAGCACATTGAGCATTTCGGCCAGCACGCCACTCCAGTCCGGCCCCTGCTCGGCGAGGTTGCGCACCGCCTCCAGCAGCGCCCGTGCATCCCCTTCCAGCAATGCCTGCAGCACACCATAGACCTGGCCGTGATCGAGGCTGCCGAGCATGGCCCGCACATCGGCGGCCAGCACCTTACCCTCGCCGAACGCGATAGCCTGGTCAGTGAGGCTCATGGCATCACGCATCGAACCATCGGCAGCACGGCCAAGCAACCACAGCGCATCGGGCTCGAACGGGACGTTCTCGGCCTCCAGCACATGACTCAGGTGTTCGACCACCCGCTCCGGGCTCATGTTCTTCAGCGAGAACTGCAAGCAGCGCGAAAGGATGGTGGCCGGCAGCTTTTGCGGGTCGGTGGTGGCGAGGATGAACTTGACGTAGGGTGGCGGCTCTTCCAGCGTCTTGAGCAAGGCGTTGAACGAGTGCGTGGACAGCATGTGCACTTCGTCGATCAGGTAGACCTTGAAGCGCCCGCGGCTGGGGGCATACTGCACGTTGTCGAGCAGTTCGCGGGTGTCCTCGACCTTGGTACGGCTGGCGGCGTCGATCTCGATCAGGTCGACGAAACGGCCTTCATCGATCTCCCGGCACACCGAGCAGGTGCCACAGGGCGTGGAGGTGATGCCGGTCTCGCAGTTGAGGCACTTGGCGATGATTCGCGCAATGGTGGTCTTGCCCACACCCCGCGTACCGGTGAACAGGTAGGCATGGTGCAGGCGCTGGTTGTCCAAGGCATTGATCAAGGCCTTGAGCACATGGGCCTGGCCGACCATTTCGCGGAACGAGCGCGGACGCCATTTACGTGCAAGAACCTGATAACTCATCGAAAAACCATCGCAGCCTGATCGAGCGGAAGATCGCTAATGCTAGCGGAGCGGGGCCGAAATTGCACCCTGCATGGTTCGTCTACGCTCAGTAACTGGCGCACGTTGTTCATGGAGGATGTGCTTTGCGAAGACTGCTGGCCCTGTTGTTGCTGTGGACCTCTTGCAGCCTGGCCGATCCACCGGTGCTGCGCTTTTCCGTCGCCGAAAGCTGGAGCATGCCACTGGTGCGCGTCGAGGGCGAGCAGCCGGTCGAAGGGCTGCTGTTCGACCTGATGCAAGGGATCGCTCGCGAAGTCGGCGCCCGCCCCGAATACCACGTACTGGCCCGCCTGCGCCTGCAGCAGGCGATGGATGAGGGCGACATCGACGTGCGCTGCTATGTGAGCACGCAGTGGTTCAATGACCGGCCAGGGCATTTTGTCTGGAGCATACCGTTGTTCCATCAGCGCGATGTACTGGTCGGGCAGCCAGGTGACAACGCCCCGACCCGGCCGGAACAACTGCCGCGGCAGGCCATTGGCACGGTACTGGGGTACACCTACACGACGCTGGAGCCTTTGTTCGAGCAGGGGCAGTTGCGCCGCGAGGACAGCCGAAGCCAGGCGTTGGCGCTGCAGAAGCTGCAAATAGGGCGTTATCGGCACGCGGTCAGCAATGAGCTGTCCTTGCAGTGGTTCAACCAGCGGCTGCCGGTCGAGCAGCGCCTGCAGGTGCTGGCGGTGCTAGATGAGCAGGCGCTGGGGTGCATGGTGAGGAATGACCCGGCAATACCGACGCAGGGAATACTCAGGGCTTTGGTACGCATGCAACAGTCTGGCGAGATCGCGCGGATCATGCAGCGTTACGGTGCCAGGGCGGCTTTTGATGAGGTCACTACACAACAACCTGGTAAATAACTGCCACGGCGTCGGGAGACTCCGTCAACGCAGCCCCACAACCCGACGCCCGATACC
Organism: Pseudomonas sp. NPDC089743; assembly: GCF_044748785.1. Lineage (NCBI taxonomy): Bacteria > Pseudomonadati > Pseudomonadota > Gammaproteobacteria > Pseudomonadales > Pseudomonadaceae > Pseudomonas > Pseudomonas sp. NPDC089743. Next base: position 209,087 of record NZ_JBIVGS010000009.1, read on the forward strand.
CCGAAGCAAGTGGCCAGCGAAAAATACCATCATTCCCGTCAAGATCAGGCCGATGGCCAACCACTGGCCCGCGCCCAGCCTTTCACCGAAGAACATGCAGGAGGTGACCAGCCCTGATACCGGCACCAGCAACGACAAAGGGGCGACCTGGGTAGCCGGATACTTTTTCATCAGGTTGTTCCAGACCCGATAACCCAAAATGGTGGTGATCAGGCTCTGGAACAGCACGGAGAACAGCGCCTCCCACGCCAGGCCATGACCAAGGCCTTCGAATGCCTTCCAGCCTTGCGAGACGACTATGAAGGCGAGGATGAAAGGCAGCGAGAACAGGCTCGACCAGACGATGAACGCCGTCATCTCACCAGGGCGTTTGAGCTTGATCAGCAGATTGCAAAATGCCCAGGCAAGCGCGGCAAGCAGCACGAGAAATAGCCCTATCACCGTCGACGACTGGCTGCTCGACAGCAGCATCATGCCCAGGCCACAGGCCGCGAGCGCCATTCCCCAGAAGTGTGCGGCAGTGATGCGCTCGCGCAGGAAGACCGCACTCAGCAGGATGGTGAAAAATGCGCTGAACTGCAGAAAGACCGAGGCCATGCCGGGGCTAAGCCCCTGGTACATGGCGAAATTGACCATCCACCAGATCCCCACTGCGAACAGCACGCCATAGAGCGCCATGACCGCCATGGAAACGCCCGTCGGCCGCCTGATGAAGAACACCAGCGGCACCGCACAGAGGGTGAAACGCAGCAGTGTCATGACGGAGGGTTCGAGCGTGCTCAAGCCCAGTTCGATCACACCGTAGTTGCAACCCCACAGCACCGTTACCAGCACACCGATGGTCAAATCCCGTTTGCACATTCCCATGCCTGCTCTCCTATTTCAGCAGGCATGACCTTATTTTTTACAAAGGTGGATAGATGTAGGGGCTTTCTTCATGGGGCGTACGAACGCTGAATAACTAGCGCCGCCGCTCAACCGCCATCGCCACCGCATCCGCCTGCCCCCAGGCAATCTGCATCGCGCGCAATCCATGCTCCAGCTGCTGCCGGGTCTGCCACTAGCCTACAGGCGGTGGCCGATTGCATAGTTGAACGCAAGATACCCACCGCTCGTGGTGGACAGTGGCCACCAACGGCTGTGATGCGAGCGAAGCAGCTTCCGGGGTTGTGGCTTAACAAGGCAACCAGTGCCTTGTAGCATCATAGGAGGCCATTGAGTTAACGCTAACGAGCAATCCCCATCAGATGCATCATGTTTCGTTTTTGGGGCTTCAAGCAGCCGCTGTCTGAGCCAGAGGCATTAAGTACCGGCCCACCTCTGGTTCAGCGCCCGAAGATATTCCTGTCCTGCCTCACTGCCCCGAGGTCAGCTAGGGCTGGCGGTCGATGTTGAAGGTCACTAGTTTTTGCCCGCTATGGATGTAGCCTCTGCCTGGCGCAGGGGCCTCAGCCCTTCCTAGCTTGCTTCTCCTTCATTTTCTCGATGGCATCAGGAAGGTTCTGGATAAACTTCACCCCCATGTAGAATGACCCCTTCCCAACCAACTTTGCCGTCGATGCAGCCCGGTCCATCCCCGTACCATGGGAGAAGTCATCCTTCACCTCTTTCCACGCGTCACCCATCATCTTATCTAGGGTCGCGCTGTAGGAGGGCCCGTCTTTCACCCGCTCTTCCTGCACATCATCGTCCATGCTTTCTTTCCTCATCCGAGCAAGCCCACCGCAATGAGATGAGCTTGAAGTACGTCACGAGTTTGGTATCAGGTCTCTACAGCAGAGATGATCTTCGCCTGCCCGCGCTCTCGTTCCTTGATTTTTTCCTTTGCCTGACTCGCACTGCTTGCTCGCACGCTTGCGGTTACCACCGAAGAGCTCGTGCCACGAGTGTAAGTTACGCGAAAATTCTTGTCGCTCATCCCTGTTTCTCCATGATAGCAATATGCCTTCTTAGTTAGATGTACCAGATACGATCCTAAAGCACAACTGGCTCCACGACTGGATTGAACCACAAACGCAAAGACCACGCCGAGGGTCGTGATCATTGCACAGAGCTATAACCCCCCTGCACCGGAACGAAGCCGCACGGTCGTAGTAGTAAGCCAATGACAGCTTTGCTCACAGCGAGAATGCCCATGGACGACGACAAAGCGTAAGCGCTCCATGAACCCCACATTCAAAGCGCTCAGCTGATTGCCGATGCTGTGCTCCCGATTTCCATCTGGAGCTCGCCGACCATGGTGCGACCCGACGCCAAAGTCGGAAAAGTCTATCTCTACCCCAAGCCTGTCGACTTCCGAAAATCCATCGATGGCCTGGCCGCGCTGGTCGAAACTCGATATCAAGGTGGCGGTGTTCGACCCAGTGCTTTTCGTCTTCCTCAACAAGCCGC
>NZ_JBIVGS010000010.1:0-198781 GCF_044748785.1 Pseudomonas sp. NPDC089743
GCCCGTGAGGCTTGACCATATAACACCCAAGCAATTTGCTGCTGCAGATTGTGGTGGTGAAGATGATACGAACCGAAAGTTCGCAACGAACCACAAACATCACATATCCGAATTCGCTGGGCTGTCCATCTGGACATTCTGGCTACAGAATTTCTTGACGACCATAGAGCATTGGAACCACCTGATCCCATCCCGAACTCAGTAGTGAAACGATGCATCGCCGATGGTAGTGTGGGGTTTCCCCATGTGAGAGTAGGTCATCGTCAAGATTCATTTCGCAAAACCCCTATCTGCGCGAGCAGGTAGGGGTTTTGTCTTTCCGATATTCGCACACCTTTCTCCAGGCAAAGATGTTTTGTCCGTCTCGCACCTGCGCAAACGCGCCGAAGGGTGCGACAATTAATCCTGTTCGTTTACGTGACTTTGCCCCGCCCAAGCTGCGTCAAGGCTTAGGTTCGGGGCACCCTCGCGCCCGGATAGAGCGATGCCAGCGTGCCGTGCTGCGCATTTCTGGACCTTCACCGTCCTATACAACTGAGGTTACAAGCAAGATGGCCAAGGCCGCCGATGTCGTTGTGCAATGCCTGGAAAACGAAGGTGTCGAGTATGTGTTCGGCATTCCTGGTGAGGAAAACCTCGACCTGCTGGAATCCCTGCGCAAGTCGAAGATCAAGCTGGTACTGACCCGCCACGAGCAGTCTGCGGGCTTCATGGCAGCCACCTATGGCCGCCTGACCGGCAAGACCGGCGTCAGCCTGTCGACCCTGGGCCCCGGCGCTACCAACCTGGTAACCGCCAGTGCTTACGCCTACCTGGGCGGCATGCCGATGATGATGATTACCGGCCAGAAGCCGATCAAGAAGTCCAAGCAGGGCCGCTTCCAGATCATCGATGTGTGCGGCATGATGGATCCCATCACCAAGTACACCCACCAGTTCGCCTCGGCCGACAACATCCCTTCGCGCATGCGTGAAGCGTTCCGCCTGGCCGAAGAAGAAAAACCGGGTGCCGTGCACCTGGAGCTGCCGGAAGACATCGCCGCCGAGCAGACCGATGCCATGCCGATCCCGCGCAGCCTGCACCGCCGTCCGCTGGCCGAACATGTGGCTATCGAAGCTGCCATCGAGAAACTGCGCACCGCACGCAGCCCTATCCTGGTGATCGGTGCCGGCGCCAACCGCAAGATGACTGCCAAGGTCCTCAAGCAACTGGTCGACAAGACCGGTATCCCGTTCGTCACCACCCAGCTGGGCAAGGGTGTGGTTGACGAGCGCAGCCCGCGCTTCCTGGGTAACGCTGCGCTGTCGTCCGGTGATTTCGTGCACCGTGCGATCGAAGCGGCCGATCTCATCGTCAACATCGGCCACGATGTGATCGAGAAGCCGCCGTTCTTCATGGTCCGTGGCGGCACCGAAGTCATCCATATCAACTTCCGTTCCGCCGAAGTCGACGCCGTGTACTTCCCGCAGGTTGAAGTGATCGGCGACATCGCCAACGCTGTCTGGCAGATCGCCGAAGGCCTGGGCGACACTTCGCACTGGGACTTCACCCGCCTGATGGCGATTCGTGAAGCCAACGAAGCCCAGATCGCCGAAGGCGCCGACGATGACCGCTTCCCGGTCTACCCTCAGCGCCTGGTTGCCGATATCCGCCGCGTACTGCCGTCCGAAGGCATCGTTGCCCTGGACAACGGCATCTACAAAATCTGGTTCGCCCGTAACTACAAGGCTCACAAGCCCAACACCGTACTGCTCGACAACGCCCTGGCGACCATGGGTGCTGGCCTGCCGTCGGCGATGGCAGCCCACCTGGTGTACCCGGACCGTCCGGTGATCTCGGTGTGTGGCGACGGCGGCTTCATGATGAACAGCCAAGAGCTGGAAACCGCAGTCCGTCTTGGCATGCACGTTACCGTGGTGATCCTGCGTGATGACGGCTACGGCATGATCCGCTGGAAGCAGGCCAACATGGGCTTCACCGATTTCGGCCTGGACTACGGCAACCCGGACTTCGTCAAGTACGCCGAAGCCTACGGTGCCAATGGCCATCGCGTAGAAAGCGCCGAAGGTTTGCTGCCGCTGCTCGAGCACTGCATCAAGACCCCGGGTGTGCACGTGATCGACTGCCCGGTCGATTACAGCGAGAACGACCGCATCCTCAACAGCGAGCTGCGTGAGCGCGCGCTGGCGGTGTAAGTCCTAAAGTCCAATCCTTGGTGAACCGCCTCCCCCAGGGGAGACGGTTTACCGGGGATCAGGCTGCCCAGGCATCACAACAGTGTCGGCTTTCCAGCGGTCACGCGGCAGAGCCTGCATTCATGGGCGTACATATCCACCACCGCTCAGGTCTTACGATTCACCATTCTCACGTTCTCAAGCCCCCATGGAGAACACGAGAACATGACCATTGGATCGTCATACAATCACCCCGCCAACTTGGCCATTGAGCCTCCTTCACCCACGCAACCTTGGGCTGCACGCTTCCCGAATCCACCAGACCTTTGCTTTGACTATCGCCGGCTGATCGAGCAAGAAGGTGGTATCGCGCGTGCTGTTCAACCGGAGCATCGGATCTGCATCGTCGGCGCTGGCGTTACCGGTTTGACCGCTGCCCGTGAGCTGCTGCGTTGTGGCTTCACACAAATCACTTTGATCGAGCAATCCCAGCGTCTTGGCGGCCGCCACCTGACAGTGGTGAACAACCTTGGCGATTACAAGCACCCTAAAAGCCCTTTTGAAATGGGGGCAATGCGCATGCCCTTCTTCAATAGAACGGGGGAGCCTGCCAAGGACGGACGTTCGCTGATGGCCTACTACGCCAAATTATTCGACTTGCGCCTCTCCGACTTTCCCAACCCTGGTACACCTTGGGTGAATGCCACAGGGATCTACCTGCGAGAAGGCCAGCTTGACGAAAGTAAAGATCCGGCCCTTCTGATCTGGCGCAATCCAGAAGGAGACACTCCTCCTCCTACGGACACCCTGCAGCGCATTCACGGGAAATGGACACGCTTTGCAGAGCTGTTCGCCGAAAAGGTTGCCACTGTTTACGGCACGCAAAGCTGGGAATCGATGTGGTCTGCCATTGTAGAAAGGTATCACCGGCTATCGTTCCGGGAGTTGGTTCACCAACCTGTTCTTGACCGCTGGGATCCAGCAAACCCCGGTGACTTTGGCGGGTTAGGCATGGATAGAGATGAGTCGGCAATCTTCTATGCGATAGGTATCGGTGATGGCAGCTGGGGTGCATTCTATGATGTCTGCTGCCTGTACCCTCTGCGCACTGCGATCTTCGGCTTCAGCAGCCACTTGCAATTGGTTCACGGGCGTGTGGATGAGGAGGGCATACCTTTCGCCGCACCGTATCTGGAAGTCGAGACGGTGCCTGACAGCAAGGGGGTAATGTTCCAGGCACCTGCCTATCTTGGCCTGGCAGCGATGGATGACTGCCTGCTGTTCATGGATATTGATACTCAGGGCACGTCACTGTATAGCCATCTTGCTCAACGTGATGATGGACTGCTGACTGACAGTTCGGTGTGCGGTCTGCAGAAACTGCCGAATGGTCGTATTCGAGTTCAATACCGTTGGCAGTGGAGCAATTCAGAGCGAGAGCAGTTGCTGCACGATGATTTCGACAGCGTTGTTCTGACCACGCCATCCTGGTTGATTGAAACTCAGATCCGGCTTAGTGATTTCAGCCGGGAGTCTTTGCCGCAACCGATCATGGATGCCTGGAAGCATGCCCATTGGGAAACCAGCTGCAAAGTCTATGCGCCGCTCCAGAAATCCTTCCTCGATCGCCAACTTCCTTTGCCACAAATCCTGATCACTGACAGCTTTGTCCACGACGTGTATGCCTACCGCTACAACGACAGCTACACCGATGATTGCATCCTCCTCAGTTACACCTGGGAAGACGACGCCACCAAACTGGGGGCGTTTTCTGATGAGGAGCTCGCACAGAAGTGCATCAATGAGCTTGATCGGATCCTGTTGCGCTGTAGCAATATCGGTGAAGCCATATCGCCTTACATCGATACTCGAAACATTCGTATACAGCGATGGATGACTGATAGAAACGCCCTCGGCTGCGCAAAACTTTATCGAGCAGGCACCTATTACGACGCTGTTGGCTTGATGAAATACAACCGTGAATTGAGTGCATCCTCGGGACTTTATCTGGCTGGGGAGTGCTTCTCTGTTGATGCGGGTTGGACGGAGCCATGTCTGCGTACGGCAGTCGACACGGTCATAAACATCTGTGATCGCACATCAGCCAAGTTCCATGGTGGCTTCACCCTTGATCACTATCCGCATTATCAAATTCGGTAAACAAAGCGTTTGAAGGTCTTCGAATAGGGCGTTTCCTACCAAAACTCTTCACTTTTCCTACAGGTCTGTGGGAGCGGGCTGACTGTCGCTCCCCAGCCTGGCCCCGCTTTACTGGCGTTCTTCCACAACAACCATAAAAGGAAGCCGCCATGTCCGAACAATGCCTCCCGATAAGCCCGGTTAAAGTTGCCGTCATTCAGTTCGACCCCCAGGTCGGCCTAGAAAATCGCAATGCCAACCTGAAACGCGGGTTGGCACTGGCCCGTCAAGCGGCCCGTGAAGGCGCCGGCCTGATTGTGCTGCCTGAACTGGCAGACACCGGTTATACCTTTCAGTCGCGTGCCGAAGCCTATGCTCATGCCCAGACGCTACAGGACGGGCCCAGCCTCCAGGCGTGGGCGGATTTTGCTCAGGAGCAACAGGTTTATCTGGCCGCAGGCTTCGCGGAACGCGATGGTCTGAAACTCTATGACAGTGCAGTACTGTTCGGGCCAGGAGGGATGCTTGGGCATTACCGCAAGGCTCACCTGTGGAATCAGGAAAAGCTGTGGTTCACCCCCGGCGACTTGGGTTTCCCTGTTTTCGAAACGCCCATCGGGCGTATAGGTTTGTTGATCTGTTGGGATATCTGGTTTCCCGAGGTCCCCCGCTTGATGGCGGCCCAAGGCGCCGACATCCTCTGCAGCCTGAACAACTGGGTATGGACGCCACCACCGCTGTTCGATGTTGCCGGCCGTTGCATGGCTTCGTACCTCACCATGACCGCAGCACACGTCAACAATGTTTATATCGCCGCCGCCAATCGAATCGGTAGCGAGCGGGGAGGCCGTTTTCTGGGCTGTTCGCTGATCGCTGGGACCAATGGGTGGCCTATCGGCGAAATGGCCAGTGCAGATCACGAAACCATCCTTTATGCCGATGTCGATCTCAGCGCGGCCCGTTCGGCGCCAATCTGGAACAGCCTCAACGATTTGCCACGAGACCGGCGGACAGATCTTTACGACGCCACGCTCGGCTACCGCATGCATGCACCCATGCCACGCTGAGGAGATGGTAATGAAGGTTAAGTTCATTTTTTCCCAGCAATTGATTCCTGCGTTGATGCTTGCCGGCCTGACAGCATTGCTGACTGCCAGTGTGGTAGTGGGTCAATGGCCCGATTATGCACAGTGGACTGCGACCCTTGATCAGCCACTAAGCCGCCTGCGCTGGATAGTCGCAGACATCAGCGAAGTCACTTTCTACAAGCATGAACTACCCGCTCTCGGCTTGCTGCTCGGCGCTTGCCTGGCGCATTGGGCCTATATCCGAGGCTACCGGTGCCAGGGCTTCGCCGTCTGTTATGGCAGCGGTTTGTGGCCCTGGGTTGTCACCAGCTCGCTGCTAGGGCTGCTGCTCAGTCATGCCATGTGGGGCTGGACCCTGGCCAGTGGCGCCTGGCAACCCACATTCGTCGCCTTCGTCTCGCTGCCGGCTGCCATGGTGCTGCTGTTTGGTGGCGGCTGGCAGGTAACGGTCACTGGTGCGGTCCTGGGTGCACTGCTGGTAGCACCAGCCAGCCTGTTGCTGGTCAATTACCTCTGCTACCCCCTGCAGTTACCTCCCGTGATCGGCACTGTCAGCGGGATGGCTGTAGCAAGCGTGATGGCTTTCATGCTGTGCAGGCGTTTTCCATCGTTGGTCAAGGGCGGCCGCAGGCCCGCGACGTTGCCGGCCGTTGCGCCAAATCCGGACTATGGAGTGCTCTGGTCACTCCGGCGCGTGCTGGCCGATTTCAGCGAAGGCCCATTCTTCGGAAATGAACTGGCCAGTCTGGGGCTCTTGCTGGGGGTGCTGGCCGCCTACATGCTAGCGCCCGCCGCCCCCGCCTATGGCTCGCAACTGGTTGTTCAACTGTTGGCCGGGCAGGGGTTGTCTTCGCTGATTGGTGTTGTGATCTGGCGGCGTCAATGGCAAGCACGTGGCTGGTATCCCACTTATATCCCCATCGTGTCCATCGTTCCTGCCGCGATACTGACCCATGGCGGTAGCTGGCAGGTGGTCATGCTCAGTGCAGTGTCGGGTGCACTGATCGCACCGCCGTTGGCTGTGGCCATCAGCCAGCGATTACCGAGCTATATGCATGGCTACATCGGCAATGTTCTGTCCATGGCCATCAGTACAGTCGCTATCGTGCCGCTGGTCGGTCTTGTTACGGGAGTTGGCATATGACGGAAGTTGAACATTTGCCTCGCTTGTCGATTGCCAGCCTGGGAGGAACAGTCAGCATGCAGGCCGATGCTCCTGGACGGGGAGTGACGCCGAGTCTCGATTGTGAGAAGCAGTTGGCCTTGCTACCCCAATTACGCGAGCTGGCGCAGCTTGAAATTGCCACGCTGTGTCTGGTCCCTAGCGCCTCCCTGAGTTTCGTGATGCTTCTTGAGGTGCTGGCCTGGGCCCGTGCTGAAATCGAAGCTGGCTCACAGGCAGTGATACTGACTCAGGGAACCGACTCGCTGGAGGAGACGGCGTACTTCTTCGACCTGCTCTGGCCTTACGATGCGCCGCTGGTGCTCACCGGTGCAATGCGCTCGGCCAGCCAGCCGGGGAGCGATGGGCCGGCCAATTTGCTGGCGGCGGCGCAGGTAGCACTGGCCCAGGAGAGCAGGGGACGAGGTGCGCTGGTGGTGATCAACGATCAGATCCACTGCTCAACGAGGGTCCGCAAGACAGCCAGCCTGGCGATGGCGGCGTTCGAGTCGCCTGGCAGTGGTGCCATTGGAGAGCTGGTAGAAGGCATGGCGGTGTATCGTCAAATGCCTTGCCCGCGCGCCGTGCTACCGCTGCCCGAACGCGTTGAACATCGGGTTGCACTGCTGGAGGCCTGCCTCGATGCAGATACCGCCTTGCTGCAGGCTGTTGCGGCCTTTGGGTTCGAGGGGCTGGTCATAGCCGGTTTCGGTGCTGGGCACGTTTCCAGCGCCTGGTCCGATATGCTGGGTGAGCTCGCGCCGAATCTGCCAGTGATTGTCGCTACCCGCACCGGAAGTGGTACCACCGCTCGGTCGACCTATGGCTTTGCGGGGGCAGAGATCGACTTGCAGTCCAAGGGCGTACATATGGCCGGGCAGCTGTGTCCGCGCAAGTGTCGAATATTGTTGTGGTTGCTACTCGGCACGGGGCAACAGTCGTCGCTGTGCTCCTGGCTACCCCATTAGGGGAACTGCCCGCAGCCCTTGCCCCGCTGCTGTGATAGGGTGCACACACTTTGGCTTTTCAGGATGTGCCCCCATGCTTCCTCCCCTCAGCGAAAAAGAGCTCAACCGCCTTGAAGACCTGCTGATCACCTACGGTAACGACTATTCGGTACTCAACCTTGCCGAGCTCAACGGCTTTTTCACCGGCCTGGCCAGCTCGCCGGGTCGGGTCAACCCCGAGCAGTGGTTGCCTGCGGTCGCCGGTGGCAAGGTGCCGAAGTTCAAGAAGCCAGCCCATGAAGAAGCCTACACAGCATTGATGCTGCGCTATGCCCACCAGGTGGCGGAACAGCTTGCGGAGGATGTCGACGGCTTCGAGCCGGTGTTCGAAGAAAGTGAAGGCGAGGAAGGGCCAGCGATCATCATGGAGGAGTGGTGCTTTGGCTACATGCGCGCTACCCAGGTCGCGCAATGGGGCGAGCTTCCGCCAGAGCAGGATCAACTGCTCAAGGCCATTTCGCTGCACGGGCTGGAAGATAACTTCGAACTGCTTGATACCATGAGCTTCGATGAGCTTCAGGCTTGTGTGCCCCACGTGGTCGCTGCAGCCAAGGGCTTGTATCGGTATCAGAAGCAGCAGCGACATTGATCTGCCCAAGGTCATTATTTCGCCCGGCGAAATTATGATCTCCTCTGCGCGCTGATTCTGCTTCCCGCCGAATCAGCGCAGCATGTGTTCCAGCAGCACCACCCCGGTGCCACGCCTGGAGCGCAGACCATGATCAAACTCTACAACTTCCCCAAGTCCGGCCATGCCCACCGCATCGAGCTGATGCTGTCACTGCTGAACCTGCCCACCGAACTGGTCTTCGTAGACCTGGCCAAAGGGGCGCACAAGCAGCCGGAATTTCTCGCCATCAACCCGTTTGGCCAAGTGCCTGTGATCGATGACAACGGTACTGTCATCGCCGACTCCAACGCCATCCTCGTCTACCTCGCGGGTACTTACGACAAACGTGGCCAGTGGCTGCCCCAAGACCCGCTTGCCGCTGCCCGCGTGCAGCGCTGGCTGTCGGTTGCTGCCGGGCCCGTTGCTTTCGGCCCTGCTGCCGCTCGCCTGGTCACGGTGTTCGGCGCCTCGTTCAACACCGACGAAGTCATCGGCCGTGCCCACAGCTTGCTCAAGGTGATGGATGCCGAGCTGGCCAAGACGCCGTTCCTGGTGGGCAGCGAGCCAACCATCGCCGACGTCGCCAACTATTCGTACATCGCCCATGCCCCCGAAGGCAATGTCTCGCTGGACCCGTACCCCAACGTGCGTGCCTGGCTGGCGCGTGTCGAAGCGCTGCCCGGCTTCGTTGCCATGCCACGTACCGCCGTGGGCCTGCAAGCCAGCGCCTGAGCCGCTACCCTACCGAGGAACGCCGCCATGCAAGCACTACCAGACCCTCGTACTTCCCCTTGGCACGCTGGCGAGAAACGGCTGCAGGAACAGGCCGGTGTGGCGGAACGTATGGAGGTGTTCGGGCGGAAGGTCATTCGTGACTACATGCCCGACCAGCATCGCGAGTTCTACCGGCAATTGCCGTTTCTGGTTGCAGGTGCCGTGGACGCCCACGGTAAACCCTGGGCGACGCTGCTTGAAGGCCCCGAAGGCTTCGTCAGCTCGCCCGACCCTCGGCAGTTGCTCATCGACACCCAGCTCGCCAGTGACGACCCGGCAGCGCCAGGCCTGGGCCCAGGTGGTGCTGTCGGCCTGCTCGGCATCGAGCTGCACAGCCGCCGCCGCAATCGCATCAACGGCCTTGTCCAACAAGGGAACGATGGGCGGCTGGCGGTGGCGGTGGAGCATGCTTTCGGCAATTGCCCCCAGTACATCCAGATGCGTGCTTACACGCGTGTCGATGAGCCGGCGCAGGGGCGGCTGGATTCAAGCGTGCTGGATGCCCATGCGGTGACCATGATCGAGCAGGCCGACACCTTTTTCGTGGCCAGCTACATAGACCACCCAGACGGCCACCGCGCGGTGGACGTCTCGCACCGCGGCGGCCGGGCCGGGTTCGTCAAGGTCGATGGCAACCGCCTGACAATCCCCGACTACGCCGGCAACCTGCACTTCAATACCCTCGGCAACCTGTTGGAAAATCCGCAGTCAGGGTTGTTGTTCGTCGATTTCAGCAACGGTGATGTCCTGCAACTGACTGGCCGCACCACTATTGTGCTCGACAGCCCACTGATCAAAGACTTCGAAGGCGCCGAGCGGCTATGGACGCTTCAGGTCGAACAGGTCGTGCTGCGCCGGGCTGGCGTGTCATTGCGCTGGGCCTTCCAGGAGTACGCGGCTACCAGCCTGATGACCGGCACCTGGGCCGAGGCCGAGCAGCGCCTGCAGCAGCGCGAACGGCAGCGCCAATGGCTGGCCTGGCGTGTGCAGCGGGTGGAGCAGGAAAGCCGAGACATCCGCTCGTTCTACCTCGCCCCAGATAGGCCGGTAACGTTCGCCCCAGGGCAGCACATTCCGGTGCGCCTGGCTTTGGGAGGCGAGACGCCGTTGATTCGCACCTACAGCCTGTCGTGCGCGCCATCGGACGGCTACCTGCGCATCAGCGTGAAGGCCCAGGGGGCGGCTTCGCGGTATCTGCACGAACAGGTCGGCGTGGGCGATCTGCTCGACGTGCGGCTGCCCATGGGCAGTTTCACCTTGGATGGCGACAGCGCAAGGCCCATCGTGCTGATCGGGGCAGGCGTGGGCATTACCCCGCTGATCGCCATGTTGCGCGAGCAGCTGGCCCGGCAGCAGGCGCGGCGAATCCATCTGTTCCACGGCGCCCGCCGCCTCGCCGACTTGCCATTTCAGCAGGAACTGGCGGCGTTGGGCGAGCAGGCAGGCGGCCTGTTGAGTGTGCATCGTTTCCTTAGCCAGCCCGAGGACGATGCACTACCAGGACGCGACTACGACCATGCCGGGCGCCTGGCGATCGAGCAGGTCAAAGCGAAGCTGGCGCTGGATGACTACGACTTCTACCTGTGTGGGCCCGCCAGTTTTACCCAGGAGCTGTATGAAGGGCTGCGCGCCATTCATGTACCCGACAAGCGCATCCATGCGGAAGCCTTCGGCCCGTCGACCCTGAAGCGTCATACCGACTACAACCAGCCGACATTGCAGCAGCCACCGGCTGCCAGCGAGCCGGTGCCGGTGTACTTCGCCAGCTCGGCCAAGGAGGCGCGCTGGGCGCCGGGCGGTGGTACCTTGCTGGAACTTGCCGAGGCCCGAGGGTTGTCCCCGGACTTCAGCTGCCGGGGCGGTTCGTGCGGCACCTGCAAGACCAAGGTGGTGAGCGGCCAGGTGCATTACCCGAACCCGCCTGCGCAGATGCCGGACGCGGGGACAGTGCTGATCTGTTGCGCGGTGCCGGGCAAAACGCAGGAGGGTGGGCAAGCGTTGGTACTGGACATTTGATGCCGCCTGCAGATGGCTGATAATCACTCGACACCCGTCCCCAGGAGCTGACATGGACCAGATTCACCTGATGAAGGTGTTCGTTGCGGTAGGCGAGCTGGAAAGCTTCGCAGCCGCCGCCCGCCGCCTGGATATCTCGCCCGCTGCCGTAACCCGCGCTGTCAGTGCGCTCGAGGACATGCTCGGCGTCAAACTGTTGCTACGCACCACGCGCAGCGTGCGCCTGACCCAGGCGGGTGGCCGCTATCTGGAGGACACCCGCCATATCCTCGCCAGCATCCTTGAGGCCAACGAGGCCGCCGCCGGTATCAACGCCACGCCCAAAGGCGAGCTGGCGGTCACTGCGCCCATCCTTTTCGGCAAGAAATTCGTCATGCCGAGCATCGTGCGTTATCTGCAGCAGTACCCCGAGGTCAACGTCTCTGCCTACTTCCTCGACCGCATCGTCAACATGGTCGAGGAGGGCATGGACGTTGCCGTGCGTATCGGTCCGCTGCCCGACTCCGGCCTCAAGGCCCTGCGCGTGGGCAGGGTCAGGCGCATGCTCTGCGCCTCGCCTGAATACCTGCTGCGCCATGGCGTGCCGCAGCACCCTTCGGACTTGCCGGCGCATGCGGTGATCGCCACCACCAACCTGTCACCGCGCGCGGGCTGGCGCTTCGGCGTGACGGACGAACCGACCCTGGTGCGCATCCAACCCAGGCTCACCGTGACCAGCAACGACGGTGCGATTGCCGCGGCGGTGGGTGGGCTGGGGATTGCCCGGTTGCTGTCGTATCAGGTGGTGGACGAGATCGCCAGCGGGCAGTTACAGGTGATCCTTGCCGACTATGAAGAAGCCCCATGGCCGATCCATGTGCTGCACCGCGAAAGCAAGCACGGTTCGGCCAAGGTGCGCGCGTTCGTCGACATGCTGGCGCATGAGCTGCGGGCCCAAGGGCTGGACTGACGTCATCCTGCCTTCGGGCCACCCGGCTCCACTTGCTCGCTGACAACCGTCTGGATCGCCTGGTACTCCAGGCTGAAGCCCAGGCTCATTTCTTCACCCTGCTGCAACAAACGCAGCCCCGGTTGCCCCGGCAGGTGGTGGGCATTGACTGGATGGCTGACCGGCTCAAAGCAGAAGAACGGTTTGTCCTGGGGGCAGAACAGCAAGAAATGCTCGGCGCCGTTGGCGCTGCATGCCAGGCGATAACCGGCTGCGGGTTGTTCGATCACGCAGTCCCCGGCCCAGCCGCCGAACGCATGGTCGACCACGGTGCTCGGCAGGCCGGCCGGCGCATCGAAGCGCCACGCATCAGGCACCGCTGCCTTGTACGACGGCAACCGACCCTCTTCGGCCAGCCACACATGCTGCGCCGCTGCCCGCAGCCGGGTGTCTGGGTAGCGCGGGAAGTAAGGATGCAAGCCCAGCCCGTACCAGGTAGCGGGCTCATCCAGATGCGTCACATGCAGGTCAAGCCTCAGGCAACCTTCATGCACATGCACATCCAGTACCGCCCGGTAGGCGAACGGCACGCTGCTCTGAAGGGTCAACCTTGCACTTCGCTCAGTGTGGTGAGCCACCTGCCAGGCCTGCTGCCAGGCAGTGCCATGAATCGGATACGGATCGTGTGGGGTGTTGGGCGCCAGGGCCAGCCAACCTTCGGGTCTTGCAAAACCACCTTCGCCAATGCGGTTGGACCACGGCGCCAAGGGGTAGCACGCCAACTGCCGCGGTGTACCGTTGGCCAGCGTCGCCGGGTCGGTATGACGCAGCAGCGCCTGCCCGGTCGCCTTCACTTCCCAGTTGACCAAGCTGGCGCCCAGCTCGGGCGCCAGGGTCAGGCGGGTCAGGCGGTCTTGCAGCTGCAGTTCGGTGACAGCCATCAGCGGCTCCTTTTACAAAGCGGGTCAGTTGGCCCGGCGGTAGGTCAGCAGCACGATGCCGCACACCACCACGGCGGCGCCGATCAATTGCCAGGTGCCCAGGCGTTGATCCAGCAAAGCCCAACCCAGCAGTAGCGTAGCGATGGGCTCGATATTCATCACCGGCGCGTTCTGCGCCATGTTCAGCCGTGGCACGCAGACGAACAGCAAGGTGAAGGCCACGCCATACAGCACCACCAGGCTGGCCAACGCTGCCCAGCCGCTGGCGCTGGCCGGCAGCGACAACCCGGATGGCATCACCCCGCTGGCACCGGCCACCAGCATGCTGGCGAACACGATCAACAGGGTCAGCAAGCTACGCACCGGGCCGCGAACCGCCGCCAGTTTGTGGTCAGTGATCCACAACGCGCAGGCGAACACGCAGGCGGCGCAGAACGAAAGGCCCACGCCCAGAAGCCAGTGCGGGTTGGCCTCACCCTCATTGCTCAGGCGCCCAGGTACATCCAGCGCCAGCACCAGGCCACACAGGATCAGCCCCATGAACAGCACGGTGCGCCCGGTCGGGCGAGCGCCGCCCAGCGCCCAGGTCAGCAGCGCCAGCAGCATCGGGAAGGTGTTGCCTACCAGCAGCGCCAAGGCAACCGGGATGCGCGCCACGGCCGAGTACAGGCACAGGCTCTGGGTGGCGATCAGCAGGCCCAACAGCAGTTGCCAATGCCGCGTGCCAGCCGGCAGGCTCAGTGGCTGGCGCTGCCACAGCACCAGGCTGGCCAGTACCAGGAAGGTGATGCCGGAACGACAGAGGATGGCCAGCAGAACGCCGGTGTCGTCATCGAAGGCGATGCGTGCGGCAATGTGGTTGCCGGCGAACGAGCAGGCCAGCAGCGCCAGTAGCGCGACCGCCAGCTTGCGTGGGAAAAGCGAGGTAGAAACAGCGACAGCCATGTGCAGGGTCCATTTGCAGGAGTGTCCATGGGCTGCTGCGCAGCCCATCGCCGGCAAGCCAGCGCCCACAGGTTTCGCATGATCCATCAGATCGGCGCGGTACCTGGGAGCCGGCATGCCGGCGATGGGCCGCACAGCGGCCCCGGATGAGGTCTGTTACAGCACGACGCTCGGCAGCCACAGCGAGATGGCCGGGATGTAGGTGACCGCGATGAGCACCAGGAACAGCGCGATGTAGAACGGCAGCAGCGCCTTCACCGTCGATTCGATACTCACCTTGCCGATGGCCGAGCCGACGAACAGCACCGCACCGACCGGTGGTGTGATCAAGCCGATGCCCAGGTTCACCAGCATGATCATGCCGAACTGCACCGGGTCCACACCTATGCCGGTGATGACCGGCAGCAGGATCGGCGTCAGGATCAGAATCAACGGCGCCATGTCCATCACCGTGCCCAGCAGCAACAGCATGAAGTTGATGCACATCAGGATCACATAGCGGTTGTCTGACAAGGTCAGGAACAAGGTGGTGATCTTCGACGGGATCTGCATCAGCGTCATCACGTAGCCGAAGCTGGCGGCAAAGCCGATCAGGATCATCACGATCGAGATGGTCCGCACCGTACGGTGCATCAGCTTGGGCAGGTCGCGCCATTTGTAGTCACGGTAGATGAACATGGTCACGAAGAACGACCAGACCACTGCCACGGCCGCTGATTCGGTGGCGGTGAACACCCCCGAGAGAATACCGCCGAGGATGATCACCATCGCCATCAGGCCCCACAGTGCTTCGCCGGCGATCTTCAGCGCTTGGCGCAGCGGGATAACCTCGCCTTTGGGGTAGTTGCGCTTCTTGGCGAACATCAGGCACAGGCCCATCATTACCGCGCTCAGCAGTAAGCCCGGCATGATCCCCGCAACGAACAGCGAGCCAATCGACACCGTGCCGCCCGCCGCCAGCGAGTACAGCACCGAGTTGTGGCTGGGTGGGGTGAGCAATGCCTGCACCGAGCCGCTGACGGTTACCGCCGTGGAGAACTCGCGCGGGTAGCCCCTGCGCTCCATCTCGGGGATCAGTACCGAGCCTACCGATGCGGTGTCAGCCACCGACGAGCCGGAAATGGCGCCGAAGAAGGTCGAGGCCATGATATTGACCAGCGACAAACCGCCCCGTACGAAGCCCACCAGCACGCCGGCGAAGGCCACCAAACGCCGTGACATGCCACCTTCGGCCATGATTGCGCCAGCCAGCACGAAGAACGGAATGGCGAGCAGCGAAAACTTGTTAACCCCACTGGCGATCTGAATCATCATCGCCTGCAGCGGGATGTCGATCCACCAGGCGCCGATCAGCGCCGACAGGCCCAGAGCGAAGGCCACCGGCATACCGATCAGGATGAGCACGATGAAGCTGCCCAACAGAATGAACGCATCCATTTACGCAGCTCCTTCGTTTTCTTCGGCCAGATCGTAACGAACCACCTTGCGGTTGCTCTGATCGCCCAGCAGGAGTTTTTCCAGTACAAAAACCAGGGTCAGCAGGCCACCGACGGGGATCGGCGCGTAGGTCATGCCCACCCGCACCCCAGGCAACGAGGCCAACGACTGGTTCCACGTGGTGATGCACAGCTTGACGCCGTAGTAGGTCATGAACACGCATACCAGGATCATCAGCACCTGAACCAGCAGTGCAACCAGCTGGCGCTGCAGGGGTGGCAGACGGTCGGTGATCATCCCCACCGCCATGTGCGCGCCGGCCCGGTAGCTGGCGGCAGCGCCGACAAAGGTGAACACCACCATCAGCAGGATCGCTACCGGCTCCGGCCAGCTGGAGCCGGTACCCAGCACATAGCGGGCGAAGATGCCCCAAGGGATGATCAGCGACATGGCCAGGATCGACAGGCCCGCGACCCAGATACAGCCGCGGTAGAGCGTGTCGTTGACGCTCAGGAAAAGCGATTTCATAGGTATCACCAAAGCGGCAGGGCGACGGGCGTCGCACTGCCGAGGTCAAACTTGGAAAGGGGCCGGTATTACTGTACGGCGTCGATACGCTTCATCAGGTCGGCGTACGGTGCACCGTATTTCTCGCGTACCGAAGCGGTAGCGTCGAAGAACGGTTTCTTGTCGACGGTGATGAACTCCACGCCTGCAGCCTTGAGTTTCTCTTCACTGGCGGCAGTCTTGGCATCCCACAGCGCACGCTCTTCCATCTGCGCTTCGCGGGCGACCTTCTTCACCAGCGCCTGCTGCTCAGGGGTGAGCTTGTTCCAGGTGGTCTTGGACATCACCACCGGCTCTGGCAGGATCAGATGGCCAGTGAGGGTGAAGTACTTGGCGCTCTGATAGTGGTTGTGCTCGAGCAGGGTTGGCGGGTTGTTTTCGGCGCCGTCGATCACCCCGGTCTGCAGGGCGCTGAAGATCTCGCCGGTATCCATGGCGATGCCGTTGCCCCCCATGGCGTTCATCATGTCGATGAACAGCGGGTTGCCCTGCACGCGGATCTTCATGCCCTTGAGGTCTTCCAAGCTGCGCACCGGCTTCTTGGTGTAGATGCTGCGCGAGCCGCCGTCCATCCAGGCCAGGGCCACCAGGTTGAATTCGGAATTGGTGATCTTGTCGAGGATCTCCTGGCCGATATCGCCGTCGATGATCTTGCGCATGTGGTCATGGTCGCGGAACACGAACGGCATGTTGAACACATTCACGTCAGGCACCACCGGGCCGACGATCCCCAGGCTGACGCGGGTCATCTGCACGGCACCGATCTGCGCCTGCTCGATGACTTCCTTTTCCGAGCCGAGGACGCCGCCAGGGAACATCTTGAAAGTGATCTCGCCATTGCTGGCCGCTTCGATCTTCTTGCCCATGTTCTGCTCGGCGACCACGGTCGGGTAACCGGCCGGGTGGATCTCGGCGAACTTGATGTCCAGCGCGTGGGCTGGCAGGGAGAGGCTGAAAGCGAACGGGAGTGCAGCAAGAAGCAGCTTGCGTTTGAACGTCATGATGAAACTCCGTGGTTTTTATTATCTGGTTTCGGGCGTGCGAGTGTGGTTGGCAGTACGGGTGTTCAGCCCCGGCAGGCAGGTTCCTCCAGGCCTTTGACGCCGAGTTCGAAAGCAAAAACGCCCCCGGCCAGCGGCTGGTCGCCGAGGTCGATGCCCGTGGGGCGGATCGAGGTGACGAACAGGGTGTCCAGGTTGGAGCCGCCGAAAGCGCACATCGCTGGCTTTTTGACCGGCACGTTGAGTGAGCGGTCCAGGCGGCCATCCGGTGTGAACCGATGGACCTGACCGGCATCGTTGCCGCAAATCCAGTAGCAGCCGTCCTGGTCGATGGCAGCGCCGTCCGGGCGGCCAGGGAAGGCATGCATATCGATGAACAGCCGCTTGTTGTGGGGTGTACCACTGTCGATGTCGTAGTCGAACACCCAGATTTTCTGCACGTCAGGGTGCGAGTCCGACAGGTACATGCGCGTGCCGTCGGGGCTGAAGGCCAGGCCATTGGGCACGATCATGCCGTCCTGCTGCAGGTACAAGCGGCCCTCGCCGTCATGCCGGTACAGCGCGCCGACCGTGGCGCCTTGCTGCATGTCCATCAGCATGGTGCCGGCCCAGAAGCGGCCCTGGCGGTCACAGCGCCCATCGTTGAACCGCATACCGCTGCGGGCATGGTCGACGGCGCTGAGCAAGTGGCTGGCCAGGCTGCCATCGGCCCTGGTTTCAAGCTGGAAGATGCCGCTTTCCATGCCGGCGATCCAGCCCTGCTCAGTGCGCGCTATGCAGGCGATCATCTCGTCGCCTTGCCAGCTCTGGTGCGCACCATCGGGCTGCCAGCGATGCAGCGTGCGGGCAGGTATGTCGACCCAGTACAGGGCTTGTTCGGTGGGGTGCCACACGGGGCTTTCGCCGGTGCCGTTGCGGGCGTCGACGATCAGTTCGCAGTTCATGGCCGGGCCTCCTGAAGCACTGGGTATCAGTTGAACGGTCCGGCAACGGCGAAGGCGCCGCCCTGATAGACCATGCTCGGGTCATCGGCGGCAGGGGCCGGCTGGGCCTCTACCACGTCGCGAAACACCTCGGAGGTGTCTTTCGGCGCGTAGCCCAGGTGTGCGGCATAGCGGTTGTCCCACCATACGGTGCGGTTGTCGGAGGCACCGTAGACGATGGTGTGGCCTACATTGGGGGTGTGCAGCCCGCGTTCGATCAGCTGCACCAGGTCGTCGTAGCTCAGCCAGGTGCACAACATCCGCAGGTTCTGTGGCTGGGGGAAGGACGAGCCAATGCGGATGCTGACGGTCTCGATGCCATAGCGGTCGAAGTAGAAGCTGGCCACATCCTCGCCGTAGCACTTGGACAACCCGTAGTAGCTGTCGGGCCGGCGCGGGGCGTGGGCGTCGATGCGTTCGTCCTGGCGGTAGAAACCGATGGTGTGGTTGGAGCTGGCGAAGATGATGCGCTTGACCCCATGCTTGCGCGCCGCCTCGTAAACGTGGAACACACCGCAGATGTTGGGGCCGAGGATGTCTTCGAAGGAGTGTTCGGTGGATACGCCGCCGAAATGGAGGATGGCGTCGACACCTTCTACCAGTGCGTGGACGGCGGCCTTGTCGGCCAGGTCGCAGGTCACGACCTCTTCATGCGGGCCCGCAGCAGGTGCCATCGGGCTGATATCGGAAAGGCGCAGGACCTCGGCGTAGCCTTGCAGGCGTTCGCGAAGGACCTTGCCCAGGCCGCCTGCGGCTCCGGTGAGCAGCAGGCGCTTGAGGGGGGTAGTGGTCATGGCCGGCTCTTTTGTTAATTGTTGTAGGTTGTCGTATGACTTGCCTGGATTATCGGCAGTGACTTCCAGGGTTGTCAATGTTATTTCTGTGACCTTGCGGCCCATCGCGAGCCACGGCGCGATGGGCCGCCACGTGCCTGCCTTTACAGCAACGACAATGGGTAATTGAAGATCAACCGGTTCTCATCGAATTCGTTGTTGCTGTAGTCGCGCCGAATCGAGGAGTTGCGCCATTTAACGCTCAGATCCTTGAACGCCCCGCTCTGGATCACATAGGCCAGCTCCGTTTCCCGCACCCACTCCTTGCCGTCGCTGACCGACGCGGTGTGCACGTCCTTGCCGCTGATGTAGCGGTTCATCAGCGTCAGCCCCGGCACGCCAACGGTGACGAAGTTGAAGTCATGACGCACCTGCCAGGAGCGCTCGTTGGCATTGTCGAAACTGGAGTTGTAGCTGTCGTTGGCCAAGGTCCCGCCGCTGGTACCGTTGACCCGCATCCAGGTATCGCCATCGACTTTCTGCAGGCCCACCCAGAACGTGTTGCCGCCATATTTGGCCGAGAACATCCCCGAATACGTCTTGTTGTCCAATTGCCCGGCCTTCTCGGAGCCGTCTTCGCCGCCGTGGAAGTAGCCGAGGTTGGCGCCGAAGGTCCAGCTGCCCACCGGCTGGCTGTGGCTCAGCTGCAGGTACTGCTGCTCATAGACGTCCTTGAGCACAGCGTTCCACAGCCCGACCAGAGTGCGGTCCTGGTTGAACTTGTATTCGCCACCGACGAAGTTGAACCGGTCCGACAGGGCGCCGGCGTAGCTCATGTCGTCCATGCTGGCGTCGTTGCGCGGGCTGTTGCCGCGGAACTGCCCGCCGTACAGCGTCAGCCCGGCGATTTCATTGGACGTGATTTGCCCACCGCGGAAGGTCTGTGGCAGCGAGCGGCCATCGTCGGAACGCAAGATGGGCAGTACCGGCATCCACTCGCCGATCTTCAGCTCAGTCTTGGAAATCCGCGCCTTGCCCGCCACCGCCAGGCGCCCGAAGTCATCCGCCGGCCGCCCATCGTCATGCCGTGGCAGCAGGGCGGTACCATAGGTGCCGCCACCGCCATCGAGCTTCACCGACCACATCCCCAGCACATCCACACCGAAACCGATCGGCCCCTCGGTGAAGCCTGAGCGTGCATCGAGGATGAAGCTCTGCGTCCACTCCTCGGCTTTGCTCTGCGGGTTGCTGGGGTTGGTGAAGTTGCGGTTGATGTAGAAGTTGCGCAGGCCAAGCGTGGCTTTGGAATCCTCGATGAAGCCTGCGGCCACGCTGGTGCCCGGCAAGCTCCCGATCATGCCGGCGCCCAGCAGGGCGAGGGGAAGGGTTTGGCAGATTTTCATTATTGTTGTGCTCCACAAAAGGGTGAGGCAACCCGTCCACCGGGCACGCGAAAGCGGCCTGCGGCAGGAGCGGGTGGGTACGGGCCGGTGAAGGCCGGGTAGGGTGAACCGGGTTTACGGCACTAGGTGGCCGTGCGTGACGCAATGGAGGGCGGTGCGAGGCTTGGGTGTAGCGCGATGGGGGTCGACATGGGGAGAGTGTCCACTGATTGTTGTTTTTGTTATGTGTTGTCGTACAACTATGGCGATTTTTTAGCAAGCGCAGGCGGTAATGTCAACGCCTACCAAGGCGAATAAATCCTCGTGTAGCACCTTTTTGAGAGGCATTTTTCATCAACGGAAGCTCTAGGGCGGGCATCCCCCTGCCTTGAAAGAGATACTACGACTAAAGTCGGTGTGAAGGGCGTTGATTGGCCGGTAACCCTGGAACTTTGTGTATCAGGACCGGATCAGGGGGGTTAAGACGCGTTATGTTGGATTTAAAACCCGGTGAGATCGTTGAGCGCCTATGCAAGCGTGCGTACCGAGCGGACCCTTCCCCATGAACCATTGCTAACAGGACATGTCTTACTGCCACCATCGACATGATGTCATTTTCACACGCAAGGAGGCTCCATCATGCAATACACCCCACCTACATCCACCGGTAAGCTGCTGGGCACCTATGGCTACGGCAAGGCGCTGATCATCAGCAT
This sequence comes from Pseudomonas sp. NPDC089743, assembly GCF_044748785.1. Taxonomy (NCBI): domain Bacteria; kingdom Pseudomonadati; phylum Pseudomonadota; class Gammaproteobacteria; order Pseudomonadales; family Pseudomonadaceae; genus Pseudomonas; species Pseudomonas sp. NPDC089743. Next base: position 20,644 of record NZ_JBIVGS010000010.1, read on the forward strand.
GCTCATCCTGGGCAGCATATTCTTCGGCTTGGCCGTTTTCGTCGGCTACCAGAGTATCGCCAGCGACCTGCAATTCAACGGACCCAAGCACATCTTCTACTTCACCGTCGCCTTGCTGGCTGTGCTCGGGCTGAGCATGTTTGCCCTGGCCCTGTGGCAGATAAAGCTGCGCAAAGCGCGTTACGAGGTCTACGAAAAAGGCATCTGCCAGATCATCGGCAGCGAACGTGACTACGTGCCTTTCAGCGAGATGAATGACGTGTACCTGTTCGCCTCTGGCCAGACAGCCTTCGCAGGCCTCATCAACAACCTGGCTTATCGGCGCAATGCAAGCGAGCCTTTCCGCCGGGTCAATCCGCACCTCAAGGGCCTGTTCGCCTTTATCGAACAGGTGCGCGACCAGCATCTGAACGAACGGCTGCCAGCGGTATACGCCACGCTTCAAAACGGTGGCGGGGTGCAGTTCAACTATCTCGACACCAAACAGGTATGGGGCAAGCGGATCAGTGGCGACTTCTTTAACGTCACCACCAAGCCCCTGACCGTCACCCGCGACGCGCTCGACATCGATGGCCGTAAGGTCGCGTTGAGCAGCCTGGCCAATGTCGACCTCAATCAGTGGACAGAGTTGGTTGTTATCAAGGACGAGAGCGGTCAAACACTGTTGTCGACCGTCGGTAACGGGATCATGAGCTTCGATCTGTTCCTCAATACCCTGCACAACCTGCTAGACGCACCGCAAGCGCAGGCGGACAACGCCGTCACTGCCTGACGACAGGCAGCGGAGCCGCTTGGCGGCTCCTGATTGAGTCAAACCTGAATTGAAGCGCTTCGAGGGGGTTGGTGTCTCCGCCAACCTGCCTTATACTCCTCCACGGCCTCGCCCTCGACCACGTGACTGGCTTGTTCCATGTCGGGCACACTTCTGCCCCTTGTCGGCGTGGGCGAGGCCTCTCCCTTATCCAGTTGTCCCCCCCCGGTCCACGCTCGAATGCTGTGCTTGCAGGTCATTCAAGCAGTTTGCTTGCACCCATGGCCATTATGGCAAGGTCCCGCTCCGGCGCTTCGAGGCTGCGACGATAATGCTCCTCGAGATCCGGTGCCCAGCTCACCACTTCATCAATTATCTCGATGGCCTGCGCCTGGGAGAGCCCATAGTGTTCAACTTGGCTCAACAGGTTTCGTCGTGAAATTTCATGCCCATAACTCCCGATAGCCATTGCCAGGCGTGAAGGCGGGGCCCCATCGGTAGTCGGCACTACGTCATACATCGGCGACAATCGCCAGCAGTCGTTCGTAAACACCACTGCCACATTCTTAGGATGGTCATCATCGTTACCGACAAGAATGTTGAAACAGATCCGCTTGAACAGCTCCTGGCGGTCCGCTTCCGGCACGCCACGGCGGTTCATTTCGTCTACCAGCACCCCGTAATGCCATTTCTTCCAATCCCCCTGCCCGAGCCAGTTGCTGTCGAGCAAGGTCAAGCCGCTTAGCATCGGAACGCGTACGTATTGGCCGTTAGCTGCCGGCGCTCTGTCAAACCGGTCGACCAGCAATGTGTTGACCCGCCCTTTGTGCAAGCGAACGTTGGCAACATTCAAGCCTTTGCTGGCGGCGAATACCATGCACGCATATTCAAGCGAAGGGATGTCGTAGTTGTCGTGGCGATCCCGAGGTTTGGCCAGGATGAATCTGCCTGCCTCGACCAAGGTACATTTGGGGCGCGCACCACCGAGCGAGGAGCGTTGCTGCAACGTAGCCTTGGTCGCTCTATCCGTGCCAGGTGGGAAGCCGCCCTGGACTCCGTCTGCAAACTGGATAAACGCATCCAGTTGAGTGAGTGTGCCCAGACCTGCCTGGCCGATGCCTTCAGGTGGCACTTTGCTGCTGCCCACCATCAGGCTGCCGGCGCGATCATGGTTGGGCGACTTCTGCAGGTAACTGATAGCGTCCATCTCGCCGCCATGCTCGCGGATGACCAGCCGCTCGCCCCAGCCATCCGGCGCGGCATCCCTGATGAAGCCAGGAAGGCCGCCGTTCTTGGTAATGTTGGTATAGGGCTCCACGCGCAGAGGGTAGTGCAGTGGATCAGGCACCCAGCCCCCTGCCTTGTAATAGTCAGGGCTGTAGACGAACTCACCTACACCCTTTTCCACGGTAAGGCGCCCGAGCGTGGTGACCTCAAGCGATGCAGGTTGCTGGATGTAAATGTACAGTGAAGGCATTAGAAATCATCCTCGGAGATACGCTTGAGACGCACGCGATGCTCGGTGGTGTAGGGCGCGGGGGAGGCCTCAGGGATTTCCTTGAAGACATCGTCAAGCAGGCCGAGATGCCACAGTGCGGTCATATAGCTGCGCATTTCCACAGTCGGCGTACCTGCTTCGATTTTGCTCAGCGTGGTGGTAGACAGGCCGGATTGAGCTGCAAGATCTTTCTGACGCATTCGACGTTCTAGCCGTCTGGTTTTGACCAGAAGCCCGATTTTCGTTAGCCGGTCTGCACACATCAAGGGGAAGGCGAGCATTTTAAGATGTTCTATAAGCGTTTTTATCGAAGGTAAGCATGACTATAGCACTGCTTATATGTACTGAAAACCCGAGTGCCGACCCGAGTGTATGGGCAGGCGAATCATGGAGGATACGTCTTCCACTGGATTCTGCAGAGCATTCGAGGTAGGCGGCGAGCCCGTAGGACTTCAGCATTTAACGTCTCTATAAGCATGCTTAAGTGGCTTAAGCATGCTTATAGAGGCTTTTATGAAGAGAGTTGATCGGCATTCGCTACGTGGTGCTCACAGCAGCTCTTTAGACGCCATGCATGCGCAATGCCCGCTGAGCGCACTCGCGCCAGCTCATTTTGCGCTTCGCCATCGGCGAGTGTCCGGCCGCTTCCCCCGCCATCATTACCGGCATATCCCGCATCCGAACCCAGGGCTCACTTTGCCAATACAACAGCGTCGCCGTACGCCCGCCTGGCCAACACATCTGTCCAAGTCGCGGCACATCCTCGAATGCTGCCGCCTGCCCATCGCGCAGAACCGCCACCACCTCATGCGTCAGCCACCAGCGCAGATGGCGGTTCTCCGGAATGTGATGATGCGCCAATAAGGTGTAGGCCCCGGATTCGCTGACCATCATGGTCTCTTGACACTGCCCATAGCGCAGCAGCTGCACGTTGCGGTACTGGTCCGGGTCGAGTTTGCGAATGCAGTGTTCATCGAAGAAGTGAGCGCTCAGCCGGCCTAGTTCGTGAGCGCAGAACCAGGCTTGGGATTCGAGCCAGAGCGAGTGGAGGGGGCGGTTGTGGCGGGTGAAGAGGATAGGGGTGTGAAGGTCAGTCATGGCCGGCCTCCGCAATCTTTAAAGACTCGAGCAGGTGTGGTGCATGTGGGGAAGGTACGGTATTGCTAGGCTTGATAGGCATTTCCTTTACCTCTACGTGATTTCAGCTTTCTTAGGGCTGGGTGTCGGGAGCTAAGAAATCCCACGTAGCGGACCGGACGTATTCCCCTTGCGGGTCTTGTATTAGTCCGCTCCCGACATAACACGTTTTCTGCGCGCAGGATTAAACCACAGGCAAAAAAATGCCGCATCTGTCGGGGCGGATTGACCGCTACGTGAGGCGTTTCTTAGGCGCCGCGGAGAAAGGTAAATCGATCAGACGAGCCCGTCAAACTCAAAAGCTGTAGTCCTTTTCTGAATTTCTTTGTTAGGCTTTTTTGCTTTGGCTGTAGTTGCCGGGATATATGAGGGTAGGTCTAAGATTAAGTTTCCAAGCTTGAGCTTGCGAAGTGCTTAATCAAAGCTCCTGATCTGCCATAGGTAACAAACTCAGTTTCCGAAAAGAGCTCAGGTAGCCTGTATTGCCTCAATAAAAAAGGGCTGCCTCTTGGCAGCCCTTTGGATATCAATCCCAGCTCAACGCCCCACCCGTCTGATACTCGATCACGCGCGTCTCAAAGAAGTTCTTCTCTTTCTTCAAGTCCATGATCTCGCTCATCCATGGGAACGGGTTGGTAGTCCCTGGGTACTCTTCCTTCAAGCCAATCTGGGTCAAACGACGGTTGGCGATGAACTTGAGGTAGTCCTCCATCATCGCAGCGTTCATGCCCAATACACCGCGTGGCATGGTGTCACGGGCGTATTCGATCTCCAGCTGGGTCCCTTGCAGGATCATCTGGGTCGCTTCTTCCTTCATCGCCGCGTCCCACAGGTGTGGGTTCTCGATCTTGATCTGGTTGATCACGTCGATACCGAAGTTCAGGTGCATCGACTCGTCGCGCAGGATGTACTGGAACTGCTCGGCAACGCCGGTCATCTTGTTGCGGCGGCCCATGGACAGGATCTGGGTGAAGCCGCAATAGAAGAAGATGCCTTCCAGCACGCAGTAGTAGGCGATCAGGTTGCGCAGCAGCTCTTTGTCGGTTTCGACGGTGCCGGTGTTGAACTCTGGGTCGGAGATGGCACGGGTGTACTTCAGGCCCCAGGCGGCTTTCTTCGCGACCGACGGGATCTCGTGGTACATGTTGAAGATCTCGCCTTCATCCATGCCCAGCGACTCGATGCAGTACTGGTAGGCGTGGGTGTGGATCGCCTCTTCCAAGGCCTGGCGCAGGATGTACTGGCGGCACTCCGGGTTGGTGATCAGGCGGTACACGGCCAGGGCCAGGTTGTTGGCAACCAGCGAGTCGGCGGTGGAGAAGAAGCCGAGGTTGCGCATCACGATGCGGCGCTCGTCTTCGGTCAGCCCGTCCTGGCTCTTCCACAGGGCGATGTCGGCGGTCATGTTGACCTCTTGCGGCATCCAGTGGTTGGCGCAGCCGTCGAGGTACTTCTGCCAGGCCCAGTCGTACTTGAACGGTACCAGCTGGTTCAGGTCGGCGCGGCAGTTGATCATGCGCTTTTCGTCAACGGCAACACGGGCCGAGGAGCCTTCCAGCTCGGCCAGGCCTTCGGCAACGTCGAGGGCGTCGAGGGCAGCCTTGGCACGTTTGACGGCATCGGAGTCAGAAGCGGTGGCCGCACGGGCTTCCAGGGCGGCGGCACCACCGGCGCTGTCGAGCTTGTCGAGGGTGGCGGCGGCAGTGGCCTGCGCAGGGGTGTTGCCTTTGGCGGCTACTTCGCCGTCTTCTTTGTCGAATTCGTCCCAGCTCAGCATGGTTTGGCTCCTGCTTGAGGGTCGCCATGGGGCAACCGGTTGGATTTTAAGAATGTGATGCCTGACGCAAGGCCGTAACGGCGAATGGACAGCTCGAGAGGCTGACTCTCGTTTACATCTGAATGTGTTCTGGCTTGTCCTGGCCAGGCCTCGGGGAGGGGCCAGGACACTGAATGGCGCTCTTTTCAGAGGGCGCAAAGTATACCGGAATTCACCTTCGATCGGGGCGCATGTCTTGCGGGCGAGGGTAACTTTTTCGACCGGTTTTGCGTGCGTCCGTTCACGAAATGGCTGTGTTGTTCTACGGGGGGAGAGTGTAGCGCCAACCTATATCTTGTGCCAGTTTAAATTTTAAGGCACACCATATAGTGTTTAGGGAGAATTGTGTCGCGCGTCCCGGCGATGAGGCCGGGTCAGGCAACACGAGCTGCGGTGGCGACTTCTACCGAGCCGCGCGAGCGGCGGGCAAGGGCCAAGGTTTCTGTGAAGCGCGGATACAAAAATGCCGCGCGTGGCACCCCTAGGCACCCCGCGCGGCAGTCAGGCCTTACTGGCAGGCTTCGCAGTCAGGCTCGTCGATCGCGCAGGCCTTCGGCACTGGCGCTGGGCCGGCTGCCTGGACCGGGGCGCTGTCGCCACCGCTGGAAACGGCGTTGAGCTTGCCGGTGTTGATGGTCGACTTCTCGGTGCTGGTCGCGGCCAGGGCACGGAGGTAGTAGGTGGTCTTCAGACCACGGTACCAGGCCATGCGGTAGGTCACGTCCAGCTTCTTGCCCGAAGCGCCGGCGATGTACAGGTTCAGCGATTGCGCCTGGTCGATCCACTTCTGGCGACGGGAGGCGGCATCGACGATCCACTTGGTCTCGACTTCGAACGCGGTGGCGTACAGGTCTTTGAGCTCCTGCGGGATACGCTCGATCTGCTGCACCGAACCGTCGTAGTACTTCAGGTCGTTGATCATGACCGAGTCCCACAGGCCGCGGGCTTTCAGGTCGCGGACCAGGTACGGGTTGATCACCGTGAACTCGCCCGACAGGTTCGATTTCACGTACAGGTTCTGGTAGGTCGGCTCGATGGACTGCGACACGCCGGTGATGTTGGCGATGGTCGCGGTCGGCGCGATGGCCATGATGTTCGAGTTACGGATACCTTTCTGTACGCGGGCACGTACCGGTGCCCAGTCCAGGGTTTCTTCCAGGTTGACGTCGATGTACTTCTGGCCACGGGCCTCGATCAGGATCTGTTGCGAGTCCAGCGGCAGGATGCCTTTGGACCACAGCGAACCCTGGAAGGTCTCGTATGCGCCGCGCTCATCGGCCAGGTCGCAGGACGCCTGGATCGCGAAGTAGCTGACCGCTTCCATCGACTTGTCGGCGAACTCGACGGCAGCGTCGGAGCCGTAAGGGATGTGCTGCAGGTACAGTGCGTCCTGGAAGCCCATGATGCCCAGGCCGACCGGGCGGTGCTTGAAGTTCGAGTTGCGTGCTTGCGGCACCGAGTAGTAGTTGATGTCGATCACGTTGTCGAGCATGCGCACGGCGGTGTTCACGGTGCGTTGCAGCTTGGCGGTGTCCAGCTTGCCATCGACAATGTGGTTCGGCAGGTTGATCGAGCCCAGGTTGCAGACCGCGATCTCGTCCTTGTTGGTGTTCAGGGTGATCTCGGTGCACAGGTTCGAGCTGTGGACCACGCCCACGTGCTGCTGCGGCGAGCGCAGGTTGCACGGGTCCTTGAAGGTCAGCCATGGGTGGCCGGTCTCGAACAGCATCGACAGCATCTTGCGCCACAGGTCTTTGGCCTGGATGGTCTTGAACACCTTGATCTTGTTGTACTCGGTCAGGGCTTCGTAGTACTCGTAGCGCTCTTCGAAGGCCTTGCCGGTCAGGTCGTGCAGGTCTGGCACTTCCGATGGCGAGAACAGGGTCCACTTGCCGTCATCGAAGACGCGCTTCATGAACAGGTCAGGAATCCAGTTGGCGGTGTTCATGTCGTGGGTACGACGACGGTCATCACCGGTGTTCTTGCGCAGCTCGATGAATTCTTCGATGTCCAGGTGCCAGGTTTCCAGGTAGGCACACACCGCACCTTTGCGCTTGCCACCCTGGTTCACGGCCACGGCGGTGTCGTTGACCACTTTGAGGAAGGGTACGACGCCCTGGGATTTACCGTTGGTGCCCTTGATGTAGGAGCCCAGTGCACGCACAGGGGTCCAGTCGTTGCCCAGGCCACCGGCGAATTTCGACAGCATGGCGTTGTCGTGGATCGCGTGGTAGATGCCCGACAGGTCGTCCGGCACGGTGGTCAGGTAGCAGCTCGACAGCTGCGGGCGCAGGGTGCCGGCGTTGAACAGGGTCGGGGTCGAGGCCATGTAGTCGAAGGACGACAACAGGTTGTAGAACTCGATCGCACGGGCTTCCTTGTCTTTCTCTTCCAGCGCCAGGCCCATGGCCACACGCATGAAGAACACCTGCGGCAGCTCGAAGCGTACGCCATCCTTGTGGATGAAGTAGCGGTCGTACAGGGTCTGCAGGCCCAGGTAGGTGAACTGCTGGTCGCGCTCGTGGTTGATCGCCTTGCCCAGTTTGTCCAGGTCGAAGTCGGCCAGGGCCGGGTTCAGCAGCTCGAACTCGACACCCTTGGCGATGTAGGCCGGCAGGGCCTTGGCGTACAGGTCGGCCATCTCGTGGTGGGTGGCGCTGTCGGCGACGTTCAGGAAGCCCAGGCCTTCGGCACGCAGGGTGTCCATCAGCAGGCGGGCAGTGACGAACGAGTAGTTCGGCTCGCGCTCTACCAGGGTACGGGCGGTCATCACCAGGGCGGTGTTGACGTCTTTGATGGCTACGCCGTCGTACAGGTTCTTCAGGGTTTCGCGCTGGATCAGGTCGCCATCGACTTCGGCCAGGCCTTCGCAGGCTTCGCTGATGATGGTGTTCAGGCGCGCCATGTCCAGCGGCGCCAGGCTGCCGTCGGCCAGCGTGATGCGGATGCTTGGGTGCGGCTCGATCGCGGCGTCGGTGTTGGCGCGGGTGGCGCGCTCTTTGGCACGCTGGTCGCGGTAGATCACGTAGTCACGGGCGACTTTCTGCTCGCCGGCACGCATCAGCGCCAGTTCGACCTGGTCCTGGATTTCTTCGATGTGGATGGTGCCACCCGATGGCATGCGACGCTTGAACGTGGCGGTGACCTGTTCGGTCAGGCGCGCGACGGTGTCGTGGATGCGCGACGAGGCAGCGGCGGTGCCGCCTTCAACTGCGAGGAACGCTTTGGTGATGGCCACGGTGATCTTGTCGTCGGTGTAAGGGACGACAGTGCCGTTGCGCTTGATCACGCGCAGCTGGCCCGGAGCGGTCGCGGCCAGATCCTGGTTGGAATCGGCAGCCTGCGGCGCCAAAGCCTGCGGGTTCTCGCGAGTTGTGTCGGTTTGCATGGGTGGGTGTCTCCACAATTTCTATATGTTCAGGCGCCTTTTGGGCGCCCACCGTTCTGTCCACTCGTTCGACGGCCCTGGCGGGGATGCGTCATGCGCACGCATCCGCCCGCTCGGGCGTACCGACTTCGGGACAGACTCAGGAATAAGGGGCAAAGAACATGCCGCTCCCTGGCCGAAGTCAAAGGCTATGGGGCTAGCCCAAAAGCTGTTGCTCTCCATCTCCGCTGGAGCGGTTTGGTTGTTGAAACCACAATAAGTTCAGGCAGAAAAATCGCTTGAGTTTCTCTGCTGACTCGTGCTTGGGGTTGGTACGTGAAACCCAACATCTAGTGGTTCGCTGCGCTGGGGATACAAGATAATGCGGTATCGGGGGCTTTGCAAGGCGAGCGCTTGTGGATAACTTGTGCGTACTTTGTGAGTGAATAGTGGGTATTCGCTGTAGGCCTTGTACCAAGTGGTTTGCAGTTTTTTTTTCTGCAGCTCGTTGCCCCAGTGCAGATTTTTCAGGGCGCGAACCCTAGCACAAAAAACGCTTCAGTCCAGGGGTGTTTCGGGTGAGGTTGGCAGTGCTGGGTGCGGGACGTAGTATCGGCAGGGGATGTTGCCTTTTGGTTAAGGCGGCGATGCCGGCGATAGCGCCGGCACAGGCAACGCAAAAACAACAATCAAGGCAAACGCCATGGACCAACCCGTACCCCGCATCCTGATCGTCGAAGACGACCAGCGCCTCGCCGAGCTCACGGCTGAATACCTGCAGGCCAACGGTTTCGAGGTGGCAGTGGAGGGCGATGGCGCGCGCGCCGCCCGGCGCATCGTCGACAGCCAGCCAGACATGGTCATCCTCGACCTGATGCTGCCCGGTGAAGACGGCCTGAGCATCTGTCGCCGGGTACGTGGCCAGTACGCAGGCCCCATCCTCATGCTCACCGCCCGCAGCGATGAACTCGACCAGGTCCAGGGCCTGGACCTGGGTGCTGATGATTACGTGTGCAAGCCAGTGCGCCCGCGCCTGCTGTTGGCACGCATCCAGGCCCTGCTGCGGCGCAGCGAGCCGGCACAAGGCAAAACCCAAGAACTGGCCTTTGGCGCCCTGCGCATCGACAATCGCCTGCGCGAAGCCCGGCTTGGCGAACAGCTGATCGAACTGACCGGTGCCGAGTTCGATCTGCTCTGGCTGCTGGCCAGCAACGCCGGGCGGGTGCTGTCGCGCGAGCAGATCTTTACCGCCTTGCGCGGTGTCGGTTACGACGGCCAGGACCGCTCCATCGACGTGCGCATCTCCAAGATCCGCCCCAAGATCGGTGATGACCCTGTCCACCCCCGTCTTATCAAGACCCTGCGCAGCAAGGGCTACCTGTTCGTCGGCGATGCACCATGAACAACTCGATCTTCCTGCGCATTTATGGCGGCATGCTCGCGGTCCTGGTGCTGGTGGCCCTGCTCGGCGTGCTCAGCCTGCACCTGGTCAACGAGGTGCGCGCCGCCCAGCACCGCGAGCGTCTGGCCCAAGGCACGTTCAGCCTGATGGCAGACAACCTGGCCCAGCAGAATGAAACCGAACGCAAACGCTCGTTGTTGATGTGGGAGCGCTTGTTGGGCGTGCCCTTGGACTTGCAACCGATGTCAGCGCGCACCCTTGATGGAGGCCAGCGCGCGCGGCTCAATCGCGCCCTGGTGGTGGTGCACAAGACCGGCCCGCACGCCGCGCAGGTGCTGCGCAAGGTGGGCCAGGAAGACCTGCTGCTGGTGGCCGAGGTCAAGCAGGTCAGCGAGCAGTTGGCGCGGGCCACGCTCTATTTGCTCGCCGATGAACTGGTGCGCTACCCCGTCACCGAACAGCAACAGCGCCTGGCGCAGATCAAGCAGAGCAAGGGGTTCGGTTTTGGTATTGCCCTGCAGCGCCTGGAGCGCGTGGGCCTGGACGATGACCAGCGGCGCCGGGTAGAGGAGGGCGACACGGTCATGGCGCTGGGCAAGGATGGCGATTCGATCCGCGTGTTCGCAGGCTTGCCGGGCTCGCCCTGGGTATTGGAAATTGGCCCGCTGTACCAGCTCAACCCCTATCCGCCGCAATTGCTGGTGCTGATCGCATTCCTCGGCCTGTGCCTGATTGGCCTGGTGGTCTATCTGCTGGTGCGTCAGTTGGAGCGGCGGGTCTCGGGCCTGGAAATGGCCGCCACGCGCATCGCCCAGGGCAGCCTGGAAACCCGCGTGCCGGCCGACGATGCCGATTCGGTCGGGCGCCTGGCGGCAGCGTTCAACGGCATGGCCGAACACCTGCAGCGTTCGCTGAACATGCAGCGCGAACTGGTGCGGGCGGTGTCCCATGAGTTGCGCACGCCCGTGGCGCGCTTGCGCTTTGGCCTGGAAATGATCGAAAGCGCGCCGACCGATCAGGCCCGCGCCAAGCACCTGGCGGGCATGGACGGCGATATCCAGGACCTGGACAAGCTGGTCGACGAGATGCTGACCTACGCCCGCCTGGAGCAGGGCGCGCCGGCCCTGAAGTTCCAGCGCGTCGACCTGGATGCCTTGCTGGACCGGGTGATCGACGAACTGGCCCCGCTCAATACCGAAGTCAGGCTGGTGCGCGGTGCCTGTCAGCTTCAGGGTGGCGAAGAGGCCTGGGTCGAGGCCGAACCGCGCTATCTGCATCGGGCGCTGCAGAACCTGGTCAGCAATGCCCTGCGCCATGCCCGGGCAGAGGTGCGGTTGAGCTATGAGTTGGGCCAGCAGCGCTGCCGCATCGAAGTCGAAGATGACGGGCCGGGCATCCCCGAAGGTTACTGGGACCGCATCTTCACGCCGTTCACCCGGCTCGACGACAGCCGTACCCGGGCTTCGGGAGGGCATGGTCTGGGCCTGTCGATCGTGCGGCGCATCATCTACTGGCACGCCGGCCGGGCCACGGTAGGGCGAAGTGAAGCGCTGGGCGGTGCCTGCTTCAGCCTCAACTGGCCACGCGAGCAGGCGCCGCTGTAAGGCTTAAACGCTGACCAGGCTGAGCAGGTGACCGTCCTGCACGCAGAACTGGCCGTCCAGCTCGACGCCATGGCGCCATTCGGGCGACAGGTCGATGAGCAGGCGCAGGCGTGCAAGGCCTTCAGGTGACCACTGCAGTATCTCGGCGTGCTCGAAGTAGAAGCGCTGCCGGGTCAGTGGGTAAAGGGTCTTGAACAGGCTTTCCTTGAGTGAAAAGGTCAGGGTAACCGCCAGGCCCACCTGGTTGCGGTCCAGGCGCTCAAGCTCTGCCGGGGTGAGGATTTCGCCCATCAGCCGTTCGGCTCGCTCGTCGTCCAGCAGTGCTTCCTGGTCCAGCCCCAGGCCACGGCAACTGCCGTGCGCTGCAACCACGGCCGCAGCCCAGCCTTTGCCGTGGGTGATCGAGCCGTGGATGCCCGTGGGCCAGATCGGCGAACGGTCTTCGTGGGTGCCGGGCACATGGTCACGGCCATCCAGGCGTTGCAGCGCGGCGCGCGCGCACACCCGGCCGGCCAGGTACTCGGCCTGACGCTTGGCCACCGAGCGTTGCAGGCTGAGGCTGGGTTCGATACCGGCACGCTGGAAGTCGTCGGCGGCCAGGCGGTTGGGGTCGAAGGCACAGCTGACCAGCACCGCGCCGGGCAACGGGCGGGGCAGGGGCCAGTGGTGCTGCAGCGGGTCACAGCAGGAAGGCAATCTGTTCATGGCGGTATTGTGCCAGCCGCTGTGGCTGTGTGGGAGATGGGCCGCGAAGCGGCCCGGCAATCTTCAGTCGAACGCTTTCTTGAAGAACGCCTGCATGTCCGCCCATGAACGCTCGTCCGCAGCCTTGTTGTAACCGATGTCCGGCCCGCCATGGGCGCCGTGGCTCAAGCGGTCGGCATCCGGGTTGGTGAAGCCATGCTTGGCGCCGGGGATGCTGACGAATTGATAGTTGGCTTTGGCCGCGTCCATTTCGGCCTTGAACGCGGCGACTTGTTCATCAGTGACCATGCTGTCCGCCGCGCCGTGTTCCACCAGGATGTCGGCCCTGACCACACCAGGCTTGGCCGGCGTCTGGGTAGCCAGTGCACCATGGAAGCTCACCACGCCGTCCAGTTTCTCGCCGCGCCGGGCCGCATCCAGCACCACCTTGCCGCCGAAGCAGTAACCTACGGCGCCCAGTTGATGCTTGTTGACGTTCGGCTGCTTTTTCAGCAGTTCAAGGCCCGCGTCGAAGCGCGCGGCCGCCGCGGCCGGGTCCTTCAGCGCTTGGGCCATGAATGCCTGGGCATCCTGCGGGTGCTCGGTGTGCTTGCCGTCACCGTACATGTCGATGGCCAGCGCTTTGTAGCCCAGTGCCGCGAGGTCACGGGCACGACGCTTGGCGTAATCGTTGAGCCCCCACCATTCATGCACTACGACGATGCCCGGGCGTTTGCCCTCCAGTGCATCGTCATAGGCGTAGTAGCCGACCAGGCGGTTGCCATCGTCGTCCTGGTAGGGGATCTCTCGGGTCACTACTGCCGCCTGGGCAAGAGCGGCGCTGCACATCAGGGTCAAAGCCAGCAGGGCACGCATGTTCACTACTCCTTGTTTTGCAAACGTATCGTTCAGCCCCGGTTCAGCCAGGGTTCAGCCGCGGTTCAGGGCGTTCTGCTTACTCTAGCTTCCAGACCGAAACAGCGCATTCAACTGGAGTACAACGTCATGAAAACCTTCAATACCCTGCTTGCCGCCATGGCTGTCTGTGCAGCGGGCATGACCACCGCCCAGGCCGCCGACGACAACTTCGCCAGCCTGACCTACGGCCAGACCAGCGACAAGGTCCGCAAGTCTGGGCTGCTGCAACGCAACACCGACCACCTGAACGCCGACGGCATCATCGGCAAGGATGACACCTGGGGCGTGCGCCTGGGCAAGATCAACGACCAGGGTCGCTACTACATGACCTACGACAACGTCTCGGGCGACCACAGCGGCCTGAAGCTGCGCCAGGAGAACCTGCTGGGCAGCTATGATCTGTTCCTGCCGGTAGGCGACACCACCAAACTGTTCGGTGGCGGCAGCCTGGGCATGACCAAGCTGACCCAGGACTCGCCAGGGGCCAGCCGTGATACCGACTATGGCTATGCAGTGGGCCTGCAGGCCGGCGTAATCCAGGAAATCACCGACCGGGCTTCGGTTGAGCTGGGCTACCGCTATCTGCGTACCAATGCGGCGACCGAGGTGGGAGCGAGCGGCGGGCCGAAAGAGGGGACCTTGCGCCTGACCAGCAGTGCTCAGACCTACCTGTCGGCGAACTACACGTTCTGATGCCCGAGTCGAGTTATCCTCTACGGGCCTCATCGTCTGCAAGCCGGGTTCCCCACTGCTATTGAGTGCGGGAGCCGGCCTGCCGGCGCTCAGGCCGGTACAGCCAACATAGGAAGGAGCGTCACATGAAACTGCTGGTGGTCGAGGACGAAGCCCTGCTAAGGCACCACCTCCATACCCGCCTGAGCGAAAGCGGCCATGTGGTCCAGGCCGTGGCTGACGCCGAAGAAGCGCTGTACCAGGCCGAGCAATTTCACTTCGACCTGGCCGTGATCGACCTCGGCCTGCCCGGCATCAGCGGCCTGGAACTGATCGGCCGCCTGCGCGCCCAGGCCAAGACCTTTCCCATTCTGATTCTCACCGCCCGGGGCAACTGGCAGGACAAGGTCGAAGGCCTGGCCGCCGGTGCCGATGATTACCTGGTCAAGCCCTTCCAGTTCGAAGAGCTTGAAGCACGCCTCAATGCCCTGCTGCGCCGCTCCAGCGGCTTCACCCAGTCGACCATCGCCGCAGGGCCCTTGCTGCTGGACCTCAACCGCAAGCAGGCGACCCTTGACGAGCAGCCGCTGGCGCTGACCGCCTACGAGTACCGCATCCTTGAATATCTGATGCGTCATCACCAGCAGGTGGTGGCCAAGGAGCGCCTGATGGAACAGCTGTATCCAGGCGACGAGGAGCGTGACCCCAACGTCATCGAAGTGCTGGTCGGCCGTTTGCGTCGCAAGCTCGAAGGTGAGCGCGGGTTCAAACCGATCGACACGGTGCGTGGCCTGGGCTACCTGTTCACCGAGCGCTGCCGATGATTCGTTCGCTGCGGGTGCGCTTGATGCTCGCGGCAGCGGTTCTCGCGGTGCTGTTCATGCTGGCGCTGCTACCCGCGCTGCAGAAGGCCTTCAGCCTGGCCTTGCAGGAATCGATCGAGCAGCGCCTGGCGTCGGATGTGACCACGCTGATTTCTTCGGCGCGCATCGAGCATGGCCAGTTGCAGATGCCCGCACTGCTGCCGGACGAGCGTTACAACCTGCCGTATACCGGTTTGCTCGGTTACATCTTCGACCGCGAAGGCAAGCTGGTCTGGCGCTCCCGGGCCACGGCCGACCAGCACATCAACTACCAGCCGCGCTACGATGGACGCGGTAATGAGTTCGCCCGTATGCACCAGGATGACGGTGAGGAATTCTTTGTCTACGACGTCGAAATAAAGCTGCTGGGTGGCCAGAGCGCCGCCTATAGCATCGTTGCCCTGCAGCCGGTGCGTGAGTACCAGCGAACCCTCGATGGCCTGCGTGAAAAGCTCTACCTGGGCTTTGGTGCGGCCTCGCTGGCGTTGCTGGTATTGCTTTGGGCCGGCCTGACCTGGGGCCTGCGTTCCCTGAGGCGGCTGAGCCGCGAGCTGGATGAGGTGGAGGCCGGTGCCCGCGACGGGCTAAGTGCCGAGCACCCCCGTGAGCTGCTGCGCCTGACCGGCTCGCTCAACCGTCTGCTGCGCAGTGAGCGGGAACAGCGCCAGCGTTATCGCGACTCGCTGGGGGACCTGGCGCACAGCCTCAAGACGCCGCTGGCGGTGCTGCAGGGCGTGGGCGAGAGCATGCAGCAGCGCGCGGGTGAGCGTGAGCAGGCGCGGGTGCTGCAGAGCCAGATCGAACGCATGAGCCAGCAGATCGACTACCAGTTGCAGCGCGCCAGCCTGCGCAAGAGTGGCCTGGTGCGCCACAGCGTGCAGTTGCTTCCGGTGCTGGACAGCCTGTGCAGCACCCTGGCCAAGGTGTACCGCGACAAGCGCGTCGAAGTGCTGCTCGAAGTGCCGGCGCAGGCACAGGTGCCGATGGAGCAGGGCGCGCTGCTGGAGCTGTTGGGCAACCTCTTGGAAAACGCCTTCCGCCTGTGCCTGGGGCAGGTGCGGGTGAGCCTGCAGGAGGCGCCTGGGCGGCTGACCTTGAGCATCGACGATGACGGGCCGGGTGTACCGGCCGATCAGCGTGAGCGGATTCTCGAACGGGGCGAGCGGCTGGACCGGCAGCATCCGGGGCAGGGAATCGGCCTTGCAGTGGTCAAAGATATCGTCGACAGCTACGACGCTGAATTGAGCCTGGACGACTCGCCGCTGGGCGGAGCGGCATTGCGGGTCACCTTTTACCTGGATTGACGTTCAGGCGCAGGGTGCCCCATCACCTGCGGGCGGATTCCCGCCAAGGCCCCTGTACAAATCCCGCCATCGGGCGGAAATCCGCCATCTCTCCTCAGGCAATTCGCCCTGTCGTTGGGCATTTCCCACGAGCAAATACGGCCTTTGCACCCTTCGTGGGCGTTTTGGCATCGCCCTTGCTATCTGACTTGGCAGAGGCCTGCCCAGGCAGCTCGAACACAACGACAAATCCCTCCGGGTGCAGGAGGGTTAGCGATTCAGGTGCCCTGACATCCTGGGAAGGATGAAGCCGGCACACTTGAGGAAATTTAGCCATGACGACACGTCAGCCGCTGTACAAATCCCTGTATGTCCAGGTGATCGTTGCCATCACCATCGGCATCCTGCTCGGCCACTTCTACCCGGAAACCGGCGTCGCCCTCAAACCCTTGGGTGATGGTTTCGTCAAACTGATCAAGATGGTCATCGCGCCCATCATCTTCTGTACCGTGGTCAGCGGCATTGCTGGCATGCAGAGCATGAAGTCGGTCGGCAAGACCGGCGGCTACGCACTTCTGTACTTCGAGATCGTTTCCACCATCGCCCTGATCATCGGCCTTGTCGTCGTCAACGTGGTCAAACCAGGCGCTGGTATGCACATCGACGTCAGCACTCTGAACGCCAGCAGCGTGGCCGCCTACGCCGCCGCCGGTGCTCAGCAGACGACCGTTGGCTTCCTGCTCAACATCATCCCTAACACCGTGGTAGGTGCCTTCGCCAACGGCGACATCCTGCAGGTGCTGATGTTCTCGGTGATCTTCGGCTTTGCCCTGCACCGTCTGGGCAGTTACGGCAAACCGCTGCTGGACCTGATCGACCGCTTCGCCCATGTCATGTTCAACATCATCAACATGATCATGAAACTGGCTCCGGTCGGTGCCTTCGGTGCCATGGCCTTCACCATCGGCCAGTACGGCGTTGGCTCGCTGGTACAGCTGGGCTACCTGATGGCCTGCTTCTACATCACCTGCCTGTTGTTCGTGCTGGTCGTGCTGGGCGGTATCTGCCGCGCCCACGGCTTCAGCGTGCTCAAGCTGATCCGCTACATCCGTGAAGAACTGCTGATCGTACTGGGTACCTCGTCCTCGGAATCTGCGCTGCCACGCATGCTGGCCAAGATGGAGCGCCTGGGTGCCAAGAAGTCGGTGGTTGGCCTGGTGATCCCTACCGGTTATTCCTTCAACCTGGACGGCACCTCGATCTACCTGACCATGGCCGCGGTGTTCATCGCTCAAGCCACCGACACCACCATGGACATCACTCACCAGATCACCCTGCTGCTGGTGCTGCTGGTAGCGTCCAAAGGGGCTGCCGGTGTTACTGGCTCTGGCTTCATCGTGCTCGCCGCGACCCTGTCGGCGGTCGGCCACCTGCCGGTTGCCGGCCTCGCACTGATCCTTGGCATCGACCGCTTCATGTCCGAAGCCCGCGCCCTGACCAACCTGGTGGGCAACGCCGTTGCGACCGTGGTGGTGGCCAAGTGGGTCAAGGAAATGGACGACGACAAGCTGGCATCGGAGCTGGCTTCGGGTGGCGCGCCGCTCGAGCTGAACACCCCGACCGATGACCTGGGCGTTGCTGAAGTCCCGGTTCGTTGAGTGTGATGCCGTCATGAGAAAGGCGACCCTCGGGTCGCCTTTCTCGTTTTTGCTATGAAGCCAGCGCAGTATCTGCGGGGGGGCGGCTTGCCGGCGATAGGCCGGTTTATTCAACCCGCGTCTCGCCACTGTAGATCAGAACTTCTTTACACCGCCTGCACAGGTAGCGCCGCCCCTGATGCACCAACTTGTGCCGCTGTGCCGTGAACGGGAAATCGCTCTGCGGGCACGGGCAGCGATAGATGTAGCGGGTCGCCACACGCCGGCGCACCTCATAATTGTGGCAACGATTGGGCGGCAGTTCATACACCCCGCGCATGATCAGTTGCCACTCTTCGCCATGGGCCTGAATGCGGTCGCCGAACAGTTGGTGAGCCACCAGGTGCGCCACTTCATGGGCCACGGTCTGGCGCAGGAAATCTTCCTGGTTTTCGCGGTACAGCTGCAGGTTGAAGCGCAACAGGTTTTCGTGCAGGTGGGCGACGCCCGCTTTCTGGCCGCGCAGCTTGAAGCTGACTTCCGGGCGCGGGAAGGGGCGCTTGAAAAAGGTTTCGGCTTGCTGGTAACAGGTTTCGACGCGTTGTTTGAGCAGCTCGGGCATGGCGGGGTAATTCTCCTGACCGGGCATTATGCCGCAAGCAGTGGCAGCCTGCCGAGCCACCGGTCAGCAGACAGCCGGAAGTCGCCTTGCGGCGGCTTCCGGTTTGATGCCCCAGTGTTGGATCTAAGTGTTTTCGAAGCTAGTTGGTATAGACGGGCCCCACGCCCAGTCCCCAGATGATCACGGTCGCAGCCATGATCGCTACCAGTACCACCAGGCCCACTGCCAGCACTGAGCTGGAGAACAGGAAGCCTTCATCGGTCGGTATGTTCATGAATGTCGGCAAGCCGACGTACAGCAGGTAGACGGTGTAACAAATGGCCGCGGTGCCCACCAGCATGCCCAGCCACAGGTGCGGGTAAAGCGCTGCCAGGCCGCCGAGGAACAGCGGTGTGGCGGTGTAGGTGGCAAAGGCGATGCATTGCGCCATGGACGGGCTGGCGTCATAGGTGCGTGCCATCCAGTGAATGAACGCGCCCATGACCGCAACCCCGGCGAGCATCGCCAGGTAGGACATGATGCTCATCCATAAAGCGCTTTCCATCGTCAGCATCACCGCTGGCCGGTCGCCGATCACCCAGCCGACCTGGGTAGTGCCGATGAATGCCGAAACGGCGGGTATCGCCGCCAGTATCAGCGTGTGCGTCAGGTACATGTGGCTGATGCTTTCTTCTTCCCCGCGTATTTCCCGCCACTCCTGATCGGGGTGGGTAAACAGCCCCACAACGTGATGAATCATGCCGGTCACTCCTCTCGTTGTTGCCAATCGCCCCCCAGATGGAGCGCAAGCGGCCCGAGGCCAAGGCACCGATGGAAGCGGTAATGTGGCCTTATGTCGCAGTATAGGAAGCCGTTACCCGCACAAACTGTGCTTTTTAGAGCAAATCGCGCTGTAAGGCCGCCTGCTGATTCCCTTGAAGTCTTTATCGGAATCCCTACAGGTGCGCGTGGTTTGTGCGTAAAATAGCCGGCTTTTGTCACACCTCGCGGATCCAAGCGCTATGGGCACCCTCTCGGTCAACCAGAACAAACTGCAAAAACGCCTGCGTCGTCTCGCCGGCGAAGCCATCACCGACTACAACATGATCGAGGATGGCGACAAGGTCATGGTCTGCCTGTCCGGCGGCAAGGACAGCTACACCATGCTCGACGTTCTGTTGCACCTGCAGAAGGTGGCACCGATCACGTTCCAGATCGTCGCGGTGAACATGGACCAGAAGCAGCCGGGCTTCCCCGAGCATGTGCTGCCGGCCTACCTGAAAGCGCTGGGCGTCGAGTACCACATCGTCGAGAAGGACACCTACTCGGTCGTCAAGGAGCTGGTGCCAGAGGGCAAGACCACTTGCTCGCTGTGCTCGCGCTTGCGCCGTGGCACCCTGTACACCTTCGCTGACGAAATCGGCGCAACCAAGATGGCGCTTGGGCACCATCGCGACGACATCGTCGAGACCTTCTTCCTCAACATGTTCTTCAACGGTTCGCTCAAGGGCATGCCGCCCAAGCTGCGTGCCGACGACGGCCGTAACGTGGTGATCCGCCCGCTGGCGTACTGCAGCGAGAAGGACATCCAGGCCTACTCGGACATGAAGGAATTCCCGATCATCCCGTGCAACCTGTGCGGTTCGCAGGAGAACCTGCAGCGCCAGGTGGTCAAGGACATGCTGGTGGAGTGGGAGCGCAAACACCCGGGCCGTACCGAGAGCATCTTCCGCGCCCTGCAGAACGTCGCCCCGTCGCAGTTGGCCGACCGCAACCTGTTCGACTTCACCAGCCTCAAGATCGACGAAAGCGCCACCCCGCGCTTCCTCGATGTACTGAACATCTGATCCATGCGCGATTACCAGTGGTTGCATGAGTACTGCCTGAACCGCTTCGGCTCGGCCCAGGCCCTGGAGGCCTTCCTGCCGCAGCCGCGCACCCCGGCGCAGCTGCGCGACATCAGCAACGACCGCTACCTGTCGACCTTGGCCTTGCGCGTGTTCCGCGCAGGGCTCAAGCACAGCCTGGTCGATGCAAAATGGCCGGCATTCGAGCAGGTGTTCTTCGGTTTCGACCCGGAGAAGGTCGTACTGATGGGCGCAGAGCACCTGGAGCGGTTGATGCAGGACGAGCGCATCATCCGCCACCTGGGCAAGCTCAAGAGCGTGCCGCGCAATGCACAGATGATCCTTGATGTGGCCAGGGAGAAGGGCAGCTTTGGTGCGTTCATCGCCGATTGGCCGGTGACCGATATCGTCGGGTTGTGGAAGTATCTGGCCAAGCATGGCAATCAGTTGGGCGGGTTGTCAGCGCCACGGTTTTTGCGCATGGTCGGCAAGGATACGTTCATCCCCACCGATGACATGGCCGCTGCGCTCATTGCCCAGAAGGTGATCGACAAGCAGCCGACCAGCCAGCGCGACCTGGCGCTGGTGCAGCAGGCGTTCAACCAGTGGCATGCCGAGAGCGGGCGGCCGCTGTGCCAGTTGTCGGTGATGCTGGCCCATACCGTCAACCATTGAAAAAACCGGGGCTGCAACAGCAGCCCTGCGGATTCAACGGCCTTCGCCCGCCATGCGCCGTTCATGCTGGAATTTCCAGCGCACGAACAGCAACCCGCTGATGAACAGCCCCAGGCTCAGCAGCACCTCGACCCAGCCGAACACTGCCCGCGACGGGTCGAACGCCGCCAGCACCCCTTTGATGAAATAGATATTCACCACAAAGCAGGTCCAGGCATGCGCCCGGGCGCTGCCCAGCAGCATGCCGGGCAGCAGCAACAGCAGCGGCACAAGCTCGATCGCCAGGATCACTTCTACCCGCGCCCCGTGCAGGTTGGCGAACCACAGGTTGTTCGCCACCAGCAATGCGATCAGGCCAAAAAAGAATGCCAGGCTCAAGGCGCGGGTGAGGCGCAGGCGCGGTGCCAGCCACTCCAGTGGTGGCAACACCTTTGGCTTCTTAGCCACGCGAGGCCTCCAGGGCCTTGGCCGTGGTTGCCAGGCGTTGGCCCAGCGCGCGGCACAGGGTGATCTCGTGTTGGTCCAGCTCACGTTTGCCGTCTGCGCCGGCATGGTGGCTGGCGCCGTAAGGCGTGCCGCCGCCGCGGGTTTCGAGCAGCGCCGATTCGCTGTAGGGCAGGCCCATCACCAGCATGCCGTGGTGCATCAGCGGCAGCATCATCGACAGCAGGGTGGTTTCCTGGCCGCCGTGCAGGC
Source organism: Pseudomonas sp. NPDC089743 (assembly GCF_044748785.1). NCBI lineage: Bacteria > Pseudomonadati > Pseudomonadota > Gammaproteobacteria > Pseudomonadales > Pseudomonadaceae > Pseudomonas > Pseudomonas sp. NPDC089743. Next base: position 42,095 of record NZ_JBIVGS010000010.1, read on the forward strand.
TGGCGGTGGAGGTGAACACGCCGGCCGGCTTGCCGACCAGTTCACCCCCCAGCCACAAGCTGCTGGTGCCATCGAGGAAGTACTTGAGTGGTGCGGCCATGTTGCCGAAGCGGGTCGGGCTGCCCAGCACCAGGCCAGCGCAATGGCGCAAGTCGTCCAACGTGGCGTACAGCGCGCCGCTGGCCGGAATGTCTGGCGCCACGGCCTCGCACTCGGTGGAAATCGCCGGCACCGTGCGCAGGCGCGCTTCCATGCCGGCCAGTTCGATACCGCGGGCGATATGCCGGGCCATTTCGCTGGTCGAGCCGTGTCGGCTGTAGTACAGCACCAGGATGTAGGGCGCGCTCACGGCAGGATCTCCAGCACGTTCTCTGGTGGTCGGCCGATCACCGCCTTGTCACCGGCCACCAGGATCGGGCGCTCGATGAGCTTAGGGTGCTGGGCCATGGCGTCGATCAGTTGTGCATCGCTCAAGGCCGGGTTGGCCAGGTCCAATGCCTTGTATTCGTCTTCACCGGTGCGCAGCAGCTGGCGTGGGCCGATGCCCAGTTTGCCGAGCAGAGCCTTGAGGGTGGCGGCGTCGGGCGGGGTTTCGAGGTAACGAACGATGGTCGGCGCCAGCCCGCGTTGTTCGAGCAGTTCCAGTGCGCCGCGGGATTTTGAGCAGCGCGGGTTATGATAGAGCGTCAAGTCAGTCATGTCGGGTCGCATCCAGCTGGGTGTGGCGGCTATTCTAACCGCAGGAACTGACCTATTCGCTTGAAACTTCGAGAAGGATTGACCCATGGCAAGGCGTTTGGCAGCAGTATTGGCCATCACCGCAGGCCTTTTGCTCAGTGGCTGCGGTGCCGACTACGGTGTGGACCAGCATGGCAACACGGTGAAGGCCGAGCAGATCGACGGGCACTGGCTGGTGCTCAATTATTGGGCTGAATGGTGCGGCCCGTGCCGTACGGAGGTGCCTGAACTGAACACTGCGGCCAAGCAGTGGGCAGCCGATGGCATCAAGGTGGTGGGGGTGAACTTCGATGGCCTGCAGGGGCAGGAGTTGAAGCAGGCGGCCGATACCTTGGGCATCGGCTTTACCGTGCTGGCCCAGGACCCGGCCGAGCGTTATGACCTGCCACGCAGCGAAGCGTTGCCGGTGACCTACATCATCGATGACCAGGGCAAGGTCCGCGAGCAGCTGCTGGGTGAGCAGACCCTGGAAGGGCTCCAGGCCAAGATCAAAGCGCTCAAGGGGGCCTGAGAGCGGCAAGCTTCAAGCTTCAAGCTGCAAGAAAAAGCGGGCCGTGCATAGATCCGCCTTTGCTTGCAGCTTGTAGCTAGCAGCTTGCAGCTTGCAGCTTGCAGCTCAAAGCACTCAACGGGGCCTCAAAGCGGCAAGCTTCAAGCTTCAAGCTGCAAGAAAAAGCGGGCCGTGCGCCGATCCGCCTTTGCTTGCAGCTTGAAGCTTGCCGCTTGAAGCTTCCGAGAGCTTAGCCCTCTTCGGGCCAGAACCGCAGGGGCTTGCCTTCGGCCGGCCAGAAGCGCATCTGCTCGACAGGGGACACATCCCAGCGCTGCACCGTCTCCAGCGCCTGCAGGAAGCGCTTTTCCTGCTCCATCAACGCTGGCGCGCAAAGCTTGCGGGTCTTGCCGACCTTGCCGAAGCTCAGGTGCTCGCCGTCCAGCGTGTACGGGGCGAACCAATGATTGCAGCCCGCATTGCCATAGGCCCGGCCGTCACTGGCCAGCGTCAGTGTCAGGTGGCTGTAGTCGATCAGCGGCCGTTCACCGATCCACTCCAGCGCATAGCTGCGCTCCAGTTGCAGCTTCGACGGTTCGGTTGCGCAGCCGAGCAGGCCGGTGGCAATCAGGGCGCCGGTCAGCAGATTCTTCACTCGGTGCTCTCCTGGCAGCGCGGGCACACGTGCTTGTCGCCACGACTGGCCCAGCCCAGCTCGGCGATACGCGCCGTAGCGGCCGGCTGGCGGGCTTTCTTGCCCAGCTTGGCGTCCACGGCGAACTCGAAGTCCAGCACAGCATCGCAGCTGTCGCACTCAGCCTGCCAATTGAGGATTTCCAGCTCGTTGAACAGCGGGCCGCTGGCTACGGCCACCCACTGGCCACGCGGGTTGATCAGGTGGCGCACGCTCTCGACCGTCAGGCGCATGGACAAGTCCTTGCTGCCCTTGAGGGTGACCAACAGGGTGTCGCCCTTGTGCATCGAACCACCGTTGCCGGTCACCTGGTAGCGGCCCGGTACCAGGGCGCGGCACTCGATCAAGGTGTGTTGCGGGTTGAAAAGGGTGTAGCGGAAATCGTGCTCGACCATGGGTCCTCCAGAAATGCCGCGTATCCTAGCATCAACCTGTGACCAGATTCTGCGCATTACCCGCCGCCCAGCGGTTGATGTTTTCCAGCGTGGTCGCGGCAATGGCATCCAGCGCCTCGCGGGTCAGAAACGCCTGGTGCGCGGTGACGATCACATTGGGGAACGTCAGCAGCCGCGCCAGCACATCATCCTGCAGCGGCAGGTCAGAGCGGTCCTCGAAAAACAGCTGGGCTTCTTCTTCATACACATCCAGCCCCAGGTACCCGAGCCGGCCGCTTTTCAAGGCCTCGATCAGGGCCGGGGTGTCGACCAACGCACCACGGCCGGTGTTGATCAGCATGGCGCCGGGCTGCAGTTGGGCCAGGCTTTGCGGGTTGATCAGGTGCCGGGTGTGTTCGGTGAGCGGGCAGTGCAGGCTGATGATCCGCGCCTCGCGCAGCAGTTCTGGCAGCTCTACGTAGCGCGCCCCAAGCGCCAGCAGTTGGGGGTTGGGGAAGGGGTCATAAGCCAGCAGCTGGCAACCGAAGCCTGCCATGATCTGGGCGAAGGCGGCGCCGATCTGGCCGGTACCGACCACGCCGACGGTCTTGCCGTGCAGGTCGAAGCCGGTCAGGCCATGCAGGGTGAAGTCACCCTCGCGGGTGCGGTTGTAGGCCCGGTGCAGGCGTCGGTTGAGGGCCAGGATAAGCGCCACGGCATGCTCGGCCACGGCGTGCGGTGAGTACGCGGGTACGCGCACCACCGCAAGGCCGAGCCTTTGGGCGGCAGCCAGGTCGACATGGTTGTAGCCGGCCGAGCGCAGGGCGATCAGGCGCGTACCGCCAGCCGCCAGGCGTTGCAATACCTGGGCGTCGAGCTCATCGTTGATGAATGCGCACACCACCTCGAAGCCCTGAGCCAGGGCTGCTGTGTCGAGGGTCAGGCGGGCGGGCTGGAAATGCAGCTCCAAAGCGCTATCGCAAGCGGCCTGGGTGAAGCTTTCCTGGTCGTAGTGCTGGCTGCTGAACAAAAGAGCGCGCATGGTCGGGCTTCCTTGATCGTGGTTGGGGGATTGTAGCCACCTGCGCGCACAAGGAAGTTGATCTGCGCCGCCCCCATCGCCGGCAAGCCGGCTCCCACCGCGACCGCGCACTGCTTCAGGCCTGCGCTTTACCTGTGCAAGCCGCCGTTTTGCCCCATTCATAAAAGCCGGCGCAAATCCCTGTGGGAGCCGGCTTGCCGGCGATGAGGCCCTGAAGGTCAGGCGTTTTGGCGGGCCTGCTCCGTCAGCCGGACAATTGCGCCATCCAGCTCGTCGAGCGCCTGCTGCGCTTGCGGATGCTCCTGTTTCAGCAAGGTCTCGCTGCGCTGGCAGGCGGCACGCAACTGCGGCACGCCGCAATAGCGCGAGGCACCGTTGAGCCGATGCACCTGCTCGATCAGCACACCGTGATCGTCCGCCTCCCGTGCAGCACGAATGGCTTCACGGTCCGACGCCAGCGACGCCAGCAACATGGTCAGCATGTCTGCCGCCAGATCCGGCTTGCCTGCCGCCAGGCGCAAGCCTTCGTCAGGGTCGAGCACCGGTAGATCCTGGCCCTCGGCCTGCTGCTCCTCCAGACGCTCCAATGGCCCGACACCCAGGCTCAGGCCGGTCCATTTCATCACCACCTGGGCCAGCTGGCGCTCGCTGATCGGTTTGGTCAGGTAGTCGTCCATGCCGCTGTGCAGCAATGCCCGTTTCTCGTTGGCCATGGCGTGGGCAGTGAGGGCGACGATCGGCAGCGGGCTGCCGCTCTGGGTGTTTTCCCACAAGCGGATCTGCTCGGTGCAGGCACGGCCATCCATGCCTGGCATCTGCACGTCCATCAGCACCAGGTCGAAGTGTTCGCTCTGTACCGCCTGGACCGCAGCATGGCCGTTGTCGAGCGCCAGCACATCGGCGCCGAGGTCTTCCAGGAGGGTTTGTACCAACAGCAGGTTGGCCGCATTGTCGTCGACACAGAGGATTTTCGGCTGGCGCTGGCCGCGCGTTGGCGCGGCCAGTTCGCCCCGCGTACGGCGCGGTTGCAGCAGCTCCAGCAGCAGGCGGCGCAGCTTGCGCGTGCAGGTCGGCTTGGACAGCAGTTGGCCATGGCCATTAGGCAGGTGAGGGTGGTACAGCGCTTGCTCGGTGGTCGGGCAAAGCACCACGCAATGGCAGTGGTAGCGCTCCAGTTGCTGGTGGTATTGGCCCAGCTGTTCGGGCGTGAGATTGCCCAGGTTGGCACCCAGCACCGCGAACTCGAAGGGCATGCCGGCCTGGAAGCCCGCCTGAACCCCCTGCAGCAGGTGTTCATACGAGGCGAACAGGCTTACGCTCAAGCCGCAATCCTGCAACTGGTGCTCCAGGGCCTGGCGTGCCAGGTCATGCCCGTCGACGATCGCCGCGCGACGCCCCAGCAGCGGCTGCGACGCCTGCGTTTCGCTGTCGTCGTGGGCCTTGGGCAGGCTCAGGCTGATCCAGAATTGCGAACCCTCCCCTGGGGTGCTGTCGACCCCGATCTCGCCGCCCATCTGCTCGATCAGGCGCTTGGAAATCACCAGCCCAAGGCCGGTGCCGCCCGGCTGGCGGGCCAGCGAATTGTCGGCCTGGCTGAACGCCTGAAACAACGTGCGCACATCCTGCGGTGACAGGCCGATACCGGTGTCCTGCACGCTGATGCGCAGTTGCGCGCTGTCTTGCTGCTCGTCCTCGAGCATTGCCCGCACGACGATGGTGCCCTCGCGGGTGAATTTGATGGCGTTGCTCACCAGGTTGGTGAGGATCTGCTTGAGCCGCAGCGGGTCGCCAACCAGCGATGACGGTGTGTCGCGGTAGATCAGGCTGAGCAACTCCAGCTGCTTGGCGTGGGCGGCGGGCGCCAGGATGGTGAGGGTGTCCTGGACCAGGTCGCGCAGGTTGAAAGGGATGCTGTCGAGCACCAGCTTGCCGGCCTCGATTTTGGAAAAGTCGAGGATCTCGTTGATGATCCCCAACAGGTTGTCGGCCGATTTCTCGATGGTGTTCAGGTAGTCCAGCTGGCGCGGGGTCAGCTCGCTTTTCTGCAACAGGTGGGTGAAGCCGAGAATACCGTTGAGCGGCGTGCGGATTTCGTGACTCATGTTGGCCAGGAATTCCGATTTGATCCGGCTCGCCTCCAGGGCCTCCTTGCGCGCCATGTCCAGCTCGATGTTCTGGATTTCGATGGTTTCCAGGTTCTGGCGCACATCCTCGGTGGCCTGATCGATGCTGTGCTGCAGTTCTTCATGGGCGCTGTGCAGGGTTTCTGCCATGCGGTTGATGCCCCTGGCCAGTTCGTCCAGCTCGTGGCTGCCCATGGCGGGCAGACGTTCTTCCAGGTGGCCGTCTTTGAGCTGGTTGACGGCATGCTTGATGCGCGCGATCGGGTCATTGATGGTGCGGCTCATGCGCATTGCCAGCAGGCCGCTGAGCACCAGGCACGCGAGTATCAGCAGCATGCTGGTGAACAGGTTGCGGTAGCCGCGCAGCAGCGTTCCGTCGTGCGACAGTTCGATTTCGACCCAACCCAGCAGGCGCTCGGCTTCGGCCGGGACGGCTTCGGTGGCCAGGTCGCGGTGGTGGCCGAACACCGGCATCAGGTAGCGGGTGGCATCGTTGCCGCTGCGCTCCAACAGTTGAGTACCCGTGCCGCCGCTGGGCGCCTGGTTGATCATGCTGGGGCCGGCGTGGGCCAGACGGGTGCGGTCCGGGGCGAGGAAGGCCACCGCACGCACATCGGCCTGCTCCAGCGTTTGCGCAGCGATCCGCTCCAGTTGCGCAGGCGCCTGCCGGGCCATGGCGGGCGCGGCCAACGGTGCCAGTTGTTCGGCAATCATCTTGCCGCGTTGCAGCAGTTGGGTGCGCAACTGGTCTTGCTGCAGCCAGGTGAAATAGCTGCCCAGCACCAGAGCCATCAAGCTGGCAGGCAGCAGTGCCAGCAGCAGTACCCGGCTTCTGATTCCCAAACGATCGAGCACACTCGCCTCCTGTGATGTGCCTGGATGCCGTTACTGGCGTAACGGAGCAAAGCGGAAAGTTACTCCGCCTGCCTGCCTAATGCACCCTTTATGTGGCTGTTTTCACCCAGCAGTCGGGCGTTGAGCGCAGGGCGGTTGCCTATGGCGGACGCATGCTCAATAATCGCGCAACTGAGAATATGTGGCAGTTGCCAATGAATCCCGTAACTATTAATACTTCCAGCATCCTCGCCATCGAGGATGACCCGGTGCTGGGTGCCTACCTGCACGAAGAACTGCAGCGCGGCGGCTTTGCGGTGACCTGGTGCCGCAACGGCCTGGAAGGCCTGGAAACCGCCGGTCGTCAGGACTTCGACGTGGTCCTGATGGATATTCTGCTGCCCGGGCTCAATGGGCTGGATGCCCTGGCCCAGTTGCGTCGACGCAGCGCCACGCCGGTTATCCTGATGTCGGCGTTAGGTGCCGAGGCCGACCGCATCAATGGCTTCCAGCGCGGTGCCGACGATTACCTGCCCAAGCCTTTCAGCATGGTCGAGCTGCAGGTGCGCATCGAGGCCATCCTGCGCCGCGTCGCGCTGGAGCGTCGTCATCAGCCGCCATCGGGTATTGCCTGCGGCGAGCTGTGGTTCGACGAGACGGTTTGCGATGTCAGCTTCGGTGGCCGGCAGGCAGGCCTCACCCCTAGCGAGTATCGCCTGTTCGATCTCCTCAACCGCAACGTCGACGAGGTGCTGAGCAAGCCGTTTCTCTACCAGCAGGTGCTGCAACGGGGCTATTCGCGGCATGACCGTAGCCTGGACATGCACGTCAGCCAGATCCGCCGCAAGCTCAAAGGCATCGGCTACCTGGAGCGGCAGATCCGCACCGTGTGGGGCAAGGGTTACGTGCTCAGTGCCGGTGAAGCGGAGTAGGCCATGCTGGACCGTCACTCGCTGTTCTGGAAGCTGGCCATCCTGCTGGTAGGTTTCTGCCTGCTGATGATCGGCCTGAGTTACACCTGGGGCCGGCATATGGAAACCCAGAATGCCTACCTCGATGAGCCTGCCCGCCAGGTGCTGCGCAGCTATGCCGGGGAGGCCGAAGCGGCCTGGCGCAGTGGTGGCCGCACCGGGCTGGACCAGTGGGTTGCGGCCATGCACCAGCGTGAGCGCGGCTGGATAGGCGTGCTCGATAGCAATCTGCAGCCCCTTACCAGCACCACCCTCGGCCCGGAGATCATGCAGCGGCTCACGCGCTTGCGCGGTGTCGACTGGCCCATGAGCCGGCGCAGTACCGATCAGCCCTGGCTGCGCATACCGTTTCCGGGGGCACCGGAGCAGGGCATGCTGGTGATGGTGTTGCCCGAACGTTTCAACCCTGGCCAGTACCGGGTGCTGTGGCGGGTGGTGACCAACGGTGTGATTCCCGGGTTGTTCACCTTGCTGCTGTGTGTCGGCCTGTACCGCATGCTGATCGTGCCGCTCAACCAGTTGCGCGAGCAGGCCAATGCCTGGCGTGCCGACCAGCTGTCGGCGCGGCTGGACGCACGCACCACCGCCCGGCATGACGAACTGGGCGAGCTGGCCCGCGCCTTCGACCAGATGGCCGAACGGCTGCAGGGCACGGTGGCCATGCAACAGCAGTTGCTGCGTGATTTGTCCCACGAAATGCGCACACCGCTGAGCCGGTTGCGCGTGGCCTGCGACGGTGAAACTGACCTTCAGCGCCTGCGCGAGCGCCTGGGGCGCGAGGTGGACTGCATGCAGCAGTTGGTCGAGAACACCTTGCAGCTTGCCTGGCAGGATGCCGAGCGTGCGCCGATGAACCTTGAGCCTATCCAGGTGCAGGCCCTGTGGGACCTGCTGGCAGAGGATGCCAGTTACGAAAGCGGCTGGTCCCCCGAACGCCTGCGCTGCGAGCTGCCAGCCGACTGCTGGGTGCAGGGCAACCTGAATCATCTGGCTCAGGCGTTGGAAAACATGCTGCGCAATGCCATCCGCCACTCCCCGGAAAACGGTGTGGTGCAGCTGGCCGGGCAGCGTGAAGGTAGCCACTGGCGCCTGTGGCTGGAAGATCAGGGCGGTGGCGTGGCTTACGAGGATCTGGAGCGCATCTTCGCCCCCTTCACCCGGCTCGATGGCTCGCGCCCCGGCGACGGCGGTTTCGGCCTGGGCCTGAGCATCGCCCGCAGTGCGATCCAGCGTCAGGGCGGCACCCTGTGGGCAGAGAACGGCAAACGCGGTCTAAAGCTCTGCATGCGCCTACCGCTGCACCTCCCCGCGCCATCACTGCAACCCCCGCCCCCACAAACGCTACCCACAGCTTGAAGCTTGAAGCTTGAAGCTTGCAGCTTGCAGCTTGCAGCTTGAAGCTTGCCGCTTATAGCTTGTAGCTATACCCACCACAGATTGCGTGATATGGCCGGGAAGTGTTTGCCGGTATGATAGGCGCCCCTGCCGTCCGGATTGTGAAATACACCATGACCTTGCAGTACCCAACCATCGCCGATTGCGTCGGCAATACGCCCCTGGTTCGCCTGCAGCGCATCGCTGGAGAAACCAGCAACACCCTCCTGCTCAAGCTCGAGGGTAACAATCCAGCAGGCTCCGTGAAGGACCGCCCGGCACTGTCGATGATCGCGCGCGCCGAACTGCGCGGCCAGATCAAGCCCGGCGACACCCTGATCGAAGCTACCTCCGGAAATACCGGTATAGCCCTGGCCATGGCGGCAGCGATCAAGGGCTACAAGATGATCCTGATCATGCCCGACAACTCCACTGCAGAGCGCAAGGCAGCGATGACTGCCTACGGTGCCGAGCTGATCCTTGTGACCAAGGAAGAGGGGATGGAAGGCGCCCGCGACCTGGCCGAGAAGCTGCAGGCCGAAGGCCGCGGTCTTGTGCTGGACCAGTTCGCCAACGGCGACAACCCGATTGCTCACTACAACAGCACCGGCCCGGAAATCTGGCAGCAGACCCAGGGCACCATCACGCATTTCGTCAGTTCCATGGGCACCACCGGCACCATCATGGGTTGCTCGCAGTACCTCAAGGAGCAGAACCCGGCCGTGCAGATTGTTGGCCTGCAACCGATGGAAGGCTCGGCCATTCCGGGCATCCGCCGCTGGCCCGAGCAGTACCTGCCGAAAATCTTCGATGCCACTCGCGTTGACCGCGTCATGGACATGTCCCAGCAAGAAGCTGAAGACACCATGCGCCGCCTTGCCCGCGAAGAGGGCATTTTCTGCGGCGTGTCTTCCGGTGGTGCGGTGGCAGCCATGCTGCGCCTGTCCCAGGAAGTGGAAAACGCGGTAATGGTCGCGATCATTTGCGACCGTGGCGACCGTTACCTGTCCACCGGCCTGTTCGACCCGAGCTAAATGTCCAGAAAGAAAATCAACAGCGGCCTGCGCTTCCAGCCAGCCGGTGGTAACCGCACGCCCCAGGTACCCGTGGGCAAAAAGCAGCGTCTGGACATCGAGCGTCTTGCCGGTGACGGCCGTGGCATCGCCTTCCACGACGGGCGGACCTGGTTCGTCAGCGGCGCCCTGGCCGGTGAGGCGGTCGAGGCGCGGGTGCTCAATGCCCGTGGCAAGGTGGTCGAGGCGCGCCTGGAGCGTGTGCTGCAGGCCAGCGCCGAGCGCCGCCAGGCGCCGTGCCGCCATTACGCGCGTTGCGGTGGCTGCAACTTGCAGCACCTGCCGCATCAGGCGCAGCTGGCGCTCAAGCAGCGGACCCTGGCCGAACAGCTGCAACGGGTGGCCGGGGTGCAACCGCAAGAATGGGCGGCGCCATTGAGCGGGCCGGAATTCGGCTATCGGCGGCGGGCGCGTGTGGCCGTGCGCTGGGATGTCAAAGCGCGTCAGCTGGAGGTAGGGTTCCGTGCCGAGGCCAGTCAGGACATCGTCGCCATCGACGACTGCGCCGTGCTGGTACAGCCTTTGCAGTCCATCGTGCGGCATTTGCCTACGGTGCTGCGTTCGTTGAGCAAGCCCCAGGCCATCGGCCACGTCGAGCTGTTCAGCGGCACGGCCGAAGCGTTGCTGGTACGCCATGTGGCACCGTTGCCGGCCGATGACCTGGCGCGTCTGCAGGCATTCTGCAACGAGGCCAAGGCGCAGCTGTGGCTGCAGGGAGAAGGCGAACCGGTGTCGGTGGAGGCTGGCGCGACGCTAGGCTTCACCTTGGAGCCGTGGCAGCTGGAACTGGCCTGGCGCCCGGGCGATTTCGTTCAGGTCAACGCTCAGGTCAATACTGCAATGGTCGAGCAGGCCCTGGCCTGGCTCGCTCCGCAGGCCGACGAGCGTGTGCTCGACCTGTTCTGTGGCCTGGGCAATTTCGCCCTGCCGCTGGCCCGCCAGGCGCGGGAAGTGGTGGCGGTTGAGGGTGTGCAGGCGATGGTGGACCGGGCTGCGGCCAATGCCCGAAACAACAATGTGCATAACGCACGGTTTTTTCAGGCCGATTTATCCCAGCCTTTGGCAGGCGCCGGATGGGCCGCCGAGGGCTTTTCTGCGGTACTCTTGGATCCACCGCGCGACGGTGCTTTCGAGGTGGTGCAAAGCATCGCACGCCTCAAGGCCAAGCGGCTGGTTTATGTATCATGCAACCCGGCCACACTGGCGCGAGACGCCCAGGTGCTGGTCGGCCAGGGGTACCGGTTAAAAAGGGCCGGGATTCTCGACATGTTTCCTCAGACGGCGCATGTCGAGGCCATGGCGTTATTCGAAGCGGGCTAGCAGGCTGGCCCCTTGGTGCGGTTCCCATGGACTGGGAGCCACACGGTGATAGCCAGCGCTCCGAGTGGTGCGCTGTATGGAAAGGTAAAACAAAGATGGTACAGGTGAGAGTGCACCAGCCGGTCAATACGGACGGCAGTATCAATCTCGAAGCATGGCTGGATCATGTGGTGAGCGTCGATTCGGCATTGGATCGCGTGGCACTCGAAGAGGCCTGCGAGTTCGCCCAGGAAATCGAGAAAAAGGGCAACCCTGCCAAGCATTCCTGGGCCGATGGAACCTCCAGTTTCCAGGCTGGCCTGGAAATCGCCGAAATCCTCGCCGACCTCAAGCTCGACCAGGATTCGCTGGTGGCGGCGGTAATCTACCGCTCCGTGCGTGAGGGTAAGGTGACCCTGGCCGAAGTCGGGCAGCGTTTCGGCCCTGTGGTGTCCAAGCTGATCGACGGCGTGCTGCGCATGGCCGCCATCAGTGCCAGCCTCAGCCCGCGCCAGTCGCTGGTGCTGGGCTCGCAGGCGCAGGTCGAGAACCTGCGCAAGATGCTGGTGGCGATGGTCGACGATGTGCGCGTGGCGCTGATCAAGCTGGCCGAGCGTACCTGCGCGATCCGTGCGGTGAAGTCCGCCGATGACGAGAAGCGTCTGCGTGTGGCGCGGGAGGTCTTCGACATCTATGCGCCGCTGGCCCATCGGCTTGGCATCGGCCACATCAAGTGGGAGCTGGAAGACCTGTCCTTCCGCTACCTGGAGCCCGATCAGTACAAGCAGATCGCCAAGCTGTTGCACGAGCGCCGGCTGGACCGTGAGCGCTTCATCAGTGACGTGATGAACCAGTTGCAGAATGAGCTGCTGGCCACCGGCGTCAACGCCGACATCAGTGGGCGGGCGAAACACATCTACTCGATCTGGCGCAAGATGCAGCGCAAAGGCCTGGAATTCAGCCAGATCTACGACGTGCGTGCGGTGCGCGTGCTGGTACCGGAAGTGCGCGACTGCTATACGGCGCTCGGTATCGTCCACACCTTGTGGCGGCACATTCCCAAAGAGTTCGACGATTACATCGCCAACCCCAAGGAGAACGGCTACCGTTCGCTTCACACCGCCGTGATCGGCCCCGAGGGCAAGGTGCTGGAAGTGCAGATCCGTACCCACGGCATGCACGAAGAGGCCGAACTGGGCGTCTGCGCCCACTGGCGCTACAAGGGCACCGACGTCAAGCCCAGCTCCAATCACTACGAAGAGAAGATCTCCTGGCTGCGCCAGGTGCTTGAATGGCATGAGGAACTGGGCGACATCGGTGGCCTGGCCGAGCAGTTGCGGGTCGATATCGAACCGGACCGGGTCTACGTATTCACCCCCGACGGCCATGCCATCGACCTGCCCAAGGGCGCCACGCCGCTGGACTTCGCCTACCGGGTGCACACCGAGATCGGCCACAACTGCCGTGGCGCCAAGATCAACGGGCGCATCGTGCCGCTCAATTACAGCCTGCAGACCGGCGAGCAGGTGGAGATCATCACCAGCAAGCACGGCAACCCGAGCCGGGACTGGCTGAACTCCAACCTGGGGTACGTCACCACTTCACGGGCCCGGGCCAAGATCGTCCACTGGTTCAAGCTGCAGGCCCGCGATCAGAACGTCGCCGCAGGCAAGACCTTGCTCGAGCGCGAGCTCAGCCGCCTGGGCCTGCCGCAGGTAGACTTCGAACGCCTGGCCGAGAAGACCAACGTCAAGACCGCCGAGGACATGTTCGCCTCGCTCGGTGCCGGTGACCTGCGCCTGGCTCACCTGGTCAACGCTGCTCAGCAACTGCTCGAGCCCGAGCGTATCGAGCAGATCGAACTGGTGCCGCGCAAGCCTAGCGGCCCGCGCAATGGCAAGCGTGGCGACATCCAGATCCAGGGCGTCGGCAACCTGCTCACGCAGATGGCCGGCTGCTGCCAGCCGCTGCCGGGCGATGCCATTGTCGGCTACATCACCCAGGGCCGCGGGGTGAGCATTCACCGCCAGGACTGTGCCTCGGTGCTGCAACTGGCAGGGCGTGAGCCGGAGCGGATGATTCAGGTCAGCTGGGGGCCGATACCGGTGCAGACCTACCCGGTCGATATCGTTATCCGTGCCTACGACCGCCCAGGGTTGCTGCGCGACGTGTCGCAGGTGCTGCTCAACGAGAAGATCAACGTGCTGGCAGTCAACACCCGCTCGAACAAGGAAGACAACACCGCGCTGATGTCGCTGACCATCGAGATTCCGGGCCTGGATGCGCTGGGGCGTCTGCTGGGCAGGATTTCGCAGTTGCCGAACATCATCGAGACGCGGCGTAACCGTACCCCTTGAACCTGCGGTGGCTTCTTTGTGGGCTTGCCCGCAACGAAGTCACCGCCGAAGGACCTGCTACATGACCTATTCCCTCGAAGACCTGCTGCACCTCATGGCCCGGCTGCGCGACCCGCAGTACGGTTGCCCGTGGGACCTCAAGCAGAACTACGCGAGCATCGTGGCGCACACCATCGAAGAGGCCTACGAAGTTGCCGACACCATCGAGCGCGGGGATTTCGAGCACCTTCAGGGCGAACTCGGTGATCTGCTGTTCCAGGTGGTCTACTACAGCCAGCTGGCCAGGGAGGAGGGGCGCTTCGAGTTCGACGGTGTGGTCGATGCGATTACCCGCAAGCTGATCCGCCGCCACCCCCATGTATTTCCCACCGGCGAGTTGTACGCACCGCTGGACACGTCGAGCCTGAGCGAGGCACAGGTCAAGTCGCGCTGGGAAGAAATCAAGGCCCAGGAACGTGCCGAGAAAAGCGAGCCTGAACAGCTGTCGCTGCTCGATGACGTGCCGGCGGCATTGCCTGCCCTGTCCCGGGCCGCCAAACTGCAAAAGCGTGCCGCCACTGTCGGTTTCGACTGGCCAGACGCATTGCCGGTGCTGGACAAGGTCCGCGAGGAGCTCGACGAAGTGTTGCAGGCCATGGCCGACGGGGATTCCGACTCAGTCGAAGATGAAGTCGGCGACCTGCTGTTCGCGGCTGTCAACCTGGCCCGTCACCTCAAGCAAGACCCGGAAAATGCACTGCGTCGTGCCAACCGCAAGTTCGAGCGGCGTTTTCGCTTCATCGAACAGGCATTGCGCGACAGCGGTCGCCCCATCGAATCGTGTAACCTTGACGAACTGGACGCCCTTTGGGGGGAAGCCAAACGTCAGGAAAAGAACCTGCCCAGCTGCGGCTGAGTGGCTGCATAAGTGAGTGAACATCCATGAGTCTTTCCCTTCGCGATCAATTGCTCAAGGCCGGTCTGGTCAACCAGAAGCAGGTCTCCCAGGCCAACAAGGCCCAAAAGAAACAGAAACGCCTGGAGCACAAGGGCCAGGTAGAAGTCGACGACACCCAGCAGCGCCTGGCCAAGGAAGCCATGGCCGAGAAGGCCAAGCGTGACCAGGAACTGAACCGTCAGCAGCAGGAAAAGGCCGAACAGAAGGCCCGTGCCGCGCAGATCAAGCAGTTGATCGAGGCGACCCGCCTGCCCAAGCTCACGACCGAGGACTACTACAACTTCGTCGACGACAAGAAGGTCAAACGTATTGCGGTAAACGCCCTGATGCGTACCAAGCTGAGCAATGGCGCGCTAGCGATCGTGTCGTTTGGTGGGGGGTACGAAGTCATTCCGCGCGAGGCAGCGGTGAAGATCCAGGAGCGCGACCCCCATCGCATCCTGCTGCTCAATACCCATGTCGAGGAAGCGGATGAGGACGATCCGTATGCGGCGTACAAAATCCCTGACGACTTGATGTGGTAAGCATCAAGCACCCCGCCTTAGCGGTAGTGCCAGTCAGTTAGCGTTAGTGGGGCCGCTGCGCGGCCCATCGCTGGCAAGCCAGCTCACACAGGTACAGCACACACCTCGAGTACTGCGCTGCCCCCAGGAAGTGGGACACCAAGCCAATGTCTTGTGGTACTCCATCCTGTGGAGCAACTGTCTTGCTCAACTTCTAAAAGCTGGCGCGATCCCGGTGGGAGCCGGCTTGCCGGCGATGGGCCGCGCAGCGGCCCCAAATCAAAAGCCTGTGCGGGTCATTGCGAAGTGCGCTGGTTTTCCTGCACTTCAAGCTCTGCCCGGTATTGGTGGGCTTCGTGTTCATTGTGGAACATTCCGACCAATTCGCCTTGCTGGTGCACATCCCAGATCCGCACGCCAGCGGCCAGGCCTTCGTGGGACATTTTCGATTCGTCGCGTTCAGTTACTTGGACTGTCATCGTTAAACTCCACTGTTCAGTTGGTTGCGACATTCTGTCGCGCACCTCTTTTATAGAGTTTGTTAGCAGCCTAAGTAAATAAAATAGCCATGAAACAAGTTTCATGTTGCCCAGGCAAAAAGAAGCCCCGCACAGGGCGGGGCTACGGATCTTGCGGGCTGCGGCTTAGCTGCCTTTGACCGACTTGCCATCGACCGTACCATCCTGCAGCACGATCACATACTCCTTGCCATCGGTTTCGACCTGGCGCAGTTGGACCAGCAGGTAGTCCCAGTCCTTGGCGAACCACAGCTCGGTGATGCGCTTGCTCTGGCTTGGGTCGCGCACGCGCTCGACCTTTACCGCCTCGACCTGGCCGGTCTTGGTGGTGACTTTCTCTGTGCCCAGCACGCGGAAGTCGTAGGTGTCGATCTCGTCACCATCGACCACTTGGTAGGTCATGCTTTTCTTGCCAGCGGCCACATCATGCTGCAGCGCCAACTGATAAGAGGACTTGTCCAGCACGCCGCGGTTGAGCGGCAGGCTGACGGCGTCACCCCGGTCGCTGCCGGTGACTTTCTTGCCGTTCCAGTCGAAGGTGAGGTCGACTTTCTTGGCTTTGCCCAGGCCGCCACGCTCGAAGTGATACTTCTGCGGCAGCAGGGTGTCGTTGTCCATGCGCAGGGTGCTTTGCTCGGTCAGGCTGGCGATCATCATGGAAGCCTTGAAATTAAGGTCCCAGGTACCGTTGGCATTCTTGACCAGGCTGCGCTCGGCAGTGCCGCTCATGGGAAGTTGCTTCCAGTCGGCGGTGTAACTGGCCGAGAAGGGTTTCAGATCGGCTGCCTGGAGGGGCAGGGCGAGCACGGCGAGAGCCAAGAGCAGGGCGCGACGCATAAATTCTCCTAGGGTCGGATCAAATGACCACTGGCCGGCAGTGGCTGGCCATCCAGTAATGCACCCTGTTCGCCCAGGCGCAAGCGCCCCTCGGCAAACCAGTGCACTGCCAGCGGGTAGATCTGGTGTTCCTGTTGGTGTACTCGCTGGGCCAGGCTCTCAGCGCTATCGCCTGACGCGACCGGCACCACAGCCTGTACGACCAGAGGGCCGCCATCGAGTTCCTCGGTGACGAAGTGTACGCTGCAGCCGTGCTCGGCGTCGCCTGCCTCCAAGGCCCGTCGGTGAGTATGCAGGCCCTTGTATTTGGGCAGCAGTGACGGATGGATGTTGAGCAGGCGGCCCTGATAGTGGCGAACGAAGCCGCCACTGAGGATACGCATGAAGCCGGCCAGCACCACCAGGTCGGGCGCGAAGCCGTCGATGCGCGCCATCAGCGCTGCATCGAAGGCTTCACGGCCGTCGAAGCCGGTGTGGTCCAGTACGGCGGTGGCGATACCCGCCGCCGCCGCGCGTTGCAGCCCGTAGGCGTCGGCGCGGTTGGAAATCACCGCAGCGATGCGTACCGGGCTGTTTTCACCATGGCTGCTATCGATCAAGGCTTGCAGGTTGCTGCCCGAACCCGACAGCAGTACCACTACATTGCAGGGCTCGCTCGGCATCAGTGTGCCTTGAGGTTCTGCAGCTCGACCTGGGCAGCGCCTTCAGCGGCTTGTTCGATGCGACCGATGACCCAAGGCTGCTCGCCTTCTGCACGCAGTACATTCAGTGCTGCCTCGACCTGGTCCTGGGCCACGCAGATGACCATGCCCACGCCGCAGTTCAGTACACGGTGCATCTCATGCTCGTCGACGTTGCCTTTCTCTTGCAGGAAGTCGAATACCGCAGGGCGCTGCCAGCTGGCCACGTCAACCACGGCCTGGGCGTTTTTCGGCAGAACGCGCGGGATGTTGTCCAGCAGGCCGCCACCGGTGATGTGGGCCATGGCCTTGACGGCGCCCGTCTGCTTGATCAGTTGCAGCAGTGGCTTGACGTAGATGCGGGTCGGCGCCATCAGCAGGTCGGTCAGCGGCTTGCCGTCGAGCTGCGTGTTCTCGATGTCGGTCGCCGACACCTCGAGGATCTTGCGGATCAGCGAGTAACCGTTGGAGTGCGGGCCGGAAGACGGCAGGGCGATCAGCGCGTCGCCGGTAGCGACCTTGGAGCCGTCGATGATCTCGGCCTTTTCCACCACGCCGACGCAGAAACCGGCCAGGTCGTAATCTTCGCCTTCGTACATGCCCGGCATTTCTGCGGTTTCGCCGCCAACCAGGGAGCAGCCGGCCAGCTCACAGCCGGCGCCGATGCCGGTGACCACGGTCGCGGCGACGTCGACGTTGAGCTTGCCGGTGGCGTAGTAGTCGAGGAAGAACAGCGGCTCGGCGCCGCAGACCACCAGGTCATTGACGCACATGGCGACCAGGTCCTGGCCGATGCTGTCGTGCTTGTTCAGGTTCAGCGCCAGGCGCAGCTTGGTGCCGACGCCGTCGGTGCCAGAGACCAGCACCGGCTGCTTGTAGCCGGCCGGGATCTCGCAGAGGGCGCCGAAGCCACCCAGGCCACCCATGACTTCAGGGCGTGCGGTGCGTTTTGCCACGCCCTTGATGCGTTCGACCAGTGCTTCGCCGGCGTCGATGTCTACACCGGCGTCCTTGTAGCTCAGGGAGGGTTGCTTGCTCATTGATCCAGGCCTTTAAGAGGGAGGGATTCGTAAAAACGACCGTGACGGCCAAGGCCGGCTGGGAGCGGCGGCTGCCTGAAACGTCAGAGGTCTGTGAAGGCGCGCGATTTTATCAGGGTTGCGGTGCAGCGGCCATCCTCAGGCCGACGGGCAGGGCAGTAAATTACTGAAAAAGCCTCGCGGGTGGTTGATGCAGCCCCTTCTGTATAAGCTGCAATCAGCGAGCCCCAGTCGCGAGTCAAAGCGCTGGGGTTCTGACTGCTTTTTCTTACAGCTTGAAGCTTGCAGCTTGAAGCTCGACTGGACAGGAATCCTCAATGCGTCTTCTCAATTATCTGTCAGCCGGCTGCCTTGCCTTGGTCAGTATCGCCGCCCAGGCCGAAAGCGTTTCCGGGCTCTATCAGGTGCGCGAACCGCTCGAAGGGCAGGGCGCTGAAGCCCGTACTGCAGCCACCACCAAGGCGCTCGATACGTTGGTGCTGCGCCTGACCGGCGACCCCAAGGCCCCGCAAAACCCGGCGCTGGCCGAGCTGCGCAAAGACCCGCAACAGATCATCAACCAGGTCGGTACCGAGGCCGGCCCGCCTGAGTCGGTGATGGTCGAGTTCGACCCCGGTAGCACCGAGCGGGCCTTGCGCAAGGCCGGGCTGGCGCTGTGGGGCAGCAATCGGCCGTCGATTCTCGGCTGGTGGCTCAATGACAGTGTCGAGGGCAGCAGCCTGGTTGGCGATGGCCAGACCAGCGCCCAGGCGCTGCGCCGTGCCGCCCAGCACCGCGGCCTGCCACTGCGCCTGCCGCTGGCCGACCTGCAGGAGCAACTGGTGGCCAACGCCAAACAGCTCGAAGGCAACGACCCGGCGCCACTGCGCGAAGCTTCCGAGCGTTATGGCGCCGATGCGCTGTTGGCCGTGCACGCCCTGGAGGCTGACGGCAAGTGGCAAGGCAAATGGCAGCTGTGGCTGGGCGACAAGCGCGAGCAAGGCAGCGCCGAAGGTGCAGACCAGGCCGCATTGGCCGATGCCGTGATGCTGGCTGTCAGCAACCGCCTGGCCCCTCGTTACGTGACCCGGCCCGGCGCCAGCAGCCAGTTGCAGGTGCAGGTGCAAGGCGTGAACCTGCAGCGTTACGCTGAGCTCAACCGCGTGCTCGAACCTTACGGCCCGCGCCTGCAACTGGCCGACGGCAAGACCTTGACCTATGGCGTCACTGCCAACCCTGAGCAGTTGCGTGCACAGCTTGGCTTGGCCAAGTTGCAGGAGGTCCCCGCTGAGCAGGCGCCTGCCGCCCCGGCTACGCCTGCGCCTGGAGCCGAAGCTACGCCAGGGCAACCGGCAACGGCTGCTGTAGCCCCCAAGCCGTTCGACGGCCTGCGTTTTCGCTGGTAAGGATAAGCGACCATGACTGATATGCGCCGTTGGATCTGGGTGGGTGTCGCCCTGCTGATCGCCCTGCTTCTTTATGGCCTGCACAACATCCTCTCACCCTTTTTGGTGGGTATCCTGCTGGCTTATCTGGCCGATCCGCTGGTCGATCGCCTGGAGCGCATGGGGTTGTCGCGGACCTGGGGAGTGGTGGTGGTCTTCACCCTGTTCACCTTGATCCTGCTGGCGCTGCTGCTCATCCTGATCCCGATGCTGGCCAAACAGCTGGTGCGGCTGTATGAACTGACGCCGCAGATGCTCGACTGGTTGCAACATGTGGCGCTGCCCTGGGTGCAGAGCCGCCTGGGCCTGGCCGACGGGTTCTGGAAGTTCGACAAGATCAAGGCCGCGGTCAGTGAACACATGGGTCAGACCACGGACATCGTTGGCATGCTGCTGTCCCAAGCCACTGCCTCGAGTCTGGCGCTGCTGGCCTGGCTGGCCAACTTCGTGCTGATCCCGGTGGTGGGCTTCTATCTGTTGCGCGACTGGGACCTGATGATGGCCAAACTGCGCAGCCTGCTGCCGCGCCAGCGCGAGTCGCAGGTGGTGGGGCTGGCTGCAGAGTGCCATGAGGTGTTGGGGGCCTTCGTGCGGGGCCAGTTGATGGTCATGCTGGCGCTCGGGGTGATCTATTCCGCCGGGCTGATGCTGGTGGGGCTGGAGCTGGGGCTGCTGATCGGCATGCTGGCCGGCCTGGCGGCCATCGTGCCCTACATGGGCTTCATCATTGGCATCGGTGCGGCGCTGGTGGCCGGGTTGTTCCAGTTTGGCGGCGACCTGTACCCGATGCTGGGCATCGTCGCAGTGTTCATGGTCGGCCAGGCGCTGGAAGGCATGGTGCTGACACCGTTGCTGGTAGGGGACCGTATCGGCCTGCATCCGGTGGCGGTGATCTTCGCCATCCTTGCCGGGGGCGAACTGTTCGGCTTTACCGGCGTGCTGCTGGCCTTGCCAGTGGCTGCAGTGATCATGGTGTTGCTGCGCCATGTGCATGACCTGTACAAGGAATCGGACATGTACGCGGGGGAGGTCGACCCTGATCTGTAAGCTGCTGTCTTGCTCTACTTCTAAAACCCGGCGCAGTCCATGTGGGCGCCAAACTGTCTTGCAACTCGTTGATTTTGCTTGTGCTACGTGCCTTCGCGATTGTGCCACCCGCGTTGCGGGTATAGACTTTGCACACCGATCACCCTAGGCCCCCTGTGGTCTCCCGACCGCCCGCGAGCATGAAACCACCGATCCAGTTGCCCCTGGGTGTGCGCCTGCGCGATGACGCCACCTTCATCAACTACTATCCGGGCGCCAATGCAGCGGCGTTGGGCTACGTAGAGCGGCTGTGCGAAGCCGACGCCGGCTGGACCGAGAGCCTCATCTACCTGTGGGGCAAGCAGGGTGTCGGCCGTAGCCACCTGTTGCAAGCCGCCACTCACCGCTTCCAGCAGCGGGGCGAAGCCGCTGTGTACCTGCCGCTGGCGCAGTTGCTCGATCGTGGTATCGGGTTGCTCGATTACCTGGCGCAGTACGAACTGGTGTGCATCGACGACTTGCACGTGATTGCCGGCAAGGCAGAGTGGGAAGAGGCGATGTTCCATCTGTTCAACCGCCTGCGCGACAGTGGTCGGCGCCTGCTGCTGGCCGCCTCGGCCTCGCCGCGCGAACTGCCGATCAAGCTGCCCGACCTCAAGTCCCGCCTGACCCTGGCGCTGGTATTCCAGATGCGCGGGCTGTCTGATGAAGACAAGCTGCGCGCCCTGCAATTGCGCGCTTCGCGCCGTGGCCTGCACCTGACCGATGAAGTCGGCCACTTCATCCTGACCCGTGGTACGCGCAGCATGAGTGCCCTGTTCGACCTGCTCGAGCGGCTCGATCAGGCTTCTTTGCAGGCACAGCGCAAGCTGACCATCCCGTTCCTGAAAGAAACCCTTGGCTGGTAAGCCCTTGAATACGGGGCTTTGAGCGGCAAAACGAAAAAGTCACATCTTTTTCGATAAAATTTGCAAATGGGCCTGATAGAAGGCATAGTTTCCCCCTTCTAAAGGACTACAGACACGGTCGTGCCCATGCTCAAGCGCTTCGCACCCCTCGTGCCCCTCGCACTTGTGACCCTGCTGATTGGCTGCGCGGCCCAAGGCCCTGTTTCCCAGCCCCAGGATCACACCCCGGTCGCCGCTCAGTCGGCGCCCAAGGCCAAAGCTTCGGTATCGTCCGTGTTCGGCGAGCAACCCGAAGTGGCCACTGAAGATGACCTTCAGGCGTTCTCCAGCACCAGCAAGCCTTATCAGTTGCCAGCCTTGGCCGACAGCATCCTCGAACGTGGCATGTCGCTGATCGGTACCCGTTACCGCTACGGTGGTACCTCGCAGGCGTCCGGTTTCGATTGCAGCGGTTTCATCGGCTACCTGTTTCGCGAAGAGGCCGGCATGACCCTGCCGCGCTCGACCCGCGAAATGATCAACGTCGATGCGCCCAAGGTGGCCCGCAACAAGCTCAAGCCGGGTGACTTGCTGTTCTTCAGCACCAATGGCCGTGGCCGTGTCAGCCATGCCGGCATCTATCTGGGTGACAACCAGTTCATCCACTCCAGCAGCCGCCGCAGCGGTGGTGTGCGCATCGACAACCTCGGTGATCGCTACTGGAGCAAGACCTTCCTCGAGGCCAAGCGCGCCCTGGCCATGGCGCCGGCGAGCAATCTCGCACGCAACTGATATCAAAATGATGTACTCTGCCACGGCGACGATGCTTGAAAAGCTAGTCGCCGTGCGTATTTACAGAATGCGTCTAATCTAAATTCTCAACACTTTTCGGTTGCAGCCCAGCGATCTCAGACAGGATGTTCTGCCATGGTGATGATGGCGCGCTTCGCACTCCTTTCCCTGGTGGCATTGCTTGCCGCCTGTTCCAGCCGTGCCCCGGCACCGGCGCCTGTGGTACAGCCTCAGGTCTCGTACAGCCAACCCCCTGCTTCGCCGATTGCCAACGACGTGCTGATGCGCGCGATCGGTCTGGTGGGTACGCCGTATCGCTGGGGCGGTAACACTCCCGATTCCGGTTTCGATTGCAGTGGCTTGATCAACTACGTCTACCGGGATGCGGCGGGTATCAGCCTGCCTCGTTCCACCCGAGAAATGATCGTCATGCGTGCTCCGACCGTGGATGTCCACTCCCTGCAATCGGGCGACCTGGTGTTCTTCGCCACCAGCGGTGGCTCGCAGGTCAGTCACGCCGGTATCTACGTGGGCGAAGGGCGTTTCGTGCATGCGCCGTCCACCGGTGGCACTGTGCGCCTGGATTACCTGTCCAACAGTTACTGGTCCAAAGCCTACCTGCAGGCAAAACGGGTGATCACTCAAGGGCATCTGGCGCATAACCCTTGATCGCGCAAGGCGCTACGGCGCCTTGCTTACCCGCCACACCACGTTGCCCACATCGTCTGCCACCAGCACGCCGCTGCGATGGTCGTTGACCACGCCTACCGGTCGCCCCATGGCGTTGCCATCGCCATCCAGAAAGCCGCTGAGCAGGTCGATCGGTTTGCCGACAGGTTTGCCAGCCGTGTCGAATGGCACGAAGATCACTTTGTAGCCACTGTGCGGTTGGCGATTCCAGGAACCATGCTGGCCCACGAAAGCACCGTGGTCGAACGGTGCAGGCAGCGCTCCGGGCTCTGCAAACGCCAACCCCAGTGATGCGGTATGGGGCCCCACGGCATAGTCCGGCACAAGCGCCTGCGCGACTTTTTGCGGGTTCGGCGGCACGACCCGCTCATCGACGTGCTGCCCGTAATAGCTGTAGGGCCAACCATAAAAGCCGCCATCTTTCACCGATGTGATGTAGTCGGGCACCAGGTCACTGCCGATCTCGTCACGCTCGTTGACGGCTGTCCACAAGGCACCAGTACGCGGCTCCCAGGCCAGGCCGTTGGGGTTGCGCAGCCCAGAGGCAAAGATCCGGTGCGCGCCGCTGGCCGCATCGACCTCCCAGATCGCAGCGCGTCCCTGTTCCTGTTCCATGCCGTTCTCACCGACATTGCTGTTGGAGCCGACTGTCACATACAGCTTCTTGCCATCGGCACTGGCAATGACGTTCTTGGTCCAGTGATGGTTCAGAGGCCCCGCCGGCAACTCGATGACCTGCGCCGGCGGTTCGCGAAGCTGCAGAGCCCCCGAGGTGTAGCGAAAGCGCAGCAGCCTGTCGGTGTCGGCGACATAGAAATCCTGGCCGATCAGCGCCATGCCAAACGGCGAATTGAGCCCGTCGATGAAGGTCGTGCGGGTGTCGGCAACGCCGTCATGGTCGGCATCGCGCAGCAAGGTGATGCGGTTGGCGCTGGGCACCGCGGCACCGGCGCGCGTCATCGCCCTGTCCATGGCCCAGCCACGCAGGCCCTTGCCATCATCAGGCCTGGGCGGGGCATTGGTCTCTGCCACAAGCACATCACCGTTGGGCAGTACATGAAGCCAACGCGGGTGGTCGAGGTTGTCGGCGAAGGCGTTCACCTGTGTGCCTGCTGCCGCCTTGGGTTTACCACCCGTTGGCCAACCGATGGCGGGCGCGATATTGACGGTGGGTATCAACGTCTTTTTCGGTGGGGGCAGCTGTACAGACGGGCCGCTGCCCTCACTGACCTCCAGCATGGCCCTTTCGGTGCAGCCCGCCAGGCAAGCGCCCAGTACCCAAGGAAAGACAACACGCATGTGTTTCATGTCTGCACCCCTGTGACGATGCTCTTGAAGATTCAGAGCCGGGAGAACGGCCAGTGGTTCAGCTGAGCACTTCCCGGTCGTAGCGGCCGATCCGCTCGCAGCGATCCATGAGCAATCGATCATGCGCCTTTATCGGCATCAGATCGCTGCCAAATCACCCCCTTCGATTGACGCTCCCGGTGCAACACTCTAACCTTCGCGCGTGTTTCAGGTGCCCTGCAAGCCCGTCTGGGCAGGGTGAAACTGGGAAGCCGGTGTGCGCCTATAAGGTGCGAGTCCGGCGCTGCCCCCGCAACGGTAGGTGAGTCAAAAACCGCGCACGGCCACTGGATGCCAGTATCCGGGAAGGCGCGCGGGCCCGGGCCAACGCCCGCTCACGAGCCCGGAGACCGGCCTGTCACTGCCAACGGCATCACGGAGGGTGATGCGCGGTGCACCGTGGCGTCTGGCCACGGCCCTGCGCGCTCTCCGTCTGCCCGCCTATCGACCTGTCGCCGTGTCTTACGCGGCGACAGCCTGCGGAGACCCCCATGAGCGAAACCACCGAACGCGACGAACGTCACCTGGCGCGCATGCAGCGCAAGAAGGCGATCATCGACGAGCGCATCGCCAATTCCCCTAATGAGTGCGGCCTGCTGCTGGTGCTGACCGGCAATGGCAAGGGCAAGAGCAGTTCCGCGTTCGGCATGCTCGCACGCGCCTTGGGCCACGGCATGCAGTGCGGCGTGGTGCAGTTCATCAAGGGCCGCAACAGTACCGGCGAGGAGCTGTTCTTCCGGCGCTTCCCCGAGCAGGTGCGTTACCACGTGATGGGCGAAGGCTTCACCTGGGAAACCCAGGACCGCCAGCGCGACATTGCCGCCGCTGAGGCAGCCTGGGCGGTATCACGCCAGCTGCTGCAGGACCCGAGCGTCCAGTTCGTGGTGCTCGACGAGCTGAACATCGCCCTCAAGCACGGCTACCTCGACCTCGATCAGGTGCTTGGCGACATCCAGGCGCGCCCCCCCATGCAGCATGTGATCGTCACTGGCCGCGCGGCCAAAGCCGAAATGATCGAACTGGCCGACACCGTTACCGAGATGGGCATGCTCAAGCATGCCTTCCAGGCGGGTATCCGTGCCCAGAAGGGCGTCGAACTGTGAGTCAGACGCGCCACTGCCCAGCCGTCCTGATCGCAGCACCGGCATCTGGCCAGGGCAAGACCACCGTGACCGCAGCCCTGGCCCGCCTGCACCGCAACCTTGGGCGCAAGGTCCGTGTGTTCAAATGCGGGCCTGATTTTCTCGACCCGATGATCCTCGAGCGTGCCAGCGGGGCGCCGGTGTACCAGCTCGACCTGTGGATGATCGGTGCGCAGGAAAGCCGCCGCCTGCTGTGGGACGCGGCGGGTGAGGCCGACCTTATCCTGATAGAGGGCGTGATGGGGCTGTTCGACGGCACCCCGTCCAGTGCCGACCTGGCGCGCCACTTCGGCGTGCCGGTGTTGGCTGTTATCGATGGTACGGCCATGGCCCAGACCTTTGGTGCACTGGCCCTGGGGTTGGCGCGCTACCAGCCCGACCTGCCGTTCGCTGGGGTGCTCGCCAACCGTGTCGGCAGCCTGCGCCACGCGCAGTTGCTCGAAGGCAGCCTGACCGAAGGCCTGCGCTGGTACGGCGGGCTGTCGCGCGAGCGCGGGATCGAGCTGCCCAGCCGCCACCTGGGGTTGGTGCAGGCCAGCGAGCTGAATGACCTGGATGCGCGTCTGGACGCTGCCGCCCAGGCACTGGGCAGCAGCTGCGATGCCGCATTGCCGCCGCCGGTGGCATTCGCCGCGCCGCAGGAAGTGCCCTGCACCGCCTCGCTGGCGGGTGTGCGCATTGGCGTCGCCCGGGACGCAGCGTTCGCCTTCACCTACGGCGCCAACCTCGACCTGCTGCGCAACCTGGGCGCACAGCTGGCGTTCTTCTCACCGCTGCACGACCGCGCGTTGCCCGATGTAGACAGCCTGTACCTGCCGGGCGGCTACCCGGAGCTGTACCACCATGCGCTGGCCGCCAACGCCCCGATGTGCGCCGCGATCCGTGCGCACCACGGCGCCGGCAAGCCGTTGCTGGCCGAGTGCGGTGGCATGCTCTACCTGCTCGATGCCCTGACCGACGTAGCCGGTGAGCGTGCAGCGCTGCTCGGCCTGCTGCCCGGCGAGGCGACCATGCAAAAACGCTTGGCGGCGCTGGCCCTGCAAGCTGTGGAGCTGCCCGAAGGCACTCTGCGCGGGCACACCTACCACCATTCCCTGACCAGCACCGAGCTGCAGCCCATCGCGCGCGGCCTGAGCCCCAACGGCGGGCGCGGCAACGAGGCGGTCTACCGCCTGGGGCGGCTCACTGCATCCTATGTGCACTTCTATTTCCCCTCCAACCCAGAGGCGGCGGCGGCGCTGTTACGGCCATGAGCGAGCACGCCTTCAGTGATGCCGAGCGCGCGGCCGTCTACCGGGCAATCGGCGAGCGCCGCGACATGCGCCACTTCGCCGGCGGCAGCGTTGCGCCTGACGTGCTCGGCCGCCTGCTCGGCGCGGCGCACCAGGCCCCCAGCGTTGGCCTGATGCAGCCTTGGCGTTTCATCCGCATCAGCCAGGGGGATCTGCGCGGGCGGATCCAGGCGCTGGTCGAGGAGGAGCGGGTGCGCACGGCCCAGGCTTTGGGCGAGCGCAGCGACGCCTTCATGAAGCTCAAGGTAGAAGGCATCAACGACTGCGCCGAAGTCTTGGTGGCGGCATTGATGGACAACCGCGAGCCACATATTTTCGGCCGGCGGACCTTGCCGGAAATGGACCTCGCCTCGCTCGCCTGCGCCATTCAGAACCTGTGGCTGGCGGCCCGTGCCGAAGGGCTGGGGCTGGGCTGGGTCTCGTTGTTCGACCCGCAGGCACTGGCTGCGCTGCTGGGCATGCCTGCCGGCGCCAAACCGGTGGCGGTGCTGTGCCTGGGGCCTGTCACCGAGTTCTATCCGGCGCCCATGCTGGTGATGGAAAACTGGGCCCAGGAACGGCCTTTGAGCGACATGCTGTATGAGAACCACTGGGGAGAGCGCCCATGAGTGTCGCCTTGCTGACCGTGGCCGGTGTGGCCCTGGATGCATTGTTCGGCGAGCCGCAGCGGCGCCATCCGCTGGTGGCCTTCGGTAACCTGGCGTCGAGCCTGGAGCAGCGCCTGAATGCCGGTGGGCGTGGTTGGCGCAGCCACGGCGTGAGTGCCTGGTTCCTGGCCGTGGTGCCCTTGACCCTGGTGGCGCTGATCCTCTCCTGGCTGCCCTACATTGGCTGGCTGGTGGATGTGCTGGCGCTGTACTGCGCCCTGGGCCTGCGCAGCCTGGGCGAGCATGTGCTGCCGGTCGCCAGCGCCTTGCGCCAGGGTGATCTGGAGGCGGCGAGGCGCCGCGTCGGTTACCTGGTCAGCCGCGAGACCCGCGAGCTCGACGAGCCGGCCGTGGCCAGGGCCGCAACCGAATCGGTGCTGGAGAACGGCAGCGATGCCGTGTTCGCCGCGCTGTTCTGGTTCATCGTGGCCGGAGCGCCGGGCGTGGTCCTGTACCGCCTGAGCAATACGCTGGATGCCATGTGGGGCTACCGCAATGAACGCTTTGAACGCTTCGGGTGGTGTGCGGCGCGCATCGACGATGTACTCAACTATATTCCCGCAAGGCTGGTGGCACTGACCTACGCCTTGCTCGGCAAAACCCGCCTGGCGCTGGCCTGTTGGCGCAACCAAGGCCCGTTGTGGGACAGCCCCAACGCCGGGCCGGTGATGGCGGCGGGGGCCGGTGCGCTGGGTGTCGAACTCGGTGGCCCGGCGGTGTATCACGGTGAGCGCCACGAGCGCCCGCGCCTGGGCGAAGGCCCGGTGGCCGATGCCGGTGCCATCGAGCGCGGCTGGGCCCTGGTGCAGCGTGGCGTGTGGTTGTGGTTGCTGGTGATCTGCGTGGGAGCCTACTGCAATGCTTGAACATGGCGGCCGACTGCTCAGGGCAGTGCGGCAATACGGGATTGCCCGGGAGGCCTGGCTCGATCTGTCCAGCGGTATTGCGCCGTGGGCCTACCCGGTGCCGCCGATCCCGGCGCACGCCTGGGCGCGGCTACCCGAGACCGAGGACGGCCTCGAAGAGGCGGCCCGCCAGTACTACGGTGTTGGCCAGTTGTTGCCGGTAGCGGGCTCGCAAGCGGCGATCCAGGCCCTTCCGCATCTGCGCCCGAGCGGTCGTGTCGGAGTGCTGTCGCCGTGCTATGCCGAGCATCCACAGGCCTGGCGACGCGCCGGGCATCACGTGATCGAACTGGATGAAAGCAAGGCCCAGGCGTGCCTGGACAGCCTTGATGTGCTGGTGCTGGTCAACCCGAACAACCCCACCGGCCACCGCGTGCCGCGCGATCGCCTGCTGGCATGGCATGCCCGCCTGGCCGAGCGCGGCGGCTGGTTGGTGGTGGATGAAGCCTTCATGGACAACACGCCCGAGCACAGCGTGGCCGGTTGCGCCGAACGCCCTGGGCTGATCGTGCTGCGCTCGTTCGGCAAGTTCTTCGGCCTGGCCGGTGTGCGCTTGGGCTGCGTAGCGGCCGAGCAGCCACTGTTGCGGCGCATGGCCGACCTGCTGGGCCCGTGGACCGTCAGTGGCCCGACCCGGGTGCTGGCCCAGGCGTGTTTCGCCGACCTGGCAGCGCACCGGCTGCAGATCGAGCGTTGTGCCCGTGCCAGCCAACGGCTTGCCCGGCTGCTGGAAAACACTGGCCTGGCCCCCGCAGGTGGTTGCGACCTGTTCCAGTACGTACGCTACGAGCGCGCAGCGCACCTGCATGACTTTCTGGCCCGCCGCGGCATCCTGGTGCGCCTGTTCGAACAGCCACCTGCCGTGCGCCTGGGCCTGCCCGCCTGCGCTGCTGAAGAGCAGCGGCTGGCCCAGGCCCTGGCCGATTATCAGAAGGAAATGGCATGACCACCCTCATGGTGCAAGGCACCACCTCCGACGCCGGCAAGAGCACGCTGGTGACCGCACTGTGCCGGTGGCTGCTGCGCCAGGGGGTGGCCGTGGTGCCGTTCAAGCCGCAGAACATGGCACTCAACAGTGCCGTGACTGCCGATGGTGGTGAGATCGGCCGCGCCCAGGCGGTGCAGGCCCAGGCTTGCCGCCTGGCGCCGCACACCGACATGAACCCGGTGCTGCTCAAGCCCAACAGTGACACCGGCGCCCAGGTCATCATCCATGGCCGCGCGGTCACCAGCATGAATGCGGTGGCCTATCACGACTACAAGGCCATTGCCATGCAGGCGGTACTGGCGTCCCACCAGCGCCTCAGCGGCCAGTACCCGGTGGTGATGGTCGAAGGTGCAGGTTCGCCTGCCGAGATCAACCTGCGTGCGGGTGACATCGCCAACATGGGGTTCGCCGAAGCGGTCGACTGCCCGGTGATTCTGGTTGCCGACATCAATCGCGGCGGCGTTTTCGCCCACCTGGTCGGTACCCTGGAACTGCTGTCGCCGACCGAGCAGGCCCGGGTCAAGGGCTTCGTCATCAACCGTTTCCGTGGCGACATCGCCCTGCTGCAGCCGGGCCTGGACTGGCTGGAGCAGCGCACGGGCAAGCCGGTGCTGGGTGTGCTGCCGTATGTCACCGACCTGCACCTGGAGGCCGAAGACGGCATCGATGTACGCCAGGCGGCCAAGGATGAGCGCGTGCTCAAGGTGATCGTGCCGGTGCTGCCGCGCATCAGCAACCACACCGACTTCGACCCATTGCGCCTGCATCCTCAGGTGGACCTGCAGTTCATCGGCCCTGGCCAGCCGATTCCGCCTGCCGACCTGATCATCCTGCCTGGCTCCAAAAGCGTGCGTGGCGATCTGGCGCAACTGCGCGCGCGCGGTTGGGATACCGCCATCGCCCGCCATCTGCGCTACGGCGGCAAGCTCATCGGTATCTGTGGCGGCCTGCAGATGCTGGGCCGTGAGGTGCATGATCCGCTCGGCCTCGAGGGGCCTGCCGGGTCCAGCCCGGGGCTGGGCCTGCTCGATTACGCCACGGTGCTTGAGACCGAGAAGCAGCTGCGCAACGTAGCCGGGGCCTTGCACCTCGGACAGTCGCCTGTGGCCGGTTACGAGATCCATGCCGGCGTCACCCAAGGCCCCGCGCTGGAGCGCCCCGCCGTGCAACTGGCCGATGGCCGCAGCGACGGAGCCATCAGCGCCGACGGGCAGATCCTCGCCACCTACCTGCATGGCCTGTTCGAAGGCAGCCAGTCGTGCGCAGCGCTGCTGCGTTGGGCGGGCCTGGCGGACGTGCAGCAGATCGATTACCAGGCCCTGCGCGAACGGGATATCGAACGCCTGGCCGACCTGGTGGAAAAGCACCTGGACACCGCGCAACTGCGCAAACTTTGTGGGCTCGCCTGACATGCGCAACCTGATCCTCGGCGGTGCCCGTTCGGGCAAAAGCCGCCTGGCCGAACAACTGGCAGCCGACAGCGGCCTGCCGGTGACCTATATCGCCACCAGCGAACCCCTGGATGGCGAAATGAACGAACGGGTACGCCTGCACCGCCAGCGCCGGCCAAGCGATTGGGCGCTGATCGAAGAGCCGCTCGCCCTGGCTGCCGCGCTGCGCGCCGAAGCGGGCGAAGGGCGCTGCCTGCTGGTGGACTGCCTGACCCTGTGGCTGACCAATCTGTTGATGCTCGACGACGATCAGCGCCTGGCCCAAGAGCGCGATGCACTGCTCGACTGCCTGGCGCAATTGCCCGGCGTGATCATTCTGGTCAGCAATGAAACCGGCCTGGGTGTAGTGCCCATGGGCGAGCTGACCCGGCGCTATGTCGACCAGGCCGGCTGGCTGCACCAGGCCGTCGCCGAACGTTGCCAGCGGGTGGTACTCACCGTCGCCGGCCTGCCCCTGATGCTCAAAGGACCTGCTTTATGAACTCGACCTGGTGGCTTGATGCCTGCCAACCTCTGGACACCGCCGCCATGGATCAGGCCCGCGCCCGTCAGCAGCAGCTGACCAAACCTGCCGGGTCGCTCGGCCAGCTGGAACACCTGGCTGTGCACCTGGCCGGGCTGCAGGGGGTTGAGCGACCGAGCCTGGATCAGGTCGCCATCACGCTCTTTGCCGGTGACCATGGCGTGGTCGAGGAGGGGATTTCGGCCTATCCGCAGGCGGTCACCGGGCAGATGTTGCGTAACTTCGTCGGCGGCGGCGCAGCGATCAGCGTGCTGGCGCGCCAACTGCAGGCAAGCCTGGACGTGGTCGACCTCGGTACCATCGACCCGAACCTGCAATTGCCTGGTGTTCGCCACCTGTGCCTGGGTGCCGGCACCGCCAACTTCGCTCGCCAGCCGGCGATGACCGAGGTGCAACTGCGGGCGGCCCTGCAAGCCGGCCGTGACAGCGCCCTGCGCGCAGCCCAGAACGGCGCGCAGCTGTTCATCGGTGGCGAGATGGGCATTGGCAATACCACGGCTGCTGCAGCGCTGGCCAGCACGCTGCTGGGCTGCCCGGCGCGCGAACTCAGTGGCCCAGGCACTGGCCTGGACAGCGCAGGGGTCCGCCACAAGGCTGAGGTGATAGAGCGCGCTTTGGTGCTGCACGGCCTGCGTGCCGACGACCCGCTGCAGGCGCTGGCCTGTGTGGGTGGTTTTGAGATCGCCGCGCTGGCCGGCGCTTACCTAGGCTGTGCACAGCAAGGCATCGCGGTGTTGGTGGACGGCTTCATCTGCAGCGTCGCCGCGCTGGTAGCCGTGCGCCTGAACCCACAGTGCCGGGCCTGGCTGCTGTTTGCCCACCAAGGTGCCGAGCCTGGGCACAAGGCGTTGCTCGAGGCCCAGCAGGCCGAGCCGCTGCTGGCCCTGGGGCTGCGCCTGGGCGAGGGCAGCGGTGCGGCGCTGGCGGTGCCACTGTTGCGCATGGCCTGCGTGCTGCATGGGCAGATGGCGACCTTTGCCGAAGCGGCCGTGGCGGACCGGCCGGCATGATTCTGCACTTGCTGCGCCACGGTGAAACCGAACAGGGTGGCGGTTTGCGTGGCAGCCTGGACGATGCCCTCACCGAACTGGGCTGGGCGCAGATGCGCAGTGCTGTGGAGGATCGTGCCCCTTGGCAAGTAGTGGTCAGCTCACCCTTGCAGCGTTGTGCGCGGTTTGCCGATGAGCTGGGTGAACGGCTGGGCTTGGCGGTGCAGCGCGAAGCCGATCTGCAAGAGTTGCACTTCGGTGAGTGGGAAGGGCGCAGCGCCCTGCAGATCATGCAGACGCAAGCGGATGAGCTGGGGCGTTTCTGGGCCGATCCTTACAGCTATACGCCGCCCGGCGGTGAGGCCGTCAGTGCGTTCGCCCAGCGGGTGCTGGGGGCTGTCGCCCGCTTGCATCAGCAGCATGCCGGCAAGCAGGTGTTGCTGGTCACCCACGGTGGCGTCATGCGCCTGCTGCTGGCGCGTGCGCGAGGCTTGCCCAAGGAGCAGTTGCTGCAGGTCGAAGTGGGCCACGGCGCGCTTGTACGTCTGAGCCTGGGCGGAGACGGCCAATTGACCGAGGTGCACTGAAATGCTGCCTTTTTGGATTGCCCTGCAGTTTCTCAGCAGCCTGCCGGTACGCTTGCCCGGTATGCCTGAACCGCGGGAGGTGGGGCGCTCGCTGCTGTGCTATCCGCTGGTCGGCTTGCTGTTCGGGCTGTTGCTGTGGCTTGCCAGCCATCTGTTGCAAGGCGCGCCGGCACCTTTGCACGCGGCGTTGCTGTTGGCCCTATGGGTATTGCTCAGTGGTGCGCTGCACCTGGACGGCCTGGCAGACAGCGCTGATGCGTGGCTGGGTGGGTTCGGCGATCGCGAGCGCACGCTCAAGATCATGAAGGACCCGCGCAGCGGGCCGATTGCCGTGGTCACCCTGGTGCTGGTGTTGTTGCTGAAGTTCTGTGCGCTGTGGGTGCTTGTCGAGCGCGGCGCGGGTGCACTGCTGGTGCTGGCGCCTGTGATTGGGCGGGCAGCGATGCTGGGGCTGTTCCTGGGCACGCCATACGTGCGCCCTGGCGGGCTTGGGCAGGCGCTGGCCGAGCACCTGCCGCGTCGCACGGCGCGCTGGGTGCTGTTGGGCAGTTTGCTGTTCTGCCTGCTGCTGGGGGGCTGGAGTGCGCTGTGGGCGGGCCTGCTGGCGTTTGCGGTGTTCTGCTGGTTACGACAGCTGATGTGCCAGCGCTTGGGCGGGACCACTGGCGATACCGCGGGGGCAGTGCTGGAGTTGCTGGAGCTGGCCGTGGTGCTGGGGCTCGCTTTGGGGATGTAGCTGCACCTGCCAGGTGCAATGCCCGGCAATACATCAGCAAATGCTTCGTGGGTCGGAAAGGGTATCCTCGGTTTTTTCAATTGGCCAAGGAGGCCTCATGTGGCATTGGATCCTTGCCAGCTTGCTCATCTTTGCTCTGCCACCAGCTCTTGCCGCCGACCTCATGGGCTTCTGGAACACCCCGCGCCACGGCGGTAACAGCTTCAACCGCCTGCCACCCGATCGGGCATACTTCGACGCTTTGCGCGGTTATGGCGCAACCTGGGTGCGGTTGTCTTATGACAAATGGCAACCTGCGCAGCGCGACTTTCTGTTGGGTAGCGCCGACCATTACCGGGGCTTGGCCGAAACGGACCTCAAAACACTGCGTGACACACTTGATCGTGCGCATGAGGCTGGCCTGAAGGTCGTGATTGCCCCACTTTCGCTGCCGGGCATGCGCTGGTCGCAAAACAACCAGGGCCAGTTCGATGACCGCTTGTGGCAAGACAAGCAGTATTGGGCCCAGGCGGCCGATTTCTGGCGTGACCTGGCGCGCGAGCTCAAGGGCCACCCGGCCATCGCTGCCTACAACCTGATCAACGAACCAGCACCGGAGCGTGAGGGCGGCCTCCCCGAGCATGCGCCCGAGCCGCACATGCAGCAGTGGTATGCGCGCGAAAAGGGCGGTGCACGTGACCTGCCGGGCTTTTACCGGCAACTGCTGCTGGCGATCCGTGAGGTGGATACGCTCACGCCAGTCATGCTCGACGCTGGTTGGTATGCAGCAGCCGATGCTTTGAGCTACTGGCCCGAGCCGCTCAAGGATCAGCGTGTGCTGTACAGCATTCACATGTACGAGCCCTATGCCGCCACCAGCGCGCCAAACATGGCGCGCAAAAAACCGTATGCCTATCCAGGGCCGGTACCCTTTGCCGGGCAAACCTGGCACTGGGATGGCAAACGGGTAGAGCAGTACCTTGAGCAGCCGCTGGCGTGGATGGCGGCCAACAACGTGCCGCGTGAGCGCCTGGTCGTTGGCGAGTTCGGTTGCATGCGCCGCTTGCCGGGCTGCAGGCAGTACCTTGAAGACGTGCTCAGCGTGCTTGATCGCAACCAGTTGCACTGGGCCTTCTACAGCTTCCGTGAGGACAGCTGGGATGGCATGGACTATGAGCTGGGTTCGGCCAAGGTGCCCTGGCGCTATTGGCAAGCCATCGATAACGGGGCACCGGACCCGCTGGCGCGCAGCGCTACCGAAGCATTCGAGCCGATCCGCCGACGTTTGAGCCCGCAGCAGCGCTGAAACTTCTTGCAACACGCCAAACGCGGGTATATACACGTAACCATGTTGACCAGTGAATGCATCTGCACCCACCTGCGTCGTGCCGCCCGTGGGGTGAGCCGGCATTACGACGAAGCCCTCGAAGGTTTCGGCATCAACGTCGCCCAATTTTCCCTATTGCGCCACCTGCAGCGGCTCGACCGGCCGAGTATCACCACCCTGGCTGAAGCCATGGGCCTGGAGCGCAGCACCCTTGGCCGCAACCTGAGGGTGCTGGAAGCCGAAGGCTTGGTAGCTTTGGCTGAGGGGGATGACCAGCGCAACCGTGTCGTGCTGTTGACCGACGCGGGGGCGAGCCGCTTGCAAGCGGCCTACCCAGCCTGGGAGCTGGCGCAGCAAGTACTGGTGCAGCGATTGGGTGAGGGGCAGCGCGACCAGTTGGTGCGTTTGCTGGCACAACTGGCTTGAGCCAATTTGACTTAAAGCGGGTATATACCCGCATAACCTTGTGATGTGCTGGAGATAACGACAATGACTTCGGTTTGGCGAACCAGCGGGTGGGTACTGGTGGGGGCTGCGTTGATCCTGGCATTGTCCCTGGGTGTGCGGCACGGCTTCGGCTTGTTCCTGGCGCCGATGAGCGCAGATTTTGGCTGGGGCCGTGAAGTTTTCGCGTTCGCCATTGCCCTGCAGAACCTGATCTGGGGTTTGGCGCAGCCGTTTGCCGGTGCGTTGGCAGACCGCCTGGGCGCAGCGCGGGTGGTCATCATCGGCGGCATCTTGTATACCGCGGGCCTGCTGCTGATGAGTACGGCCGACTCGGCCTGGTCGCTGTCACTCAGTGCCGGCCTGCTGATTGGTATCGGCCTGTCCGGCACCTCGTTCTCGGTCATTCTTGGCGTGGTTGGCCGGGCGGTGCCGGCTGAGAAGCGCAGCATGGCCATGGGCATTGCCAGCGCGGCAGGCTCGTTCGGCCAGTTTGCCATGCTGCCCGGTACGCTGGGCCTTATCGAATGGCTGGGCTGGTCGGCAGCGCTGCTGGTGCTCGGCCTGCTGGTGGCATTGATCGTGCCCTTTGTCGGGCTGCTGCGTGACCGCCCGTTGCCTGCCCTCGGTGGCGAACAAACGCTGGGCCAGGCGTTGCGTGAAGCCTGCTCGCATTCGGGTTTCTGGCTGCTGGCGCTGGGCTTTTTTGTCTGCGGCTTTCAGGTGGTATTCATTGGCGTGCACTTGCCGGCCTATCTGGTTGACCAGCACCTGGCGGCAACCACCGGTACCACCGTGCTGGCGCTGGTCGGGCTGTTCAACATCGTCGGCACCTACACGGCGGGCTGGTTGGGTGGGCGCATGTCCAAGCCGCGCCTGCTCACGGCGTTGTACCTGTTGCGCGCGGTGGTGATCGTGCTGTTCCTCTGGGCACCCGTGACCCAGTTCAGCGCCTACCTGTTCGGCATTGCCATGGGCTTGCTGTGGCTTTCGACCGTGCCCTTGACCAACGGCACCGTTGCCACGGTATTCGGCGTGCGTAACCTGTCGATGCTGGGCGGCATCGTCTTCCTGTTCCATCAGTTGGGTGCCTTCCTCGGTGGCTGGCTGGGGGGTGTGGTGTATGACCGTACCGGTAATTACGACCTGGTCTGGCAGATCTCCATTCTGCTCAGCCTGCTGGCTGCCGCGCTCAACTGGCCGGTGAGTGAGCGCCCGGTCGCCCGCCTGCAGGCTCAGGCGGCATGAACCGCTATCTGGCTCGCGCGTTGCTCGCCGTGGGGGCCGCACTGCTGCTGGTGCTGGCGTGGTGGGGCTGGCATCGGGGCGGCATGGCCCTCATGCAACTGGGCGTAGGTGTGTGTTAAGCGCTACCCTGCAAGTTCGAGGGTCGTCTTGCAGAGGAGTGTTTCGATGCGTGCATATGGGTTGATGATGCCGTTGCTGGTCATGTTCGCTGCCGGTTCTGCCTGGGCGGCGGATTGCCCGGCATTGTTGCAGGGCAGCTTGCCGGAGTTGCGTGGCAAGGGTGAGGTCGACCTTTGCCAGCGTTTTGCCGGTAAGCCTCTGGTGGTGATCAACACGGCCAGTTATTGCGGGTTTGCGCCGCAGTTCGAGGGGCTTGAGAGTGTCTACAAGAAATATCACGAGCAAGGGTTGGAGATGCTCGGCGTGCCGTCCAACGATTTCAAGCAGGAAGACGCCGACAGCGAGAAGACCGCCAAGGTCTGTTATGCCAACTATGGCGTGACGTTCACCATGACCAAGACCCAGGCGGTGCGTGGCAAGGATGCGATCCCGCTGTTCGTGGGGCTGGCGGAGCAGAGCAGTGCTCCGAAGTGGAATTTCTACAAGTACGTGATTGATCGCAGGGGCAAGGTGATTGCCAACTTCTCCAGCCTGACCAAACCGGATGATGCTGAGTTCAAGGCGGCGATCGAGAAGGCGATTGCATCGCAGCCATAACCCTGCGCTCTTGGTTTGCCTTGCTTTCGCTTGGGGGTTGCAGCCCATCGCCGGCAAGCTGGCCCTTACAGGTACAACACAGAACCTAAAGAGCTGCGCGGTCTCTGTGGGCGCCGGCGTGCCAGCGATGGGCTGCGTCGCAGCCCTGAAATCGCTGACTGACTGGCGTCAGCCACACGGGCTGCTTTTACACAGCCGTGCGGATCAGAAACGGTAGGTGAGGGAGGCACCTATACCGTGAGCGCTGTTCTCGTACTTGGCCTGGTAGCTGCCTTTGGTGGCGCTGACCTGGTTGACCTTGGTGTCCTCTTCCCACAGGTAGGAGTAGGCCACGTCGATGGTCATGTCGTCGTTCGGGCTCCAGCCCGCACCCAGGCTGAACACCTTGCGGTCGCCAGTCGGGATGCGCGGTGAACGGTCGTGGTTGTTGGTTGGCGATTGGTCGACGGTAAAGCCGGTACGCAGCACCCACTCCTTGTTCACCTTGTAGGACGCGCCAATGGCGTGGGCCCAGGTGTCGTGCCAGTTCTGCTCTTCGCTGATGGTCTCGAACGCCGAACCTGCAAGCGGTGCCGGCACATCGTTCTGCACGGTGATGTCTTTGAGGCGGCTCCAACGGGTCCAGGTGCTGCCCGCGTAGAGGGTCCATTGGTCGTCGAGTTCGTGGGTGACCGAAAGATCCACCGACTCCGGTGTCTTGATCTTGAGGCTGGCGTCGAACTTGTCGCCATTGAAAGGCCCGATCAGCGGGGTGCTCACACGGGTCTTGCCTTCGAGCTTGTAGTCGACCATGGAGTGGTAGGTCAGGCCTACACGAGTACGGTCGGTGGCCTGCACCAGGATACCGATGTTGTAACCGACAGCGGTATCGTCGCCCTTGATCTTCACTTCACCGTCATTGCTGCCCGGCGTGAACGGGTTGATCAGGCTTGAGCCCAACTCGCCCTTGATGCGGTTGATGGTCGGGCCGAAACCGATCGACACCTTATCGTTGAAGGCGTAGCTGACGGTTGGCTGGAAGGTGATGACTTCGACGTGGCTCTTTTTACCCCAGTAGCGCGCGGCATCGTCGCTGCCGTAGTCGGTGACCAGACCAAACGGTACATAGACGCCGAAACCGACGCTCCAGTGATCGTCGAGGGGTTTGACGTAGTAGCCCATCGGTACGCCGACCACAGGCACCATGTCACCGTCGGTTTCCCCCCCGAGGTTGCTTCCAGGGCCCGAGATATCGGTTTTGGCAATGACGGCAGCGCCGCCCACGGTGAATTGTTCGCGCTTGAGGCGTGACATGCCTGCCGGGTTGCCAAACACAGTACTGGCATCTTCGGCAGAAGAAGAACGTCCCGCGAAACCTGTCCCCATGCTGCTGATGCTCTGTTCGTTGAGGGCAAAGCCGGCAGCGAACAGATGGCTGGAGGCGAAAGCCACGGCCAAGCCGAGGGAGGTTTTGAGCATTACTTTTTTCATTATTAGAAACTCCTTGGGATCTCCGGGGCGAAAAGCT
Source organism: Pseudomonas sp. NPDC089743 (assembly GCF_044748785.1). Lineage (NCBI taxonomy): Bacteria > Pseudomonadati > Pseudomonadota > Gammaproteobacteria > Pseudomonadales > Pseudomonadaceae > Pseudomonas > Pseudomonas sp. NPDC089743. The sequence goes on from NZ_JBIVGS010000010.1 coordinate 80,627, forward strand.
ACCAACAATTCACGCGCCGCGCCATAGCCTGTATCGCAGGAGATAGAGCGGTTTTGTAGGACAATCCGACCAAAATTCCATTTTTTCCGGTAGTGCTGTAGGGCGTTTCCTAAGATGCCTGGGGCAATTTCTGAGTAATACACAGATGCCAGGCCTGCGTGAAGTCGCGCAGACGGCCTTGGGGGTTAAAGATCTGACGCCAGATTCGCGCCTGGCCTAGCAGGTTGTCGACGGCAGGCAGGGGCGTGGCTTGCGCTTCGATGAGCATCCAGGCGATGGCGGTGGAGTAGCGCAGGTTGACTGCAAGCTCCAGGTGCGGGCCACCCAGAAACGCATGTTGGCTCGCCAGGCCGCGGACCAGGCTGGCCAGCTCAGGGTCACGGGCGAGAAAATCGTCCCAGACCGCGCGATGGCGATGCTCGCCGATACGGTAAAGCCCGTGGCCACGGCGATCATGCAGCGCCGACCCGAGTGCCGACTGGCTGGCCGCGATGCCCAGCAAAAGGGCTTCGGCACTGGCACAATGACGATTGAGATAGACCAAGGTTGGTCGAATCACATACTGACACAATTCATTCGCCGCAATACCCATGATGCCCTCGAGCAATAAGGGGCCGACGGGCGTGGGAGCTTGGCAGCTGGTGAATGATCAGGCCCGCCGGAAGCGGCAAGGACCGCTCGAGTTGAAGTGTAGTGTGATAATCGTGGTGTAAAGGGCTGTTTTTAAATCGATTGCTGCCTGTCGTTCGGCGCTATATACCTTGCGGCAATTAGGCCAAGAACGATCAGGTAGCTTACCGTGTGCGTCATTCAGCGACTGAATGCCACGGCATTCGCCGCTCACGCAGTGAGCGACTGGCGCGTCCGGGCAATGACGGCTTGCAGCGGTTCCGAGCGGCTGTACTGTTCGGGGTACAGGCGTTCGGTGTGGCAGGCAACGCCGTGCTCGTCCACCAGGGTGAAGCTGAAGTTGCCCTTGCGTGGGGCGGTGATAAGGCACTTCAACGGCGAGAAGGCCTGGGAGAGGGTGCCAATGGCAGCCTGAATTTGTTGAGTTTGCATATTGTTGGATGTTCCTGCTTTAAACACGGGGATTATGATCCGTGCATGATAGAAACGTTCCAGTGACGCCTTTATTAAGGGACGAACGAACCTGACTGGAACAGGGCAGCCAGAGGGGGCGCAATCATAAGGTGGGCGCTTGGGCTGACTGGTAGGTACTTCAGAGGGCAGGCAGCATGCCGGGGCCAAGGTTCAAGGCCATCGGTATGGAATCCTGATCAATCTGTCACGTGATTCGTGCTGAACAGCGCAAGGCTGGAGAGTGAATCATCGAAAGGGCCGGTCCTGGTTTCAGCAGTGGTGCTCTTGGGGGGAGCAGGCCTGCAAGGACGCTTCTGGCCAGAATTGACTTTCAGCTTGGTACTAACGAGGCGCACCTTACCGCAAGCTCAGAAGCTTTGCAAGCATTGCCACGTTTCTTCGGGTAAGCCGGGCAGTATGGCGCTTCTTTTGAGTTGTGTGAAGAGGGGGCAAATGGCCCATAACCGGCCGGATGTACCAATTTCGTGCATTCAAATGCAGGTTTTCGGTGCACTTGTTCACATTCCGGGCGTGACTTGTAACAGCTTGGCAACACCCCCCATCGACCCTGCCAATGCCTTGACTGATGCCTTAAGTCAATGAAAAAAAACACTATTTTTTACTGGTGAAAAAATCGTCAGTTTGACTGAAAGCCCCGGTTCACGCGGGTTTGCGGGGTGGTTTGGGGGGTTGTCCACCGAGTTATCCACAGGAACTGTGGATTGTCCCGAGCGCTTGCTCTAGGACGGGAGTGCCAGCAAATTACAGAACTGTCCGACAGTTATCAGTCAGCTGCAGATCCGCCGGTCATCTACTTGGGAACGTCAAGAAACGATCATCGAGAATTTTTTCCAAGCGTTGAAAATCGTCGGGCCACGGCAAGAAAAAAAGGGTAGAGTGGCGCGCTTTTCAAATTGCCTTCTCTGTTCGTCATGAAATTTCGCGGTAGATCCTCCAGCGAACCCGCTGTTACGCCATCAGCCCCTTCGTCCAGACGTTTTTCCCTGAAAGTGGCCCTTTGGCTGTTGGACAACCCGCGCCTGGGCGAAAAGCCTCAGGTCAAGCATCTGGCCGGGCGCCTGCTCAAGCAACCGGCTCGGGAGGGCGTGGTGGTGGCCCAGAGCCGATTGGGGCAGTTGCTTTGCCGCGACTGCGGCAACGCGCGTGACAGGCGTATCGGGCACGAACTGCTGCGCCAGGCGGCGCGCGCCGGTGACCGCCGGGCGCAACTGGAATATGCGCGGCTGTGCCAGGCCAACGCGCCAGAGCAGGCGCAGAAACGGACTGACTGTTAAGCTGCACCTCATTTGCGACAGACTGTTCGGGGTAAGCATGGCAGTGGATCTGACCAGCATCGTGCTGGGCTTGGTGGCAGGCGCCTTGCCTTGCCTGGTGTGGGTCATGCAGGTGCAGCGCCGTCAGGCTGCCGGCCAAGGCGAGCGGGCCTTGCTCGAAGAACGCCTCAATGGGGCCCTGCTGGCCCAGGCAGGCCTGCAAGCACAACTGGATGCCAGCCGGGACGAGGTGAGCGACCTCAGCGAAGCCAACACCCTCAAGCAGGCCCAACTGGCCGCCCAGGGCCGTGAACTCGAGCTGCTGCAGATTGACCGCGACAATGCCCGTGACGCTGCCCACGCCTGGCACCTGGAGCGCGCCAACCGGGAAGCCGAACTGCGTCGCCTGGAGGCCCAGGCAGCGCGCCTGGAAGCGGAGCTGCGTGAGCAGCAGGACAGCCATCAGCAGCGCCTGGAAGACCTGCAGGAAGCCCGCGACACGCTTCGCGCGCAGTTCGCCGACCTGGCCACGAAAATCTTCGACGAACGCGAGCAGCGTTTTGCGCAGACCAGCCAGCAGCACTTGGGCCAGTTGCTTGACCCGCTAAAGGAGCGCATCCAGGCCTTCGAAAAGCGTGTCGAGGAGAGCTACCAACAAGAAGCCCGTGAACGTTTTTCCCTGGGCAAGGAACTGGAGCGCCTGCAGCAACTCAACCTGCGCCTGTCCGACGAAGCCACCAACCTCACCCAGGCGCTCAAGGGCCAGAAAACCCAAGGCAACTGGGGTGAGCTGATTCTCGAGCGCGTGCTCGAGCATGCCGGCCTGGAAAAGGGCCGCGAGTACCAGACCCAGGTCAGCCTCAAGAGCGCCGACGGTGAGCGCTTCCAGCCAGACGTACTGATCATGCTGCCCGGTGACAAGCAGGTGGTGGTCGATGCCAAGGTCAGCCTCACGGCCTACCAGCAGTTTGTCAGCAGCAATGATGAAAGCGCGCTCAAACAGCACGTACAGTCGCTGCGCAGCCACGTCAAAGGGCTGTCGAGCAAGGACTACAGCCGCCTGGACGGCTTGCACAGCCTGGATTTCGTGTTGTTGTTCGTGCCCATCGAGGCCGCGTTTTCGGCAGCCCTGCAGGCCGAGCCGAACCTGTTCCAGGAGGCTTTCGACCGGCAGATCGTGATCGTCAGCCCGACCACCTTGCTCGCCACTTTGCGGGTCATCGACAGCCTGTGGAAGCAAGAACGCCAAGGGCAGAACGCCCGCGAGATCGCCGAACGCGCCGGTTGGCTGTATGACAAGTTCGTGCTGTTCATCCAGGACCTGGACGAGCTGGGCAATCGCCTGCAGCAGGTCGACAAGGCCTATGCCGCTGCGCGCAACAAACTCTGTGAAGGGCGTGGCAACCTGGTCAGCCGCAGCGAGCAGCTCAAGCTGCTCGGCGCCCGTGCCAGCAAAAGCCTGCCGGCCGACTTGCTGGAGCGGGCACTGACGGATGAAACGCTGGCGGACCAGGCGGTTACTGAACCAGGCTCAGATGGCGATTGAGCAGCGCGCGCAAGGCCGCAGGCTTGACCGGCTTGGCCAGGTAATCAAGGCCTGCGGCATGCACCGTGGCCAAGGTTTCCTTGCTGCCGTCGGCGCTGATCACCACCCCAGGCACCGGCTCGCCCAGGCGCGCGCGTAGCCAGCCCATCAGCCCGGTTCCGGTTTCGCCGTCATCCAGGTGATAGTCCACCAGCGCCAGGTGCGGGCGCATGCCCTGGGCCAGCAACGCCTCGCAATCGGCGCGGTTGCGCGCCGTCCATACCTGGCAGCCCCAGCGGCTGAGCAGGCTGTTCATGCCGATCAGAATGCTGTCTTCGTTGTCGATGCACAGCACCTGCAGCCCGGCCAGGGGTTGGCTGGCTTGCTCCACCGGCGCGCTCGGCGCGGCCGCTGCCTGGCGGGCGATCGGTACATTGACGCGGAACACCGTGCCTTTGCCAGGCCAGGAACGCACCTGCAGCGTGTGGCCGAGCACCCGGCACAGGCCATCGGCAATCGCCAGCCCCAGCCCCAGGCCCTTTTCGGCGCGGGTCTGGTGGCTGTCCAGGCGCTTGAACTCCTGGAAGATCACCTGCAGCTTGTCGTCGGCAATGCCCGGGCCGCGGTCCCAGACCTCCAGCCACAGCCGTTCGCCCTGGCGCCGGGCGCCCAGCAGGATCGGGCTCTTGCCGTAACGCAGGGCATTGGTCAGGAAGTTCTGCAGCACCCGGCGCAGCAGTTTCATGTCACTGTCGATCCGCAGGCGGCTACCGCGCAGGCGGAACTCCAGCCCTTTTTCGGCGGCCAGGACCTTGAACTCGGCACCCAGCGTATCGAACAGCTCATTCAGGGCAAAAGGCTTGGCGTCTGGGGTGATCTTGCCGTTTTCCAGGCGCGAGATATCCAGCAGGTCGCTGATCAGCTCTTCCGCCGAACGCAGCGAACTGTCCATGTGCTGCACCAATTGTTGGGCTTCCTCGTTCATGCCCCCGGCCTGCTGCGACAAGGCGGCGGAGAACAGCCGCGCGGCGTTGAGCGGCTGCATCAGGTCATGGCTGACCGCCGCCAGGAAGCGGGTCTTGGACTTGCTGACCGCTTCGGCTTGGCTTTTGGCCTCCGACAGCGCCTGGTTGAGTTGCGACAGCTCGTGGGTGCGTTCGGCCACCCGCTGTTCAAGGCGCTCGTTGGCGTCGCGCAACGCCTGTTCGGCCTCGCGGAACGGGGTGATATCGGTGAAGCTCATGACGAAGCCGCCCCCGGGCATCGGGTTGCCGATCAGTTCGATCACCCGGCCATTGGGGAACAGCCGCTCGGACGAATGCGCGCGGCCTTGGCGCATCCAGTGCAGGCGCCGGGCCACATGCACCTGCGCCTCTCCCGGGCCGCACAGGCCGCGTTCGGCGTTGTAGCGGATGATGTCGGCGATCGGCCGGCCGACGCTGATCAACCCGTCGGGGTAGTTGAACAGCTCCAGGTAGCGGCGGTTCCAGGCCACCAGGTGCAGGTTCTGGTCGACCACACTGATGCCCTGGTTGATGTTCTCGATGGCGCCTTGCAGCAGGGCGCGGTTGAACTGCAGCACTTCGCTGGCTTCATCGGCGATGCGCACCACGTCTTCAAGCTGCATGTCGCGGCCTTCGATGGCCGCCTTGACCACGGCGCGGGTCGAGGAGCTGCCAAGCACCCCGGCGAGCAGGCGCTCGGTGTGTTCGATCCAGTCGCCGTCAGCGTTCTGGTTGGGATTGAAGCCTTTGCCCTGGCGATAAGCAAAGCGGATGAAGCTTTGCCTGGCACGCTCCTCACCGACAAAGCGTGAGGCCAGCGTCAGCAGGTCATCGATCTGCACCGCCAGCAGCGGTTTGCCGTTGGGGCGGGCACTGGTCTGCTGGCCAATGAAACGCCCCGCCTGCCAATGCTCCGACACGCGCGTGCGCGACAGCATCGAGACCCAGGCGAACAACGTGAAGTTGCCCGCCAGTGACAGCACTACCCCCTGTGTGAGCGGCGTGATCGGCAGGCCCAGCGGGTTGCCGTGCAGCCACGCCAGGCCCGGGAACAGCTGCAGCGACCAGCCCAGGCTGTGGGCGGTGATTGGCAGCACCAGGGTGTAGAACCACAGGAAGATACCTGCAGCGAGGCCGGCGAACACGCCACGGCGGTTGGCTTGCTTCCAGTACAGCGCACCGAGCATGGCCGGGGTGAGTTGGGTCACGGCGGCGAAGGCGATCTGGCCGATGGTTGCAAGGCTTGCCGTAGAGCCAAGCAGGCGATAGCTGACATAGGCCAGCAGCAGGATGACCACGATGGTCACCCGGCGCACCGACAGCATCCAGTGGCGGAACACCTCGAAGGGCCGTTCGGCGTTGTTGCGGCGCAACAGCCACGGCAGCAGCATGTCATTGGACACCATGGTCGACAATGCCACGGCCTCGACGATGACCATGCCGGTGGCGGCCGAGGCACCGCCGATGAAGGCCAGCAGAGCCAGGCTCGGGTGCGCTTCGGCCAACGGCAGGCTGATCACGAAGGAGTCGGAAATCACCGTACCTGGCAGCAGCATTTGCCCGGCCAGGGCAATGGGCACCACGAACAACGCGGCCAAGGCCAGGTACATCGGGAACACCCAGCGCGCCAGGCGCATGTCCTGCGGCTCGATGTTCTCCACGACGGTGACGTGGAACTGCCGGGGCAGGCAGATGATCGCCATCATCGCCACGGCGGTCTGCACCACCATCGAGGGCCAGTTGATCGTCTCCTGCCAGTAGCTGTCCAGCAGCACCGACTGGCGCGCCTGGGTGAACAGGTCGTCAAACCCGTCGTACAGGTTGAACACCACGAACACGCCCACGGCGAGGAAGGCCAGCAGCTTGATCAGGGACTCGAACGCGATGGCCAGGACCATGCCGCGGTGGTGTTCGGTGACGTCGAGGCTGCGCGTGCCAAAGACGATGGCGAACAACGCCAATACCAGCGACACCACCAGCGCGGTGTCCTGCACACGGGTGCCGGTGGCATCGGCATTCGCGCCGATCAGCAGGTTGACACCGAGCACGATGCCCTTGAGCTGCAAGGCGATGTAGGGCAGCACCCCGACCAGGCAGATCAGCGCCACCACCACGGCCAGGGTCTGCGACTTGCCGTAGCGGGCCGCGATGAAGTCGGCGATGGAGGTGATGTTCTGCTGCTTGCTGATCAGCACCATCTTCTGCAGCACCCAGGGCGCGAAGATCAGCAGCAGGATCGGGCCCAGATAGATTGGCAGGAAGGCCCACAGTTGCTCGGCCGCCTGGCCGACCGCACCGAAGAAGGTCCAGCTGGTGCAGTACACCGCCAGTGACAGGCTGTACACCCAGGCGCGCAGCCGCGGCGGCAATGGTGTGCTGCGGCGGTCGCCGTAGAAGGCGATGGCGAACATGACGGCCATGTAGGCCAGGGCGACCAGAGCGATCAGCCCGCTGGACAACGACATGAAGACTCCGGAGCAAAAAAAGTAACGCGATCCCGATCAGTCAGTCTGGCACGCAGGCGGGGGTTCGTCAGCGCCGACGATGGTCGCAGTGGCGCCTCGTCGCAGGCACTGGCACAGCGAGCTGCGCCAGTGCCCGCCATCGCTTCAGGAAATATCGATCTGGTAGCGGAAGCCTTCGGCTGCTGCCTGGGACACGCGGTACTCCAGCGGGCTGCGATCGTAACCCAGTGCCGTGCGCTGGATGACCACCACGGGCGCACCTTCCTTGATTGCCAGGTGGCCGGCACTGGCTGCATCGGCTGTACCCACGGTCAGTGTTTCCTTGGCCGAGGCGACGCACTGGCCACAGCTGGACTCGTAGAAGGGGTAGAGCAGGTCGCCGAAGGCCTCTGTGTCAATATCCAGCAGGGCCATGAACCGCTTGGCCGGTAGCCAGATCTGCTCATGGAACAGCGGGCGGCCGTCCACCAGGCGCAGGCGCTCCAGCCAGATGACCTGTTCTGCATCGCCCAGGCCAAGGGCTGCGCTGACTTGCTCCGGTGGCTCGCGCAGCTGCTTGTCCAGTATGCGGCTGATCGGCACCAGCCGCTGGCCGGTCGAATCCACCTGTCGGAAAAACCGCACCAGTGATCCCTCGAAGTCAGGGCGCCGGACGAAGGTGCCGCGGCCCTGGCTGCGCAGCAGCAGGCCTTCATTGACCAAGGTGTCGACCGCCTTGCGCACTGTGCCGATGGCGACACCGTAGAGGCGGGTCAGCTCCGTTTCAGTGGGGATCGTTCCCCCGGGTAGCCATTGCCCGGCGGCGATCCTGGCGAGGATTTCTTCCCGTACTTGCTGATAAAGCGGTAGGCGCGGGTCTTGTCCGAGAATCCCGTTACTCATTGTGCGAAGGGTCCATGGCTGACGAGTTGGCACTACTTTACCACCCGGGGCTTGATTGACAGAGTCGGTCGACTGAAGATATGGTCATATATTCATATATATGACTGCATGTTTGTATAACAACGCAGCGCTTCAGCTGCCAATAACAATCGACCAGGGTTCGCTTCATGACCAACCCCTATCTGCCCGCCATCACCGGCGTCGATACCCATGCCCATATCTTTCGCCAAGACCTGCCGATGGTGCCCAACCGTCGCTACAGCCCAGACTACGATGCACTGATCGAGCAATACCTCGATCATCTGGATCAGCATGGCCTGTCCCATGGCGTGCTCATCCAGCCCAGTTTCCTGGGCACCGACAACAGCTTCATGGTCCAGGCTCTGCGCCGTTTTCCTGAGCGCTTGCGTGCTGTGGCGGTCGTCGATGCCACGGTCAGCGATCAGCAGCTCGATGCGCTGGGTGACGCCGGCGTGGTGGGCATCCGCCTGAACCTGGTCGGCAAGCACCTGGCAGACTATGCCGGGCCCGAGTGGACCGCCTTGTTCAAACGCTTGGCTGCGCGCGGCTGGCAAGTGGAAATCCAGCGCTGTTTCGATGACTTGGCCTTGATCGTGCCAGCGATCCTCGCCTGCGGCGTGGAGGTGGTGGTCGATCATTTTGGCCTGCCTGCCGAGGGGATCGACCCGCAAAAGGACAGCCACCGTACCTTCCTTCACCTGCTCAGCGAACCGAAGGTGTGGTTGAAGCTGTCCGCCGGTTATCGCAGCCAGACCGACCCGGCCAAAGCGCAGGTGCTGCTGGCCCAGATACGGCAGGCAGCGGGTGGCCTGGATCGGTTGCTGTGGGGAAGCGACTGGCCCAACACCCAGTTCGAGCGCCAGACCCGCTACGCCGACCAGTATGCCTTCTTCGAAGCGCTGCTCCCCGATGCGGGCGAGCGTGCCCAGGTGCTGAGGCTCAACCCGGTGAAGCTGTTCGGCTTCGACCGTTCGCGCTGATACTTACACAATAACAACAGGACACTTTCAACATGATGAGCATGCTAGTCGTCGCGGCCATCGTCGCCGCCGTGGCCCTCGGCTACAAGACCAAGATCAACATCGGCCTTTTCGCCATCGCCTTTGCCTATCTGATCGGTTGTTTCGGCATGGGCCTGAGCCCCTCGGAGGTCATCGGCCTGTGGCCTCTGAAGATCTTCTTCGTGATCTTCTCGGTCTGCCTGTTCTATAGCTTCGCCACCGTCAATGGCACCCTGGAGAAGCTGGCCGAGCACCTTATCTACCGCTGCCGTGCCGTGCCGCAGTTGCTGCCGTTCGCGGTGTTCTTCGCCGCCACCGTGATCGCCGCGATGGGGGCCGGGTATTACACCGTACTGGCGTTCATGGCGCCTATCACCCTGCTGCTGTGCGAGCGTACCCGCATGAGCCTGATCGTCGGCGGCATGGCCGTGAACTATGGCGCGCTCAGCGGGGCCAACTTCATGTCCAGCCAGAGCGGCATCATCTTCCGTGGGCTGATGACCAATGCCGGCGTGAGTGACAATCAGGCCTTCATCAATGCTGCCGGTATCTTCGTCAGCACCTTCGTCATTCCACTGCTGGTGATCGGAGTATTCGTCTTCCTTACCAGCCATGGGCGCGCGTTGAAGGCCTCTGTCGTTGCTGTCGAGGCGCCAGCGCCGCTCAACAGCCAGCAGCGAACCACGTTGTGGCTGACCCTGGCGATGATGCTGATGGTGCTGGCTGCGCCTGTGGCCAGCATCGCCCTGCCGGGCAATGCCACGGTGGCCTTCATCAACGCCAAGGTGGATATCGGCCTGATCGCCAGCCTGTTCTCGGTGATTGCCCTGTTGCTGAAACTCGGTGACGAGCGCAAGGCCATGGCGACCGTGCCTTGGGGCACGCTGATCATGATCTGCGGTGTGGGCATGCTGATTTCCGTGGCGATCAAGGCAGGCACCATCGACATCCTCGCCTCCTGGATCGGCACCAGCATCCCGCCAATCATGGTGCCGGTCGTATTCGGTGCGGTGGCGGCATTCATGTCCATTTTCTCCAGCACCCTGGGCGTCGTGACGCCAGCCTTGTTCCCCATGGTGCTGCCAATTGCGCAGAACATGGGTATCGAGCCCATGATCCTGTTCATTGCCATTGTCGCGGGTGCTCAAGCCACCTCCATCTCGCCGTTCTCCTCCGGCGGCAGCCTGATTCTGGGCTCCTGCAGCAACGAGAAGAGCCGCATGTCGCTATTCCCGCAGTTGCTGTTCAAGGCGGCGCCGATCGGTTTCGTGGCGGCGCTGGCGTTCAATGTGCTGCTGACCTTCGTGCTCTGACGTTCCAATGCATGAAAAAAAACCGCAGCCTGGCTGCGGTTTTTTTGTGCCTGCGGTTGCAGTGACTAGAACCGGAACCGGCTGATCATCTGCTGCAACTGCCCACCCAGCCGCGCCAGCTCGACACTGGAGGCGGACGTCTGGTGGCTGGCTTGCGCCGTCTGTTCGGAAATATCCCTTACCGTCACCACGCTACGGCTGATCTCTTCGGCCACCGCGCTCTGCTGCTCGGAAGCCGCGGCAATCTGCTGGTTCATCGATTGGATTCCCGAAACGCGCTGGGTTATGCCTTCCAGCGCCACCCCTGCTTCACGCACCAGCGCCACGCTGCTCTGGGTCAGGCTCTGGCTTTCGTCCATCAGTTCGCTCACTGAACGGGTGCCTTCCTCCAGGCTACCGATGGCCGACTCGATCTCCAGGGTGGATGCCTGGGTACGCTGCGCCAGGCTGCGCACTTCATCGGCCACTACGGCAAAGCCACGGCCAGCTTCGCCAGCGCGGGCCGCTTCGATCGCGGCATTGAGCGCCAGCAGGTTGGTCTGCTCGGCCACTGCCTTGATGACGTCCATCACCTTGCCGATGCGCTGGCTCTCGTTGCGGAGTGCGCCCATGGCTTGGCCAGTGGCGTCTACCTGGTTGGCCAGCCGGCCGATCTGCTCGACGGCGCGGTTGACCACGCGGTCGCCTTCGCGCGCTTCTTCGTCCGTGGCACTGGCAGCCTGCGAGGCCTCACCGGCGTTGCGCGCCACTTCGTGTACGGTGGCGGCCATTTCCTGCATGGCCGTGGCAACCTGATCCGTTTCAACTTTCTGGCTGCTGGCGCCAGCACTGGTCTGCTCGGTGATCGCCGACAGTTCTTCGGTGGCACTGGCAATCTGCGAAATACCGTCGCGCACTTGCGCGATCAGGTCGCGCAAGTTGCCGGTCATGCCCTGCAAGGCATTCTGCAACTGGCCGACTTCGTCGCGGCGGCGGCTGGGCGGTTGCTCGCTGAGGTCACCGGCTGCAACTTGCTGCATGGCGCGCAAGGCCTGCTGCAGTGGAGCACTGATCTGGCGGGCGATGATGAGCGCGGCGAAGATGCCCATGAGCAGCGCCAGCAGCGTGGTGAAGATCTGCAGGTTCTTGGCGAACTGGCTGTCGTTGACCACCGACACTGCCTGGGCGTCGAGCAAATCACCGATCAGGCCTGTGAGCGTGTCGATGTCACTGGTCATGGCGTTGCGGCGCTCGATCAGCGTGCTCACTTCACCCCGGAACGCTTCGACCGCGTCGGCATAGGCACGAACCTGTTGGTTCAGGGTGCTGAACTGTGCGTCGAAATCGCCATTGAAACGCGCCACCAGGCCAGGCAGGTCGTTCACCGTGGTGGCGATCTGTGCGTTCATCAGTTTTTCGGTGTCGGCGTTGGTGTTACCGGTGTAGCCGCGTACGTGGTAGCGGAGCAGGATCAGGTTCTCGCGGATCTGATTGATCGCTTCGCCGCGGACAACGCGTTGCTCGGCGTCGGGCAGGGCGCGTACCTGGGTGCGGATCGTTTCGATGCTGGCGAACGAACGGGTGGCGAGGGCGCCCATTTCCTTTTGTGCCGCCCGCATTTTCTGGTACGACTGGAAGCTCTGTGCCTGGTTGGCGGCATACCCTGCAAGGGTCTGCTCGGCCTTGTCGAGCAGCGCCAGGCTCTGGGGCTTGACCAATGTCTCACGCAGTTTCGCCAGCGGCGTCTTGAACGCTTCAAGCGCATCCTGCAACGCTTTGGCCTGGTTTTCGGCGCCATTGGCCATGGCGTGGCGCAGGCGCGCCTCACGCAGGTCGCCCAAGGCATCGTTGAGGCGCGACACCGCACTGACCACCTCGCTGCGGCGCACCAGGCTGCCCATGCCTTCCCAGCTGATCAGCGACTGGAGCAAGGTCAGGCTCAGCACCAGGCCGAAACCGAGGAAGAGTTTGTGGGCGATCCTGAGGTCGCCTATCCAGGTAAGCATGCTGCTGAGCTCCTTTTCTTGTGCGTTGGAGGAGACCGGAGGTCCGTTCCTTCTGTTAGATACAGTCATCTATATGTTTAATCGGCAGATGTAACAAAATCTGAACACCGATAGCAAGAAGATTGACGTCAAAATGCCATCATTTGGGGTGGCAGGCGGTCTACGCGACGTAACTGGCTTGCCAGCAACAGGCTTTACCGTGCAGATTTGTGGCTTATCGCGGCCTGCGTGCCTCAAATGACAAAAGCCCCTCAGGGAACAAGGACGATGAGTCATTCCTCGCAATTCACCTTGCTCGGCAAGCGGCGCTTCCTGCCGTTTTTCATCACCCAGTCGCTGGGTGCCTTCAACGACAACCTGTTCAAGCAATCGCTGATCCTGGCCATCCTGTTCAAGCTCAGCCTTGGCGACGGGGACCGCTCGATCTGGGTCAACCTGTGCGCGTTGCTGTTCATCCTGCCGTTCTTTCTGTTTTCGGCGCTGGGCGGGCAGTTTGGCGAGAAGTTCGCCAAGGACGCGTTGATCCGTGCGATCAAGCTGGCCGAAATCGCCATCATGGCCATCGGGGCCCTCGGCTTCGTCAGCGACAGCCTGCTGCTGATGCTGGTGGCGCTGTTCGGCATGGGCACCCATTCGGCGCTGTTCGGCCCGGTGAAGTACTCGATCCTGCCCCAGGCCCTGCGTGAAGAAGAGTTGGTGGGCGGCAACGGCCTGGTGGAAATGGGCACCTTTCTCGCCATTCTCGCCGGCACCATCGGCGCCGGGGTGATGATGGCCAGCGACAGCTACGCCACTGTGGTGGCGGGTGGGGTAGTGGGTACCGCAGTGCTGGGCTACCTGGCCAGCCGCTGGATCCCGCGCGCGGCGGCCATATCACCGCAAATGGCGCTGGACTGGAACATCTTCAAGCAGTCGTGGGTGATCCTGCGCATGGGGCTGGGGCAACCGCCGGCGGTGTCGCGCTCCATCGTCGGCAACTCGTGGTTCTGGTTCGTCGGCGCCATCTACCTGACCCAGATCCCGGCCTATGCCAAGGACTGGCTGCACGGTGACGGCACGGTGGTGACCCTGGTACTGACACTGTTCTCGGTGGGGATCGCCCTGGGCTCGTTATTGTGTGAGCGGCTCAGTGGGCGCAAGGTCGAGATCGGCCTGGTGCCTTTCGGCTCTTTCGGCCTGACGCTGTTCGGGCTGCTTTGGTGGTGGCATTCCGGTGATGTGCCGGCCGGCGCAGCCCCCCACGATTGGCTGGCACTGCTGGGCCTGAGCCAGGCCTGGTGGATCCTGCTGTCGATCGTCGGGCTTGGGGTATTCGGTGGCTTCTATATAGTGCCGCTGTACGCGCTGATCCAGGCGCGTACCGCCGAGGACCAGCGCGCGCGCGTGATCGCCGCCAACAATATTCTCAATGCCTTGTTCATGGTGGTGTCGGCCATCCTCACCATCGTCCTGCTGGGCCTTGCGGACCTGAGCATCCCGCAGCTGTTCCTGGTGGTGTCGCTGCTCAACATCCTGGTCAACGCTTATATCTTCAAGATCGTGCCCGAGTTCACCATGCGCTTCTTGATCTGGCTGTTGAGCCACTCGATGTACCGGGTGGAGCACCGCGGCCTCGAGCGCATTCCCGACGAAGGCGCAGCGCTGCTGGTGTGCAACCATGTGTCATTCGTTGACGCGCTGCTGCTCGGCGGTGCCATCCGCCGCCCGATCCGGTTCGTGATGTACTACAAGATCTACAACCTGCCGGTGCTCAATTTCGTGTTCCGCACCGCCGGTGCCATCCCGATTGCCGGGCGCAATGAGGACCCGGCCATTTACGAGCGCGCATTCGCCCGAATCGCCGAGTACCTGTCGGCGGGGGAGGTGGTGTGCATTTTCCCGGAAGGCAAGCTGACCGGCGATGGCGAGATCGATGTGTTCCGCGGCGGTGTCAGCCGCATTCTGCAAGAAACCCCGGTGCCGGTGATTCCGTTGGCGCTGCAGGGGCTGTGGGGCAGCTTCTTCAGCCGCGACCCGGGCAAGGGGTTCTTCAAGCGCTTGTGGTCGCGGGTGACCATCGTCGCTGGCGCTTCCATCCCGGTGGAGGTGGCGCAGCCTGAGTTGCTGCGTGAGCAGGTCAGCCGCTTGCGCGGCGACCTGCGTTAGGCGTAGGCGGTCAGCTGGCGCTGACTTTCAGGCCGATCAGGCCGGTAACGATCAGCGCCACACTGACCAGCCGCACCAGGGCCATGGACTCACCGAACAGGATGATGCCGGCGATGACGGTGCCGACGGCACCCACGCCGGTCCAGATGGCATAGGCGGTGCCCAGCGGTAGCTCTTTCATGGCCAGGCCCAGCAGGCCGAGGCTGATGACCATTGCGCCGACGGTAAGCACGGTGGGAAGCGGGCGGGTGAAGCCGTCGGTGTATTTGAGGCCGACAGCCCAGCCGACTTCGAACAGGCCGGCGAAGAACAGGATGATCCAGGACATGAGTAAGTCTCCATCGTTTGACTGATGGGGCCGTCCCCGTAATGGTCACGCAGTGCGTCGTGAGGTCGTCCTCACAGTGGCCCTGATAATGCAGCTTCAAGCTTCAAGCTTCAAGCTACAAGCTTCAAGCTTCAAGCTGCAAGCTACAAGCTACAAGCTACAAGCTACAAGCTACAAGCAGTACGGCGGTGTATTGAGCACCGCACTACCGCTTTTGATCTTTCTTGTAGCTTGCAGCTCACAGCTTGCAGCTGCTGTCAGACCCCTTGGGGGATCTCTTCGCCGCCGAGGGCTTCGAACAGCACCGGCAGGAATTCGCTGAAGGTCATCATCATCAGCAGGAAGCTGGCATCGAACTGCTGGGCCGCTTCATCGCCGCCATCCTGCTCGGCCTGCTCTTGCAGCAGCTCCTCGAACTTCAGGCGCTTGATCACCATCTTGTCGTCCAGCACGAACGACAGCTTGTCCTGCCAGGCCAGAGCCAGTTGCGTGACCACCTTGCCAGTGCTCAGGTGCAGCTGGATTTCCTCGCCAGTCAAATCCTGGCGTTTGCAACGCACGATGCCGCCATCTTCGGCCGTGTCGCGCAGCTCGCATTCATCCAGCACATAGAAACCTTCGGCAGCCTGCTGCGACTTGACCCAGTCGGTCATGGTCGCGGTCGGTGCGATTTTCACCGTCGCCGGGCGCACCGGCAACGAACCCATCACCTCACGCAGCGTCGACAGCAGGTCTTCGGCGCGCTTGGCGCTCGCCGAGTTGACCAGGATCATGCCCAGGCGCGGGGCGATGGCGGCGAAGATCATCGAGCGGCGGATGAACGCCCGCGGCAGGAACGCCTGGATGATCTCGTCCTTGATCTGGTCGCGCTCCTTTTTATAGACCTTGCGCATCTGCTCGGTCTCGATCTCTTCGACCTTCTCCTTCACAGCATCGTTTACCACGCTGCTTGGCAGAATGCGTTCTTCCTTGCGCGCGGCAATCAGCAGGAACTCGCCGCTGACGTGCACCAGTGGGGCGTCTTCGCCCTTGCCGAACGGAGCGACGAAACCGTAAGTGGTCAGCTCCTGGCTAGCGCAGGGGCGGGCCGGCTTGCTGGCCAGGGCGGCCTCCAGTGCTTCAGCCTCGAATGGGACATCCTGGGTCAGGCGGTAGGTCAGCAGGTTCTTGAACCACATGAGGGTGAGTCTCTCCTTAATGCATAAGGGGGGCATTATTCTCCGTGCAGCCGTTCCAGGCCAGCCCTGTCATTGGGCCAGCAGCTATATAGGAAGAAAGAAACCCCGGACCGCGCTAGGTCTTTGAAAGGCCTGAACATTTTTTTTAGAAAAGTTGAAAAATGTGCTTGCCAGGGTGGCGGCCCATCCGTAGAATGCGCGCCACACCGAGACGAAGGGTGATTAGCTCAGCCGGGAGAGCATCTGCCTTACAAGCAGAGGGTCGGCGGTTCGATCCCGTCATCACCCACCACTCGATGTATAGCGCAGCGGTAGTTCAGTCGGTTAGAATACCGGCCTGTCACGCCGGGGGTCGCGGGTTCGAGTCCCGTCCGCTGCGCCATATTCCACTTCCAGGGCCCACTGAACACCCGGAAGTCACAAGAAAAGCGACCTTAGGGTCGCTTTTTTTGTGCCTGCTGTTTGGGGTTTCGATTTTTTTCAAAAAAAACAGCCCTACGGCTTGCCAGGCTTGCGCTTGCTCCGTAGAATGCGCGCCTCACCGAGACGAAGGGTGATTAGCTCAGCCGGGAGAGCATCTGCCTTACAAGCAGAGGGTCGGCGGTTCGATCCCGTCATCACCCACCACTCGTTGAATAGCGCAGCGGTAGTTCAGTCGGTTAGAATACCGGCCTGTCACGCCGGGGGTCGCGGGTTCGAGTCCCGTCCGCTGCGCCATATTCCACTTCCAGGGCCCACTGAACACCCGGAAGTAACAAAAAAAGCGACCTTAGGGTCGCTTTTTTTGTGTCTGTATCCCGTGCTTTCAACCCACGCGTTCTTCCTTGCGTAGCGTCAGCACCTCGACCCCATCCTCGGTCACCGCCACGGTATGCTCCCACTGCGCCGACAGCGTATGGTCGCGGGTAATCACCGTCCACCCATCCTTCAAGGTCCTTGTGCCACGCCCGCCCTGGTTGATCATCGGCTCGATGGTAAACACCATGCCCGGCTTGAGCTTCATGCCCATACCGCGCTGGCCGTAATGCAGCACCTCTGGCGCTTCGTGCATC
This sequence comes from Pseudomonas sp. NPDC089743, assembly GCF_044748785.1. Taxonomy (NCBI): domain Bacteria; kingdom Pseudomonadati; phylum Pseudomonadota; class Gammaproteobacteria; order Pseudomonadales; family Pseudomonadaceae; genus Pseudomonas; species Pseudomonas sp. NPDC089743. The sequence continues at coordinate 97,883 of NZ_JBIVGS010000010.1, forward strand.
TGCTGGCCAATGCCATGGCCGCAGTACTCGCGCACCACGCTGTAGCCCGCCGCTTCGGCATGGGCCTGGATGGCGTGGCCGATGTCGCCAAGCGTCGCCCCCGGGCGCACCTGCTCGATCCCCTTCCACAGGGCCTCATAGGTGGTGTCGACCAGGCGCCGAGCCTCATCGCTGATCGGGCCCAGGCAATACATCTTCGACGAATCGGCGATGTAGCCGCCTTGTTCCAGCGTGATATCCACGTTGATGATCGACCCTTCACGCAATACCTCATCGGCCTTGGGCATACCGTGGCAGACCACATGGTCCACCGAGGTATTGAGCGCGTAGGGGAAGCCGTACTGGCCCTTGCTCGCCGGGCGTGCCTTGAGGGTGTTGACGATGAAGGCCTCAGCGCGGTCGTTGATCTGCATCGTGGTCACACCGGGGCGAATGAAGGTGTCGAGGTCGGCGAACACCTGGGCCAGTAAACGGCCGGCGTTGCGCATCAGGTCGAGTTGGGCGGAGGTCTTGAGAATCACTTGGGACATGTGGGAGGCGCAGTAACTCATGCTGGAATGTGCCCCAGCATAGCGCCATGGGGCGTCGGGGTGCCACCGCATGGTGCGTTGGCCTGCAGGCCTTGCCCGCTCCACCCGCGTTGAAATACCGGTGATCCTGCAGCGGCCGGCTTGCCGGCGACAGGGCGGTGGGGCTGGCCCGACAATTGCTGAAAGACCCCCATCAAGGCCGTCAACGTCGACAGCCTTCAACCCTTCACGACAAAGGCGCCGTGTTGCCCTCGCTTGCCAAGCAAGCCGGGGCAGCCGGCGCCTTTTGCGTTTGCACCAGGAGACCCGCCCCATGGCCAGCACCGAAGTACGCAGCGTCTGCCCCTATTGCGGCGTAGGCTGCGGCATCGTCATGAGCGTGGCCGATGGCAAGGTCAGCAAGATCAGCGGTGACAAGCAGCACCCGAGCAACTTCGGCCGTCTGTGCACCAAAGGCCTTACCGCGCACCTGCCCCTGACCGCCGCCGGGCGCATGGACAGTGCCTTTGTGCGCCAGCAACGCGACCATGAACCGGCGCGCAGCAGCATGGACCAGGCCATCGCCCAGGCTGCCGAGCGCCTGCGCGGCATCATCGACCAGCACGGCCCGGACGCCGTAGCGCTTTACGTTTCCGGGCAGATGTCACTGGAGGCCCAGTACCTGGCCAACAAACTGGCCAAGGGCTTTATCCGCACGCGCCATATCGAGTCCAATTCACGCCTGTGCATGGCCAGCGCCGGCAGCGGCTACAAACTCTCGCTGGGAGCCGATGGCCCGCCCGGGAGCTACCAGGACTTCGAGCGTGCCGAGGTGTTCCTGGTGATGGGTGCCAACATGGCCGACTGCCACCCGATCCTCTTCCTGCGCCTGCTCGACCGGGTCAAGGCGGGGGCGAAGCTGATCGTGGTCGACCCACGCCGCACCGCCACCGCCGACAAGGCCGACCTGTTCCTGCAAGTGCGCCCCGGTAGCGACCTGGCACTGCTCAATGGCCTGTTGCATCTGCTGCACCGCAATGGCCAGACCAACCCCGACTTCATCGCTCGCCACACCGAGGGCTGGGAGGCGCTGCCGGCCTTCCTCGACGACTACACGCCTGAGCGCGTCGCCGCCATCACCGGCCTTGCAGAAGATGACATCCGCCAGGCTGCCGCATGGATCGGCAGTGCAGGGGAGTGGATGAGCTGCTGGACCATGGGGCTGAACCAGAGCGTGCACGGCACCTGGCATACCAACGCAATCTGCAACCTGCACCTGGCCACCGGCGCCATCTGCCGCCCCGGCAGCGGGCCGTTCTCGCTGACCGGCCAGCCCAATGCCATGGGTGGCCGCGAGATGGGGTATATGGGGCCGGGGCTGCCGGGCCAACGCTCGGCGCTGGTCGACACCGACCGTAGTTTTGTCGAAGCGCAATGGGGCCTGGCACCGGGCAGCCTGCGGGCAGAAAGCGGCGAGGGGACGGTAGCCCTGTTCGAGCAGATGAAAACCGGCGAAGTGAAAGCCTGTTGGGTCATCTGCAGCAACCCGGTGGCCAGCGTCGCCAACCGCCAGCAGGTGATCGATGGCCTGCGCCAGGCGCAGCTTGTGATCACCCAGGATGCCTTTCTCGACACCGAAACCAACCCATACGCCGACATTCTTCTGCCCGCCGCACTCTGGGCTGAAGGCGAGGGTGTGATGATCAATAGCGAACGCAACCTCACACTGATGCCTCGCGCCGTGCCGGCACCGGGCCAGAGCTTGCCGGACTGGCAGATCATCGCCCGGGTCGCCTGTGCCATGGGGTACGCCGAAGCCTTCGACTACGCCGACGCTGAAGCGGTGTACGACGAAATCCGTCGCTTCTACAACCCGCTCACCGGTTACGACCTGCGTGGGGTGGGCTACCCGCAACTGCGCGACAAGCCGCACCAGTGGCCGTGCCCGCCCGGCCGCGTGGACGACCGCAGCCCGGTGCGTTACATCGACGACGGCGCATGCGCTGCCCCGGTGTTCCCCACAGCCAGTGGCAAGGCCCGCTTCTTCGCCCGGCCCTGGCTGCCCGCGCCGGAGCTGCCCGACGCCGACTACCCACTGGTGCTCAATACCGGGCGCGTGCAACACCAATGGCACACCCTGACCAAGACCGGCAAGGTGCCGGCCCTGAACAAGCTGGAGCCCGGCCCCTTCGTCGAGCTGCATCCCGAGGATGCCGCCCGGCTGGGCATCCAGGGCCGGGACCAGGTGGCGATCCGCTCGCGGCGGGGCCAGGCCGTGCTGCCGGCGCGGATCAGCGACCGGGTCATGCCGGGCAATTGCTTCGCGCCGTTCCATTGGAACGATGTGATCGGCGAGCAACTGGCAATCAATGCCGTGACCTGCGATGCGGTCGATCCGCTGTCGCTGCAGCCTGCCCTCAAGCACTGCGCCGTGGCCCTCGAGCGGGTTGCTGGAGAACGCATCGATGCCCTGGACCTTGGCACCACCACCCATGCACCGGAGCCTGCCCGTATGCCGACTGCGATCCTCTCTCGCCTGCTTGGTCTGGACACCCTCCCAGCTCCCGTGCTGGCCGAAGACGAACGCCATTACCTGCAGGGCTTTCTGCTCGGCCTGGACCAGGCGCGAGCCGAAGGGGTTCCCCGTTTGCCGGCCAGTGCGCCCTTGGCGGCCTCGCGGCGGTCGTTCGTGGACGGTCTGCTGGCCGGCCTGTACGCCCAGCAGCCAGCAGCAGCGGTGCTGCTCCCCGCCACGGCCCGGCATCAGGTGCTGTGGGCCTCGCAAACCGGCAACGGCGAGGCGCTGGCCGAGCGCTGCGCAGAGCGTTTGCGCGGCGCAGGGCTGCAGGTGCAGCTCAGTTGCATGGAGGCGATCAGCCCAAGCCAGTTGCAAGGCGCGGCGAGTGTGCTGCTGATTGCCAGCACCTTTGGCGATGGTGATGCGCCCGACAGCGCCACCGCGTTCTGGCGGGCGCTGCAGAGCGAGGAGGGCGCCCACTGCGCTGAGCTGCCTTATGCGGTGCTGGCCCTTGGCGACTCCAGTTACGCCCAGTTCTGCGGCTTTGGTCGCAAGCTCGATCAGCGCCTGGCCGAACTTGGGGGGCGCCGCCTGCTGCCGCGGGTCGACTGTGAACCGGATTTCGATGAGGCCTTTGCCACTTGGCTCGACGCGCTGTTGCCCCAGCTGGGCAGCGCTGCCGTGGCGCGCCCGGTCAACCAGGCCGCCGCCGCTGCGCCGTACAGCAAGCAACGGCCGTGGGCGGCGACGCTGCTGGAAAACACCCTGCTCAGTGGCCCCGGTTCAAGCAAGGAAACCCGCCATCTAGTGTTCGAGCTTCCCGGCAGCGGCTTCACCTACGCGGTGGGCGATGCGCTGGGCGTGTGGCCCCGCAACTGCCCGGCGCTGGTGGAGGAGTTGTTGGCGCTCATGCAGCAGGACGGCCAGGCCCTGGTCGAACTCAAGGGCCAGCCGCCCATGCCGTTGGCCCAGGCCTTGGCGTCGCACCTGGAAATTGCCAGGGTCACCCCTCAGCAACTGCAGGTCTTCAGCCAGCAGGCTGAAGACCTCCGGCACCTGTTGCAGCCTGAGCGCACGGCAGCCCTGCAGGATTGGCTATGGGGCCGGCAGTTGGCCGACGTGCTGCGCGCGTTTCCACAAGACCTGCCGTTGGCAACCTGGCTCGAGTTGCTCAAACCCTTGCAACCGCGCCTGTACTCGATCAGTTCCAGCCCATTGGCCCACCCCGGCCAGGTGCATCTGACCGTCTCTACCGTGCGTTATGGCCAGCGAAAAGGGGTGAGTTCGAGCTTCCTCGCTGACCGGGGGCAGGCTGTGAAAGTGGCGATCTTTCCCCAGGCATCCCGGCATTTCCACCTGCCTGAAGACGATGACGTGCCGCTGATCATGGTGGGCCCCGGTACAGGCATCGCGCCGTTTCGTGCGTTTCTCGAAGAGCGCGAGGCGCGGGGGGCAAAAGGGCATAACTGGCTGTTCTTCGGCGAGCAATGTGCAGCCACCGATTTTTACTACCAGGCGCAGTTGCAGGCCTGGCAGGCCAGCGGCCACCTGCGCCTGGATACCGCGTTCTCCCGCGATCAGGCAGAAAAGATCTATGTGCAGCAGCGGATGCGTGAGCAGGGTGCGCAGGTGTGGCAGTGGCTGGAGGCGGGGGCCTACTTCTATGTGTGCGGTGATGCTCAGCGCATGGCCAAGGATGTGGATGCGGTGCTGCGCGAGATCATTGCCGAGCACGGTGGTGTGGATGCCGATGCCTACATGCAGGCCTTGAGCAAGGCCAGGCGTTATCGCCGCGATGTGTATTGAAGTGCTCCAGGATGGGGAGCAGTGCACCTTGAATGGGCGTGGTTCGGGTTGGCGCTAAGGTCGGTAAGCCGGCTTTCACTCCTGCAGCACAGGGCCAAATGACAGCGAAGCCCCTGCATGCGCCGGGTTGCCGGCGACAGGGCCGCGACAGGCGAGGTAACTGGCACATTCCCTGCTTTATCTCCAGCACAACAAGCCCCACTGATCAACGGCGATCAACCGGGGGCACTCCGTGATGAATACAGGCAAAGGCGCCTGGAGCTTCGGCTCCAGGCGCTTTTTTTTTGATCGAGGATCGGCTTATGAAGGCAACAGCGAGCAGCGGGCAACGAGAGCGACTGGTCATCGTCGGCAACGGCATGGTGGGCCACCATTGCGTCGAGCAACTGGTCGAACGCGGCGCGCTGGCGCGCTTCGAGTTGCGCGTGTTCGGCGAGGAGCGCCAGCGCGCCTACGACCGCGTGCACCTGTCTGAATACTTCAGCGGCAGCTGTGCCGAAACCCTGGCCCTGTGCGAGCAGGGTTTCTATGGCGCCAACGGGGTGCACCTGCACCTGGGTGAAGCGGTGCTGCAGATCGACCGCGAGCGCTGTGAAGTGGTGACCGCCGCAGGCCGCTACGGGTACGACCATCTGGTCCTGGCCACCGGCTCTTACCCCTTCGTGCCCCCGATCGAGGGCTCCAGCGGCAACGCCCGCCTGGTCTATCGCACCCTCGACGATCTCGACGCGATACGCGCCGCTGCCGTTGATGCCACCCGTGGCGTGGTGGTGGGCGGCGGTCTGCTGGGCCTTGAGGCGGCCAATGCCCTCAAGTCCCTGGGCCTGGAAGCGCACGTGGTGGAGTTCGCGCCACGGCTGATGCCGGTGCAACTGGATGCTGAAGGCGGCGCCGCGCTCAAGGCGCAGATCCAAGCGCTGGGCGTAGGCGTGCACCTGTCGCGCGCCACCCAGTCGATCAGCGACGGCGAGGCCTACCGTTATCGGATGAATTTCGACGGTGGCGAACACCTGGAAACCGACCTGGTGGTGTTCTCTGCCGGCATCCGCCCGCAGGATGCCCTGGGCCGTGCCTGCGGCCTGGAGATCGCCGCGCGCGGCGGGGTGGTGGTCGACAACCACTGCCGCTCCAGCGACCCCCGGATCTTCGCCATCGGTGAATGCGCCTCGTGGAACGGCAGCGTGTTCGGCCTAGTTGCGCCGGGCTACAGCATGGCGCGCAACGTCGCGGCGCTGTTGTTGGGCGAGGCGGCTGAGGAATTCACCGGGGCCGACATGTCGACCAAGCTCAAGCTGCTGGGCGTCGATGTCGGCTCCATCGGCGATGCTCATGGCGCCACGCCGGGCTCGCGCAGCTACCGCTTCATTGACGAGGCCAATGCCGCCTATCGCCGGCTGGTGGTCGATGCCAGCGGCAAGCACGTACTCGGTGCCGTGCTGGTGGGCGACAACAGCTACTACGATACATTGCTGCAATACGCCCAGAACGGCATCGCCCTGCCTGCCGACCCGGCGGCCTTGATCCTGCCGCAAAGCGGCGGCGTACCAGCCCTGGGCGCCGATGCGCTGCCTGACAGCGCGACCCTCTGCTCGTGCCACAACGTCAGCAAGGGCGCAGTCTGCGCAGCGATTGACAGTGGTTGCGCCGACCTGGCTGCGGTCAAGGGCTGCACCAAGGCTGCCACCGGCTGTGGCGGCTGCGCGGCGCTGCTCAAGCAGGTGTTCGAGCATGAACTCACCGCCCGTGGCGTGGCCGTGGACAAGCGCCTGTGCGAACACTTCGCCTATACCCGGCAGGAGCTGTACGGGCTGGTGCGGGTGGGTGGCATACGCACCTTCAATGATTTGCTGGCGCGCCATGGCCAGGGCCATGTCGGCTGCGACATCTGCAAGCCGGCGGTGGGCAACATCCTCGCTTCGTGCTGGAACCAACCGATCATGGACCCTGCGTTGGTGCCACTGCAGGACACCAACGACACCTTCATGGCCAACATGCAGAAAAACGGTACCTATTCGGTGGTGCCGCGCATTCCCGGCGGCGAAATCACCCCGGACAAACTGATCGTGATCGGTCAGGTGGCCAAGAAGTACGACCTTTACACCAAGATCACCGGCGGCCAACGCATCGACCTGTTCGGCGCCCAGTTGCACGAGCTGCCGCTGATCTGGGGCGAGCTGATCGAGGCCGGCTTCGAGACTGGCCACGCCTACGGCAAATCGACCCGCACGGTGAAGTCCTGCGTAGGCAGCACCTGGTGCCGCTACGGTGTGCAGGATAGCGTCGCCATGGCGCTGCGCCTGGAGGACCGCTACAAGGGCCTGCGCAGCCCGCACAAGCTCAAGTTCGCGGTCTCTGGCTGCACCCGCGAATGCGCCGAGGCGCAAAGCAAGGACATCGGCGTGATCGCCACCGACAAAGGCTGGAACCTCTACATTTGCGGCAATGGCGGCATGCGCCCACGCCATGCCGAGCTGTTCGCTACCGACCTGGACGACGAGACCCTGGTACGCCTGATCGACCGCGTGCTGATGTTCTACATCCGCACCGCCGACAAGCTGCAGCGCACGTCGGTGTGGCGCGAAAGCCTGGACGGCGGCCTGGACTACCTCAAGCAGGTGATCCTCGAAGACAGCCTGGGCCTGGCTGCCGAGCTGGAAGCGCAGATGCAGCATGTGGTCGAGCAGTACGAGTGCGAATGGGCCAATGCCCTCAACGATCCGGAAAAGCTCAAGCGCTTCCGTACTTTCGTCAACGATCGACGCGCCGACCCGGACGTGCACTTCGTCCGCGAGCGTGAACAACGTCGCCCCGCCGCACCCCTGCACCTGATCCCTACCGTCGAGGAGGCTGTCTGATGAACCTGTCCAATACTGCTGTGGCAAAGCAACCCAACTGGCAAGCGGTGTGCCACACCGCTGACCTGGTCGCCGACTCCGGTGTGGTGGTCTGGCTCGATGGCATCCAGGTCGCCCTGTTCTACCTGCCGGGGCAGGCGCAGAGCCTGTACGCGGTGGACAACCGCGACCCACGCTCGGGGGCCAACGTCATTGGCCGCGGGCTGGTGGGCAGCCTGCGGGGTGAGCTGGTGGTGGCAGCCCCGCTGTACAAGCAGCACTTCAGCCTGCACAGCGGGGCCTGTCTGGAAGATGCCAGCCAGCAGTTACGTGTGTGGCCGGTACGGCTGAACGGGGAGGCAGTGGAAGTGGCGCTGGCCTGATCCCGGCTCTGGTTCTGCGTGTGCTTCTGAACAAGCGATAGCGCGGGCGCCGCCGATTGCGACTTTTAAAGACCGGGGCGAGGAACCCTGGGTACGCCACAGGTGGCGATGCGGTAAGCTTGGCGCATGAACCTCGACACCCGCATCAAGTACCGCCACCTGCTGTGCTTTCTGGAGATTGCCCGGCAGGGCAGCCTGGCCAGGGCCGCTGACATTCTGGCGATCAGCCAGCCTGCGATTTCCAAGACCCTCAAGGAGCTTGAGGACCTGCTCGAAACGCGTCTGTTCGAGCGCAGCCGTCAAGGGGTCGAGCTGACCCCGGCCGGCACCCGTTTCATGCATTACGCCGGGCCCAGCGTGCAGGCCCTGCGCGACGGCGTGAGCAGCTTGCGCGGTGAAGCGCGGGCACCGTCGCAGGTGCGCATCGGCGTGCTGTCCACGGTCGAAGGCCTGCTGATGCCCGAAGTGCTGTGCCGGCTGCACCAACGCCACGAGGCGTTGCTGATCAGTGTGGTGACCGGGGCCAGTGCACAGTTGCTCGGGCAGTTGCGCCTGGGGGAACTGGAATTGGTGGTGGGGCGCATGACCGACAGCCCGCAGATCCAGGGTTTGTCGTTCGAACACCTGTACAGCGAGTCGATGGCTTTGGTCGTGCGCCCCGGCCACCCATTGCTGGCCAGCACGCAAGTAGACCGAGCCCGCGTCAGCCGATACCCGCTGGTGCTGCCGCCACCGGGCACGACCATTCGCCAGCACGCCGACAGCCTGTTCGTGCAATGCGGCATTCAACTGCCGGCCCAGCGCCTGGAGACCCTCTCACTGGCCTTGAGCCGCCGCTACCTGCTCGGCAGTGACGCCGTGTGGGTGGCGCCGCGTGATGCGGTACTGCTCGACCTGCGCCGCGGCGAACTGGCCGAGCTCGACCTAGGGGTGCGGGAACCGGGTGGGTCGGTGGGTATCTGCCGCAATGCCGCCTTGGCGCTGAGCCTGCCCGGGCAGTGGGTGTGCGATGTATTGCGGGAAGTGGCGGGGCAATATCGCGAGCGGTCGTACCCGTAAGCTTCGTTGTAGCCGAGCGTTCCTGGCCGAGGAACGCTCGTGGGTTTGATGCTCAACTGCTGTCAAGCGCTTGGCAAGGCCACCGCGGCCACACAGGGAACAGTCGAGCCGCGGACCTCTTCGTCACGGCCATTGATCAACAAGCGCTGGTTGCCTGCATCGAGCGAGACCGTCGATCCAGAGGCATAGAAGCCGTCCTCTGGTATTTGTGCGCCGAACTGGCCGTAGCCGAAGGGCGGGACGAAGCGGGTGTCGAACGTGCCCTCGGAGGTCAAGCTGAAGGCAAGCGAATAAGTGTAGAAATGCCCGTAACCCACCAGGCCACCGGCTGTTTCTACGCCGGCGTACCAACCGCCCGGCTTGTCAAATACCAACGCTTCGCCGCCGTTGAACTCCCTGGCCGGCGCCCCCGAATAGTCGATGCGGTAAACGGTCGGGTGGCTGATATCTTCATCGACGTCGTACAGTTCCCCGTAAAAGGTGATTCGCTTGGCGACGGGGTCTACGGAAAAACCATTATTGATGATCCAGGGGGCTGACCAGTGGAAACCCTTGGTGCCAAAGTTATCATCCACTTTGCCGTCAGGGGTCATGGCTGTGGTAACGCTGTAGGGGTCTTCCCCCCGTATCAGGTACCAGGTCAATACCAGCTGCTGCGCATTCGAGGGGGACGTGAAACTGGCAATGCCGTCGACAATGTGTGAGTCGGTATCGGGTATTAGCTTGCTGACATCAACCAGGCCATCATCACCAAAATCTGCGCGCAATGCGCCGTCATTGTCCAGCCCCAGCACCACCGGTTCGAAGTTCTCTGACTTGCCACCGGTGGCGAAAATGTGGCCCTTCGTCACTGCCAAGTGTTCCAGCACCAACTCTTCGCCGATCAAGTGGCGGGTATCCACGTACCCCTTGCGGTCCCCAAAATTCGGGTCCGGTTGTCCACCGGCACTCAGTTTCCAAAGGTGGCTGGCTGATTGCCCCACCACCTTGAGAGCGATGAGTATATTGCCCGCAGCATCCTCCACGATGCTTTTGGGGTCCATGTAGTCGGTGCTGGCTGCCTTGTTGAAATCGAAGATTCCACCGTCACCGAAACTGTTGTCCAGGGTGCCTAGATCCTTCAGGCAAGCCACGAAAACCTTCGCTTCACTCGTTTGGGGATTGTAACTTTCACCGATTACATAACTGCGACCAGCGCTCACCGTACTGTTGATGATTGCATTGGTGTTAGCCCGTGACCCGGCGATTTTTTCAAAGATGTAGGCGAGCCCATGGATGCCGTAATCACAATCGATAGGGGCCTGCGGCAGCTCGATGGATGTGCGGGGCTTACGGGTTGAGCGGTTGGGCTTTGGCGAAATGTTCATGGCTCTTCCTCGGTAATGAGTGAACGCGGGGCCGTGCGGCTTAGGGGGGTATCAGCCATTGCGCGTCAGGTGCGTTGCAGGCTCATTGGAAACCAGGCTCAAGGAGGGCGCTACTGGCAGAAATGCCAGCTTGGGGCCGGCCGCTGGAAGGGCCAAGTTTGCAGGGGCGTTTGCTGGGCTCATGGTCAATACTGGCCAAAGGCCCTTAAGGTTGAGTGCAAGCGCGCTACCGAGTGAACTTACTCCATGAAACCCGCTCTTATGCCGGTAGCCATTGGTAATGGCCGCCTGATAAGCTCGCGGCTTTACCCTGATTGCCCACATGGCGCATGAACAAGGAAATAGCATGAAACAGCATCGTTTGGCGGCTGCGGTTGCCCTGGTAGGCCTGGTACTGGCTGGCTGTGATCAACAAGCCAGCAGCCCCGAGCTGAAAACTCCGGCACAGAAAGCCTCCTACGGTATCGGCCTGAACATGGGCAAGAGCCTGGCTCAGGAAGGCATGGAAGACCTTGATTCCAAAGCCGTCGCCCTCGGCATCGAAGACGCCGTTGGCAAGAAAGAACAGCGCATCAAGGACGAAGAGCTGGTAGAAGCCTTCACCGCGCTGCAGAAGCGCGCCGAGGAGCGCCTGGCCAAGGCCAGCGAAGAAGCTGCCTCCGCCGGCAAGAAGTTCCTCGAAGAAAATGCCAAGAAGCCAGGTGTGGTCACTACCGCCTCGGGCCTGCAGTACGAAGTGGTCAAGAAGGCCGACGGCCCACAGCCCAAGCCGACCGACGTGGTGACTGTCCACTACGAAGGCAAGCTGATCGATGGCAAGGTGTTCGACAGCTCGGTAGAGCGTGGCAGCCCGATCGACCTTCCGGTCAGTGGTGTCATTCCAGGCTGGGTCGAAGGCCTGCAGCTGATGCACGTTGGCGAGAAGTACAAGCTGTTCATCCCGGCTGAACTGGCCTATGGCGCACAGAGCCCAAGCCCGCTGATCCCGGCCAACTCGGTGCTGGTGTTCGACCTGGAACTGATCGCCATCAAGGACCCGGCCCAGCTGCAAGGCGACGCGCCTGAAGCTGAAGCTCCGGCTGAAGCACCCGCCAAGTAATACCGGCTGGTAGTGCACAACGCCCCGTTTCGACGGGGCGTTGTCGTTTGTGTAGCAGGCCTCGGGCCGAACCTCCGGGGCAGCAGGCTGTCCGAGAAAGGGCAGCGTGAAGAAGCAGGAGGCTTCTGACGCAAATCGTTTGCGGTTTTGAAACGACTGTGTAAAAAACGCCCGATCTGACCGAGGCCCTTGCTTTACAGGCACCTGCCGTCAGAAACTTCGCCCTGTTCACAAGGTTATCCACAATAAATGTGGATAACCTCTCCCTGCTGGAGGCTACATGAGCGCACCCTGGAATTTCGCCCGCTTCCTGCCCTTGGCCGAGCGCCTGCTAAGCCGTGGCCGCTTGCCGGCTTTGCTGTTCGCGGTGGCCCGCAAGGGCCCGCGCCTGGGCCAGTTGCGTGGAGACATCAAGCTGTTGCAGTCGCTGTGCCTGGCCTGGTGGCGTGGCGAGTACCGCGCGATCAGCCCCAAGGCACTGGTGACCATCGTCGCCGGCCTGCTGTATTTCGTCAGCCCCATCGATGCGATCCCCGACTGGCTGCTGGGCGTAGGTTTTCTCGATGACATCGCCGTGCTCGGCTGGGTGCTGAAAACCGTCTCCGATGAGCTGGCGCGGTTCAAGGCTTGGCGCGACAGCCAGGCCCCCGAGCGCTTGCGTGTGGTCGAGCGCTTGCCTGACACCCCTGAAGCGTTGCGCCTGGAGCGTAAAACGCCCTAAAAGCACCGTTTTCCACTGGTGCAGAGGGTTCGGCTACAATACACACACTGCCTGCTAACCAAGGGTCATAGAGATGGAAAAGCTCAGTTTGGAAGCCAAGAAAGCCTGGTTCGCCAAGCACCGCAAAGCCAACTATGCGGCCAGCCTGCGCCTTGAAGGTGTATGGGTGTCGAATGGCGAGGGTGAGATCAAGCTGCCAACGCGTGCCGCAGCCCTCAAAGCAGTGCGGCTGATCAAGGCTTGAGTTCGGACAAGTACGGTTCCGAACAAGACTCGGACTGCTATCCGGGTACTGACGTTCTGATTAACCTGCTCGAGTTGCACGACCCTGACGATCTCGAAGATGCCGAACGCTACCTCAGCGCGCTCGCGGCTTCCCGTTTGGAGTTCTTACCGCCTCCTTACAGCCTGGATTCGCTGAAGCAAATCCACAGTGCCCTGTTTTCCCGCATCTACAGCTGGGACGCGGTTTTGTAGCCCAGAATTCATAGAACCTGAAACCAGGAAGGAGTTTTCAAGGATCGCTGCGGCAGGGTGGTTTGAAGGGTATTCGCGTGACCATCTGATCACCGCAGTAGCTGAAGCTTACGGTACATTGAATGTCGCGCACCCCTTCAGGGAAGGCAATGGCCGTACGCAGCGCATTCTGTTTGAGTGGATCATCATCAATGCGGGCTTTTCTATTACGTGGGAGGCTGTCCAGCGTGACGAGTGGATTCACGCCAACATCCTTTCCTACCATGGCGACGACGGATATTTAGCCCAGATATTCGCTCGGTGTATCGGTCAGCCAATCCTGGAAAATGACTAAACGCTGCCTATAGGCGCCAGCGCATTCGCGAGATTGTCCTCCTTGACTGTCGAGAGCGCGCGGCAGGTGGAAATCCCTTACAATGAGATATAACAGAAGAAGAGCAGCCCGATTGCCTTTCGCTATTGGTCGACGACGGCTCTATGCATCGGCAAGCACGCGCAGTTAAGGCAGGCCTGTGAGAGATGCAAGCCTGGGGCTGCTGAGCGGATTACATGCGGTAATCCTACGTAAGGGGGTTGTTATGGGTATTCAGGTCATTAGCCGGGACGGTCAGCCCGAGTACGCCGTCGTTCCCTGGGAGCAGTATCAGGTGCTGCTCAAGGCGGCCGGCCAGGCGCCTGCCGAGGCGGTTGGTGAAACCCGCGATCATACTGAGCCAAGTGCCAGTTTGCCCGCGTTCAGCGAGGTAGGGCAGTTGCGTCAGGCCAAAGGCATTGCGCCCGAGCAATTGGCGCGCAATGTGGGGGTAAGCCCCGCCTACCTGGCGATGATCGAGTCTGGTGAACGCCAGCCGGATGCAGCGATCCGCCGTGCCCTGGCCTGGCACCTGGGGGTGGCGGGCTGGAGCGAGCCGTCATGAGCCAGGTCAGGATCAGCCGTCAGCATTGGCAGAGCTTGCTGGACGAGCTTGACCTGGCCCGCCGCCAACGCCATTTACTGACTTACCGCGCACTGATCGAGCGTTTGCAATTGCCCAGCCCTGCCATGCAGACGCTGACTGCGGCGCTCGAGTACCTGGCGGTGCTCGATGCCCGTGCCGAGCAGCCGCTGCGCAGCTCACTGGTGATCAGCCAGGGCGCCAGCCGCCTGCCGCGCACCGGTTTTTTCGAATGCGTTGAGCGCCTTGGGCGCTTCTCCGGGCCGGTCGACGGCATGGAGGCCGCGTCGTGGCATGCTTCGGAAGTTGTGCGGGTCTTCGAGTATGCCTACCCGGAGATTGCCTGACAGGTTGAGGGTGGCGCTGTGATTGCGGTCGTAGGCCGATAGACGTGCGCCGCACTGTTGCCACCCATGGTAAACACCGAAAGCAGAAGGGGCCGAGCACTTACGTGCCCGGCCCCTTTTGTGTCACATCAGCGCGATGACTGACTACTGCTTGGCTACCTTGGTGCTGGCACTGAGGTAATCGATCAGGATGCGACCCGTCTCGGACAGGTAAGCGTCGTCTTCGGGCTTGGTGTTTTCATCCTCGGTCGGCAGGGCGTCCTCGTCCTCTTTCTTCAGTTCCTTGAGCGGCTCTTCACCCTTGGCCTTGCGGCGGATGTTTTCCAGCGCCAGCTGCTTGGCTTCGATTTCATCGTGGCGGGCGCGGCGGTCCTGCTCGTTGAGGCTGACGGTCTTCTCATTCATCAGCTTCTGGGTCAGGGCCAGGCGGTCACGGATATAAGTGAACTCCGCGTCCTTGTCGCTGCGCGCTTCATGCTGCGCCTTGAGCTGCGCCAGGAAGGGCTTGAACGGGTCGGCCGCTGGCTTGACAACCGGGCGGATGGTGTCCCACGGCATGGCCTCGGGCAGGGCGCTTTCACCGATTTCCTTGGTGTCGATGATCGACGGGTAATCGATGTCCGGCAGCACGCCCTGATGCTGGGTGCTCTGCCCGGAAACCCGGTAGAACTTCGCCAGGGTCAGTTTCAGCTCGCCATGGTTGAGCGGCTGAATGGTCTGCACGGTGCCTTTACCGAAGGTCTGACCGCCGATGATCAGCGCGCGGTGATAATCCTGCATGGCGCCGGCGAAGATTTCCGAGGCCGAGGCCGAGAGGCGGTTGACCAGCAGCGCCAGCGGGCCTTTGTAGAAGGCGCCAGGGTTTTCGTCTTCCAGCACGTCCACCCGGCCATCGCTGTTGCGAACCAGCACCGTAGGGCCCTTCTCGATGAACAGGCTGGTCAGCTCGGTGGCTTCTTGCAGGGAGCCGCCGCCGTTGTTGCGCAGGTCGATGACCACGCCGTCGACTTTTTCCTTCTGCAGTTCGGTGAGCAGCTTTTTCACGTCACGCGTGGTGCTCTTGTACTCCGGGTCCCCGGCGCGATACGCCTTGAAGTCCAGGTAGAAGGCCGGAATTTCAATGATCCCCAGCTTGTAGTCACGGCCAGCCTGCTTGAGCTTGAGCACCGACTTCTTGGCCGCCTGCTCTTCAAGCTTGACCGCCTCGCGGGTGATCGACACCACTTTGCTGGTCTGGTCGCTCGGGGCATTGCTGGCCGGGATGATTTCCAGGCGCACGACCGAGCCTTTCGGGCCACGGATCAACTTGACCACTTCGTCCAGGCGCCAGCCGACCACGTCGACCATTTCCTTGTTGCCCTGGGCAACGCCGATGATCTTGTCGGCCGGGGCCACTTGCTTGGTCTTGGCCGCAGGGCCTGCAGGGACCAGGCGCACGATCTTGACCTGGTCATTGTCGCTTTGCAGCACCGCGCCGATGCCTTCGAGCGACAGGCTCATGTTGATGTCGAAGTTCTCGGCGTTGTCCGGCGACAGGTAGTTGGTGTGCGGGTCGTAGGACTGGGCGAACGTATTGATGTAGGCCTGGAAGATGTCTTCGGCACGGGTCTGGTTCAGGCGCGACAGCTGGTTCTTGTAACGCTTGGTCAGGGTTTCCTGAATCTGCTTGGGCTCTTTGCCGGCGATCTTCTGGCGCAGCACCTCATCCTTGACGCGTTTGCGCCACAGGTCGTCCAGCTCGGCCTGGTTCTTCAGCCACGGCGCATCCTTGCGGTCGATCAGCAAGGTTTCCTTGGTGGTGAAGTCCATCTTGTCGACGCCCTTGTTCAGCTCGGCCAGGGCGAAGTCCAGGCGTTGCTTGACGCGGTCCAGGTAGCGCTTGTAGATGGTGAAGCCAGGGTCGAGGTTGCCGCTTTTGAGGAAGTCGTCGAACTGGCGCTTCCACTTGTCGAACTCGGCGATGTCAGCCGCAGTGAAGTAGCTGCGCGCAGGGTCGAGCAGCTTGATGTAGCTGTCGTAGATGATCACCGAACGGGCGTCATCGAGCGGCGGCTTGCTGTAATGGTGACGTTTGAGCAACTCAACCACATTGAGACTGGCGACGATTTCGTCACGGTCCGGCTGCAGGCTGTCCCATTTGTTGGCGGCCGACGCATTGCCGCCGAGCGTGAGGCTACCCAGCCCGATCATCAGGGCCAGGGCGGTGCTTGGAAGGAAATGCTTCATGCTGATTCGACGTGGAGGCAATTGATCACGCATAGTAGGCCGTCTTTTCCGTTGCCGGTTCCATGGAGCCGGGCAAATACTGCAAAAAGCCAGGGGCGTGGGTACCCCAGGCTCAGTCATGTCAATCAACTATGGAGGCACTGTGAAGGCATTGCAAGGCGAAGACGGACATGTGGAGTGGGTCGAGGCCGAGCGCCCGGCCCTGGATGCCGGCCAGGTACGCATTCGCGTGGCTGCGGCGGGCCTGAATCGGGCCGATCTGCTGCAAATGAAGGGGCTTTATCCGCCACCGCCCGGCGCCAGCCCTTACATGGGCCTGGAATGCGCCGGGGTGGTGGAAGAGGTGGGCGCGGGTGCCGACTGGCGGGTAGGCGACCGAGTGTGCGCGCTGCTGGCCAGCGGGGCCATGGCCGAAGAAGTGGTGGTCGATGCCCGCCATGTGCTGCCAGTACCCGAGGGCCTGACCCTGCACGAGGCCGCAGCGCTACCCGAGGTCTACGCCACCGCGTGGCTGAACATTTTCCAGTTGGGCGCAGTGAAGGCTGGCGAGAAGGTGTTGGTACACGCCGGTGCCAGTGGCGTCGGCTCGGCCGCCATCCAGTTGTGCAAGGCGTTCGGCAACCCGGTGTACGTCAGCGTTGGCTCGCAGGACCGCCTGGCGTACTGCCAGGCACTGGGCGCGACGGGCGGGGTGGTGCGCAATGAAAACCTGGACGCGCTGGAGGGCATGGGCCCGTTCGACGTGATTCTCGACCCGGTGGGCGCCAGCTACGGGCAGCTCAACCTCAAGCTGCTGGCCCGCGATGGACGCTGGGTGATCATCGGCCTGATGGGCGGGCGCACGGTTGAACTGGACCTGGCGCAGGTGCTGGGCAAGCGCCTGGAAATCACCGGCTCCACGTTGCGCAACCGTGACGACGGGTTCAAGGCCGAGCTGCTGCGCGAGTTGCAACAGCAGGTGTGGCCGTTGTTCAGCGAAAAGCGTTTGTCGCCGCAGCTGGTGGACACCTACCCGGTCGAGTTCGCCCAGGCAGCCTATGCCGAACTCGAGAGCAATCAGGTGTCGGGCAAGCTGGTGATGGTGATCGACCCTAGCCTGGCGTGAGATTGCCGGGGCTGCTTTACGGCCCAACCGCGACACCAGCCCGCTGCTGCAAGGGCGTGCAAGCCCCTGCAGCAGCCTTGGGTCGCGATTGGGGCGCAAGGCGCCCCTGCGGCCCTCAAGACCAGCTCAAGATTGGCCAGCCATTCTTCTCGGCATGCTCGCGCAGCACCGCATCAGGGTTAACTGCATGCGGGTGATCAACCTTCAGCAACAACGGCAGATCATTGCGCGAGTCGGAATAGAAGCTCGCTCCCTCCAGGTTTTCCTGTTCCTGGTCCAGCCACTCCAGCAAGCGGGTGATCTTGCCCTCACGGTAAGTCAGCACCCCATGGGTCTTGCCGGTATACACCCCGTTCACAGCCTCCAGCTCGATCGCCAGGTACTCGTCCACGCCTAACCGCGCCGCAATCGGCCCGACCAGGTGGGTGCCGGAAGCAGAAATGATCAGGATGCGGTCGCCACGCTTGCGGTGCTCGGCGATGCAGCGGCAGGCATCACCGAAAATGATCGGCTCGATGACATCCTCCACCCAGGGTTCAACCAGGTGCTCGACTTCTTCCAGGGTGCGCCCGGCAATCGGCTCCAGGCTGAAGGCCATGTACTCCTCCATCTGCAGGTGGCCTTTGCCGTAGGCCTCCATCAGGGCATGGTCGCGGCGCAGGAACTCCTTGCCGTCGACCCAGCCCAGCCGCGCCATCTGCTCGCTCCATAGCGACGCGCAGTCGCCGTGGATCAGGGTTTCGTCCAGATCGAAAATTGCCAGTGCCATGCGTTGAGTCTCCTTAGGCCACTTCCCGTAGCGCCGTGGGGTCGATCGACAAGGATACCCGTTGGCCGTCCGCGTGCAGATCGGCCGATGAGCGATTGAGCACATCCACCACCAGTTCCACGTCACGCACCCGTACCCGGTAGCGGATCACATTGCCGAGCAGGCTGTGGCTGCGCACTTCGCCGTCCCGTTCGCCCTCCAGGCTCAAGGTGATCGACTCGGGGCGAATCGCCAGGCGGCTGGTCACCGGGCGCTGCAGCAGGCGGCTGGCGCTTTGCGGGTCGAGCAGGTTGTAGTTGCCGATAAAGCCGGCGGCGAACAGGTCCACCGGTGCCGTGTAAAGGGTTTCGGCATCGCCGCTCTGGACGATACGCCCTTGGTTCATCAGGAAGATGCGATCAGACATGGTCAGCGCTTCTTCCTGGTCATGGGTAACGAAGATGGTGGTCAGCCCCAACTCGCGCTGAATGGCGCGGATCTGCTCGCGCAGGTGCTTGCGAATACGTGCATCCAGCGCCGACAACGGCTCGTCCAGCAGCAGCAGGCGTGGGCGGGTGACCAGCGAGCGGGCCAGGGCCACACGCTGGCACTGGCCGCCGGACAGCTGCTGCGGGTAGCGCCCGGCAAAGCTGCCCAGCTCCACCAGGTCCAACGCCTCGCGCACCCGTACCTGAGTGTCACTGGCCTTGACCTTCTGCATGCGCAGGCCAAAGGCGACATTCTGCTCCACGGTCATGTTGGGGAACAGCGCATAGCTCTGGAACACCATGCCGATGCCACGCTTTTGCGGGCTCAGCGGCACGATATCCTGGCCATCGAGCAGGATCTGCCCGCCGTCCACCGGGGTCAGCCCGGCGATGCAGCGCAGCAGGGTGGACTTGCCGCAGCCGGAAGGGCCGAGCAGGGTGACGAATTCGCCGCGTTCGATGTGGCAGTCGATCTGTTCGAACACCGGGGTCCCGGCATAGCGTTTGTGCAGTTTCTGTACGCTGACGAAGCTCATGTCAGGTCTTGTCCTTGTTCAGGCGGTTGGCGACCCAGGTGAGTACCAGCACGAAGGCGAAGTACGAGATCACCAGCGCGCTGTTGAAGTGGCCGCTGCTGTTGCGCATGTTGTTCAGGTACACCTGCAGGGTTTCGTAGCGCGTGCCGACCAGCAGGTTGGCGAACACGAATTCGCCGAACAGGAACGAGAACGACAGCAGCAGCGCCACCATCAGGCCTTTGCGCAGGTTGGGCAGCACCACCAGGAACGCCGCCTGCCAGGTGCTGGCGCCGAGCAACTGGGCGGCGTCCATCAGGTCGCGCAGGTTGATCGCCTGCAGGTTGTTGGTGATCGCCCGGTACATGAACGGCAGGGCGATGGTGAAGTAGCAGCCGATCAGGATCCACGGCGTGCCGACCATGGCCATCGGCCCGCTGCCGTACAACTGCAGCAGGCCCACCGAGGACACCACCGGCGGCACCGCGAAGGGCAGCAGGATGAGGATGTTCATCAGTGCATCGAGCCTGGGGAAGTGGTAGTGCACCACGAACAGCAGCGGCAGGATCAGCACCACCGACAGTAGCAGCGCGCCCAGGCACACCAGCAGCGACTGGCCGAAGGCCGCGAGAAAGCGCGGCTCGCCCCACAGCGCCACGTACCACTTCAGGGTCAGGCCGCTGGGCAGCAGGCTGGCTGACCAGCTGGTGGCCAGCGAGTAGAGCAGGGTACCGGCCAGTGGCAGCAGCAGGATGAGAAACAGCAGGTACACCACGACGCGGTGGTAGAGGCTGCCGGCGCTCGGCCTGGTTGAGCGGTTAGCGTGCATGGTAGCTCCGTTTCAGCAGCCATTGATGAACGAGCGTGACCACCGTCATCAAGCCCACCAGCACCATGGCCAGCGCGCTGGCCAGGTTGGGGTCCAGGCTGATGTCACCGGCCACCAGGCCGGCGATGCGGATCGGCAGCACGTTGAAATTGCCGGTGGTCAGCGCATACACCGTGGCATACGCGCCCAACGCGTTGGCCAGCAGGATGACGAAGGTGCCGAGCAGGGCCGGTGTCAGCACCGGCAGGCCGATGTGCCGCCAGTATTGCCAGTGGCTGGCGCCCAGCAACGCGGCCGATTCGCGCCAGTCTTCGCGCAGGGCATCGAAGGCCGGGTAGAGCAGCAGCACGCCCAGGGGGATCTGGAAGTAGGTGTAGACCAGGATCAGGCCGTTGCTGGAGTAGATGCTGAAGTCTTCCAGCAGGCCAATCTGCTTGAGCAGCAGGGTCAGCGCCCCATTGAAACCCAGCAGGATGATGAACGCGAAGGCCAGCGGCACGCCGGCGAAGTTGCTGGTCATGTTGGCGAAGGCGCTGACGAAGTCGCGCAGGCGCGAATCGACCTGGCGCAGCGAGTAAGCACCGAGGGTGGCGATGATGATGCCGAACAGGCTCGACCAGAAGCTGATTTCCAGGCTGCGTTGCAGTGCCTGCAGGTAGAACTTCGAAGCGAACACTTTGCTGAAGTTGGCCAGCCCCCAGCCCGCCTCCGACTGCACGCTGTTGATGGCCACCCAGGCCAGCGGGGCGATCTGGAAGATGACGAAGAACACGGCAAACGGCAGCAGGCAGAGCAAGGCCAGGTAGCGCCCGCGGGCGCCGCCACTCACTTGAGCAGCTCCCGGCAGACCGTCTTGTCGTGGGCAACGTCAAGCAACTCGCAGATGGTGCCGCATAGCTCGGTCTGCAGCGGCTTGGCGGCCGGGTCGAGGCTGAAGGCGTCGCCAAACACGAACAGCGGTACTTCACGCTCCTCGGCCAGCAGGCCGTTGTGCGAACGGTCGTTGTTCATGCCGTGGTCGGCGGTGACCAATACCTGGTAGCCCTCTTCAAGCCAGTGCGGCAGGTAGTCGGCCAGCAGGATGTCGGCGCTGCGCGCAGCGTTTCGGTACTGGCTGCTGTCCAGGCCGTGGCGGTGGCCGGTGTCGTCGATGCTCATCGGGTGCACCAGCAAAAAGTTCGGCGCATGCCGGCGGCGCAGGTACTCGGCGTCGGCCAGCAGGTGCGAGTCGGGGTAACGGTCGTCCCAATAGAACAGGCCATGCTGGATCGGCAGCTTTGGCGCGTGGGTATGGCGGTCGCGCTGCGGGTCGAAAGGCGAGCGGTTGTACAGTTCGCTCATCCAGTGATAGGCCGCCGCCGCGGTGCCCAGGTTGGCCTCGCGGGCGTAGTGGAACACGCTGCGCTGGTTGGACAGGCGGTTGACGTTGTTGTGCACGATGCCGCTGTCGATCGGCGCCACGCCGGTGAGGATGCACTCGTACAGTGGCCGGGACAGCGAGGGCAGCTCGCATTCCACCCGATACAGCGCGGCACGGTCGGCTTCGACGTACGCGTGCAGGTGGCCCATGGCGTGGTGCGCGACCTGGTGGTTGAGGCCGTCGAGCAAGACCAGGATGACGTTGTGTTGCATGGTGGCTCCCAGTGGAGCTGCAAGCTTCAAGCTACAAGCTGCAAGCACACGCCGGCATGTCGAACACCGGCTTGTACTTGCAGCTCGCGGCTTGAAGCCTGAAGCTTCTTCATTCCATCTCGATGATGACTTGCTCCTGCCACATCTGCGGCAGCTTTTTCGAGGTCGTTTCCCATACCTCGGGGTTCTTGATCGGCTGCGCAGCGCCGTACTGCTCATTAGGCAGCAGCTTGGCCTGCACGTCCGCCGGCAGTTTCAGGTGCTCGGCGCGGATCGGCCGGGCATGCCCCTTGGCCAGGTTGATCTGCCCGGCATCGCTGAAGATGTACTCACGCGCAAGCTTGGCCGCATTGGGGTTCTTGGCGTACTTGTTGATGATGGTGGTGTAGCCGGAAATGACCGAGCCGTCCGACGGGATCAGCACTTCGAAGCGTTTCGGGTCGATCTGGTCGCGGTAGCTCAGGCCGTTGAAGTCCCATACCACGCCCACCTCGACCTCGCCTTTCTCCAGGGTCTGGATGGTTGGGTTGGCCAGCGACAGTCGCTTCTGCTGGGCCAGCTTGGTGAACAGCTGAAGGCCCGGGGCGACGTTGCCCTCATCGCCCTTGTAGGCGATGGCTGCGGCCAGCACACCATTGGCGGCCTGGGCGGCAGTGCTGACATCACCGATGGCGACCTTGTACTTGCCTTTTTCCAGGTCGTGCCAGGTTTTAGGGCGTTCTTCTTCCTTCACCAGGTCCTTGTTGATGATGAAGGCGATGGTGCCGGTATACGCCAGCGCCCAGTGCCCATCCTTGTCCTTGGCCCACGCCGGCACCTGGTCCCAGGTGCTTGGCTTGTACGGCTGGCTCACACCCTTGGCCACCGCAATCGGGCCGAAGGCGGCCCCGACGTCACCGATGTCGGCGCTGGCGTTGTCCTTCTCGGCATCGAACTTGGCGATTTCCTGGGCCGAGCTCATGTCGGTGTCGGTGTGCTTGAGGCCGTACTTGCTGGCCAGGTCTTCCCAGGTGCCTTTCCAGTTGGCCCAGGCATCGGGCATGCCCACGCTATTGATCGTGCCTTCCTTTCGGGCGGCGTCTTCCAGGGCCTTGAGGTCGGTGCCGGCGGCCATGGCCGAGGTACACAGGGCCATGGCCGAGCCCAGCAGTGACGCCATGAACAACTTTTTCATCCGAAGCTCCTTTGGTGGGTGCCTTGCGCGATCGTTGTTATGAGTGAAGCCTTGCTTGGCAAACCTTTGGTCTAGGTCAGCAAACCTTGCGCCAAGGTAGGCCGGTTGCGTGACAATTTGATGTAAGGGAAGGGGTGAACCCCGGTGCTGCCGCTTCCTGCGAATACAGCGTAGACCAGATCGCAAGCCCCGATTCACAAGGCTTGGCCCGAATCTGGCAGTGCCCTGATCAAGCGTGTAACGGCGCTTTGTCACAGCATGTTCATCAGCCCTGCCTAGGCTTGCACTATTCTCCAAGTGCCCTGTTCTGGGGCTGGACTAGTCCAGATAGGTAACCCTTGATGCAGTCGACGCCACCGCGTGCGGTAACAGCCATCTGCCATGCCTTGCAGGAGCAGATCGAGCACGGCCTGCTGGCGCCGGGCGGCAAGCTGCCGTCCGAGCGCAAGCTCAGCGAGGTGTTCGATACCACCCGTATCACCCTGCGCGAGGCCCTGGTGCAACTGGAAGCCCAAGGGCTGATCTACCGCGAAGAGCGGCGCGGCTGGTTCGTCGCCCCCGAGCGGCTGACCTACGACCTGATCGAGCGTAGCCATTTTCATGCGATGGTGCGCAGCCAGGGGCGGGTGGCCAGTACCGAACTGCTTTCGGCCCGGTTGCAACCGGCATCGGCGGCCATTTGCGCGCGGCTGCACCTGCCGGCGCTGTCCAGCGTGATCCGCATCTGCCGCTTGCGGCGTATCGATGGGCGGGCGGTGCTGTATGCCGAGCATTACCTCAACCCGCGCTACTTTCCCGAAATCCTCGAACATGACCTGGCGCAGTCGCTGACCGAGATCTATGGGCGGGTCTATGGCATCCGCTATGGGCAGGTGTGCTTTGAAATCCTGCCCACGGCGTTACCCGTGGCGGCGGCGGCGGCCTTGAAGGTGTCCACCGGCAGCCCGGGGCTGCATATCACCCGGGTCAACAGTGACCAGCATGGGCACCTGATCGACTGTGACCTGGAGTACTGGCGGCATGATGCGATCTGCATCCGCGCCCAGGCGGGCTAGTGGCTGCTCTGCAGGCCCGCGCAGGGGCTAACTGGCAGCGCCGCCGGCCTCTGCCATCGCGCCGCCGCCCGCCGTCACTACCTGCACCGACAAACGTGGCGTCGCCAGGTCCAGCCCTGCGGCATCCAGCTGGCGCTTCAAGGCCAGGTTGAACGCCCGCGACACTTCCCATTGCTTGATGGGCGCGGTCTTGAAGCGTGCCCGCAGAATCGCCGACCCCGACTCGAAACTTTCCACCCCTTGCAGCTCAAGGGGTGACCAGATATTGCGGCGCATCAGTGGATCGTTGCGCAGTTTCTGCCCCACTTCGCGGATCAGCGTGATGGCCTGGTCGATATTCATGCTGTGCGGGATGGCCACCCGGAAGATCGCATAACCGAACTCGCGCGAGTAGTTCTTGATGCTCTTGATCTCGCTGAACGGGATGGTGTGCACGATGCCATCGATGTCACGCAGGCGTACGGTGCGGATGGTCAGGCCTTCGACGGTGCCCAGGTGGCCGCCCACATCGACATAGTCGTCGATGGCCAGGGAGTCTTCGATGATGATGAACAGGCCGGTGATCAGGTCGGCCACCAGCGACTGCGCGCCGAAACCGATCGCCAGGCCGATCACACCGGCACCGGCCAGCAGCGGCGTGACGTTCATGCCCATGTTGGCCAGGGCGACGATCAGCGCAATGATGAAGATCACCACGAACATCACGTTGCGGATCAGCGGCATCATGGTTTGCGCGCGGGCATTGGCCAGGCCACGACGCGAACCCACCAGCGCGTGGTGCACGGCCGTGTCGGCCAGGATCCACACCAGCCAGGCGACAATCAGCGTGCCGGCCAGGCCAAGCAGGCGCAGGCTGACTTCATGCCCCTCACCTTCGGCAAAGCTGATCATCGACTGGCCCCACACGCGCAGCCCCAGCTCGATGAACACCAGCCAGATGAACAGGTGCACCAGCACATAAGCGAAGTTGCGCAGGCGCTCGGTGTACACCGCCTGACGCTTGCTGGCGCGCTTGGGGTTGGCCGCGTGGCGGCGTACCAGGCCGTTGAGCACCATGCACAGCACCACCAGTACCGTGCACATCAGTGACTGGCGCAGCGCAGTGCTGGTGTCGCCGGCCGACACGAAGGTGGCGAACAGCGAGATCGCCACCAGGATCATCGCCGGTATGTACCAGAAGCTGCCGAGGATTTCGATGGTGTCGCTCAGGGTGCGCCGGGTCAGGCGCCGCGACAGTGGCTGGTTACGGATCAGGTGGGCGATCGGGCGGCGGAAGCGCAGGATGAACAGCCCGGTGCACAGCGCGGCAATCACATTGGCCAGGGTGGCCAGGGTGTGCGCCAGGTGCGTGCCAAGGGCGACGGTCAGGCGTGGGTCGCTCATCGCTTCGCCAAAGGCGGCGAAGCTGCCGATCAGCCACAGCGGCCTGAAGGCCTGGTGGCGCAGGATGTGCAATGCGCGGTGGCGGTGCGGGCCGTCGAGCAACGAGAAGGCGATCACGCAGATGGCCGAGAAGCAGGTGCCCACCACCAGCGCATAGGCCAGCACCATGGCCATGGACTTGCCGAGCGAGGAGGGCAGGGCAAAGCTCAGGTACACCGTGAACACCAGCGCCACCAGCCAAGGCCCGAGCTTGCGCAGGGCGAAGCGCACCAGGTCCCAGGGGCGCGGGTGCTGTGGCAATTCCTCGGTCAGCCCGAAGCGCACTCGCACACGGTGGCTGATCCAGTTGAACGCATAGGCCAGCAGGCTCCACACGGCGATGATCGCGGCAAAGCCGAACAGGATCGCCGGCCATTGGTGTACGGGCACCACCAGTGCCGCCAGCTCCGCCTGGGCCTGGTCGATTTCCAGCGTCCAGCGGTGGAACGGGCTGGCGTCGCCGCTGAACTGCTTTTCGAAATCATGCAGCGCACCGCCTATCAACCCCAGCACGCCCTGTTCGACGGTGGGTTGCGACTGCTTGGTGGCGTCACGCAGCTTTTTCAGGTCGGCCAGCAGCTTGGCGCGTTGCTGGTCGTTCTCCAGGTTCTTGATCACCTCGTCCAGCGATTTGCCCAACGGCTCGGTGGCTTCCGGCTGGGCCGGCGCACTGGAACCAAGCAGGCCGGGCAGGCCGGCCGCCTGTACCGGGGCGATGAACAGAAACAGCAGCAGGGCAAGGCAACGCAGAAGGGCTGGCACCGGGAAATCTACCTCAGGTCAAACGATTGGCCGAGTGTAGAGGTTTATGTGGGGAGTTTCTCCAGGATCTTCCAGCAGGTGAGGCCGAAGATGCCCAAGGTGCCGATCCACATCATCAGCACACCGACGTCGCGCTCGCGCAGGCTGAAGCCGATGGTCAGCAGCATCAGGAAACCGAACACGGGGACGAACAGGGACAGGAAAGGGGACATGACGGGCGATCCTTCTGCACGTGAGGGGATGCTTTAAGCATAGTGCGCAAACGGTGGAACAGCTTGATGTGCGTCAGCTTATGTTTATGGCGTTTATATTCTGGTTATTTTTCCTACATGTTTATCAGATCTCTTTCCTACAAAGAATAGCTTCGCTGTGTCGATAACAGTATAGGGCCCGCAAAAAGTCTGCCTTTCCCCTGTAGAGGATTAGTCATGAAAATGTTGATTAAGGGACTTTCGCTCGCGTTGGTCGCGATACACAGTATGTCGTTGTATGCGGCAAACAATGAAGCGACGGTGTTGATAGATAATAAAACCAATGCGATTGCTAGGCTCTGTACGAAATCCCGAGAAACCTAATCGTCGCTCCTCTAGCGCTGAGATTTTGTAGAGTCACGTGCCATTAACGGAAAGGAATTCTGTGATGGCAAGGCGCTACGAACTCACGAACGAGGCCTGGGATGTGGTCTCCGATCTCTTCATCGAAACCCATGGTCGAGGCCGGCCTCGACTGAGCGACCGACTGATGCTCGATGGCGTGCTGTGGGTGCTCTGCTCAGGTGCTGCATGGCGAGATATGCCAGAGCGCTTCGGCCCATGGTCAACGGTGTATCAACGGTTTCGGGGCTGGCGAAACCAAGGGACTTTCGAGCAGATGCTCAAACGTCTGCACCTGCGATTGAATGAGCAGGGCTTGATCGATCTGCAAACCTGGATGATCGACTCAACCGCAGTACGCGCAACCCGAGCCTCATCTGGCGCCGGGAAAAAAGGGGGCCTGACGAGCCTGCCGATCATGCTCTAGGCCGCAGTCGCGGTGGCCTGACAACCAAAATCCACATGCTCTGCGACGCCAACGGAACACCGCTGCGCTTTCTCCTCTCTGGCGGTCAAGCCAGTGACATCAGCTACGCACAACCACTGTTGGACGAGGTCAGCATTCCATCGAGCCAACGTGGCCGCCCGCGCAAGCGCTGCAAATGGCTGCTCGCCGACAAGGGCTACGACGCCGAAGCGCTACGCCGCTACTGCGACCAATATCGAATGCAACCCGTCATCCCGCTGCGCTCGATGAAGCGCAAGCCCAAGCCTGGCTTACCAAGACTATTTGACCGGCCCAAATACCGACAGCGCAACATCATCGAGCGCATGTTCGGCTGGCTGAAAGAGAACCGCCGGATCGTGACCCGCTTCGACAAGCTCGCAAAAAGTTATGCTGCCATGGTCTCACTGGCTTGCTCCATGCGGTGTTTGCGACATCTCTTTTCGTACAGAGCCTAGCTATACGCATGAACACATGACCGGGACCTCCAGTCCGCTCATGTCAGCTGTCAATCCTAATACTGTCGCGACTTAAAGGGTTACCAGTTACGCGGATTCGGTATCAGGAATGCGCTTTGTGTACACAGCCGGCAGCAAGAAGTGTCGCTTCTCTGTTTCTCACACAGCGACGCCGCCTGGTTATTTGCCATCCTGGAAAAAAGAGGCTGTTTCCATTGGCTCGACGCGAGCCAGTTGTACCGTGAAGATGGAGCGAATTGAAAGTCGGATGCCCTACAATTATTCCGTCAGGTTCACCCTTCAGTAAAACATGAAGAGCGCTCCTTGGCGGGCGCTCCACTTATTTCCAAGCGACCTGAGAACCACGATGAAAATTACTACAACGCCCTATGTGCCTGTTGTTCGTGATATGCCTGCCTCATCGGCTGCCAAGCCCGCGGCTGCGCCCCCCCAGGATGAAACCGTCACCTTGTCAGCGCAAAGCAAAGCCTTAGCGGCAAAGGATGCCGAGGTCAGTGCCCTGCACAAGCGAATCTATGGGGATCCAAGTTTGGGCGTACGGGTACAGACAAAACTTCAGCATGCGGGGTACCAAAAATTCAGCCAGACCGAGCCGCCGCAGGGCTATTCCGGTCAGGAAGCGGAGCGCTTTCAACGTGCGCTGGACTATCTCAACCACCGGCACGGTGCGAAGACTGACGCGCAGAATCCATTTGCAAGCCTGGGCAGAGATGCGCTGGTGGCGATTATTCAGGACGAGCGGTCCTACTCTGAGGAAGAGCGGTACGCGGCAGAACTAGCGAAGTCTGATCTGGACGAAGCCTTCTTTTCACGGCTGATCCAGTACTCCGACACGACAGGGGACTCCCGCCCACTGATGAAAGGTTACTTGGAGTACCTGAACAACTTAACGCCGGTGGAACGGCTCAATTACCCGAGCAATGAGGGCGATAAAGTCGCCGGGCGGCTGGCTCGCCTGGAGGAGGAACTTGGCAGCCTCCCCGAAGGCTTCTCCCTCTGGCAATACATGAACTGGGCCCCTGAAGGCCGCCTCGACCTCGACGCGCTGCTGAACCCCGCGCCTTCGTCGGCACCGCCCGCCGCCACTGAAGGGGCGGGCGATGCAGGAGGTCAGGGCAGTTCGCGGCTGCGGTAGAACGCGGTCAACACCTTCACCAGGTGCGCGAGGTCATGGCTGCCGCACAGTTCACGGATCGAGTGCATGGCAAAGGTCGGCAGGCCGATGTCGACCGTGCGCACGCCAAGGTGGCTGGCGGTGATCGGGCCGATGGTCGAGCCGCAACCCATGTCGCTGCGCACCACGAAGCTTTGCACCGGTACTTCTTCGGCCATGCACAGGTGGCGGAAGAACCCGGCGGTTTCGCTGTTGGTGGCGTAGCGCTGGTTGTTGTTGACCTTGATCACCGGCCCTGCGTTGAGCTTGGGCCCGTGGTTGCCGTCATGCTTGTCGGCGTAGTTGGGGTGCACCCCGTGGGCATTGTCGGCCGAGACCATGAGCGAGCGCTGGATGGTGCGCACGTAGGTGTCGCCGTCCGGCAGCAGGCGCTGCAGGGTTTGCTCGAGCATCGGGCCGTCGGCGCCGCAGGCCGAGCAACTGCCGACTTCTTCGTGGTCGTTGCACACCAGCACGCAGGTTTCGTCACTGTCAGCGGCCAGCAGCGCCTGCAGGCCGGCGTAGCACGACAGCAGGTTGTCCAGGCGTGCCCCGGCGATGAAGTCACCGTTCAGGCCGATCAATGCGGCGTCCTGGGTGTCGTAGAAGCTCAGTTCGTAGTCCAGCACCACATCGGCATTGAGCTGGTGCTCACGGGCCAGCTGCTCGGTGAGCAGGGCGCGGAAGTCGATGCGCTCGTCGCCGGCCACTTGGGCGAGGATCGGCGGCAGTTCGTTCTGTGGGTTGATCTGCCAGCCTTCGTTGGCCGTGCGGTTGAGGTGGATGGCCAGGTTGGGAATGATGGCGATCGGCAGCTTGAAGTCGATCAGCTGGCTTTCGACCTTGCCATCACGCCGGAAGGTCACGCGCCCGGCCAGCGACAGGTCACGGTCGAACCACGGCGCCAGCAGGGCGCCGCCGTACACTTCCACACCCAGTTGCAGAAAACCTTGGCGCTGCAGCTCTGGCTGCGGCTTGACCCGCAGGCACGGGCTGTCGGTGTGCGCACCGACCATGCGAATGCCCCCGAGCAGCGGTGCTTGTTTGCCCAGGTTGATGGCGATTATCGAAGAATCGTTACGGGTGACGTAATAGCGGCCGCCAGGCACCGTGGCCCAACTGTCACGCTCGTCCAGGCGCTGGTAGCCGGCCGCTTCCAGGCGCAGGGCCAGGCTGGCGGTGGCGTGAAAGGGCGTAGGGGAGGCCTTGAGAAAATCAATCAGACCGGTGTTCAGTGCTTCACGCATAACTCACTCCAATTCGAGCTGCAAGCTTGAAGCTTCAAGCCGCAAGCTGCAAGCCTCAAGCCTCAAGCCTCAAGCTGCAAGCTGCAAGCTGCAAGCTGCAAGCAAGAGCAGACCGCGGTGTAAGCTCCAACGCGATCTGCTTTCGCTTGAAGCTTGAAGCTTGAAGCTTGAAGCTTGAAGCTTGAAGCTTACCGCTTAAACAGCGCAGGGCACTTGGGCTTCAAGCCACAAGCCGCAAGCAAGAGCAGACCACGGAGTAAGCTCCAACGCGATCTGCTTTTACTTGCAGCTTGTAGCTTGCAGCTTGCCGCTTAAAAAGGCGCAGGACATTCGAACTTCAGTCGTTCGCCGGAAACGGGGTGGGTGAAGCTCAGCATTGCTGCATGCAGGCACAAGCGATCATGCGCCGCCAAGGCTTCGGGGTTGGCATACAAACGGTCACCGAGCAGCGGGTGCCCGATCGACAGCATGTGCACCCTCAACTGGTGCGAACGGCCGGTGATTGGCGTCAACTCCACCCGGCAGTGGTCGCCGCAACGCTCAAGGATGCGCCAGAAGGTCAGGGCGTGTTTGCCTTGCTCATGGTCCACCACATGGCGTGGCTTGGTGGGCGGGTCGTAGCGCAGGGGCAGGTCGATGCTGCCGCTGTCCAGCACCGGCTGGCCCCAGCACAGCGCGGTGTAGGCCTTCTCCGTCTCGCGGTCGTGGAACTGGCGCGACAGCTCGCGGTGGCTGTCGGCATCGCGGGCCAGCAGAATGATGCCGGAGGTTTCCCAGTCCAGGCGGTGGACGATCAGCGCATCCGGGTAGCCGTTTTCCTGCAGGCGAGTGATCAGGCAATCCTTGTTGTCATCGGCGCGGCCTGGCACCGACAGCAGCAGGGTCGGCTTGTTGACCACCAGGATGGCGGCGTCTTCATGAAGGATCTGGACGTTCGACAGCGGCATTACGGGTTCTCGGTCAAATCGGGGAAAACCATTGGGGCCGCGTTGCGGCCCATCGCCGGCAAGCCGGCTCCCACACGTACCGCGCAGGCCCCGTAGAAGCCGGCAAACCGGGTTCCAGAGGTACAACGCAGACCCTGTGGGAGCCGGCTTGCCGGCGATGGGCTGCAACGCAGCCCCAATGATCGAGCCAGTTCGCTGTATCAGCGCTCAGGCAACGTGATGTTCAGCTCCAGAATCGAGCAACTACCCTGGTTTTCCAGTTCGATGTGCACATCATCACTACCGATGTTCACATACTTGCGGATCACCTCGAGCAGCTCTTTTTGCAGCGCCGGCAGGTAGTCCGGTTCGCTGCGCTGGCCGCGCTCATGCGCCACGATGATCTGTAGACGCTCTTTCGCCACCGACGCACTGGTCTGTTTCTGTCTGCCACGAAAGAAGTCAAAAAGGTTCATGGTTTATTTGCTCCCGAAAATGCGCTCGAAGAATCCCTTCTTCTGTACATCGATGAAGCGCATCGGCTTCTCTTTGCCCAGCAGGCGGTCGACCGCATCGCTGTAGGCCTGGCCGGCATCGCTCTGATCATCGAGAATGACCGGGATACCTTGGTTGGACGCCTTGAGTACCGCCTGCGACTCCGGGATCACGCCCTTGAGCTTGATCGACAGAATCTCTTCCACGTCGGCCACGCTCAGCATTTCGCCCTTGACCACACGCTCCGGGTGGTAACGCGTGATCAGCAGGTGTTCCTTGATCGGCTCTTCCCCGTTTTCGGAGCGGCGCGACTTGCTCGACAGAATGCCCAGCATACGGTCGGAGTCACGTACCGAAGACACTTCAGGGTTGGTCACGACGATGGCTTCGTCGGCGAAGTACATGGCCAGGTGCGCGCCTTTCTCGATACCCGCCGGCGAGTCGCAGATGACGTACTCGAACTGTTCTTTGAGGTCCATCAGAACCTTTTCAACGCCTTCCTGGGTCAGCGCGTCCTTGTCGCGAGTCTGGCTGGCGGCCAGTACGTACAGGTTCTCCAGGCGCTTGTCCTTGATCAGGGCCTGCTGCAGGTTGGCTTCGCCGTTGACCACGTTGACGAAGTCGTAAACCACGCGGCGCTCGCAGCCCATGATCAGGTCGAGGTTACGCAGGCCCACGTCGAAGTCGACGATGACCGTCTTGTGGCCGCGCAGTGCGAGGCCGGTGCCGATGGCGGCGCTGGTGGTGGTCTTGCCCACACCCCCCTTGCCGGAAGTAACGACGAGAATCTTGGCCAAGGTGTTTCACCCCTAAATAAGTCGGGACAGGCGTCCCAGCAAAATGCAAAAAAACGGCAACAGGTAAAAAAGTTGCTCTAAAAATGACGGCAAGTATCCGTTAAAGACGGGTGATGTTCAACACGTCACCAGACAGGCTGACTTGCACGCCGCCGCCCCACAGCGGGTCGCGGCGCAGGTCCTCGCAGACCTTGTACTGGCCAGCGATGGAGACCATTTCGGCGGTCATCTGCTGGCAGAAGATACGGGCCTTGGTGTTGCCTTTGATGCCGGCCAGGGCACGGCCGCGCATGGCGCCGTACACATGGATGTTGCCATCGGCGAGAAGTTCCGCACCCGGGCTTACCGACCCTGTGACCACCAGGTCGCCACCCTGAGCATAGATCTGCTGGCCGCCACGTACAGGCGAAGTGATGATCCGCGTCGGGCGGATTTCCGGCTCTGCAGCGGGCGCCGGTGCCGGCTCGGGCTTTTTCACTTCCGGCTCTGGCTCCAGCGGACGCTCACGGGCGCCGGAGGGCGGCAGTACCGGCAGGTCGATGGCGATCGCCGCAGCGATGTCCTCGATGCGGCTGGCACGGATCGCCAAGGTCCGCAGGCCGTGGTGACGGCAGATGCGCATCAGCCCGGGCAGGTCGATCGCCCCTTCGTCGGCTGGCAGCTTGTCCAGCGCCAGCACCAACGGCGTATTGCTGAAGAAATTGGGGGCCTGGGCCACTTTCGCCGCCAACTGGCGGTCGAGGGCTTCAAGGTCGTTGCGCCCCAGCTCCAGCACAGTGATGGCGAGCATGCTGCCCTTGAGCTGGAACACGGAGGCGGTGTCGGGTGTGTGGTTTGGGCTCATGGTCTGCATAGACGGCTTGTTGCGGAAAAAGTGCCCTGACTTATAACGATAAGACCGGTTGGCCGCAACCGGCGCCGATCCGATGTAGAATGCTCGGCCTTTGACTTACCGGAAGCTTCAATGGAACGCCCGCGTTTTCGTCCCTATTTCCTTCACCCCAGGTTCTGGGGCCTGTGGCTGGGCCTGGGCCTGCTGTGGCTGGTGGTGCAGTTGCCCTACCGCGCCCTGCTGTGGCTCGGCGCTGCCCTGGGCGCGCTGATGTACCGGGTGGCCGGTGAGCGCCGACGCATCGCTGCACGCAACCTGGAACTGTGTTTCCCCGAGATGTCCGTCGACGAACGGCGCCGTTTGTTGAAGGCGAATTTCGCCTCCACCGGCATCGCCTTCTTCGAAATGGCCATGAGCTGGTGGTGGCCCAAGGCCAGGCTGGCGCGCCTGGCGCACATCGAGGGCCTCGAGCACCTGCAAGCCGCGCAACAGGCCGGGCAGGGCGCGATCCTCATGGCCGTGCATTTCACCACCCTGGAGATCGGCGCCGCCTTGCTCGGCCAGGTGCACACCATCGACGGCATGTACCGCGAGCATGGCAATGCGCTGTTCGACTTCATTCAGCGCAGCGGCCGTGAGCGTCACAACCTCGATTCGCTGGCCGTGGAGCGTGAAGACGTGCGCGGCATGCTCAAACTGCTGCGTGCCGGGCGCGCCATCTGGTATGCGCCCGACCAGGACTACGGCGCCAAGCAGAGCCTGTTCGTGCCGTTGTTCGGCATCCAGGCGGCAACGGTCACCGCCACCACCAAGTTTGCCCGCCTGGGCAAGGCGCAGGTCATTCCCTTCACCCAGAAGCGCCTGGAGGATGGCAGTGGCTATCGCCTGGTGATCCACCCGCCGCTGGAAGGCTTCCCCGGTGAAAGCGAAGAGGCCGATTGCCTGCGCATCAACCAGTGGATCGAAGGCGTGTTGCGCGAGTGCCCCGAGCAATACCTGTGGGCGCACCGGCGCTTCAAGTCGCGGCCTGAAGGTGCGCCGCGGCTGTATGACAAGAAAAAGCGCTGACCATGTGGCAGCCGGCTTGCCGGCGATGAGGCCAGCGCTGGCAGTCAAAGATCCTGGGAGCAAGACATGGCCCCACCCCCCACCACCGGCCTGATCCTCTCTGGCGGCGGCGCCCGCGCCGCCTACCAGGTCGGTGTTCTGGCCGGCATCGCTGAGCTGCTGCCTGCCGGCGCAGCCAACCCCTTCCCGGTGATCGTCGGCACCTCGGCCGGCGCCATCAATGCCGTGACCCTGGCCAGTGGCGCCATGCGCTTCAACGAGGCGGTACACAGGCTCACCGCCTTCTGGCAGAACCTGGGCAGCCACCTGGTGGTGCGCAGCGACTGGCCGGGTGTGATCCGCCAGGCCAGCCGCTTCGTCGGCCACAGCCTGCTAGGGCTGGGCGGCCAAGCACCGGTTGCGCTGCTCGACAGCAGCCCGCTGCGCGGCCTGTTGCAGGCGCACATCGACCTGGATGGCATCACCCATGCCCTGGCCAGCGAGCAGCTGCGCGCGATTGCGGTCACCGCATTCGGCTACGAGTCTGGCCAGGCGGTGACCTTCTACCAAGGCCGCGGCACCATCGACGCCTGGCTACGCCACCGCCGCCTCGGCGTGCCCACGCCATTGACCGTTGACCACCTGCTGGCCAGCGCGGCTATCCCGCTGCTGTTCGCCCCGGTCCGGCTCGGTGACGAGTACTACGGCGACGGCGCGGTACGCCAGTCGGCGCCGATCAGCCCGGCGCTGCACCTGGGGGCCAGCCGCGTGCTGGTGGTCGGCGTCAGCGGCAACCCGCAACGGCCAGCACCGCCGTTGCCGCCCCAGCGCGTGTTCAGTGGGCACCAGCCAAGCCTGGCGCAGATCGCAGGGCATATGCTCAACAGCACGTTCATCGACAGCCTGGAAGGCGATATCGAGCTGTTGCAGCGCTTGAACCACCTGAGCCGCCTGCTGCCGGCCCACCTGGATGCGCGACGCCTGGGGCTGGCGCCGATCGAGGTGCTGGTGGTGGCGCCCAGCCAGCCGCTGGACGAAATCGCCGCGCGGCATCGGCGTGAGCTGCCGGCGGCGCTACGGGTGTTCCTGCGCGGCCCGGGGGCGACGCGGACCAGCGGGGCGGGGGTGTTGAGCTACCTGCTGTTCGAGGCCAGCTATTGCAGTGAGCTGATCGAGCTGGGGCGGCGGGATGCGCTGACCAAGCGGCGGGAGCTGGTGCAGTTTCTGGGGCTGTAATCGATGGGGCCGCCGTGCGGCCCATCGCGACACCAAGCCGCCTTTACGGCAGCGCGTTACTCGGCAATCTGCAGCTTGCGCGACTGGGTATACACATACCGGACCTTCTCATACTCGAAGGGCGAGTTGAGCTGGCCATAGCGGAATTTGGTGGTGTAGCGCTTGTCCACCGCGCGCAGCAGGAAGATTTCCGGATGATCGGTGCTCACCTCGGCCATGTTCAGGTAATTGATCGCCTGTTCGCCGGCGTAATCCACCACCACCCCGGTGGTATCGCGCAGGTTCGACGGCCCCAGTACCGGCAGCATGATGTACGGGCCATCAGGCACGCCATAGAAGCCCAACGTCTGGCCAAAATCCTCGCTCTGGCGCGGCAGGCCCATCTTGGTCGCCGGGTCCCAGAGGCCACCCACACCGATGATGGTATTGAACATCAGCCGTGCGGTGATCTCTGCCGAACGCTTGGCCTTGAGCTGCAGCACGCTGTTGAACAGGTTCGGCACATCGCCCAGGTTGTTGAAGAAATTGCTCACCCCGGTGCGCACGAACCGGGGCGTGACGTACTGGTAGCCGTCCACCAGCGGCAGCAGCACCCACTGGTCCAGGCGGTAGTTGAAGTGGTAGATGCGCCGGTTCAGCGACTCCAGCGGGTCGTATACGTTGAGCGCCGCCAAGGTGGAGCGTTCGAACTCGCGCTGGTCCAGGCCTGGGTTGAATTTCAGTTCGCGCAGCGGGTCGATGAACCCGTCCGCTTCGGGGGCCAAAGGTTGGGCGGTAACCTGAGGGTCGGACTCGATCACGCTGGTGCGCGGCGCGGTTTCCGCGGCCAGGGCATTGCCGGCAAACAGCAGGGCGGTGGCGAAGAGGAATTTGTTAACCACGGAAGAACTCCAGCATGGCGTCGCTGTTGACGCGGTAGTTGAGGTTGCCGCAATGGCCGCCATGGGGGTAAAGGGTCAGGCGATCACCGAACACCTTGCGCAGGAAACCGATATCGCCCGGGCCGAGGATGACATCGTCGGCATTGTGCATCACGGCGATTTTCGGGCTGTTGCGCAGGTAGTCCTCCAGCGCGTACAGGCTCACCTGGTTGACCAGTTGCAGGATGCTGTTGCCGTCGGTGCGGGCGCGCCACATCGGGATCACCTGCTCAGTCATGTAGCAGTCGAAGTCGCATTGCAGGGCACGCTTGAAGAACGGCGTAAGGCTGCTGCCTTCGGTGATTGGGTACTTCGGCGGGATGATCAGGCCGCGCCGGTTGATCAGGTCCGAAGTGAAGGCGATATCGGCCGCCGAGAAGCGGAACGAGGTGCCGATCAGCATCGCCATCTGTTCGTTGGACAGGTGCTGACGCGACTGCTGGAAGTCATACAGCAGGGCTTCGTTGAGGTCGATGTAGCCCTTGTCCTGGAAATAGCGGGTGAGCTTTTCCAGCATCAGCTCATAGAACGTGGTGCTGCGGTCGATGCCTTTGACCTGGGTCTGTACCAGTTTGTCGAGGTTGTTGATCGAGGTGTACAGGTTGACCGGCGGGTTGAGCAGCAGCACACGCTTGAAGTTGAAGCTGCGACGGGTTTCATCCAGGTGGCTGACGAACGCTGCGTCCAGTGCGCCCAGGCTGTAACCGGTGAGGTAGTACTCGCTGATCGGCAGGCGTGGGTGCTGGGCACGTACGGCTTGCATCACCCGGTACATGTCTTCGGCGTCTTCCCGGCTGATGCCCGGGGTGGCGAAGCGCGAGGCGGCGCTCATGAAGTCGTAGCTGGTCGGCGACGACAGCTGAACCACGTGGTAACCGGCCTGGTAGAACAGCTTTTTCAGGTATTCGTTGATGGTGCTCGAATACGGTGCGCCGGTGCCGGCGATGATGAAGATCAGCGGCGCTTCATGGTCCTGGCGAGCCAGTCGGTACTTGAGCTTTTTCACTGCCCAGAAGTTGTCGGGCAGGGTGAACTCACGCTCCGGGCGCAAATTCAGGCTGTAGTCGCTCTGGTCGATTTCGTCGTCGCTGGGCAGCGTTGGTCGCTGATCGGGCGGCGTCGTGGCGATCGTCGCCTCGAACGGGTTGGTCAAGGGGAAGCCGTAGGTCGCGGCGTCGATGTCGCGCGCAGAAGCGGCCACAGCCATGAGCAGGCCGCCAAGAAGGGCGGCTAGGCGCCAATATCGAAGCATGTAATCCCCCAGAAAGAACGCGAGCAAGGTACTGCGCTACGCAGGCTAGGACCACAAGTGCCTTGGCAAAGTTGCCAAGTGCGGTGGCCTTTGGTGTGCTTGTTATCTGCAACATAGCTGCAGGAGTGTGATTTTGCCTTACAACTGGCCTTGGGCGATCATGCACCGTTTCGATTACTGCTATTGGAGAACAGGATGTCTCGTACCTTGCCGGCTGCGCTGCTGTTGCTGTTTCTCGCCTTGTGGCTCGCTGCCAGTTACGGCGTGCGTTACGGGTTGATGGAGGAGGCGCAGTGGGTCGGCCTTTGCGCCGTGCCCGGTGAGCACTGGCAGTGCCAGGTGCGCTCGGTGCTGGGGTTGGGGATTCACTTTCAGGTGATGGCCTGGGCCGGGCTTGCGCTGGCGTTGCTGGCGCAGGTGGTTGGCGGGCGCAACGGTTGGTGGCTGGCGGTATTGGCGCTGGTGTTCGGCATCCCGGCGCTGGTGCTGTATACCGCCAGCATTGCGGTGTTTGCTGTGGTGCTGGCGGGGTTACGGCTGGTCCGGCAAGCGCGGCGCGGCTGACTGCAATTGCTGTGTTGGCAACTGTCTCACCGGCTTGTCGGCGATGGAGGATCACGCCTTGCGCACGCGCAAACTCCGCCACAACGCCGCTGTCATCAGCACACTGACCACCGCCCAACCCCAGGCCTGCTGATTCTCCAGCCCTTCCCGGTACAGCTGAGGCATCACCCCGGCCCCGACGATGAACGCCAGCAGCGCCACCTCTGCCCGTGCCGCCGCCACCGGGCGCAACAGGTAAACCACAGCCGGCAACGCCAGCGCCGCCGTGGGGAAACTGCGATAACGCGGGTCGAACACCATCGCCAGCATGCTCACTGCCGCCGCAAAGCCCGCCGCCAGCAATAGCCACCCTGCGCGCGCCTCGAACCAGGCGAACCAACGTTCCCGCCAGCCAGCCCGGCGCGCCAGCGCCAGCACCGCATGGGCCAACACCAGCAGGTTCAGCCCCGCCAGCAACGCCGCCCACAGCCATTCCCCGGCGAACCGTGCGTGGGTGCGCATCAACTCGCCCCACAGCCCCAGGCAGCCAGCTCCAAACGCCGCCAGCAAGGGCAACAGCAAAGCCCCAGCCGCGGTGCCAGGACGCCCGGCGAACAGCAGCATCGTTGCCATCAACACCACGCTTGCCAGCAACCATTGCGGCCAGTGGTGCAGGTTGCTCACCGGGCCCTCGAGTACCCCTTTGTCCTGCCGGTCGGCATCGTACAGCCCCCAGTAGCCGCCCACCGCGCCTTCACTGGCGCGCTTCCACGGCTGGTCGAAGGCTTCGATCAGGTTGTAGTGCCAGCCATTGGCCTCGGCCATGGCGACGAAACCGCGGATGAAGCGTGCCTCGTTGGCCCGGCTGGGCACGGCCGTCTCGCGCTGGCGGCCTTCGCTGGGCCAGCCGGTTTCGCCGATGAAGATATCCTTGGGCGCAAAGCGCGTACCGAACACCCGACGCACATCGGCGACATGCGCCAGGGCATCTTCGATACCACGCGGGTCGTCCTCCCAGTAGGGCAACAGGTGAATCGTCAAAAAGTCCACCGCTGGCGCCACCTGCGGGTGCTGCAGCCAGAACTCCCAGACATCGGCATAGGTCACCGGTACCTTGACCTGGCGCTTCACGTTGCCGATCAGCGCGGCCAGGCGCTCGCCGGTCACTTCCTTGCGCAGCAACGCCTCGTTGCCCACGATCACCGCACTGACCACATCCGGGTTGGCGTTGGCGGCGGCAATCAGCAGATCCACTTCCTTGTCGGTATCGACCGGGTTGGCATTGACCCAGGCCCCGAGCATCACCTTCAGGCCATGCTTGCGCGCCAGTGCCGGGATCGCTTCCAGTCCGGTCATGGAATAGGTGCGGATGCACTGAAATCGTTCAGCCAACAGCGCCAGGTCAGCGTCCATGCGCGCCGGGCGCAAGCGAAAAGGCTGGTCGAACGGCGACTGGTCCTTGTCGAACGGCGTGTAGGAGGCGCACTGCAATTTGTGCGTGGGGCTGGCCGCGTCCGGTAGCAGGATCGGCTTGCCGAGCGTGTACCAGAGCGCCCCAAGCCCTGAGAGGGCAAGCAGGCAGGCGAACAGGTACAGCGGGAGCAGCAGGCGGGCAGGGCTGGGCATCAGGCGGTCCATCGTCAGGCGCAAAGCGTTAGATAGTAGCCCGGCGCCAAACCTTTGGCATGCAAGGATCGCGCAGAATGGCGCAGGCCGATGCCGCTAATGGCACAGTGCTGTCGCAAAGGGTTCGGTTGCAGGTCGCAGCTGGAGCAGGTTGGGCAGCGTTGCAGGACCATGATGCAATCTCCGAGACCTGACGAGGGGATGCTTTGATGGCAACTTTGAAGAAAATGCGACGACTCCTGGGGGCGGGCACCGCCCTGGTATTGGCCATGAGCGGTGCACAGGCCATGGCCAAAGAAGTGAGCATCGGTTACGTGGATGGCTGGGCCGACAGCGTGGCGACCACCAACGTGGCCGCCGAAGTGATCAAGCAGAAGCTCGGCTACGACGTGAAGCTGCAGGCCGTGGCCACCGGCATCATGTGGCAGGGTGTAGCCACCGGCAAACTCGACGCCATGCTCTCGGCCTGGCTGCCGGTAACCCATGGTGAGTACTGGACCAAGAACAAGGACAACGTGGTCGATTACGGCGCCAACTTCAAAGATGCCAAGATCGGCCTGATCGTGCCGGAGTACGTCAAGGCCAACAGCATCACCGACCTCAAGACCGATGAAAGCTTCAAGCAGAAGATCGTCGGCATCGACGCAGGCTCCGGGGTCATGCTCAAGACCGACCAGGCCATCAAGGACTACGACCTTACCGGCTACAAGCTGCAGGCAAGCTCCGGCGCGGCGATGACCGCAGAACTGGGCCGTGCCTACGCCAAGCAGCAGTCCATCGCCGTGACCGGCTGGGTGCCGCACTGGATGTTCGCCAAATGGAAGCTGAAGTTCCTTGAAGACCCCAAAGGCGTCTATGGCGCGGCCGAGACGGTCAACAGCATCGGCAGCAAAGAGTTGGCGACCAAAGCGCCGGAAGTGGCCGAGTTCCTGAAGAAGTTCA
The DNA here is from genome assembly GCF_044748785.1 of Pseudomonas sp. NPDC089743. NCBI lineage: Bacteria > Pseudomonadati > Pseudomonadota > Gammaproteobacteria > Pseudomonadales > Pseudomonadaceae > Pseudomonas > Pseudomonas sp. NPDC089743. Next base: position 138,427 of record NZ_JBIVGS010000010.1, read on the forward strand.
GCTGGAATTCCAAGGATGAGATTGGCGAGGTGATGCTGGCGATTCAGGAAGGCGCCAAGCCTGAAGCTGCGGCGAAAGATTGGGTAGCCAAGCACCCGGATCGTGTCCAGGAGTGGACGGGCAAATAACCGATCAGATTCTCCAGAACGGGGCCACACAGTGGCCCCGCTTTGTTACTGATTCTGCAAAACAGCATTGCATCTAAGACTAAGGTCGTCTGGTTGGCGTTCAAAGGCAGCATAAAGTGACGGTGTGGGTTCCATCCCCTATCTGTGCTGCTAGGACAAAAACAATGAACGACAGCATTTACCTCTCGATACAAAACAGCCCCCGTTTCAAGGAGCTGGTCAGCAAGCGCGAACGGTTCGCCTGGGTTCTCTCGGCGATCATGCTCGGCCTGTACTGCGCCTTCATCCTCCTGATCGCCTACGGTCCTCATCTGCTGGGCGCCAAGCTCAGCCCTGAGTCGTCGATTACCTGGGGCATCCCCCTGGGCGTCGGCCTGATCGTTTCGGCATTCGTCCTGACCGCCATCTACGTGCGCCGCGCCAACGGCGAATTCGATGAGCTGAACAAGGCCATCCTCAAGGAGGCGCAACAATGATTCGCCACACCAAAGCCTTGGCCGTACTGGCCTGCGGCGTTTTCGCACCCGCCGTGTGGGCAGCCGATGCCCTGACCGGCGAGGTGCAGAAACAGCCGCTGAACGTCGCAGCGATCGCCATGTTCGTGGCCTTCGTCGCCTTTACCTTGGGCATCACCTACTGGGCCTCCAAGCGTAACAAGTCGGCAGCCGACTACTACGCTGCCGGCGGCAAGATCACCGGCTTTCAGAACGGTCTGGCGATTGCCGGCGACTACATGTCGGCAGCGTCGTTCCTGGGTATTTCCGCGCTGGTGTTCACCTCCGGCTACGACGGCCTGATCTACTCGATCGGCTTCCTGGTCGGCTGGCCGATCATTCTGTTCCTGATCGCCGAGCGCCTGCGCAACCTGGGCAAATACACCTTTGCCGACGTAGCGTCCTACCGCCTGGGGCAAAAGGAAATCCGTACCCTGTCGGCCTCCGGTTCACTGGTGGTGGTGGCCTTCTACCTGATCGCGCAGATGGTCGGCGCCGGCAAGCTCATCGAGCTGCTGTTCGGCCTTGACTACCATGTCGCGGTGATCCTGGTGGGCATCCTGATGTGCCTGTACGTACTGTTCGGCGGCATGCTGGCCACCACCTGGGTACAGATCATCAAGGCCGTACTGCTGCTGTCCGGTGCCAGCTTCATGGCACTGATGGTGATGAAGCACGTAGGCTTCGACTTCAACACCCTGTTCTCCGAAGCGATCAAGGTGCACAGCAAGGGTGAGGCGATCATGAGCCCGGGCGGCCTGGTCAAGGACCCGATCTCGGCGTTTTCGCTGGGCCTGGCGCTGATGTTCGGTACTGCCGGCCTGCCGCATATCCTGATGCGCTTCTTCACCGTCAGTGACGCCAAGGAAGCCCGCAAGAGCGTGCTGTACGCCACCGGCTTCATCGGCTACTTCTACATCCTGACCTTCATCATCGGCTTTGGCGCGATCCTGCTGGTCAGCACCAACCCGGACTTCAAGGACGCCGCCGGCGCCCTGCTGGGCGGCAACAACATGGCGGCGGTGCACCTGGCCGATGCCGTGGGTGGCAGCATCTTCCTGGGCTTCATCTCGGCGGTGGCGTTCGCCACCATCCTGGCGGTGGTTGCCGGCCTGACCCTGGCCGGTGCCTCGGCGGTGTCCCATGACCTGTACGCCAGCGTATGGCGCAAGGGCAAGGCCAACGACAAGGACGAGATCCGTGTGTCGAAGATCACCACCATCGCCCTTGGCGTGCTGGCGATCGGCCTGGGCATTCTGTTCGAGAAGCAGAACATCGCCTTCATGGTCGGCCTGGCGTTCTCCATTGCCGCCAGCTGCAACTTCCCAGTCCTGCTGCTTTCGATGTACTGGAAAAAGCTGACCACCCGCGGCGCCATGATCGGCGGCTGGCTGGGCCTGGTGAGTGCAGTGACGCTGATGATCCTTGGCCCGACCATCTGGGTGCAGATCCTCGGCCACGAGAAGCCTATCTACCCGTACGAGTACCCGGCGCTGTTCTCGATGCTGATTGCCTTCGTCGGTATCTGGTTCTTCTCGGTCACCGACAAGTCCAAGGCAGCTGAAAGCGAACGTGCACTGTTCTTCCCGCAGTTCGTCCGCTCGCAGACTGGCCTGGGGGCTTCGGGCGCCGTGTCGCACTGATTGACGCCCAATGAAAAACCGCGCTGCGGCTGATGCCGTAGCGCGGTTTTTTGCATTGCAGCGCCTGACAGCGCTAGATCATCCCAAGCAACAACAACACCAGCAGTATCACCAGCACCACGCCAATGATGCCGGACGGGCCATAGCCCCAGCTGCGCGAGTGCGGGAAGACCGGTAAGCCACCAATCAACAGCAGGATGAGGATGATGATGAGGATCGTGGTCATGACGGAGTCCTTGCGTGGTTAGGGGTCAAGGGCCTCGAGTAGCTGGCCTCTTGTTAATTCGGACCGGCGCCGCTTGGCAAAGATTCCATTTGCTTGGCACGACCGTAGGGTCATGCCCACCCATTCACTACCCTGATGGACCCTCCCTGACGGCAACGCCTTGATTAGACTGGGCTCATCACCCATCAGTACAAGGCCTGCCACCATGCACAAACGCATCATGATCACTGGCGCCGGTTCCGGCCTCGGCCGCGAGATTGCCCTGCGCTGGGCGCGCGAGGGCTGGCGCCTGGCGCTGGCCGATGTCAACGAGCCAGGGCTGCGCGAAACCCTTGAGCAGGTGCGGGGTGCCGGTGGCGAGGGTTTCATCCAGCGCTGCGACGTGCGCGACTACAGCCAGCTGACCGCCCTGGCCCAGGCCTGCGAAGAGAAGTTCGACGGTATCGACGTGATCGTCAACAACGCCGGTGTAGCGTCGGGCGGCTTCTTCGCCGAGCTGTCGCTGGAAGACTGGGACTGGCAGATCGCGGTCAACCTGATGGGCGTGGTCAAAGGCTGCAAGGCCTTCCTGCCACTGCTCGAGCGCAGCAAGGGGCGCATCATCAATGTGGCGTCGATGGCGGCCCTGATGCAGGGGCCGGGCATGAGCAACTACAACGTTGCCAAGGCCGGTGTGCTGGCGCTGTCGGAGAGCCTGCTGGTAGAGCTGCGCCAGCTGGAAGTGGCGGTGCACGTGGTGTGCCCGTCGTTCTTCCAGACCAACCTGCTGGACTCCTTCCGTGGCCCGAACCCGGCCATGAAGGCCCAGGTGGGCAAACTGCTGGAGGGCTCGCCGATCAGTGCAGCGGACATCGCCGACTACATCCACCAGCAGGTCGAGGCCGGTGAATTCCTGATCCTGCCCCACGAGGCCGGGCGCCAGGCGTGGCAGCTCAAGCAGCAGGCGCCGCAGCGGCTGTATGACGAGATGGCAGAGATGGCGGTGAAGATGCGTAGCAAGGCCCAGGCGCGCGGATTGTAGTACCGTCTGTAGGGCGAATTACCAGCCAGTGTAGGCTTGCTCTGAATTGCTCCCGGGGCGTTGAGTCAGCGGATTTCCCCATGCAATCTCCGGTTTTTCCTGTTGCCGGAGGGCCGGAACATGTTGGTCATTGGACGTGAAGTCGGCGAAGTCATCAACATTGGTGACGACATTCAGATCAAGGTGGTGGAAACACGCAATGGCATGGTGCGTTTTGGCGTGAGCGCGCCGCGTGAAGTGTCGGTGCACCGGGCAGAGGTGTACAAGCGGATAAAGGCGGGGGAGAAGCGCAAGGGCAAATCGGCTTGATGTCGACGTTACCCACCGCTTCGCGGGCGAGTGCCGCGAAGCGGTGGGTATCGATCAGTCGAGCAGTTCGCGCGGCACATCGTGCTTGGCCAGCAGCTGGCACTGCTGGCTTTCCGGGTCGAACAGGATGAACGCCTGGCCCTTGGCCAGCGCCTGGCGCACCCGCAGCACACGGGTTTCCAGTGGCGTGTCGTCGCCATTGTCGGTGCCGTCGCGGGTGACGAAGTCCTCGATCAGGCGCGTCAGGGTTTCGGCTTGCAGGTGTTCGTAGGGGATCAGCATGGGCGGCAATCAGCTTGGTAACGGAATGCGCCCATGCTACGCCAAACCGGGCCGCTGCGGCTCACTCCTTGTTCCCCACCAGGCTGTCGACTGCAGGCACCCGGGTGTCGCTCTCCATCTGCGCATCGTGCTCCAGCTGGTGGCTGAAGCGCTCCAGGGACGCATTGGTCGGGTTGGAATCGCTTGCGAACACCGGCGGGCTGAGCAGGTAACCCGACAACAGGCGGCTGAGCGCGGCCAGGCTGTCGATATGGGTGCGCTCGTAACCGTGGGTGGCATCGCAACCGAACGCCACCAGCGCGGTGCGGATGTCGTGCCCGGCGGTGACCGCCGAATGGGCATCGCTGAAGTAATAGCGGAACACGTCACGGCGCACCGGCACATCCTGGTCGCCGGCCAGTTTCAGCAGGTGGCGTGACAGGTGGTAATCGTAGGGCCCCGACGAGTCCTGCATGGCCACACTGACCGCGTGCTCGCTCGATGCCTGGCCGGGTGCTACCGGGGCGATGTCGATGCCGACGAACTCGCTGACGTCCCAGGGCAGGGCAGCGGCAGCGCCTGAGCCGGTTTCTTCGGTAATGGTGAACAGCGGGTGACAGTCGATCATCGGCTGGCGGCCACTTTCCACCACTGCCTTGAGGGCTGCCAGCAGCGCAGCCACGCCGGCTTTGTCGTCCAGATGGCGGGCACTGATATGGCCGCTCTCGGTGAACTCCGGCAGCGGGTCGAATGCCACGAAGTCGCCGATGGCAATCCCCAAGGACTCGCAGTCGGCGCGGGTGGCGCAGTAGGCGTCCAGGCGCACTTCGACGTGTTCCCAGCTGACGGGCATCTGGTCGATGGCGGTATTGAAGGCGTGCCCGCTGGCCATCAGTGGCAATACGCTGCCGCGGAACACGCCGGTGTCGGTGAAGACGCTGACCCGGCTGCCCTCGGCGAAGCGGCTCGACCAGCACCCCACCGGGGCCAGGGCCAGGCGGCCGTTGTCCTGCAGCTGGCGCACGCTGGCGCCGATGGTGTCGAGGTGGGCCGAGACGGCGCGGTCTGGCGAGCTTTGCCGGCCTTTGAGGGTGGCGCGGATGGTGCCGCGGCGGGTCAGTTCGAAGGGAATGCCCAGTTCGTCCAGGCGTTCGGCGACATAGCGCACGATGGTATCGGTGAAGCCGGTCGGGCTGGGGATGGCGAGCATCTCCAGCAAGACGCGCTTGAGGTAGTCAAGGTCCGGCTCGGGGTATCGTTCAGACATGGGTACTCCTCAGGTATTGCTTTGCTCTTGCCGGCCCCATCGCCGGCAAGCCGGCGCCCACAGGTAGGGGGTAATGCACAGGTTCAGGAAGCTGCGCGAGAGACCAGTGGGAGCCGGCTTGCCGGCGAGAGGGCCGTCATTGATTCACGCCAACGCCCGGCTGTGCGGGAACAGCAGGTCGACAAAGCGCTCTGCAGTTGGCTGCGGCTCATGGTTGGCCAAGCCGGCGCGCTCGTTGGCCTCGATGATCACGTAGTCCGGCTGTTCGGCATCACGCACCATCAGGTCCAGGCCCACCACTGGAATCTCCAGCGCCCGCGCAGCGCGCACGGCGGCATCGGCCAGCACCGGGTGCAGGCGCTCGGTAACGTCCTCCAGGGTGCCGCCGGTGTGCAGGTTGGCGGTGCGGCGCACAGCCAGGCGCTGGCCTGCGGGCAGTACGCTGGTGTAGTCGAAACCGGCGTCACGCAAGGTGCGCTCGGTCTCGTCGTCCAGCGGAATGCGGCTTTCACCACCGGTAGCGGCCTGACGGCGGCGGCTCTGGGCTTCGATCAACTGATGGATGCTGTGCTTGCCGTCACCAACCACCTGGGCCGGATGCCGAACCGCCGCTGCAACCACCTCGAAACCGATCACCACGATGCGCAGGTCATGCCCCGGGTGGAAGCTCTCCAGCAGCACGCGGCTGTCGAAGCGGCGGGCGTGTTCGATGGCCTGGCTGACTTCCTCGTAAGTCGTCAGGTTCACCGCCACCCCTTGGCCCTGCTCACCATCGACCGGTTTGACCACCACCGCGCCGTGCTCGTCGAGAAACGCCAGGTTATCGTCGGCATTGCCGGCCAGTTGCTGCACCGGCACCAGCAGGCCTGCGTTGTGCAAGGTTTGCTGGGTCAGGCGCTTGTCCTGGCAGAGGGTCATGCTGACCGCACTGGTCAGGTCGCTGAGCGACTCGCGGCAACGCACGCGGCGCCCGCCGAGGCTGAGGGTGAACAGCCCGCCTGCGGCGTCGTCCACCTGCACCTCGATGCCACGGCGGTAGGCCTCATCGACGATGATCCGTGCATACGGGTTCAACCCCGCCTCAGGGCCGGGGCCAAGAAACAATTGCTGGTTGATGCCGTTCTTGCGCTTGACGGCGAAGGTCGGCAGGTTGCGGAAACCGAGCTTTTCATACAGCCGCTTGGCCTGACGGTTGTCGTGCAGCACCGACAAGTCCAGATAGGCCAGGCCGCGGCTCATGAAGTGCTCGACCAGGTGGCGCACCAGCACCTCACCCACGCCAGGGCGGGTGCAATGCGGGTCCACGGCCAGGCACCACAGGCTGCTGCCGTGCTCGGGGTCATCGAACGCCTTGCTGTGGTTCAGGCCCATGACGCTGCCGATCACCGCGCCGCTGTCTTCATCTTCGGCCAGCCAGTACACCGGCCCGCCCTGGTGGCGCGGCGTCAGCAGTTCCGGCTGCACCGGCAGCATGCCGCGTGCCTGGTACAGGGTGTTGATCGCCTGCCAGTCACTGCTGCTTTGTGCACGGCGGATGCGGAAACCGCGAAACACGCGTTGCGCCTGGCGGTAGTCGGTGAACCACAGCCGCAGCGTGTCGGACGGGTCCAGAAACAGCTGCTGCGGTGCCTGCGCCAGCAGCTGTTGAGGGGCCGCCACATACAGCGCGATGTCACGCTCGCCGGGGCGTTCCTGCTGCAGTGCCTCGGCCAGGCTGGCCGGGTCGGGGTAGGTGTGACCTATCAGCAGCCGGCCCCAGCCGCAGTGCAGCGCACGCGGCTGGTCGTGGGGTTCGCTGCCATCGCCGGCCAGGCGCGCCTGCAGGCGCTCGTAAGACGGCGTCTGGCCACGCAACAAGCGCTGACCGTAGGCAGTTTCATGGGCTTTCATCGGTCAGATTCCTTGTTCGCTGAGCCACAGGTTCAGCGCCGCCAGCTGCCACAGCTTGGAGCCGCGCAGCGGGGTAAGTTGGCCATGCGGGTTGCTCAGCAGGCGGTCGATCATGGTCGGGTTGAACAGCCCGCGGTCCTGGCTGGGGTCGGTGAGCAGCTCGCGTACCCAGTCCAGGGTGGCGCCTTGCAGGTGCTTGAGGCCGGGTACCGGGAAGTAGCCTTTCTTGCGGTCGATCACCTCATGGGGGATCACCCGGCGTGCGGCTTGCTTGAGCACATGCTTGCCGCCATCGGGCAGTTTGAAGCGCGCCGGGATACGTGCCGACAATTCGACCAGGCGGTAATCCAGGAACGGCGTACGGGCTTCCAGGCCCCAGGCCATGGTCATGTTGTCGACCCGTTTGACCGGGTCGTCGACCAGCATCACCGTGCTGTCCAGGCGCAGCGCCTTGTCCACCGCGTCGGGCGCGCCCGGGCGGGCGAAGTGTTCACGCACGAAGTCGCCGGCAACATCGGTCTCCAGCAGCCAAGGGGCTTGCACGGTATCGCGGTACTCGGCATGGCTGCGGTCGAAGAACGCATCGCGGTAGGCGCCAAAGGCGTCATCGGCGCCGTCCACCTGCGGGTACCAGTGGTAGCCGGCGAACAGCTCGTCGGCACCCTGGCCGCTCTGCACGCCCTTGCAATGCTTGGCCACCTCGCGTGACAGCAGGTAGAAGGCGATGCAGTCGTGGCTGACCATCGGCTCGCTCATGGCGCGGAACGCGGCCGGCAATTGCTCGATGATTTCGCTTTCGGCGATGCGCAGCTTGTGGTGGCGGGTGCCGTAGTGCTTGGCGATCAGGTCGGAGTACTGGAACTCGTCACCGCGCTCGCCGCCGGCATCTTCGAAGCCGATGGAGAACGTCGACAGGTCATCTACGCCCACTTCCCGCAGCAAGCCGACCAACAGGCTGGAGTCGACGCCGCCGGACAGCAGTACACCCACGTCTACCGCGGCGCGCTGGCGGATGCCGACGGCATCACGGGTGGCATCGAGCACACGGGTGGTCCAGCCTTCCAGGTCCAGGTCGCGCTCGTCCGGGTTGGGGCCGTAGTGCAGCTGCCACCAGGTCTGGCGCTCGACTTCACCGTGGCGGTCGATGCGCATCCAGGTGCCGGGTTCGAGCTTTTGCACATTGGCCAGCAAGGTGCGTGGCGCCGGCACCACCGCGTGGAAGTTGAGGTAGTGGTTGAGCGCTACCGGGTCGATCATCGGATCGATGTCGCCACCTTTGAGCAGCGCTGGCAGGGTCGAGGCAAAGCGCAGGCGTTCGCCGTTGCGCGACAGGTACAAAGGCTTGACGCCCAGGCGGTCGCGGGCCAGGAACAGGCGCTGGTTGTCGCGCTCCCAGATGGCCAGGGCGAACATGCCGTTGAGCTTGGGCAACAGGGCCGCGCCCCAGGCGTGGTAGCCCTTGAGCAGCACCTCGGTATCGCCGTCGGACCAGAAGGTGTAGCCCAGGTCCTGTAGCTCTTGGCGTAGTTCGGGGAAGTTGTAGATAGCCCCGTTGAAGGCCAGAGACAGGCCCAGGGTGTTGTCGACCATGGGCTGAGCCGAGCCGTCGGACAGGTCCATGATTTTCAGCCGGCGATGGCCAAGGGCGATCGGGCCCAGGCTATGGAAGCCCCAGGCGTCGGGGCCACGGGGCGCCAGGTGATGGGTCATGCGCTCTACCGCGGCGAGGTCCGCCGGGCGAGGGGCTTGGTCGATGGGGGTGAAACGCAACTCTCCTGCTAATCCGCACATAGGTCCTTACCGGTTTTTCCGTTGGGGAATCAGCGCCCCAGTTTAGGGCACCTGTAAGGAACTGACCTGGGGGATTTGTGAGAGTTTTAGATCGATCTGTTATAAGTAGTGCCCTGCGTTACGGCCAATCGCCGGCAAGCCGGCGATTGGGCTGCACAGCAGCCCCATTCACTTCCCCCGAATCAACCTGCGCAAGCCAAACCGGTTCGGGTGGCACGCCTCTGCCACCGCCCGCGGCAGCGGCAACGGCTCGCCACTGACCCACGCCGCAATCAGCTCGCCCGACAGCGGTGCCGTGATCAGCCCCCGTGACCCATGCCCACTATTCACATACAGCCCCTCCAGCCAAGGGCAGGGCACTTCGGGCACCTGCCGCGCATCCTTGGCCAGTACGGCGTAGGCCTTGGCAAAGGCTGCAGGGTCGGCAACCGGCCCCACGATCGGCAAGTAATCCGGGCTGGTGCATCGAAATGCCGCGCGCCCCTGCAACTGCTCAGGGTCAAGCGCCGCAGCACCCAGCCGCCGGGCCAGGTCGGTAGAGATTTCATCGAGCATGGCCAGGTTGCCCTGGTGTTCGGCCACGGTCGGCGTCAGGTCATCGCTATGGAAGTCAAAGCTGGCGCCCAGCGTGTGCTCTTCACCCCTGGGCGGTGCGACATAGCCCTCGGCGCAGACCACGGTAGCCAGCGCCCGGCTGGCGTCGGTCGCCGGCAGGCGGGTGACCTGCCCGCGGATGCGCTTGAGCGGTAGCTGGGCACAAGGCTCGAAACGCTTCACATCAGCCGCCCCGGCCAGCACCACTACAGGCGCGCTGGCCAATAGCCGGTCGCCGGCCCAGGCTTGCCACAGGCCATCGGCCTTGCGCAGTGCGAGTACATCGTGATGGGCCAGCAGGCGAACGTTGGGGTGCTGCAGTTGTGCCTGGCACAGTGCCGGTGGATGCACCCAGCCGCCTTCGGGGTAGTACAACCCGCCGGCAGGCAGCGCGACCCCGGCAATCGTTTCGGCTTCACTGCGCTGCACTGCTCGCAGCAAGCTGCCCTCGAAGGCGTCGGCGAGCTTGCCCTGGCGTTCGGCTTCCTTGTCGTCGAATGCCAGTTGCAAAACCCCGCACGCATCCCAGTCCTGGCCGCGCTGCAGGCGTTGAAGCTGGCGCCGGGTGTAGCCGAACCCGGACAGGATCATCTGCGACAAAGCCGTGCCGTGCGCGGACAGCTTGAGGTACAGCACACCCTGAGGGTTGCCGGAGGCTTCGCGGGCGGCGGCGTCGTGACGCTCCAGTACCGTTACCTGCCAGCCCCGTGCGGCCAGGCTGGCAGCGCTGGCAGTGCCGGCGAGCCCTGCGCCGATCACCAGGGCCTCGCGCGGGCCTTCGGGCGTACGTGGCCGCGCGTACCAGGGCGCCGGCAGGGGGGCGTTGGGCGGGCCGGTGTACTCACCGCTCATCACCTCCCACTTCTTGCCGATGCCAGGCACCTTTTTCATGGTGAAGCCGGCTTCGATCAAGCTGCGACGCACCCAGCCGGTAGTGGTGAAGGTGCCCAGGGCGGTGCCGGCATGGGACAACCTGGCCAGTTGCCTGAACAGCTCGGGTGTCCACATGTCGGGGTTTTTCGCCGGGGCGAAGCCGTCGAGAAACCACACGTCGATACGCGCGTCCAGTTGCGGCAGCTGCTCCAGCACATCGCCGATCAGCAGGGTGAGGGTGATTCGGCCCTGGTCGAAGGTGAACTGCTGGAAGCCTTGGTGCACCGCGACGTACTGCTGCAAAAAGGGTTCGGTGAACCCGGCCAGCTCCGGCCACAGGCGCATCGCACGGGCCATGTCGGCATGGCCCAGGGGATACTTCTCGACGCTGATGAAATGCAAGCGGGCATCTGCGTGGGCTGTTTCGGCGAACAGCTGCCAGGCACAGAAAAAATTCATGCCGGTGCCAAAGCCGGTTTCGCCGATCACCAGGCAGCCGTAGGGCGCCAGGTCGGCGAAGCGCTGGCGCAGGCGGGTTTGTTCGAGGAACACATGCTGGGTTTCGGCAATGCCCTCGTTGATGGCGAAGTAGACATCGCCGTATTGCCGCGAATGTGGGCGGCCCTGGTCGTCCCAGTCGATCTGGGCATGCTGAAGGAGGGTGGGTGCGGGCATGGCTGGTTTCGCTGGGATTGGTGAGCTGCAAGCTTCAAGCTACAAGCTGCAAGAAAAAGCAGATGGTGGCACGCCCTGGCTTTTCTTGCAGCTTGAAGCTTGCGGCTTGCAGCTTCAAGCTTGCAGCTCCCCCCCAGGATTCCGCTAGTCTTGCTTATCCATTGAAGGAGCGAGTGCATGTTTGAATCCGCGGAAATTGGTCACAGCATCGACGACGATACCTTCGAGGCAGAAGTGCCCGCGCTGCGCGAGGCTTTGCTCGAAGCCCAGTACGAACTCAAACAGCAGGCACGCTTCCCGGTGATCGTGCTGATCAATGGCATCGAAGGCGCTGGCAAGGGCGAGACGGTCAAACTGCTCAACGAGTGGATGGACCCGCGCATGATCGACGTGCTCACCTTCGACCAGCAAACCGACGAAGAACTGGCCCGCCCGCCCGCCTGGCGCTACTGGCGGGCGCTGCCGCCGAAGGGGCGCATGGGCGTGTTTTTCGGCAATTGGTACAGCCAGATGCTGCAGGGCAGGGTGCACGGGCAGTTCAAGGATGCCGTGCTCGACCAGGCCATCACCGGCGCCGAGCGGTTGGAGCAGATGCTTTGCGACGAAGGTGCGCTGATCATCAAGTTCTGGTTCCACCTGTCCAAGAAACAGATGAAAGCGCGGCTCAAGTCGCTCAAGGACGACCCCTTGCACAGCTGGCGCATCAGCCCGCTGGACTGGCAACAGTCCCGGACCTACGACCGTTTCGTGCGTTTTGGCGAGCGGGTATTGCGCCGTACCAGCCGTGACTATGCACCCTGGCACGTAGTCGAAGGCGTCGACCCCAACTACCGCAGCCTGGCCGTCGGGCGCATCCTGCTGGAAAGCCTGCAGGCCGCACTGGCTGTCAACCCCAAAGGCAAGCACCAGGGCAACATTGCGCCGCTGGGCCGCAGCATCGACCAGCGCAGCCTGCTGGGCGCGCTGGACATGACCCTGCGCCTGGACAAGCAGGACTACCAGGAGCAACTGGTGACCGAGCAGGCACGCCTGGCCGGCCTGCTGCGCCACAAACACATGCGTCGGCATGCCCTGGTGGCAGTCTTCGAGGGTAATGATGCGGCGGGCAAAGGGGGCGCGATCCGCCGCGTGGCCGCTGCGCTGGACCCGCGCCAGTACCGTATCGTGCCAATCGCCGCCCCCACCGAAGATGAGCGTGCTCAGCCGTACCTGTGGCGGTTCTGGCGGCATATCCCGGCGCGCGGCAAGTTCACCATCTTCGACCGGTCCTGGTATGGCCGGGTGCTGGTCGAGCGCATCGAGGGTTTTTGCACCCCGGCCGACTGGATGCGCGCGTATGGCGAGATCAATGATTTCGAGGAGCAGCTGGCAAACGCCGGCGTGGTGGTCGTCAAGTTCTGGCTGGCGATCGACCAGCAAACCCAGCTGGAGCGTTTTGAAGAGCGCGAGCAGATCCCGTTCAAGCGCTACAAGATCACCGAGGACGATTGGCGCAACCGCGAGAAGTGGGACCTGTACGTGGATGCCGTGGGCGACATGGTCGACCGCACCAGCACCGAGATCGCGCCATGGACCCTGGTCGAGGCCAATGACAAGCGCTGGGCGCGGGTGAAGGTGCTGCGCACCCTCAATGAAGCCCTGGAAGCGGCGTTTGCCAAACACAAGAAATAGCCCGCCGGCATGCCACGGGGGAATGACCTGATGAATTCTTTTCCCGCCTTTTTTCCCCGTTGGCAGGCGGCAAGCCTTTAGAATCGAGGCACCCCACAACGGGCTCGACCGAGGACTTTATGCACATCACATCCGGGCGCCGGAGCTATGGACTGGCTCTGGCGCTTCTGACTGCGCTGCTCTGGGGCATCCTGCCGATCAAACTCAAGCAGGTGTTGCAGGTGGTCGACCCCATTACCGTCACCTGGTTCCGCCTGCTGGTGTCCGGCGGCCTGCTGTGCGCCTGGCTGGCGGCCAAGCGCCGCTTGCCTTCTTTCGCCAGGCTCGGCGCCAAGGGCAAAGGCTTGGTGGTGGTGGCCGTATGCGGGCTGATGGGCAACTACGTGCTGTACCTGATCGGCCTCAATCTGCTGAGCCCCGGCACGGCGCAATTGGTGGTGCAGATCGGCCCGGTGCTGCTGCTGGTGGCCAGTGTGTTCGTGTTCAAGGAACGCTTCAGCCTGGGCCAAGGCCTGGGGCTTGTGGTGCTGCTGGCCGGCTTCGGCCTGTTCTTCAACCAGCGCCTGGAAGAGCTGCTGACCTCGCTGGGCGCCTACACCACAGGCGTGCTGACCATCCTGCTGGCCACCAGCATCTGGGTGTTCTATGCCCTGAGCCAGAAACAGCTGCTGACGGTGTGGCATTCGCAGCAGGTGATGATGGTGATCTACCTGAGCTGCGCCGCGCTGCTGACACCTTGGGTGCACCCGCTGGAGGCGCTGCAGTTGACCCCCCTGCAAGGGTGGTTGCTGCTGGCGTGCTGCCTGAACACGCTGGTGGCGTATGGGGCTTTTGCCGAGGCCCTGGCGCACTGGGAGGCATCGCGGGTCAGCGCCACACTGGCGCTGACGCCACTGGTGACCTTTGTGGCGGTGGCGATTGCGGCCTGGCTGTGGCCGGACTATGTGCAGGCCGAGGACATCAATGCCTTGGGCTATGTTGGCGCGGTGACCGTGGTGCTGGGGTCGACACTGGTGGCCCTGGGGCCATCGCTGGTGGCTGGGTGGCGGGCGAGAAGGGCGCGTTTGGCTCAGGTTGGTTGAGAGCCTGTTCCGGCCCTATTGCCGGCAAGCCGGCGATAGGGCCCTAAGTACCCGCCAATCAATCAGCCCTTGCCACCCGGCGCCAGCATGTTCTCCGGCCTTACCCACTCATCGAACTGCTCGTTGGTCAGGTATTTCAACTCCAGCGCCGCCTCGCGCAGGGTCTTGCCCTCGCTGTAGGCCTTCTTGGCGATTTCCGCCGCTTTGTCATAGCCGATATGCGGGTTGAGTGCGGTCACCAGCATCAGCCCACGCTCCAGGTGCGCCGCCATCTGCTCGGCATCCGGCTCGATCCCCGCCACGCAGTGCTGCTGGAAGTTGCGGCAGCCATCGGCCAGCAGTTCGATCGACTGCAGCAGGTTATGGATGATCACCGGCTTGAATACATTCAACTGCAAGTGCCCCTGGCTGGCGGCGAAACCGATGGCCGCGTCATTGCCCAGCACCTGGCAGGCCAGCATCGACAGCGCCTCGCACTGGGTCGGGTTGACCTTGCCCGGCATGATCGAGCTGCCCGGCTCGTTGGCCGGCAGGCGCACCTCGGCCAAGCCGGCGCGGGGGCCGGAACCGAGCAAACGCAGGTCGTTGGCGATTTTCATCAAGGCGACCGCCAAGGTCTTCAGTGCCCCGGCCAGGCTGGTCAGCGGCTCGTGGCCGGCCAAGGCGGCGAACTTGTTCGGCGCGGTGACGAACGGCAGGCCGGAGAGGGCGGCCAGCTCAGCAGCGATGGCTTCGGCGAACCCCTGCGGGGCATTGAGCCCGGTACCCACGGCAGTACCGCCCTGGGCCAGCTCGCACACCGCCGGCAAGGTGGCGCGGATGGCGCGCTGGGCGTAGTCCAGCTGGGCAACGAAGGCCGACACCTCCTGGCCGAAGGTGATGGGCGTGGCGTCCATCATGTGTGTGCGGCCAGTCTTGACCAGTTTGTGGTGGCGCGCCGCCAGCTCCGCCAGCCCCGAAGACAGCTCGGCGATCGCCGGTAGCAGTTGCTCGTGCACCGCCTGTGCTGCGGCGATGTGCATGGCGGTGGGGAAGCAGTCGTTGGAACTCTGCGAACGGTTGACGTGGTCGTTAGGGTGCACCGGCGCCTTGCCGCCGCGGCCTTGGCCGGCAAGCTCGTTGGCCCTCCCGGCGATCACTTCGTTGACGTTCATGTTGCTCTGGGTGCCGCTGCCGGTCTGCCACACCACCAGCGGGAACTGGTCGTCGTGCTCGCCGCCCAACACTTCGTCGGCCGCCTGCTCGATCAGCCGGGCGATGTCCGCGGGCAGGGCGCCATTACGGTCGTTGACCCTTGCCGCGGCCTTCTTGATCAGCGCCAGGGCGTGCAGCACCGGTAGCGGCATGCGTTCCTTGCCAATGGCAAAGTTGATCAGCGAGCGTTGGGTCTGTGCGCCCCAGTAGGCGTGCTCCGGAACTTCGACCGGGCCCAGGCTGTCTGTTTCGATACGGCTCATGCTGCGTTCACTCCCCTGTCAGTCAGAATCAGCAGTTTAGGCCCCCATGCGATCGTGCGGTTCAATCGCACTTCGTGCCACTTGAGCGCTGCCCCCTGGCGGGAGCAGAATGTTCATCTCTGAGGTAACGCCTCCCCCTCCTTGAAGGATATGCAATGACCCGTCTCCGTGCCCTCTGTGCTGCCGTCGCCCTGGCCTGTGCCAGCGGCCAGGTGCTCGCTGCCACTGCCAGCCACAACGCTGCCGCCGAGAAATTCCTGACCCTGGCCAACGCTGACAAGCTGGGCACCCCGGTGTACATGCAAGTCCAGCAGATGTTCGCCCAGCGCTTCGCCCAGACCAAGGCCCCGGCCAGCAAGCAGTCGGTGCTCGAGAGCTACCAGGCCAAGGCCAACGCCGCGCTGGACAGCGCCATCGGCTGGAACAAGCTCAAGCCGAAGATGGTCGACCTGTACACCCAGACCTTCACCGAGCAAGAGCTCAAGGACCTGGTCAAGTTCTACCAGTCGCCACTGGGCAAGAAAGTCCTCACCCAGATGCCCAAGGTCACTCAGCAGTCGGCCCAGCTGACCCAGCAGAGCCTGGAGCCGGCAGTGCCGGTGGTGAACAAGCTGCTCGAAGACATGACCAAAGAGCTTGACCCCAATGCCGGCAAGGCTGCCGCCCCGGCCAAGAAGTGAGTGACGCGCGATGACCATGCAGCAACGCATTGAGCAGCAGCTTGCCGCCCTGGCGCCGCAGCACCTTGAAGTGCTCAACGAAAGCCACATGCACAGCCGTGGCCAGGAAACCCACTACAAGGCGGTGATCGTCAGCGAGCAGTTTGCCGGGCTCAACAGCGTCAAGCGCCACCAGAAGGTGTACGCCACCATGGGTGAGCTGATGGGCCAGATCCATGCCCTGGCCATCCATACCTACACCGACGAGGAGTGGGCGAAGGTGGGCGTCGCGCCTGCGTCGCCGGTGTGTGCAGGTGGCGGCAAGCACTGAATCCTTTCTGTCGTTCTGGTACACTCCGCACCATTCCTAGGGGGCCGCTTGGCGGCCCATCGCCGGCAAGCCGGCTCTCACTGGTACAGCGCAGCCCCTGAGCATTGCGCCGGCCCTGTGGGAGCCGGCTTGCCGGCGATGGGCTGCAGGGCAGCCCCCAGCTTTTTGCCAAACCCGGTCCGCCCCTTACGAGGGCAACCACCTGGAGATTCAACGCAATGACCCACCCGATCGTCGTGGCGGCGCTGTACAAGTTCGTCACCCTCGAAGACTACGTAGAACTGCGCGAGCCCCTGCTGAAGGCCATGCTCGACAATGGCGTCAAAGGCACTCTGCTGCTGGCCAACGAGGGCATCAACGGCACCGTTTCGGCCACCCGCGAAGGCATCGATGGCCTGCTCGCCTGGCTGCGCAGCGACCCGCGCCTGGTCGATGTCGACCACAAGGAGTCCTACTGCGACGAGCAGCCGTTCTACCGCACCAAGGTCAAGCTCAAGAAAGAGATCGTCACCCTCGGCGTACCCGGCGTGGACCCGAACAACGCCGTTGGCACCTATGTCGAGCCCAAAGACTGGAACGCCCTGATCAGCGACCCGGAAGTACTGCTGATCGACACCCGCAACGATTACGAAGTGGCCATCGGCACCTTCAAGGGCGCAATCGACCCCAAGACCGAGACCTTCCGCGAGTTCCCCGAGTACATCAAGGCCAACTTCGACCCCAGCAAGCACAAGAAAGTCGCCATGTTCTGCACCGGCGGCATCCGTTGTGAAAAAGCCTCCAGCTACATGCTCGGTGAAGGCTTCGAGGCGGTCTATCATCTTAAGGGCGGCATCCTGAAATACTTCGAGGAAGTACCCCAGGAAGAAAGCCTGTGGGACGGTGACTGCTTTGTCTTCGACAACCGCGTCACGGTGCGCCATGACCTGAGCGAGGGCGAGTACGACCAGTGCCATGCCTGCCGCCACCCAATCGACGCCCAGGACCGCGCGTCCGAGCACTATTCGCCAGGCGTGAGCTGCCCGCACTGCTGGGACACCCTTAGCGAAAAGACCCGGCGCAGCGCCATCG
This sequence comes from Pseudomonas sp. NPDC089743, assembly GCF_044748785.1. Classification (NCBI taxonomy): domain Bacteria; kingdom Pseudomonadati; phylum Pseudomonadota; class Gammaproteobacteria; order Pseudomonadales; family Pseudomonadaceae; genus Pseudomonas; species Pseudomonas sp. NPDC089743. Next base: position 155,870 of record NZ_JBIVGS010000010.1, read on the forward strand.
ACCGGCAAAAGCAGATCGAGCTGGCCAAGGCCCGCAACCTGCCGCACCCGATCGGTTACAACTACAAAGCCGAGGCCTGATTGCATGACTGCCCGCCTGCTCTATGTGATGGACCCGATGTGCTCCTGGTGCTGGGGTTTTGCACCGGTGGCCCAGGCCCTGATCGCCCAGGCGCGTGAAGCGGGCGTGGCCACCCGAGTGGTGCCGGGCGGGTTGCGTCGCGGCGCCAGCGCGCTGGACGCCTCCACCCGCAAGTACATCCTCGAGCATTGGCAGGCGGTGGCCGAAGCTACCGGGCAGCCGTTCGCGTTCGACAATGCCATGCCCGACGGTTTCGTCTACGACACCGAACCGGCCTGCCGTGCCCTGGTGGCCGCCCGCGAACTGGATGCCGAGCGGGTCTGGCCGCTGCTGGCGCTGATCCAGCGGGGGTTCTACCAGCAGGGCCTGGATGTCACCAGGGCGCCGCAGCTGGTCGAGCTGGCCGAGCAGGCCGGGTTTGATCGCACAACCTTCGCCGAGGCCCTGCAGGGTGCGGACGTGCGCGCCGCCACCGCAGCCGATTTCAGCTGGGTGCAAGACCTTGGGATTGCTGGCTTTCCGACGCTGCTGGCTGAGCGCAACGGCCAGCTCGCCCTGTTGACCAATGGCTACCAGCCGCTGCAAAGCCTGCAGCCCTTGCTTGCCCGCTGGCTACAGCAGGCCGCCTGTGCTTGACCTGCCCGGCTCGCCCGACCCGGTGCCCGGGAAGCCCGCCCCTGTGCCTGACCGGCTGAGCTGGGCGCAAATCCGCCGTTTGGCGCTGCACCACAAGAAACACCTCTGGGCCGCCAACCTGGTGGCCGTGCTGGCGGCCTGCTGCAGCGTGCCCATCCCATTGCTGCTGCCCTTGCTGGTGGACGAGGTGCTGCTGGGCCACGGCGATGGCGCGCTGAAGTTCATGAACCACCTGCTGCCCAGCGGTTGGCAGGTGGCGGCCGGGTATATCGGCCTGATGCTGGTCGCCACCCTGTGCCTGCGGGTGGCCGCCCTGGGGTTCAACGTGGTGCAGGCCAAGCTGTTCGCCGGCCTTGCCAAAGACATCGTCTATCGCCTGCGCATCCGCCTGATCGATCGGCTCAAGCGTATTTCGCTCAAGGAATACGAAAGCCTGGGTAGCGGCACCGTGACCACACACCTGGTCACCGACCTGGAGACCCTCGACAAGTTCGTCGGCGAAACCCTGAGCCGTTTCCTGGTGGCGATGCTGACCCTGACCGGCACGGCGGCGATCCTGATCTGGATGCACTGGCAGCTGGCCTTGCTGATCCTGTTGTTCAACCCGCTGGTGATCTACTTCACCGTGCAGTTGGGCAAGCGCGTCAAACACCTTAAAAAGCTCGAAAACGACAGCACCTCGCGGTTCACCCAGGCGCTGGCCGAAACCCTGGACGCCATCCAGGAAATCCGCGCCAGCAACCGCCAGGGCTACTTCCTCGGGCGCCTGGGCCTGCGCGCCCGCGAAGTGCGCGATTACGCCGTGGATTCGCAATGGAAAAGCGACGCCAGTGGCCGTGCCAGTGGCCTGCTGTTCCAGTTCGGTATCGATATTTTCCGTGCTGCGGCCATGCTCACGGTGCTGTTCTCCGACCTGTCGATCGGGCAGATGCTGGCCGTGTTCAGCTACCTGTGGTTCATGATCGGCCCGGTCGAGCAGTTGCTGAACCTGCAATATGCCTACTACGCCGCCGGCGGTGCCCTGAGCCGGCTCAACGAATTGCTGGCGCGGGATGACGAGCCACAATACCCGGCTGCCCGCGACCCGTTCGCTGGCCGTGAAACGGTTGGCATCGAGGTGCGCGACCTGCGTTTCGCCTATGCCGACGAGCCGGTGCTGGAGCACCTGGACCTGACCATCGCCGCAGGCGAAAAGGTCGCCATTGTCGGTGCCAGTGGCGGCGGCAAGAGTACCCTGGTGCAATTGCTGCTGGGCCTTTACAGCGCCCAGGCCGGGACCATCCGTTTTGGGGGTGCCAGCCTGCAGGAAATCGGCCTGGAGACCTTGCGTGAAAATGTGGCGGTGGTGCTGCAGCACCCGTCACTGTTCAACGACACGGTACGCGCCAACCTGACCATGGGCCGTGACTGCACGGACGAGGCCTGTTGGCAGGCGCTGCGCATCGCCCAGCTGGACGCCACCATCGCTGCTTTGCCGCAAGGGCTGGACAGCGTGGTCGGCCGCTCTGGTGTGCGCCTGTCTGGCGGCCAGCGTCAGCGCCTGGCGATTGCCCGTATGGTCCTGGCGGAGCCGAAGGTGGTGATCCTCGACGAGGCCACTTCGGCCCTGGACGCCGCCACTGAGTACAACCTGCACCAGGCGCTGGCGCGTTTCCTGAGTGGCCGCACCACCCTGATCATCGCCCACCGCCTTTCTGCGGTGAAGCAGGCCGACCGTGTGCTGGTGTTCGATGGCGGCCATGTAGCCGAGGATGGCGGCCACCAGCAGTTGATCGCCGAAGGCGGCCTGTACGCCAAACTGTACGGCCACCTCCAGCAGACCTGACCCAGCGAGCTGCAAGCTTCAAGCTACAAGCTGCAAGCGGACCGTGTGCGGCTCTGCTTTTTCTTGCAGCTTGCGGCTTGCAGCTATAAGCGGACCGTACGCGGCTCTGCTTTTTCTTGCGGCTTGAAGCTTGCAGCTTGCAGCTATAAGGGGACCGTGCGCGGCTCTGCTTTTTCTTGCGGCTTGAAGCTTGCGGCTTGCAGCTACAAGCGGCCCGTGCGCGGATCTGCTTTTTCTTGCAGCTTGCAGCTTACAGCTTGAAGCTCAAAATTCCCTCCAAATAGATGGCAGATGGCCTACTCTGAGCTTGTCTAGGTTGGTTCGAGCCTTATCTGCTCTGTGACAGGGACTTCATGAAGGGACATCGCACACTAGAGGCGCCAAGGCTGCTGGGTATCATCTGGCCCTTCATCGCCGTTGTAGTCTTCCAGGTCCTGCTGGGCAGCCTCAGCCTTTACGCGCTGTCTGCCGTGCGTGCCTACGTCGCCGGCGAAAGCCTGTGGTCCAAGGCCCAGAAAGACGCCATCTATTACCTGAACCTGTATGCCGAAACTGGCGATGAGCGCAATTACCAGCGCTATCGCCAAGTCATCACTGTGCCCCACGGTGACCGGCAGATGCGCGAGGTGCTCGACCAGCCAAACCCAGACCTCGATGTCGCGCGCCAGGCCGTGCTGCAAGGCGGCAACCACCCCGACGACGTCGACCGCATCATCTGGTTCTACCGCAATTTCAGCCGGATCAGCTACGTGCAGGCGGCGATCGACTACTGGAATGTCGGTGACGATTACCTTAAACAACTGGATGTGCTGGGCAACGAGATACGTGAAGGTTTTGCCAAAGGCCAGGTGGGGCCGGGCCAGGTCAGCCAATGGCGCGCTCGCATCGTCGCTATCAACGATGGCGTGACGCCAGCCTCCAAAGCCTTCAGCGATGCCCTGGGTGAGGGGTCGCGCATGCTGTTGCGGGTGCTGCTGGTCACCAACCTGCTCACCGCGCTGTTTCTCATTGGCTTCGCCTGGCGCCGGTCGAGCAAGCTGCTGGCCCAGCGCCAGGCCTTCGCCAGCGCCCTGCAGGAAGAAAAGGAACGCGCGCAGATTACCCTGCAGGCGATCGGCGATGCGGTGATCACCACCGATGTCGATGGCAGCATCGGCTACATGAACCCCGCTGCCGAGCAGCTGACCCATTGGCAGGCAGGCCAGGCCCTGGGCCTGCCATTGACAGCGCTGTTCAGCCTGGTGGATGAGCAGGCCCAGAGCGACAGCAGCACCCTGTTCGAACAGGTGCTCAGCGGCAGCCTCAAGGGCGGCGCCGAACATGCACGGCTGATCCAGCGCCTGGACGGCAGCACGGTTTCGATCAACCTGGTAGGGTCGCCCATCATCAGTGACGGGCAGGTGGCTGGCATTGTCCTGGTGCTGCATGACATGACCCAGGAGCGCCAGTACATCGCCAACCTGTCCTGGCAGGCTACCCATGACGCCCTGACCGGCCTGGCCAACCGCCGTGAATTCGAGTACCGCCTGGAGCAGGCCCTGAACGACCTGGTGCGCCAGGGCGGGCGGCATTCGCTGATGTTCCTGGACCTGGACCAGTTCAAGCTGGTGAACGATACCTGTGGCCATGCCGCCGGTGACGAATTGCTGCGGCACATCTGCGCCGTGCTGCAATCGGTGCTGCGCGAAGGCGATACCCTGGCGCGGCTGGGCGGCGATGAATTTGGTGTGCTGCTGGAAAACTGCCCGGGCGAACAGGCCGAGCGGATTGCCGAAAGCCTGCGCCAGGCAGTGCAAAGCCTGCACTTTGTGTGGAAAGGCAGGCCGTTCGTTACCACTGTGAGTATCGGCCTGGTGCACATGGCCCAGGCCCCGGCTACGCTGGAAGCCTCCCTGCGGGCAGCGGACATGGCGTGCTACATGGCCAAGGAGAAGGGCCGTAACCGCATCCAGGTCTACCATGCCGATGACAGCGAACTGTCGATGCGTTTTGGCGAAATGGCCTGGATACAGCGCCTGCACGTTGCCCTGGAGGAGAACCGCTTCTGTTTATATGCTCAGGAAATCGCTGCGCTAACGGCCCTCGAAGGGCCGGGGCATGTCGAGATCCTGTTGCGCCTGCAAGACGAAAGCGGCCGCACCATCCTGCCTGACAGCTTTATCCCGGCGGCCGAGCGCTATGGCCTGATGACCGCTATCGACCGCTGGGTGGTGCGCAATGTGTTCCAGGTCATTCGCCGTTGCCTGGACGAGGAGCGCGAGGGCCCGCTGTCGATGTGTGCCATCAACCTGTCGGGGTCGAGTATCGGTGACGACAAGTTCCTGGAGTACTTGCAGCGGCTGTTCGTCGAATATTCGATTCCGCCACGGCTGATTTGCTTCGAAATCACCGAGACCAGTGCCATTGCCAACCTTGGCAGTGCCATCCGATTCATCAATGAATTGAAAGGGCTGGGTTGCAAGTTCTCGCTGGATGATTTTTGTGCCGGAATGTCGTCCTTCGCTTATTTAAAACATTTACCTGTCGACTTCTTGAAGATCGACGGAAGTTTTGTCAAAGATATGCTGGATGATCCGGTCAATCGGGCCATGGTCGAAGTCATCAATCACATCGGCCACGTCATGGGTAAGCGCACCATTGCCGAGTTCGTCGAAACTCCGTTGATCGAGCAGGCCTTGCAGGAGATCGGCGTGGACTACGCCCAGGGCTATCTGATCGAACGACCGCAGGTCTTCACTTGCGACAGTCTGCAGCGTCAACGGATTGCTGCACGGCCCCTGCTGCATCGGGCGCCTGGAACCTTTCGCTGAAGTAGCGTTGGTAAATCACAGGGATCAAGGAGCTGAAAAGTGATCGATGCATTCGTCCGTATCGGGCCTTTGATGGACCCGGCCAGTTACCCCCAATGGGCCCAGCAACTGATCGAAGACTGCCGCGAGAGCAAGCGCCGGGTAGTGGAACATGAGTTCTACCAGCGCCTGCGCGATGGCCAGTTGCGGCAAGCGACCATTCGCCAGTACCTGATCGGTGGCTGGCCGGTGGTTGAGCAGTTTTCCTTGTACATGGCCCACAACCTGACCAAGACCCGCTATGCCCGCCACCCGGGGGAAGACATGGCGCGGCGCTGGCTGATGCGCAACATCCGCGTGGAGCTCAACCATGCCGATTACTGGGTGCATTGGTGCCACGCCCACGGTATTCACTTGCACGAACTGCAGTCGCAGGAAGTGCCCGCCGAGCTCAATGGGCTGAACGACTGGTGCTGGCGTGTGTGTACCACCGAGTCGCTGGCCATTGCCATGGCGGCCACCAACTACGCGATCGAAGGGGCGACGGGGGAGTGGTCGGCAGTGGTCTGTGCTGAAGACACCTACGCCATGGGCTTCCCGGAGGACCAGCGCAAGCGCGCCATGAAGTGGTTGAAGATGCATGCGCAGTATGACGACGCCCACCCCTGGGAGGCGCTGGAGATCATCTGTACGCTGGCTGGCGAAAACCCGACCCTGGGGCTGCGCAATGAGCTGCGCAAGGCGGTCTGCAAAAGTTATGACTGCATGTACCTGTTCCTGGAGCGGTGCATGCAACTGGAGGGCCGCCAGCAAGGGCGCATGCGCCCGAGCCTGGCAGCTGGCTGAAATGCCTGGGGCCGCGCGGCGGCCCCCTAGGCATGAAGCCTTACTGGGCGTTGAAGGCTTGCCCGTTCACCCCGGTACTGTCTGGCCCCATCAGGTACAGGTACACCGGCATGATCTCTTCAGGCAGCGGGTTGTTCTGCGGGTTTTCGCTCGGGTAGGCCTGGGCCCGCATCGCCGTGCGGGTAGCCCCGGGGTTGATGCTGTTGGAGCGCACCGGTGCCACACCTTCCAGTTCGTCCGCCAAGGTCTGCATCAGGCCTTCGGTCGCGAATTTGGACACACCATAAGCGCCCCAATAAGCCCGGCCCTTGCGCCCGACGCTGCTGGAGGTGAACACCACGGAGGCGTCTTCCGACAGCTTGAGCAGCGGTAGCAGGGTGCTGGTGAGCATGAACGTGGCATTGACGTTGATGTGCATCACCCGCATGAAGTTCTCGCCCGAAAGCTGTTCCAGCGGGGTGCGTGGGCCGATGATCGAGGCGTTGTTGAGCAGGCCGTCCAGGCGGCCGAACTGGTCCTCGACCATCGCCGCCAGTTCGTCGTACTGGTGGGGCAGGGCGGTTTCCAGGTTGAACGGAATCACCACCGGCTGTGGGTGGCCGGCGGCCTCGATTTCATCGTAGACCTCGTTCAGGTTGGCTTCGGTCTTGCCCAGCAGCAGTACAGTGGCGCCCAAGGCGGCGTAAGCCTTGGCGGCGGCTGCACCGATGCCGCGGCCAGCGCCGGTGACCATGATGACGCGACCCTGAAGCAGGTCGGGGCGGGCAGTGTAGTCGAACATGCGTTTGTCCTTGGTTTGAAGCGGCAAGCTTCAAGCTTCAAGCCGCAAGCTTCAAGCTGCAAGAGAAAGCGAGCAGTGCGCGGACTGCTTTTTCTTGCAGCTTGCAGCTTGAAGCTTGCCGCTGAGTGTCAGCACCCGCAGAGTGCGGCGTCGAGCACCTTGCGCAGTTCCAGTGGGTGGTCCACCACCACGTCGGCGCCCCAGTTGTTCGGGTTGTCTTCTGGATGAATATAGCCGTAGCGCACAGCCGCCGTGCGGGTGCCGGCATCGCGGCCCGACTCGATGTCGCGCAGGTCGTCGCCGACGAACAGCACGCTGGCCGGGTCCAGGTTCAGGGTCTTGCAGGCCAGGATCAACGGCTCAGGGTCGGGCTTGCTGTTTTTCACGTGATCCGGGCAGATCAGCAGTGCCGAACGCTCGGCCAGGCCCAGGCGCTGCATGATCGGCTCGGCGAAGCGGACCGGCTTGTTGGTCACCACCCCCCACAGCAGGTTGCCTCTCTCGATATCGGCCAGCAATTCGCCCATACCGTCGAACAGCTTGCTGTGCACCGCGCAGTCGCGCTGGTAGCGTTCGAGGAACTCCAGGCGCAGGGCCTCGAAGCCCTCGTCCTCCGGGCTCATGGCGAAGGTCGCGGCGACCATCGCCCGCGCACCGCCAGAAATCACGTCACGGATCAGCTTGTCGTCGATGGCCGGCAGGCCACGCTCGGCGAGCATGGCTTGGCAAATGGCGATGAAGTCCGGCGCCGTGTCGAGCAGGGTGCCGTCCATGTCAAAGAGTACCGCTCGCAAACGCATGCTCATTCCTCGCGCAGGGTCTGGATCATGTAGTTGACGTCCACATCGCTGCTGAGCTTGTAGTGCTTGGTCAGCGGGTTGTAGGTCAGGCCGATGATGTCCTTGACTTCAAGGCCCGCGACGCGGCTCCAGGCACCCAGCTCGGAGGGGCGGATGAACTTCTTGAAGTCATGGGTACCGCGCGGCAGCATCTTGAGGATGTACTCGGCGCCGATGATGGCCAGCAGGTAGGCCTTGGGGTTGCGGTTGATGGTCGAGAAGAACACCTGGCCACCCGGCTTGACCATGCGGTAGCAGGCGCGGATGACCGAGGACGGGTCGGGCACGTGCTCGAGCATTTCAAGGCAGGTGACCACATCGAACTGCTCGGGCATTTCTTCAGCCAGGGCCTCGGCGGTGATCTGCCGGTACTCCACCTGCACGCCGGACTCCAGCTGGTGCAGCTGGGCCACAGCCAGGGGCGCCTCGCCCATGTCGATACCGGTGACGGTAGCGCCACGCAGGGCCATGGCTTCACTGAGTATGCCGCCGCCGCAGCCGACGTCCAGCACCTTCTTGCCCGCCAGGCTGACGCGCTCGTCGATCCAGTTGACGCGCAGCGGATTGATGTCGTGCAGCGGCTTGAACTCGCTCTCGCGGTCCCACCAACGGTGCGCCAAGGCTTCAAACTTGGCGATTTCGGCGTGGTCGACGTTGCTCATTGAACAGTCCTCTGAAACTTCTACGAATTGCGCCGGAGTATACCCGAGCGCCCGAGGCTGTTGGTCGCTATAATCGTCCGCTTTTGATATGCGAAAGTCAGGGAGAGGTGATGCGCGAGCGACTTATGGCGGCGGAGAAGGTGACCGGTATCCGGTGGCACCACGGCGCCTTGCACCTGCTCGACCAGCGCCTGCTGCCTTCGCAAGAACGCTGGCTGGCCTGCGACACTGTCGCGCAGGTGGCGGCGGCGATCCGCGACATGGCTGTGCGTGGTGCGGCGGCCATCGGCATTGCGGCGGCCTATGGCCTGGTGCTGGCCCTGGAAGAGCGCCTGGCCGAGGGCGGCGACTGGGAAATGGACCTGGAAGAGGATTTCCTCAGCCTGGCCGAGGCGCGCCCTACGGCCGCCAACCTGTTCTGGGCGCTCAACCGCATGCGTGAGCGCCTGCAGCGCCTGCGCCCGGGCGAGGATGTGCTGGCCGCGCTGGAGGCCGAGGCCGTGGCCATTCATGAAAGCGACCGTGAGGCCAACCTGACCATGGCCCAGCAGGGCATCGAGCTGATCCGCCGCCACCAGGGCAGCGAGCAGGCCCTGCTGACCTATGGCAACTCCGGTGCCCTGGCCAGTGGCGGTTTCGGTACGGCGTTGGGGGTGATCCGCGCGGGCTTTCTCGAAGGCATGGTCGAGCGCGTCTATGCCGGCGAAACCCGGCCCTGGCTGCAGGGTTCGCGCCTGACCGCCTGGGAGCTTGCCAACGAAGGCATCCCGGTGACCCTGTGCGCCGATTCGGCGCTGGCCCACCTGATGAAGAGCAAGGGCATCACCTGGGTGGTGGTCGGCGCCGACTGCATTGCCGCCAACGGTGATGTGGCGAGCAAGATCGGCACCTACCAGCTGGCGGTGAACGCCATGCACCACGGTGTGCGGTTCATGGTGGTGGCGCCCAGCACCAGCATCGACCTCAACCTGGCCACGGGTGAAGACATCCCGCTGGAAGAGCGTGATGCCGACGAATTGCTGGATTACGCCGGTAACCGCGTAGCACCGCAGGTGGAGGTGTTCAATCCGGTGTTCGATGTGACCCCGGCTGACCTGATCGATGTGATCGTGACCGAGAAAGGCGTCGTCGAGCGCCCGGATACCGCCAAACTGGCGCAATTGATGTGTCGCAAGCGCCTGCATTGAGCGTTTGGGGTGGGGGCAGGAGAGGGGGGGCGCATGGGCGGGCGCCGGCAATGCGGTATCGGCGGCGATCACGCCAACAATCCCCCACAAAACCCCCTGTACCCCCTGCGCCATATCTCCCCACCGCTACTGCCTTTGTGATAACATCCGGCAGTTTCCAAGACCGCCCATGACGGCGGCCTTCATTGCGCAGATCCATGGCACAACTCATTGATTTGTCGTAAGTCGTCGCACCCTTATGCGCTGCGGCGGCGAGCTTCGTTCGGCCCTTGATGGAGCTGCGAAGTTTCACCAGAAAAAGGAATCAGGCTTCTCATGGGCGAACTGGCCAAAGAAATCCTCCCGGTCAATATCGAAGACGAACTGAGACAGTCTTACCTCGACTACGCGATGAGCGTGATTGTCGGGCGAGCGCTGCCCGATGCACGTGACGGCTTGAAGCCCGTGCATCGTCGCGTTCTCTATGCGATGAGCGAACTGGGCAACGACTGGAACAAGCCGTACAAGAAATCCGCCCGCGTGGTCGGTGACGTGATCGGTAAGTACCACCCGCACGGCGACACTGCGGTCTACGACACCATCGTGCGTATGGCCCAGCCCTTCTCGCTGCGCTACCTGCTGGTCGACGGCCAGGGCAACTTCGGTTCGGTCGACGGCGACAACGCCGCGGCGATGCGATACACCGAAGTGCGCATGGCCAAGCTGGCCCACGAGCTGCTGGCCGACCTGCACAAAGAAACCGTCGACTGGGTGCCCAACTACGACGGCACCGAGCAGATCCCGGCGGTCATGCCTACCCGCATCCCCAACCTGCTGGTCAACGGTTCCAGCGGTATTGCCGTGGGCATGGCGACCAACATCCCGCCGCACAACCTCGGTGAAGTCATCGACGGCTGCCTGGCGCTGATCGACAACCCGGAAGTCACCGTCGACGAGCTGATGCAGTTCATCCCCGGCCCCGACTTCCCGACTGCCGGCATCATCAACGGCCGCCAGGGCATCATCGAGGCGTACCGTACCGGCCGTGGCCGCATCTACATGCGCGCGCGCTCCGAGATCGAAGACATCGACAAGGTCGGTGGCCGCCAGCAGATCGTCGTCACCGAGCTGCCGTACCAGCTGAACAAGGCGCGTCTGATCGAAAAGATCGCCGAGCTGGTCAAAGAGAAGAAGATCGAAGGCATCACCGAGCTGCGCGACGAGTCCGACAAGGACGGTATGCGCATCGTCATCGAGCTGCGCCGCGGCGAGGTGCCGGAGGTGGTGCTCAACAACCTCTACCAGCAAACCCAGCTGCAGAGCGTGTTCGGCATCAACGTGGTGGCACTGATCGACGGCCGCCCACGTGTGCTCAACCTCAAGGACCTGCTCGAAGCGTTCGTCCGCCACCGCCGTGAGGTGGTCACGCGCCGTACCGTGTTCGAGCTGCGCAAGGCCCGTGAACGTGGCCACATCCTTGAAGGCCAGGCGGTCGCGCTGTCCAACATCGACCCGGTCATCGCCCTGATCAAGGCCTCGCCGACGCCGTCCGAAGCCAAGGAAGCACTGATTTCCACTGCCTGGGAATCCAGCGCCGTGCAGGTCATGGTCGAGCGCGCCGGCGCCGATTCCTGCCGCCCGGAAGACCTGCCGGAACAATACGGCCTGCGCGAAGGCAAGTATTACCTGTCGCCGGAACAGGCCCAGGCGATCCTCGACCTGCGCCTGCACCGCCTGACTGGCCTGGAGCACGAGAAGCTGCTGGCCGAGTACCAGGAAATCCTCGAGCAGATCGGCGAACTGATCCGCATCCTCAGCAGCGCCGAGCGCCTGATGGAAGTGATCCGCGAAGAACTCGAAGCGATCCGCGCCGAATACGGCGATGCGCGCCGCACCGAAATCCTCAACGCCAGCCACGACCTCAACTACGGCGACATGATCCCGGAAGAAGAGCGCGTGGTGACCATCTCCCACGGTGGCTATGCCAAGACCCAGCCGTTGTCCGCTTACCAGGCCCAGCGCCGTGGCGGTAAAGGCAAGTCGGCGACCGGCGTGAAGGACGAGGACTACATCGAACACCTGTTGGTCGCCAACAGCCACGCCACCCTGCTGCTGTTCTCCAGCAAGGGCAAGGTGTACTGGAAGAAGACCTACGAGATCCCTGAGGCATCCCGCGCCGCGCGTGGCCGCCCGCTGGTCAACCTGCTGCCGCTGGAGGAGGGTGAGCGCATCACCGCCATGCTGCAGATCGACCTCGAGGCCCTGCAGCAGAGCGCCGACCCGGACGAAGAGCTGGAGGACGGCGACGAGGGCGTGATCGAAGGTGAAGTGGTCGAGGTTGAAGAAGTCGACGAAGAAGACGGCGACACGCCTGAGTGGGTGGCTGAGCCGACCGGCGCGTACATCTTCATGGCCACTGCTTCCGGTACCGTCAAGAAAACCCCGCTGGTGCAGTTCGCCCGTCCGCGCTCCAATGGCCTGATCGCCTTGAAGCTCAAAGAAGGTGACACCCTGATTGCCGCGGCCATCACCGATGGCGCCAAGGAAGTCATGATGTTCTCCGACGCCGGCAAGGTGATCCGCTTCGCCGAGAGCGTGGTGCGCGAAATGGGCCGTACCGCCCGTGGTGTGCGCGGCATGAAGCTGGGCAAGGGCCAGCAGATCATCTCGATGCTGATCCCGGAGTCTGGCGCGCAGATCCTCACTGCATCCGAGCGTGGCTTCGGCAAGCGTACCCCGCTGTCCAAGTTCCCGCGCCGCGGCCGTGGTGGCCAGGGCGTGATTGCCATGGGTACCAAGGGGCGCAACGGCCTGCTGATCGGTGCTATCCAGGTGCAGGAAGGTGAAGAGATCATGCTGATCTCCGACCAGGGCACCTTGGTGCGGACACGGGTTGGCGAGGTATCCAGCCTCAGCCGGAACACCCAGGGCGTGACCCTGATCAAGCTGGCTGCAGACGAAACGCTGGTAGGCCTGGAGCGAATCCAGGAGCCTTCCGAGGAAGAGCTCGACGAACTGCTCGGGACGGACGAGGAGGGCGTTGAGGTCGAGGCGCCGGAAGCGGCGGACGATGACAACGCTGGCGCCGAAGAGGCACCGCAAGAGTAAGCAAGTGCAACAACCCTGACGGGGCGACCAAGGTCGCCCCGTTTGACTGATTACGGGCCTGTGGGGGCGGCTTGCCGGCGATAGGCGGCGAAGCGGCCGCGATACCACCGGGCCTCCCTGCAGGGCCAGGGCTGCAAGTTACGATTTTGTTCTATTTGGCAGAGCGAGAGTGGATGTGAGCAAACGAGCCTTTAACTTCTGCGCAGGCCCTGCCGCGCTTCCTGAAGCTGTCCTGCAGCGCGCCCAGGCCGAAATGCTGGACTGGGGTGGCAAGGGCTTGTCGGTGATGGAAATGAGCCATCGCAGCGACGATTACGTGGCCATCGCCGAAAAGGCCGAGCAGGACCTGCGTGACCTGCTGTCCGTCCCCTCCAACTACAAGGTCCTGTTCCTGCAGGGCGGCGCCAGCCAGCAGTTCGCCGAGATCCCGCTGAACCTGCTGCCGGAGAACGGGACTGCCGACTACGTCGAAACCGGTATCTGGTCGAAAAAGGCCATCGAAGAAGCGCGCCGCTTCGGCAACGTCAACGTCGCCGCCAGCGCCAAGCCTTACGACTACCTGGCGATCCCTGGGCAGAACGAGTGGCAGCTGACCAAGAACGCAGCATACGTTCACTACGCATCCAACGAGACCATCGGCGGCCTGCAGTTCGACTGGGTACCGCAAACCGGTGACGTCCCGCTGGTGGTGGACATGTCCTCCGACATCCTCTCGCGCCCGATCGACGTGTCGCAGTACGGCCTGATCTACGCCGGCGCGCAAAAGAACATCGGCCCGAGCGGCCTGGTGGTGGTGATCGTCCGTGAAGACCTGCTGGGCCACGCCCGCAGCAGCTGCCCGACCATGCTCGACTACAAGGTCTCGGCCGACAACGGTTCGATGTACAACACCCCGGCCACCTATTCCTGGTACCTCTCGGGCCTGGTGTTCGAGTGGCTCAAGGAGCAGGGTGGCGTCGACGCCATGGAACAACGCAACCGCGCCAAGAAAGACCGCCTGTACGGGTTCATCGACGCCAGCGAGTTCTACACCAACCCGATCAGCCACAACGCCCGTTCGTGGATGAACGTGCCGTTCCGCCTGGCCGATGAGCGCCTGGACAAGGCCTTCCTGACCGGCGCCGATGCCCGTGGCCTGCTCAACCTCAAGGGCCACCGCTCGGTGGGCGGCATGCGTGCTTCCATCTACAACGCCCTGGGCCTGGACGCTGTCGAGGCGCTGGTGGCCTACATGGCCGAATTCGAGAAGGAGCACGGCTGATGTCCGAACATGAGCTCAAGGCGCTGCGCGTGCGCATCGACAGCCTTGACGAGAAAATCCTCGAGCTGATCAGCGACCGCGCCCGTTGCGCCCAGGAAGTGGCCAAGGTCAAGACCGCCTCGCTGGCCGAGGGCGAGCAGCCGGTGTTCTACCGCCCTGAGCGTGAAGCTGCCGTGCTCAAGCGTGTGATGGAGCGCAACAAGGGGCCGCTGGGCAACGAAGAGATGGCGCGGTTGTTCCGCGAGATCATGTCGTCCTGCCTGGCCCTGGAAGAGCCGCTGAAAATCGCCTACCTGGGGCCTGAAGGCACCTTCACCCAGGCTGCGGCGATGAAGCACTTCGGCCACGCTGTGATCAGCCGGCCGATGGCTGCCATCGACGAAGTGTTCCGTGAAGTGGCTGCTGGCGCCGTCAATTTCGGCGTGGTGCCGGTGGAAAACTCCACGGAGGGTGCGGTCAGCCACACCCTGGACAGCTTCCTTGAGCACGACATGGTGATCTGCGGCGAAGTGGAGCTGCGCATCCACCATCACCTGCTGGTGGGCGAAAACACCAAGACCGACAGCATTACCCGCATCTACTCCCATGCCCAGTCGTTGGCCCAGTGCCGCAAATGGCTGGACGCGCACTACCCGAATGTGGAGCGCGTGGCGGTGTCGAGCAATGCCGAGGCGGCGAAGCGAGTCAAGGGCGAGTGGAATTCGGCGGCGATCGCCGGCGACATGGCGGCCAACCTGTACGGGTTGACCCGCCTGGCCGAGAAGATCGAAGACCGCCCGGACAACTCCACGCGCTTCTTGATGATCGGCAACCAGGAAGTGCCGCCGACTGGCGACGACAAGACGTCGATCATCGTTTCGATGAGCAACAAGCCAGGTGCCTTGCACGAATTGCTGGTGCCGTTCCATGACAATGGTATCGACCTGACCCGCATCGAGACCCGCCCGTCGCGCAGTGGCAAGTGGACCTATGTGTTCTTCATCGACTTCGTTGGCCACCACCGCGACCCGCTGATCAAGGCGGTGTTGGAGAAGATCAGCCAAGAGGCTGTGGCGCTGAAGGTGTTGGGTTCGTATCCAAAGGCGGTGCTTTGATTCAAGCTCGCCGGGGCCGCTATGCGGCCCATCGCTAGCAAGCCGGCTCCCACCGGTACAGCGCAGGCCCAAAATTCGCGCCGTACCTGTAGGGCCCAGCTTGCCGGCGATGGCCAGCAAAGCAGCCCACAGGCACAGCCCAAACCGTAAAACTTGCGCCGTACCTGTGGGAGCCGGCTTGCCGGCGATGGGCTGCACAGCAGCCCCCTGCGGTCTCACAGACTGTCCTGATTTCTGAACAGGGTTCGCACCAGTGGTAATTGCAGCAAACAACAAACCCGCACCACTCATCGGCCGCCTCGTCGTCGTAGGCCTGGGTCTGATCGGCGGCTCCTTCGCCAAAGGCCTGCGTGAAAGCGGCCTGTGCCGCGAAGTGGTCGGCGTCGACCTGGACGCCCCTTCACGCAAGCAGGCTGTGGCCCTGGGTGTGGTCGACCGCTGCGAAGAAGACCTCGCCGCCGCCTGTGTCGGCGCCGACGTCATCCAGCTGGCGGTGCCGATCCTGGCCATGGAAAAGCTCCTCGCCCGCCTGGCACAACTGGACCTGGGCAACGCCGTCATCACCGACGTCGGCAGCGCCAAAGGCAACGTGGTGCGTGCTGCGCGTGAAGTGTTCGGCGAGCGCCTGCGCCACTTCGTGCCCGGCCACCCCATCGCCGGCTCCGAACAAAGCGGGGTGGAGGCCTCCAACGCCACCCTGTTCCGCCGCCACAAGGTCATCCTCACGCCCCTGCCCGAAACCGACCCCGCCGCCCTGGCCCTGGTCGACCGCCTGTGGCGTGCGCTGGATGCCGACGTGGAGCACATGCCGGTCGAGCGCCACGACGAAGTGCTGGCCGCCACCAGCCACTTGCCACACCTGCTGGCGTTCGGCCTGGTCGATTCGTTGGCCAAGCGCAATGAAAACCTTGAGATCTTCCGGTACGCTGCCGGTGGTTTCCGCGATTTCACCAGAATCGCCGGCAGCGATCCGACCATGTGGCATGACATATTCCTCGCCAACCGCGAGGCTGTCTTACGCACCCTGGACACTTTTCGCAGCGACCTCGACGCCTTGCGCGACGCGGTCGATGCAGGGGACGGGCACCAGTTGCTGGGTGTATTCACCCGCGCTCGGGTTGCCCGCGAGCATTTCAGTAAAATCTTGGCCCGCCGGGCCTATGTGGACGCTATGAACGCCAACGATCTGATTTTCCTGGCCCAACCGGGTGGCCGCCTGACCGGGCGAATCCGCGTACCGGGCGACAAGTCGATTTCCCACCGTTCGATCATGCTCGGCTCCCTGGCCGAAGGCACGACCGAAGTCGAAGGCTTCCTCGAAGGTGAGGACGCCCTGGCGACCCTTCAGGCTTTCCGTGACATGGGGGTGGTCATCGAAGGCCCGAACCACGGCCGCGTGACCATTCACGGTGTGGGCCTGCACGGCCTCAAGCCACCGCCCGGGCCGATCTACGTGGGCAACTCCGGCACCTCCATGCGCCTGCTCTCGGGCCTGCTGGCCGGCCAGTCGTTCGACGTGACCATGACCGGCGACGCGTCGCTGTCCAAGCGCCCGATGAACCGCGTGGCCAACCCGCTGCGCGAGATGGGTGCTGTGGTCGAGACCGGCCCGGACGGCCGCCCACCGCTGACCATCCGCGGTGGCCACACGCTCAAAGCGCTGACCTACACGCTGCCGATGGCCAGTGCCCAGGTCAAATCCTGCTTGCTGCTGGCTGGCCTGTACGCCGAGGGCAAAACCACCGTTACCGAGCCTGCGCCCACCCGTGACCACACCGAGCGCATGCTGCGCGGCTTCGGCTATGCGGTAGAGTCCAACGGCCCGGTAGCTTCGCTGCAGTCCGGCGGCAAACTCACTGCCACACGCATCGAAGTGCCAGCAGACATCTCGTCGGCCGCGTTCTTCCTGGTGGCAGCCTCCATCGCCGAAGGCTCGGAGCTTGTGCTCGAACATGTCGGCATCAACCCGACCCGCACCGGTGTCATCGACATCCTGCGCCTGATGGGTGGCGACATCACCCTGGAAAACCAGCGTGAAGTCGGCGGTGAGCCGGTGGCCGACCTGCGGGTGCGCGGTGCCAAGCTCAAGGGTATCGATATCCCTGAGCACCTGGTGCCGCTGGCCATCGACGAATTCCCGGTGCTGTTCGTGGCCGCCGCCTGCGCCGAAGGGCGCACCGTGCTGCGTGGCGCCGAAGAGCTGCGGGTGAAGGAGTCTGACCGCATCCAGGTGATGGCCGACGGCCTGATCGCCCTGGGCGTGAAGTGCGAGCCGACCCCCGACGGCATCATCATCGACGGTGGCCAGATTGGCGGTGGCGAAGTGCATGGCCACGGCGACCACCGCATCGCCATGGCCTTCAGCGTTGCCTCGCTGCGCGCCAGCGCACCCATCCGCATCCATGATTGCGCCAACGTCGCCACCTCGTTCCCCAACTTCCTCGCGCTGTGCGCCGAAGTGGGTATTCGCGTGGCAGAAGAGGGCAAGTCGTGAATTCCCAAGCGCCGGTCATCACCATCGATGGCCCGAGCGGCTCGGGCAAGGGTACGGTCGCAGGCCTGTTGGCGCGCGAACTGGGTTGGCGGTTGCTGGATTCCGGCGCGCTTTACCGTCTGCTGGCGTTCAACGCCGGCAATCACGGTGTCGACCTGACCAACGAAGAGCTGCTGAAAAAACTGGCCGCCCATCTGGATGTGCAGTTCGTCGCCGCCGAGCCGGGTAAGCTGCAACAGATCATTCTCGAAGGTGAGGACGTCAGCAATGTCATCCGCACCGAGACGGTGGGTGCCGGGGCGTCGATGGTCGCCTCCCTGCCGGCAGTGCGTGAAGCGCTGCTGCAGCGCCAGCGCGCTTTCCGCGAAGCGCCGGGCCTGATCGCCGATGGCCGCGACATGGGTACCGTGGTGTTCCCCGACGCGCCACTGAAGGTGTTTTTGACCGCCAGTGCCGAGGAGCGTGCCCGCCGCCGCTACCTGCAGTTGAAGGGCAAAGGCGAAGATGTTAGTCTGTCGAGTCTGCTAGATGAGATTCGTGCGCGCGATGAGCGCGACACCCAGCGCGCAGTGGCCCCGCTCAAGCCGGCGGCCGATGCCATACAGCTGGATTCCACGGAGCTGTCCATCGAGCAGGTGCTGCACCGTATCAGGAGCGAGCTCGCCCAGCGCGACTTGGTCTGATCGTCAGGAAAGCAGGCAGGGGCACCAGTCAACGTCCTGCCCGTTTTCCTTTACTTAACGAAACCCACATTGTCTGGAGTGTGGCGATGGGCGTCTGTTTCGCCCGAATCTACAGGAATTAAAATGAGCGAAAGCTTTGCAGAACTCTTTGAAGAAAGCCTGAAAACCCTCAATCTTCAGCCGGGTGCGATCATCTCCGGTATCGTTGTCGACATCGACGGCGACTGGGTTACCGTACACGCTGGCCTGAAGTCCGAGGGCGTCATCCCGCTCGAGCAGTTCTACAACGAAGCTGGCGAGCTGACCATCAAGGTCGGTGACGAAGTTCACGTTGCGCTGGACGCGGTCGAAGACGGCTTTGGCGAAACCAAACTGTCCCGTGAAAAAGCCAAGCGCGCCGAGTGCTGGATTGTTCTGGAAGCAGCTTTCGCCGCCGAAGAAGTGGTCAAGGGCGTTATCAACGGTAAGGTTAAGGGCGGCTTCACTGTCGACGTTAACGGCATCCGTGCGTTCCTGCCGGGCTCCCTGGTTGATGTCCGCCCTGTGCGCGACACCACCCACCTGGAAGGCAAAGAGCTGGAATTCAAGGTCATCAAGCTGGACCAGAAGCGCAACAACGTTGTCGTTTCCCGTCGCAGCGTGCTGGAAGCCGAGAACTCCGCCGAGCGCGAAGCCCTGCTGGAAACCCTGCAGGAAGGCCAGCAAGTCAAAGGTATCGTCAAGAACCTCACCGACTACGGCGCATTCGTGGACCTGGGCGGCATCGACGGCCTGCTGCACATCACCGACATGGCTTGGAAGCGCATCAAGCACCCATCGGAAATCGTTAACGTTGGCGACGAAGTCGACGTACGCGTTCTGAAGTTCGACCGTGAGCGTAACCGCGTTTCGCTGGGTCTGAAGCAGATGGGCGAAGATCCGTGGGTTGCTATCACTGCGCGTTACCCAGAAGGTACCCGCGTACAGGCTCGCGTTACCAACCTGACCGACTACGGCTGCTTCGCTGAGCTGGAAGAAGGCGTTGAAGGTCTGGTACACGTTTCCGAAATGGACTGGACCAACAAGAACATCCACCCGTCGAAAGTCGTTCAGGTTGGCGACGAAGTGGAAGTCATGGTTCTGGACATCGACGAAGAGCGTCGTCGTATCTCCCTGGGCATCAAGCAGTGCAAGTCCAACCCATGGGAAGACTTCTCCGGCCAGTTCAACAAGGGTGACAAGATCACCGGTACCATCAAGTCGATCACCGACTTCGGTATCTTCATCGGCCTGGACGGCGGCATCGACGGCCTGGTTCACCTGTCCGACATCTCCTGGAACGAAACCGGCGAAGAAGCCGTACGTCGTTTCAAGAAGGGCGACGAGCTGGAAACCGTCATCCTGTCGGTTGACCCAGAGCGCGAGCGCATCTCCCTGGGCATCAAGCAGCTGGAAGACGATCCGTTCTCCAACTTCGTTGCTGTCAACGACAAGGGCGCTATCGTCAAGGGCATCGTGAAAGAAGTTGACGCCAAAGGCGCCATCGTCACTCTGGCCGACGACATCGAAGCCACTCTGAAAGCTTCCGAAATCAGCCGTGACCGCGTTGAAGACGCGCGTAACGTTCTGAAGGAAGGCGAAGAGATCGAAGCCAAGATCATCAGCGTTGACCGCAAATCGCGCGTCATCAGCCTGTCGATCAAGTCGAAAGACGACGCTGAAGAGCGTGAAGCCATCCAGAGCCTGAAAAACGCTCCGGAAGCGGCTGCCGATACCACCATGGCTGCGCTGCTGCGCGAAGCAATGGCCAAGCAGAACTAAGTTCTGTTTGATCGGTGTGAAAAAAGGTGGCCTTCGGGCCACCTTTTTTTATACCCAAAATTCCCCACCCCAACGCCACCCCCGGTAGGACCCAGCTTGCCGGCGATGTCCTGCAAAGCAGGCCCAACCGCGTCGACACCGCCGCGCAAAGCATCGCCCAGTGCACAGCCAAGCGCTGTATGCCCAGCGTAAAAAGCCTACCCTCCAGCCCGCCCATTCCAATCCCGAAATCCCCCCAGCCTAACGCCATCCCCTGTAGTTCCCGGCCCGCCCACGCTCCCCCACAAAGCTCCCCCAGCCTTATTTCCGAACACTCCAATCTTGAATTTTTTTATTAAGTCAAGAACCACCCTGTTCAAATCCTTCCGAGCGTGCTACAAACTGATTAAGCAATGATCTAGCTGCTTGATAACGAAGGGAAAAATATGACGAAGTCGGAGCTGATCGAACGTATTGTCACCCATCAAGGGCTACTCTCGTCCAAGGATGTGGAGCTGGCCATCAAGACCATGCTTGAACAGATGTCCCAATGCTTGGCCACCGGAGATCGTATCGAGATCCGCGGTTTTGGCAGCTTCTCCCTGCACTATCGCGCGCCACGTGTAGGGCGCAACCCCAAGACCGGCCAGTCGGTCGAACTGGAAGGCAAGTTCGTTCCGCACTTCAAACCCGGCAAAGAGCTGCGTGATCGCGTCAATGAAGAAGAGCACGAGCACCCCTGACTGATGAAGGAGCCAGTTTGATGCGTAACCTCAAGCGCGCCTTGGCGGCGTTGTTCGTACTGCTATTGGCAGCGGTGGTGTTGTTCTTCGTGCTGGAAAACCAGCAAACCGTGGCACTCGTACTGTTCGGCTGGTCGGCGCCCGAGTTGCCGGTTGCGGTACCAGTGCTGGCCGCCCTGGTAGTCGGCCTTGCAGTTGGCCCCCTGTTGGGTGCCTACGGCGTACAGCGCAGCAAGCGCAAGATTCGCGCCTCGGCCCGACAGGCAGCGCTTGAAGGGAAGTGAGGAAAATTCCCGCGTTTCTTTAGGAAATGTTCACCTGTGCACGCCACGCTGAAAATGAAGTAATACCCGCTTCATTTTTACGGCCCAAACGAGCGTGCAGCAGTATGGCGTTTCCCACCCTTACACATCGCGGTGGCACCCGTGGTGTAACCGGTTCTTGTCACCAGCTTCACATCGATCCAACCACCAGCCTGCTCGTGGATTGCGGCCTGGAGCAGGGCGCCGACGCCGCGCCCGGTGCTGCTAGCGCAGCGCTCGGTTTTGATATCCAGGGCATACAAGCCTTGGTGATCACCCACGTCCACCTCGACCATGTCGGCCGTATCCCCGCGCTGCTGGCGGCCGGCTTTCGCGGCCCGATCCTCTGCAGCGAGCCCTCGGCAAAGCTGTTACCCCTGGTACTGGAAGATGCCTACAGGCTGGCCATCAGCAGCGAGCCCGCACAAGTGGCGCGTTACCTCGAGCTAATCGATGGCCTGGTGGTGTCGATTCCCTTCGGCCAGTGGCACTGCGTGGTAAACAAGCCCGGCCTCAGCTGCCAAGTGCGCCTGCAGCGCGCCGGGCACCTGCTGGGCTCCGCCTATGTGGAGTGCGACATAGACGTGGCAGAGCAAAACCACCGCATCGTTTTCTCCGGCGATCTCGGCCCCGAAGGCAACCCACTGCTGCGCCCACTGCAACCACCCGAGCGGGCAGACCTGCTGGTGTTGGAAAGCACCTACGGTGA
Organism: Pseudomonas sp. NPDC089743; assembly: GCF_044748785.1. Taxonomy (NCBI): domain Bacteria; kingdom Pseudomonadati; phylum Pseudomonadota; class Gammaproteobacteria; order Pseudomonadales; family Pseudomonadaceae; genus Pseudomonas; species Pseudomonas sp. NPDC089743. The sequence continues at coordinate 177,668 of NZ_JBIVGS010000010.1, forward strand.
CCGCCTGCACCCCGACCGCAGCATGCGCCAGCACCAGCTTGAGCAGGTGATCGACCGCGCACTGCAGGACCGCGGCACCATCCTGATTCCCGCGTTCAGCCTGGGCCGCACTCAAGAGTTGCTGTACGAGATCGAGGCCATTCTCCACCGCAAGGCACTGCTCGGTGACCCGGCCGTGGTGCCGGGTGATGACACCTTCGCCTGGTCGCAGCTACCGATCATTCTCGACTCCCCCTTGGCCCAGCGCATTACCACCGTCTACCGCCAGCTGCATGACTACTGGAATGACGAAGCCAAGGCGCTGATGAGCGAAGGGCGTGACCCCCTTGGCTTCAACCAGCTGGTGTGCGTGGATACCCATGCGCGCCACCAGCAGGTGGTCAATTACCTGAAAAGCACCGGGCGCCCGGCGATTGTGATTGCGGGTAACGGCATGTGCTCAGGAGGCCGGATCGTCAACTACCTCAAGGCGATGCTTGGTGATCCGCGGCATGAGGTGATGTTCGTCGGCTACCAGGCCAGGGGAACACCAGGGGCTGCGATTCAGCGCAAAGCGGGTACGAAAGGGACCGTGCAGGTCGACTTGGATGGGGTTGGCTATGAGGTGCGGGCGAAGGTTGCGACGTTGGGTGGGTACTCAGGGCATGCGGACCAGGCAGGGTTGGTGAGGTTCGCTATGGCGTGTGCCGCGCGGCGGGTAGTGCTGGTGCATGGGGAGACGCGGGCGAAGCAGGTGCTGGCGCAGGTCTTGCGGGATAGGCTTGCTGAGGGTGGGAATGAGGTGAGCGTCACAGTTGCGGTGTGATCTTTGGGCGGTGCGCGTGAAGTCTGTCGAAAAGTGAGGAACTTCTGTGGGAAGGTTCCCTCTATTACTGATTAATGCTAAGTAGGTGAAGCTTGGCGGGCATGTGGGCAAAATGCCGCTACGCTTGACGCGAGGGGAGTGCCGCTTCCGCAGCAGGAAGCGCCCCAGAGATGAAGCAATCAGACGGACCCAAGGAAAAAAAGACTAAATGCGCAATGAACGCGAGCGCCTGAGCGGTAGTGATGAGATTGATCTGATTGAGCTTGTGCAGGGGGTTTGGCGGCAAAAGCTTTGGGTTGGGCTGATCGCGGTACCGATAATCGCAATAGGTTTCACCTACATAATGCTGGTTTCGCCAGTGTACGAGGCGAAGCTCTACATTCAGCCACCCTCTCAGAATGAGATTGCTCAACTTAACTACGGTCGTGGTGACGGCACAGGCCTTGCTCCGCTCAGCTCCAAAGACGTGTACAGCATCTACCTCAAGGCGCTCCAGTCTGAAGCCGTCCGAGATAAGTTCTTTCGCAGTGCATTTCTCCCGATGCTGACAGAGGCGGAGCGGAGCGGGTCGCGCGATGCATTGTACGCTCAGTTCAACGGTATGCTTAAAGTGACCCAAGCTGGTAAAAATATGCCAGACCGCTATGTGCTCACTGCGAACATCGAAGATCCTCGTCTAGCGGCGACGTGGGTGTCCAGCTACGCCGAAATGGCGGCGGAGCGAGCTAAAAATGAGCTCCTGAGTGGTACTCGCAGTGATATTTCGATAATGGCTGACAACCTAGAGCAGCAAATCCGTGCCTCGCGGGCCAGTGCTGCGAACAAGCGTGCCGATCAGATTGCGAAGCTTAAAGAAGCATTGCGGGTAGCGAGCTCCATTGGGCTTGAAAAACCACCGATCATCGCCGAAACGTTGTCGAACGAAGTATCGGCTGGAATGAGTGGGGCGCTCACCTATATGCGGGGGACCAAGGCGCTGCAAGGTGAAATTGCTAACCTAGAGTCTCGTGCTTCGGACGATCCCTTCATCCCTGACTTGCGAGAAAGGCAAGAGAAGCTGAGTTTTCTGCGTAGCCTGAAGATCGATCCATCGTTGGTTGCCATGTATCAGCAGGATGGGGCCGTTTCTCAGCCTGATGAGCCAATCAAGCCGCGAAAAGCCCTGATTTTTTTATTATCGGTGCTGGTAGGCATGGGTCTGGGTGTGATGGCGGCGCTAAGCCGTGACCTTTGGGAGAAACGGAAGGCGACGAGTGGAAGGGAACTTCTTTGACCACAAGGATCTTCAAGGCGTTGTTGTCGGTTACGGAAGGTGTAACAATGCCCTTTAGCCGCCGATGACATGGAATGCTGAACGAGCGAGCACGACCCGCTGATCCGCCCTGCCTGTCTTGGTTATCCCCCAGTTAGCACGCAGGCAAGTCAATTGAAAAGTATTTCACGCGTCCCTTCCATGGCCTCTTCAGGCGAAATTGACCTTTTTGGGATTGTCCGCACCGTTTGGCGCAGGCGAATATTTATCGTGGCGGTTACGGCGGGATGCGGGCTGATTGGTGCAGTAGCGGCTTACACGATTACGCCCGTTTATGAGACGTCGACAATGTTGAGGCCTGTTGCTCTAAATCAACTGGACGCGTTGAATCGCTCGAAGATCTACTCATTGCCGCCATCAGATGCGCTAAGGCGTGTAGGCGCGACGCTTGAGTCCTACAAAGCGCGCTTAGACTTTTTCCGCTCCAGGCCAGATCTGATCAATGCTTTTCAAGATGAAGGGGAAAGCATAGAACAGGCTTTTGAAAATTTTAATTCCGGTGCACTCAGCGTCGTACAGGCTGATTTGAAGAAAACGGATCTGCTCAGTGACTTCATCGGAATAAAGATGCGTTATGAGAGCGGCGTTAACGGTCCGACCATTCTGAATGACTTCGTTGACTATGCAATCGAACGAGAGCGAGTTCAACTTTCCAAAGACATGCAGGTCATTGTAGCCAACCGCCTAGCTGAGGTTGATGCTCAATTGATTTCCGCAATGACAGGTTACCAGGCCGGTAATGAAAGCCGTATAGCGCGACTTGAGGAAAATGATTCGATCAAGCGTGCGCAACTCAACGATGAGCTGAAGGCCCTCCGGGTGCAGTTGAAGCTGCGCCGCGAAGCACGTTTGGTCGAGTTGGACGAAGCCATAAATGTAGCTATAAGCCTTGGATTAAAAAAGCCATCCACCCCTTCATTGATGGCGGATGAAGGTGTGGTAAACGGCAGCGTAATTCGTACTGAAGTAAACGGCAGGCAAGTGCCGCTGTATTTCATGGGTACCGAGGTGCTAGATGCCGAGCGCACGGCTCTTCGGAAGCGCACTTCAGATGACTTTGTAGAGCCTAGAATCGGTCAGATCCGTAAAGAACTGATCATGCTTTCGACCAACCGCAAGGTCCAGGCAATCAAGGCTCGGGCAAATGAAGAGGCATTTTTGGAAGGGATAGACGCGCTTCGCATCGAGCGCGCACGCTTGCAGGCTATCGACACCCAGTTGCAAGGGTTGCATCTAGTCAACGTCGACCAGCGGGCGGTGGCATCCACTAAGCCTATCAAGCCTCGCAAAACCTTAATTGTGCTTGTGGCATTGGTTGGAGGACTGTTACTAGGAATTGTTATCGCCATACTGCGTGGTGCATTCAAGGATCACTTACGACACCTGAGGGTTCTACATATCGATGGTTCTGGTGAACGGATTCTTGCCGAGGATTTGCCGCAGCAGATAAACACTCGATTATCAGAAGCGAATTCTTGATATATGGGGCTTGATGTTGATTTGATGGCACGCAGAGTGGCTTCGAAGAGGTTCTCAAATGCTAAACAGCGGTCGGAAAATTGCCCTCTGGAAAGCGGGCCGTGCTTTGACCCGCTACAGAGCTGTTTCGGATCGAGTGATTCGGCCGGAGAGGAAGCCCATACAGAATCACTCCTAGGGCCCGGTATGCACGTCTGGCATTCAGCGCCCCGGATTTTTCGTTGTTTTGGGGCCTCTATGTTCTGACACCTTTGTTAGCCAACTGTCTATGCGATGTTATGAGCTTAAGCTAAGATTCAGATGATAACCCGCTTTGGGAATAGGCAGCAGGTGAAAGGCGAGATCGGAATCTAATTCTATGAGTTCTTATAGCTGAGTACAATGGCATAAACTTGAGCGCTAGGCCTGATAAGTTGAAGATAAGATGATTAAAAAATTAAATAGTTCAACTTTCAAGAAGTATTTTTTCAATTCGTCCTGGATGCTGGCTGAGCAGTTTCTGCGAATTGTGTCTGGTGTATTTGTTGGGATATATGTGGCTCGTTACTTAGGGCCTGATAGCTACGGTATCTTGAGTTATTTGATTGCCGTAGCTACCTTTTTAATCGCAATTTCTCGACTAGGCATGGATGCTATCGTTGTTAGAGAAGTGGTGAAGCAAGAAGAAAGATATGAAGTATTAACTGGGACTGCGTTCTGGTTAATGTTTGTGGCAGGGGTGGTTTGTACGGCTTTGGCTGTGGTTTATTTTTATTTTAGTGACGAGTCTGATTGCGTAAAGCTATACGCTTGTATTATGTCTATGGGGTGCATATTTACATCTGTTTACGTGTTTGATTATTATTTTCAGGCCAAGGTTAAAGCGAAATATTCTGCAATTATAAAGTCAATTGCCTTGTTAGTTATGTCGCTAGTTAAGCTTTGGCTGATAGTGATCCAGGCGAAGTTATTTTGGTTCGTTTGTGCTTTTCTTGCAGACTTTATTATTCTCAGTTTGTTTTTTGCGATCATGGCTCTTCGTCTAGGTATCTTGAACTGTTTGTCTAAGTTCAGTTGGCACGACGCTAAGGACATGCTTATGAGTGCTTGGCCTTTGGTTTTGGGGTCGGTCGCAATACAAATATATATGAGGATTGATCAGGTAATGATCCGGGATATTCTTGGCCTCAGGGAGGTAGGTATATACTCTGCCGCAGTAAGAATATATGAGGCTTGGGTTGTCTTCTTGGTGGTTATAACTATATCTCTGCTTCCAGCTATAATTACGTTAAAGAATAGGAACGAACAGCTATACCATAATAGGCTTAGTCAGCTATTAGCTGTGGTTATTTGGAGTAGTGTATTAGTTGCAGTGGTGGCGACTTTTTGGGGTGAGGAATTAATGGTCCTTACTTTTGGGGAAGATTATAGAGAGTCTGCCGGCGTACTTAGCATTATCATGTGGACAGGTGTATTTGCAGGAATGGGAACCGTATCGGCCCGCTACCTGAACGTGGAAAAAATGGAGCGAAAGTTTGCCGTACGTACCGTGGCGGCTGCAGTTGTAAATGTTGTCTTGAATTATTTGCTTATCCCTATATATGGAATAAAAGGGGCAGCGATCTCTACGTTCATGTGTACTTTTTTTGCAAACTATGTGATGGATTGGTTTGATCCGGAGCTTAAGTTGTTGCTTAAACTTAAGCATAGAGCAATATTTCGGCCCATTGGTTGAGGGTGAGTGATTATGAAACCTATAACTTTGCTGGACTGCACTTTGCGTGACGGTGGTTACTATAATTCATGGGATTTTTCAGATTCCCTGATTGAAGAGTATCTGCAAGCGATGGTCAGTATTGGGGTTGACTATGTTGAGCTAGGGTTGCGTACATTTAATCGCGATAGGTTCTTTGGTGGTTGTGCTTATACTACAGATAGTTTCCTTGATTCTTTGCGAATACCTTCAGGTCTTAAATTGGGTGTGATGATTAATGCTAGTGACTTTGTTAGTGACATAGAAAAAATTGAAAGTAGATTAGAGCAGCTATTTAATCATGCTGATGACTCACCTCTAAGCCTTGTCCGGATTGCATGCCATGTGCATGAATTCGAGAAAGCATTGCCCGCGGCTGCATGGTTAAAAGGGCAGGGGTATATGGTTGGATTCAATCTAATGCAAGTAGCTGACAGGCCTTTGGATGAGCTGTCTAGGCTTGCCAGAGCTGCGAGCCAATTTCCAATAGACGTTCTTTATTTCGCGGATTCTATGGGAAGCATGAATCCCACAAAAATTCATGAAGTAGTGAAGGCTTTTAAAGTAGGTTGGGGCGGACAACTTGGTATTCACACGCATGACAACATGGGTCAAGCTCTGGCAAACACTATAGCGGCGGTGGAGTCCGGCGTTGACTGGGTGGACGGTACCGTCACCGGCATGGGGCGCGGTCCCGGGAATGTCAAAACTGAATATTTAGTATTAGCGCTGGAAGCACACAGGAGTCGTAACTGCAATATTACGCCATTATTGACGTTGATTCGTGAGCATTTTCAACCTATGCAAGTTAAGCATGGCTGGGGGAGTAATCCATATTATTATCTTGCTGGAAAATATGGTATCCATCCATCCTATATTCAAGAAATGTTGGCTGACACTCGTTATAACGAAGAAGACATATTGGCGGTAATTGATCACCTCAAGACCGAGGGCGGAAAGAAATTTAGTCTATCGACACTGGAAGCTGCTAGGCATTTTTTCCGAGGAGAGCCAAGAGGTAATTGGAACCCAACTCCGATGCTTGAAGGTAAAGATATCCTGATCTTAGGGGCTGGCCCAGGTGTCTGCACACATAGAACAGCAATTGAGACATTTATTCGGACGCAAAAGCCATTTGTTATTGCTTTGAATACTGAGAAAAGTATTTCAGACGAGTTAATAGATATTCGAGCTGCTTGTCATCCCGTTCGTTTGTTAGCAGATTGCGAAGAACACGCTCGTTTACCGCAACCACTGGCGATACCGGCATCCATGCTTCCTGACGATGTCCGGCTGGCATTGGGAGATAAAGAGGTATTAGATTTTGGTCTTCACGTAGTTCCAGAAAAGTTTGTTTTTCATGAAAATTACGCCCAAGTACCTACATCCCTTGTAATAGCTTACGCATTGGCCATCGCAACAAGTGGTCAAGGAAAGTCGATATATCTTGCGGGCTTTGATGGCTACAGTTCAGACGATCCAAGAAGACAAGAATCAGATAAAATATTCCAAGAATATCAAAAAGCTGAGAAGGCGCTGCCACTTATAGCGATTACACCCACGCTATATGAAATAAAATGCTGCTCTGTTTATGCTCTTAATTCATAATATTGGTTAGAGAAATGAAAACGGTAATCGTCATACCTGCGCGTTATAAATCTTCTCGTTACCCTGGAAAGCCCTTAGTACCACTTTTGGGTAAGCCAATGATCTTGTGGGTGGCTGAGTTATGTGCTAAGGCTGTACCTAAATCTGATGTTTACATCGCAACAGACGATCAGCGGATCGGAGATGTGGTAAGTAATGCTGGATTCAATGTAGTTTATACAAGTGAAAATGCATTGACTGGCACGGACAGAGTGGCTGAATTTGCATTGAAGGTAAAGGCTGATTTTTATATAAATGTCCAGGGCGATGAACCACTCATAGATCCACAGGATATTATAAATATAATCGAACAAAAGAGGCGTACGCCGTCAGATATTGTCAATGGATACTGTTGTATTTCTGAGGATGAGGATGTGGGGAGTGTGAATATTCCTAAGGTTATCTTTACTGAGGATGGCCGAATGATATATATGTCACGATCCGCAATACCAGGTTACAAAACCTCGGAAAATAAACCTGCTAGCTTCTTTAAACAGGTGTGCATATATGCATTTGGTCCTGAGGACCTTAGAAAGTATAGTGAGTTCAATCGTAAGAGCACTCTTGAACAAAGCGAGGATATCGAAATACTTCGGTTTCTAGAATGGGGGGCGACCATTAGGATGGTTAAAACATCTCCTGGTACCTATGCCGTAGATGTGCCAAGTGATGTCGACATAGTCGAGAAGGAATTGAGGAAGATTCATCATGCTTGATGTAACTGCGTACAATACCATTGTATTTGATTGCGATGGCGTTTTACTTGATTCAAACAAGGTTAAGACGGAAGCCTTTTATAAGGCTGCGCTTGAGTATGGAGAGCCTGCAGCGCTCAGTCTTGTTGACCACCATGTTCGAAACGGCGGTATTTCCAGGTACAAAAAATTTGAGTTTTTTTTGACAGACATAGTAAAAAAAGAAACCTTTGAAGAGTTTGAGTTAAAGCTACTTCTAGATAAATACTCGAATTTTGTGTGGGAAGGGCTGTTGAATTGCGAGATTGCGGGTGGTTTGGAAAGACTACGTGAAAATACTAGTGAGGCCCGTTGGTTAGTGGCTTCGGGGGGGGATCAGGATGAGCTTCGTAGATTATTCAAAGAAAGAGGAATTATCGACTATTTTGATGGAGGGATTTATGGTAGCCCTTGCACAAAAGAATCTATTTTACAAAGCGCTCTAGATAAAGGTGTTATTTCTGGATCTGTCCTTTTTGTGGGTGATAGTCGTTATGACTATACCGTAGCAGATCATATGAGATTTGACTTTGTTTTCTTAACAGAATGGTCAGAATTTGAAGATTGGAAAGACTTTTTTAAGAGCCCGGGCAATATCCCAGTATCAATAATGAAAAATATTATGGAGCTGTCTTCAAGCTATGCTAAGTAAAATAGTTGGGAAGTATGCGCTAGCTCATTGGGCTTACACTATCATAGCTGTTTTCTATTGCAAATTGAGGGTTTTATATGTTTCTAGATTTTTAAGATCCAAGGGTTTGGAGGTTCTTTCTCGAGGTGAAATTGTTGGAAAAATTAAAGAGCGAACAATCTGGAAAAGTTCCGAAGTGTGTCATGTTGTCGGGTCTGGTTGGTCACTAAATAGAAGCAAGATTGAAATTGAAAAAAATGATTTCGTTATCGGGTTCAACTATGCTGGCATTTATGATCTAAATTACGATGCCTATTTTGTTGAGTTCGGCGGCATAGGTGTGTCCAAGGTCGCTATTTCACATAAAAATATTGTCGATAATGTTGTGTCAAAAAGCACAGATATTATTTTGTTCAAGAACCTCTGGGAGTCAAAGAATGACAAATACTTTATCGAAAAAAAATGGGGGCAATCGGTTAAATACGCAAAAGATTATGTCGTTCCTTGCATAAGAGAAGCGTCACTTAAAGGGATTTTGGAGAACTGTCTGAATGAAAGCGGAATGTATCTGCCCCAATACACTTCGACTGCTTTGACTTGCGTGTTTTTGATGTATTTCAGCGGGTATAAGAGTATCGTTTTGCACGGAATAGATTTCGGTGGTCAGTATTTTTATGAGGCAAGTGATTTTGATGGGGATCGCGATTATTGCCCTCAATTGGAAGTGAGCGATAAGTTTTATAAGGCGACAACGATAAATACTGTTCATCCCACTGCCACCTCAAGTGTTGGTATGAAAACAGCAATTCCTATATTGGCAAGCCTACTAGCTCATAGGGGGGTTACGCTTTACGCTGCACATGAGAGTTCGCCGCTGAGTAGTTTTTTGCCAGTTTATAAAAAATAAGGTAACTATTTTGATTTACACATTTTTCTATGTGTTAATAAGGCTGATTTCATTTGGCAGGTTGAATTCAGGGGGGTGGTTAGTTTTACTTTCGTTTATGCTGATAGTGTTGGCTGCTATTCGATCGCCGGAGGTTTCGGACGACTATTATAACTATATAAACTATTATAGTTTGATGATATCTGTAGATAAGTTTAGTTTTGGTTTGCCCGTTGAGCCTGGATTTTACTTTTTAGCTAAGGCTTCCGAGGTGTTAACCGGCAGCCATCTAATGCTTTTTATTGCTTTTGCTGCTTTAGGCGTTGGTATAAAGTCTTATGTCTTTAAGAATTATGCTGAGTTTTCGCTTGTAAGTTTGCTTATTTATTTTTCTTTTTACTATTTTCAATTTGAGTTTGCTCATATCCGCGTTGGCGTGGCGGTGGGAATCCTATATCTTTGTTTTTTTTTATCGCTTGAGCGTGCTAATTCAATATGGATAATAGCAGGAGTTGCCCTGGCGATGTTATTCCATTACAGCTCCTTGTGTTTTTTGGTTTCTTTAGTTGCCTACTGGCTTGCAAACAGCAGGTATAGCTATCTCGCTATACTTAGCTATTTAATCCTATCGGCAGCTTTAATCGTATGCTTTTACCTCGGGATAGGCGCTAAAGACGCCATTAGACTCATTTCTAACTTGGACTTTACGGGAAAGCTAAATTATTACTTAGAAGTGTTGGATGATGGTGTTTTGACTCGTATTAACGTATTTAATAGGCTTGGAATGCATGTAATAGCATACCTACTCATGATCTCAGGTTATAAACGTATCAAAAATCTTGGTCATATAGCGCTTGTCCATTTGCATGGGTTTGGGATTTTGTTCTTTTGTATGTTCGCTCAGATCCCGGTCGTGGCCTATAGAATAAGCGACATCTTTTTATTCTCATCTGTGTTTACGGTACCCTTGTTAGCACACGTCAGACCTCAAATATTGACCAAATCATTTATATTTGCTTTCAGCCTGATTTATTTTGTGGTTATGGTTTTCTTTTCGGGTAATGAGGTTTATTATAAAACTATTTTTTAGGCTTACATTACTGATGAGAGCCTTGTTCACGACCAAAAAGCTTATTGACGCCTTTGCAGGCTAGCTGGAGAGAGAAAATGAAGAAAGCGTTGATCACCGGTGTCACAGGGCAGGATGGATCTTATCTGGCAGAGTTTCTTCTCGAAAAGGGTTACGAAGTTCACGGTATCAAGCGACGAGCCTCTTCCTTCAATACCCAACGCATTGATCATATATATCAAGATCCGCACATCGATAATCAAAAATTTATTCTTCACTATGGAGACTTAAGTGACTCCTCTAACCTGACAAGAATAATTAAGGAGGTTCAGCCCGATGAAGTTTACAATTTGGGGGCTCAGTCCCATGTCGCTGTAAGCTTCGAGTCCCCGGAATACACTGCCGATGTCGATGCTATGGGAACATTGCGTATACTAGAGGCGATTAGGCTGCTTGGGCTTGAGAAAAAAACTCGGTTTTATCAAGCCTCCACGTCTGAGTTATATGGGCTGGTGCAAGAAATACCGCAGAAGGAAACTACGCCGTTCTACCCAAGATCTCCTTATGCGGTAGCAAAGCTGTACGCATATTGGATTACGGTGAACTACCGCGAATCTTATGGGATGTACGCATGTAATGGTATACTTTTTAACCATGAATCTCCCCGCCGCGGTGAAACATTCGTAACTCGCAAGATTACAAGAGGCTTAGCAAATATTGCTCAGGGGCTGGAGCAGTGCCTCTATATGGGAAATATGGATGCGCTACGTGATTGGGGGCATGCCAAAGATTACGTCCGTATGCAATGGATGATGCTGCAACAAGATGAGGCGGAAGACTTTGTAATCGCTACTGGTGTCCAGTACTCGGTAAGAGATTTCATTCGGTGGTCTGCAGCTGAATTGGGAATTACTGTTCGCTTCGAAGGTGTTGGAATTGATGAGGTCGTAGTTGTAGAAAATATCAGTGGTGACGCTGCGCCTGCATTAGAGGTTGGCGATGTAATAGTAAGAGTTGATCCTCGTTATTTCCGTCCTGCCGAAGTAGAAACGTTGCTTGGCGATCCATCCTTGGCAAAAAATAAATTAGGTTGGACTCCTGAAATTACTGTTCAGGAAATGTGCGCTGAAATGGTGAGTGAGGATTTGAAAATTGCTCAACGGCACGCGTTACTAAAACTCCATGGGCATGATGTTCCTGTTTCGGTAGAGAATTGATTATGACTTCTTCGTTGCGTGATGTTGTGTTTGTCGCTGGCCATCAAGGTATGGTTGGTTCTGCGATAGTTAGGCATCTCAAGGCAAAAGGGTATTCGAATATAATTCATGCTGAAAAACAAGATCTTGATTTAACCAGTCAGGCGAGTGTCAACTCATTTTTCTCATCGCGTAAAATTGATCAAGTCTACTTAGCAGCGGCAAAGGTTGGTGGGATTCATGCTAATAACGAATATCCAGCTGATTTCATTTACAATAATTTGCTAATAGAGGCAAATGTTATACACGCGGCTCACTCTAACGATGTGCAGAGCCTTTTGTTCCTTGGCTCCTCGTGTATTTATCCAAAACAGGCCCCGCAACCTATGTCAGAAGACGCACTATTGACGGGGCAATTAGAGCCGACAAACGAACCCTATGCCATTGCAAAAATTGCAGGAATTAAATTGTGTGAAAGTTATAATCGGCAGTATGGTAGAGACTATAGAAGTGTAATGCCTACTAATCTATATGGTCCGCATGATAACTTCCATCAAAGTAACAGCCATGTCATACCTGCATTGCTACGACGCTTTCATGAAGCAATCACTACTGGTGAGGAAGAGGTTGTTATTTGGGGGAGTGGGAGCCCGAGGCGAGAATTCCTGCATGTTGATGATATGGCATCAGCCTCCGTATATGTAATGGAACTTGAACATCAAGCGTATCAGGCTAATACCTTGCCCATGCAGTCTCACATTAATGTGGGTACTGGGGTTGATTGCTCTATTAAGGAATTGGCCGAAATTGTTGCGAAGGTTTCCGGGTTTGCTGGAAAATTAGTTTTTGACCGAAGTAAACCTGATGGAGCGCCTCGTAAGCTACTGGATGTCTCTAGGCTCAAAAATTTAGGGTGGCAAGCATCCATAAACTTGGAGGCTGGACTTGCTGAGGCATACAGTTGGTATGTTGAGAACTTGCCTACGGCTAGATGTTCTTAGCGGTCTGTCCTGCGTTGTATGCGGTCGGTGCCGTTTTTACATTCGGCACTACATCATATTCAGTAGAATTTACTTGCTGCAACTGTAGTAAGATAATATCTAGTTTTTTTCATTCCGATTGATATTAACAGGGGGCGACATGCTCTTTCCGATTATTATGGCTGGCGGCAGTGGTTCTCGGCTGTGGCCCCTATCCCGAGAGCGGTTTCCAAAGCAGTTTTTGACCCTTTCGAATGACAATTATTCGATGCTTCAAGCCACTGTTAAACGTTTAGACGGATTAGACATCTCCCCACCTGTACTAATCTGTAATGAAGAGCATCGATTCCTTGCCGCTGAACAAATGCGTGTCATGGGATACGATACTTCAAATATCATACTTGAACCGGTGGGTCGTAACACTGCTCCTGCAATTGCTTTGGCTGCTCTGAGACTTTGTGAAAAAGGAGACGATCCAGTTCTACTAGTTCTGGCCGCCGATCACGTAATCCGCAATTCTGATGCGTTTCAATTGGCAGTTAGGGATGCCTATGATATAGCGCTTAAAGGTAAACTGGTAACATTTGGTATTGTGCCTGATAGGCCCGAGACTGGTTATGGCTATATACAGAAGGGGGAAGCGCTTTGCGGAGGAGGAGTTACTGTAAAGAGGTTTGTCGAAAAGCCTGATCTTGAAACTGCCAATAAATATGTACAAAGCGGAGAGTTTCTCTGGAATAGCGGAATGTTTATGTTTCGTGCAAAGCGTTATTTAGAAGAGTTGCAGAAACATGCACCAAATGTGTTATCGTGCTGTATGCGTGCTTTAAACGGTGGGGCGGATGATTTACATTTCACTCGTGTTGACGAGCATGAGTTTAATTCTTGTCCTAGTATTTCTATTGACTATGCCGTTATGGAAAAAACTGATCATGCGGCGATGGTTGCTTTAAATGCAGGGTGGAATGACGTCGGATCTTGGTCTGCGTTATGGGATATAGCTGAAAAAGATTCGGAAGGTAATGCCTGTAAGGGCGATGTGTTAGCCAATAACACGTCAGGCTCCTATATACATGCTACAAGCCGGCTTGTAGCAACCGTTGGCGTAAGAGATCTTATTGTTATTGATACAAAAGATGCTTTGTTGGTCGCCCACAAATCTGAAGTGCAATCCGTCAAAACGATCGTAGAGAAGCTGAGAGCTTCGAATCGCAATGAATCTGTCTCTCATAGAGAGGTCTACAGGCCCTGGGGGATTTACGATTGCATAGACGCAGGTGAGCGCTATCAAGTTAAACGCATCATGGTTAATCCCGGCGCCAAGCTCTCTGTGCAAATGCATCACCATCGAGCTGAGCATTGGATAGTTGTCAGTGGCACAGCTAAGGTTACAAATGGTGAGAAGACGTATTTAGTCACAGAAAATCAATCGACTTATATTCCAGTAGGCCAGATTCACGCATTGGAAAATCCCGGCGTTATCCCTCTAGAGCTGATTGAAGTCCAATCAGGTTCATATTTAGGGGAAGATGATATAGTTAGATTTGAAGATCGCTACGGCCGTAGCTGAGTACTAATAAATTGAAAATTATAGTTGCTAGTTGTGTTTTTCCTCCCGAGCCGGTGGTAAGTGCGAGGACTAGTGTAGATGTGGCTACGTATCTTCATGATGTAGGGCATGAGGTTGTGGTCGCTTGTCCTCGACCCAGTAGAAATATTGGAACCACTACAGGTCCAAAGTATCTTTCAGAGCTTACATTCCCATTTGATGTTAAAAGACTTTTCGCTATATCTTCAAAAAAGTCTACGTTTGCTTCCCGTTTTGTTGAGAACATATCTTTTGGTTTCTCTATTTTTTTATTCTTGCTAACTCGTCGGAAAGTTGATGTCGTCTATGCTAATGTTTGGCCAATATTTTCTTTGGGTTTGATTACCCTGGCCTGTAGGCTTCGAAAAATCAGGTTAGTTGCTAGTATTCAAGATCTCTACCCGGAATCACTCGCGGTTCAAAATCGTATCTCAAATCAAAGTTTATTATATCGATCCCTGTATGCTATGGACTCGATCATAGCCAAACAATGCGATCATCTGCTTGTGATTTCCGACGGGTTTAAAAAATCATATCTCTCCAGAGGTATTGATCCTTCCCAAGTCACCGTTCTAAGGAACTGGGTAAAGAGCGATGTGGTGGTGGTCATTGATAAAATTATAGCAAGATCAAACTTAAATAAATTATTAAAGCTTGATTTAGACTCAGAAGACATTCTTTGTGTTTATGGGGGAAACATCGGAGTGGCGTCCGGCTTGGACGAGTTTTTTAAATCTCTTCAATATATAGATGAGCGCGTAAAGTTCCTGTTGGCAGGCGAGGGTTCATTGCTGCACGAATTAAAGAAACAGCTTCAGGGTAGCCCGCAAGAGCAGCGTATTTATTTTGTTAGTCCCTGGAAGTCTGAGCTGACTTCGGACGTGCTTTGTTCTGCAGACATTTTAATATTGCCCACGGCCCAGGGGCAAGAATTTGCATCGGTACCGTCAAAGTTAATCACTTATATGCTTTCTTCGCGGCCTATATTCCTTATGGCGGACAGTCGGAGTGAGTCGGCAGCAGAATTGACAAAAGCTCGGGCTGGTGTCGTGGCTTCCAATAGAGACCCGAGGAAGGTGGCAGAGAGTTTAAACGAATTAGTTGCGTTCTCTACTGCGATCCGTAATGAGATGGGGGTACAGGGGAGAAATTATGCCGAAAATTGCTATTCTGATAAAAATGCTTTAGAAAACATTAATAGAATTTTGGGGGCTGCCTGTGAGAGTTGAGCGTCTAGTTTCCCCTAGGCTTGAGCATTTAACGGCGTTATCTAAATTGCATGTTAGGGCTTTCCCAGGATTTTTTCTCAGCTCACTAGGGGAGCGCTTTTTGAATTTGCTTTATAAATCTTACATTGAAGCAGAGGATTGTGCCTGTTTTGCGTCATTTCGCGAGACTGATGGCGAAGTTGAAATTATTGGTTCGATAGTTGTAATATCCAAGCCGGCTTATTTTTACAAGTCTATTTTTCGCGCTAATGGGCTGAGATTCGCTGTTTATGCTATCCCTAGTCTTTTAAAAAATACATTGACTGTAGCTAAGAAGTTGTTCTCAGCTGTATTTTATAGAGGAGACGCAGATCACGATCCAGAGTTTTCCGATGCGGGCCTAATAGCCTCCATTTGTGTATCTCCTGACGCTCAGGGTTTAGGGGTTGGACGGGAGATGCTCAAATATGCTGAGGGTTGGGCGGCGGATAGAAAATTGAATGCTGTTTTTTTACTTACTGACAAGGATCATAACGATGCGGTCAACTTATTCTATGTCAAAAATGGTTATGAGTTAAATTCCGTCCTGAAAAAATCTGGAGGCCGTCTAATGAATCGTTATATTAAGTTTTTTAAGGGTTAATATATGTCTAATAATTTTCTACCTTTTGCATTGCCAGAAATCGGTGAGGATGAGATAAATGAGGTTGTTGATACACTTCGCTCCGGTTGGGTTACTACAGGACCTAAAGCAAAGCAGTTTGAAAACGATTTTTCATGTTTCATAGGCGGGAATGTAGAAAGTATTGCTGTTAACTCCGCAACTGCTGGGCTTCACCTTGCTTTGGAGGCTATAGGTGTTGGACCTGGCGACGAAGTGATTGTCCCTACCTACACATTTACTGCAACGGCAGAGGTGGTTCGCTACTTAGGAGCGCAACCTATATTCGTTGATGTTCTGGATGCGACTTTAAATATCTCTCCCACTGAAATAGAAAAATCCATTACGCCACGTACCAAGGCTATTGTTCCAGTGCATTTTGCAGGGTTGAGTTGTGACATGCGCTCGATTCTAAAAATCGCCAAAAAACATAATCTGAAGGTTGTAGAAGATGCGGCGCACGCTTTACCCACAACCTTTGAAGGGCAGAAGATAGGTACGCTAGCTTCCGATATCACTGTGTTCAGTTTTTATGCAAATAAAACGATGACAACGGGTGAGGGAGGAATGGTGGTAACACAGTGTCACGAACTCGCTAAGCGTTGCAGAGTTATGAGGCTTCATGGTATTAGCCGTGATGCATTTGACCGATACACTTCTAAGACACCATCTTGGTTCTACGAGGTGGTCGCCCCTGGTTTCAAATATAATATGAGTGACCTAGCCGCAGCGATAGGTATACATCAACTAAAGCGGTTGCCAGCGTTTCAAGAAAAACGAGAGGCCATGGCGCAGTATTATAATAACGAATTGTCTAACTTGCCCGTATTGCTTCCAGTAGGTGCTCCCGATGGAGATATGCATGCTCGTCATTTATATACCATCAGGTTATTGCCTGAAGCTGGTATCTCTCGTGACGATTTTATCGTAAAAATGTCTGACCTCGGTATTGGTTGTTCTGTCCATTTTATTCCTTTGCATTTGCAACCCTACTGGCGTGACAGCTGTAATTTAAATAGTTCTGATTATCCAGTCTCTCAGCATATTTTTGAACAGGTCTGCTCGATACCATTGTATACAAAGATGGATAATTCTGATCTTGAGAGAGTTGTTTCGGCTGTCAAGCAGGTAATTGCAAATGCTTAAACGTATGTTTGATGTGTTCGCTTCACTCGTCGGATTGTTATTTCTTTCTCCGGTCTTTATTGCTCTTGCTATCTGGATAAAGCTTGATTCTACAGGCCCCGTTTTTTTTCGGCAGACAAGAGTTGGGCGCTTCGGCAAAACATTCAATATTCATAAGTTTAGAACTATGAGGGTTGATTCTGAGAAGGCAGGGCGGCTAACCGTTGGTAATGACTCTCGAGTTACTAAGTCGGGCAGGTTTTTGCGAAAGTATAAATTAGATGAGTTGCCGCAACTTATCGATGTACTCCGTGGAAAAATGAGCCTAGTTGGCCCACGCCCTGAGGTTCAAGAATTTATAAACTGTTACCCAGTGAACGTTAGGCAGCAGGTCTTATCGATCCGCCCAGGCATAACAGATCGTGCGGCTATAGAGATGGTTGATGAGAATGAAATACTATCCAAGTATGCAGATCCGCGCCAAGCATATATTGATATAATTTTGCCTATCAAGCAAAATTATTATTTAGACTATGTTTCTAGGCAGACCTTTTTTCTTGATCTTCAAATTATCCTCGCTACTATTGTAAAGGTTTTTTCAAGATAGGCGTTAGGGTTTTGGTCTATATTGTTGTGTGTTGCCGTTCGTAGAAACTTCGATTCTACAATAGCACATTGTTTTCAGGGTTATGAAGCTGGGAGGGGTAATGCTTCAGGCTAAGTTGCTGGGGATGAGTCGTAACTCAAAACGTATCCTGCAAGTTGTTGCGGATATTTTTTTGATATGGGCAGCATTATGGTTGGCGTTTGTTGTCCGTCTTGGGGTTGATAATCTTGTCAATCCGTTTGGTCCATATGCTTGGTTGTTCGTTGTTGCACCTTTGCTCTCGGTGCCTTTGTTTGTGCGCTTTGGAATGTATCGGGCCGTTATGCGTTATTTGGGTAATGACGCCTTATGGGCTATTGCAAAGGCTGTATCTCTTGCGGCTCTATTTCTTGCCCTGGCTGTATATTGGTATAGAGATGCTCCCGAAACAGTTCCTAGGTCGTTAGTCTTTAATTATTGGTGGCTTAGTTTGATGTTTGTCGGTGGCCTTCGATTGTTCATGCGACAATTTTTTTTAGGAGATTGGTACGCGATAGGATTACACCTTCCGTTTGGAGGTAAGGGTAAAACTCTTCCTCCAGTGGCTATTTATGGTGCCGGCGCTGCAGGAAACCAACTCCTCAACGCATTACGTATGGGCAGAGTAATGAGGCCCGTCGCCTTCATAGATGATGATGAAGGTGTTTCAGGTAGGGTCATCTCTGGGCTTCAAGTATTTCGTGGTGATGACATACAGAGCATGATAGATATAACTGGCGCTGAGGAGATTCTACTAGCCATTCCTTCTTGTAGCAGAGCTCGTCGCCGGGAAATTCTCGGTTACCTAGAGAATTACTCTATTCACGTTAGAAGTATTCCGGGCTTCATGGATCTGGCAAGCGGACGTGTAAAGGTTGATGATATTCAGGAGGTGGATATCGCTGATTTACTTGGCCGTGACCCCGTGCCAGCACAATGTGATTTGTTGGCACGCTGTATTGATGGTTGTGTGGTTATGGTTACTGGTGCTGGTGGATCGATTGGCTCAGAATTGTGCCGACAAATTATAACATTAAGACCCAAAGCCATTTTGTTGCTGGATCATAGCGAATTTAATCTATACAGCATACTAGGCGAGCTTGAGCGGAGGGTAGCTAGTGTGTCGCTGCCCATTGAGGTCGTTCCGTTCTTAGGATCAGTCAGAAATCAGAAACAAATGTTTGATCTGATGAGCAGGTGGAAGGTTGATACAGTTTATCACGCCGCCGCGTATAAACATGTACCCATGGTGGAACATAATATCGCAGAAGGAATCCATAATAACTTAATGGGTACTTTGTGTGCCGCTCAAGCTGCTGTACAAGCGAGTGTTTCAAATTTTGTGTTGGTTTCAACGGATAAGGCGGTCCGGCCTACCAATGTGATGGGCAGTACAAAGCGGTTAGCCGAGATGACACTGCAAGCGTTGAGCAAAGAATCTTCTCTTTCTTTTTACGGGTGCAAAGGCAACAGCTCGCATAGTAATAATACTCGATTCACTATGGTTCGATTTGGGAATGTATTAGGTTCTTCTGGTTCGGTAATACCTTTATTTCATAAGCAAATAAGCTCTGGTGGGCCTCTTACTGTAACTCACCCCAAAATAACCCGTTACTTTATGACTATTCCAGAGGCTGCTCAGCTAGTAATCCAAGCAGGATCTTTAGGGCGAGGCGGAGATGTGTTCGTTCTTGACATGGGCGAACCCGTGCGAATTGCAGCCTTAGCTGAAAAAATGATTCATTTGTCTGGCCTCAGCATAAAGTCAGAGAAAAACCCGCATGGAGATATTGCTATAGAATTTACAGGTCTCCGCCCGGGCGAAAAGCTTTATGAAGAGCTTCTAATTGGAGACAATGTCTCACTTACACAGCATCCAATGATTATGACTGCTAATGAAGACTATATGGGGTGGGAGCGCCTCAAGGATCAGTTGTCAATATTGATGGTGGCAGTCTACGAAGAAGATTTTACGCGAGTGCGTCAGCACCTTCGTGAACTTGTTAGCGGCTATTCCCCTGAGGGCGAGATAGTTGATTGGGTATATCAAAAGCGTCGGCAAGACCCCTGAGGAAACTCCGCGCAAAGCCTCAAACGCACTTAAAATGCACCTACCCACTTAATTCGAGCCTTCGATTATCCAGATGAGCTTTTCCGATTTCGAATTTTCTGGCAAGGCCAAGCAAATATGCTGCGAAAGGTTGCGTCTCGAGTTAGATCAGTTCGTGAGCTGGACCGTCCTGCTTGGGTTAACATGCTGTTCAATCCCAAGGCCGGCGCCGGGTGGAATCCTCCAAGCTGGAAACCATGTTGGAGCGCTTTATGAAATCACGTCCATGCGCCAGTTCACGCGTCATGTGTTCAGCGTGCGGATCCCCGAAGGCACCCCGATCACGAACTTCCGGCACTTACTGGAGAAGCATGAGCTAGGGCCTGCGCTATTCACGCTCGCAGTTCAACCAAGAACCAGGAAGGAAAGCTCAATGCCGTGATGCATCAGACGTATCTGCTCCATGAAACCCACATTCCAGCGACTACTTGAAGCACGATGCTGCGCTCCCGATTTCTTTCTGGAGCCAGTCCGCCATGATCTGTCCCGACAGCAAAGTTGAAAAGGTTTACCTAGTCGTCGTGTCCAGTACGCTCTACAAGGCCAAGCGCGAGATCGAATGCCGCAGGACTCTGGCGCAGGCTCTGATCGAACATCCAAACCAGGTGAGCAAACGGCAGCTAGAGTACGTGAACGTGCTTTTTTATATACGGATGCCCCCCTGTTCAATTGTAAGCGATCCATAAACCCCACCCGTTACATGGGGGAAAGTCAGGTATTCGAGTCGGGTATCTGCCCCGCTTTAGTCCTTAACCCGAACAATTGGTCTGCTAGCTGCCGGCCTCGCTCCATTCCCTCAGTCGTCAACCAGATGGATTTGTTTCTGTTAACTGGATCACTGATGAAACCCTGTTCATGCAGTCGATTCATGATCTCGAAGTCGAATCCTTTCCACGCGTTACCTTTGTCGGAGCTATAGGCTGCCAACAGGGCAAGCACTGCGTCTTCAATCAATCTATCGTCGTAGTCCATGGTTACTCCGCTCTTGTTCTTCAAAGACTTCGTAGGCCTCACCTGACCCACGATGGGTAAAGCACCTAGCTATGTATTTTAGGCGTGCAATTCCACGGCAGCAGCGCTTCGTAGTCTTCCACTACGCACGCCTGCGGCAGGCGTTCCAGTGCGTGGCGCAGCCACGCATAGGGTTCTTGGCCGTTGGCTTTGGCCGTTTCTACCAAGCTGTAAAGTTGTGCGCTGGCAGTGGCACCTTTGGGCGTGTCACTGAACAACCGTAAGTGCTCCATGAACCCCACATTCAAAGCGCTTACCTGATGCCCGATGCTGTGCTCCCGATTTCCTTCTGGAGCCAGCCCTGCATGATGCGCC
>NZ_JBIVGS010000011.1:0-142686 GCF_044748785.1 Pseudomonas sp. NPDC089743
ACCAAGCGCGGCTGCTCGGAAATCCGTCGTTTGCTACATAACGCAGCAATGGCGGCCAGCAGGTCGGCCGCTTGGAAAGGGGTATATGAGCAGTATCGAAACAGCGGTAAGGCAACGACCCAGGCGTTGGTAATTCTGGCCAGGAAGCTCGCACGAGTGGCATTCGCCCTGATGAGAAATCAGGACGAATACGTCACCAAAGGCGGGAAAATGGCTTGCTGATAACCATAGAATCTCCCACCAATACGGTGCCAGCCTCAAGAACTGCCGCAGGCCAGCCCCCGCAGATAAGACCAAGGCCTCGAACACTGCCGCAGTCCGGTGCCAGACTCAAGCACTGCCGCAGTCCAGCTCCCGCAGATAAGACTCAGGCCTCGAAAACTGCCGCAGTCCGGTGGGGGCCGGCTTGCCGGCGATAGGCCCGGTGCGAGCAACAAAAAAGCGAATGTCGTAAACGCGCCATTGCAAGGCGTGCGCAGGCATCTGACCCTCCCCGGCCAGTCATACCATCGCCACAAAGGGCCACAGTGCCTTACAGACAAGAAACGATCGCTGCCGGGAGAACCACGATGTTCAGCAAGCAAGACCAGATCCAGGGTTACGACGACGCACTGCTGGCGGCGATGAATGCCGAAGAACAGCGCCAGGAAGATCACATCGAACTGATCGCCTCGGAGAACTACACCAGCAAGCGCGTCATGCAGGCCCAAGGCAGCGGCCTGACCAACAAGTACGCCGAAGGCTACCCAGGCAAGCGCTACTACGGTGGCTGCGAGCACGTCGACAAGGTCGAGGCGCTGGCCATCGAGCGCGCCAAGCAGCTGTTCGGCGCCGACTACGCCAACGTTCAGCCGCACTCCGGCTCTTCGGCCAACAGCGCGGTTTACCTGGCCCTGCTGCAGGCCGGTGACACCATCCTTGGTATGAGCCTGGCCCACGGCGGCCACCTGACCCACGGCGCCAAAGTGTCGTCTTCGGGCAAGCTGTACAACGCCGTGCAGTACGGCATCGATACCAACACCGGCCTGATCGATTACGACGAGGTCGAGCGCCTGGCCGTCGAGCACAAGCCGAAGATGATCGTTGCCGGCTTCTCGGCATACTCCAAGACCCTCGATTTCCCACGCTTTCGCGCCATCGCCGACAAGGTCGGTGCACTGCTGTTCGTCGACATGGCCCACGTCGCCGGCCTGGTTGCCGCTGGCCTGTACCCGAACCCGATCCCGTTCGCCGACGTGGTGACCACCACCACCCACAAGACCCTGCGCGGCCCACGTGGCGGCCTGATCCTGGCCAAGTCGAACGAAGAGATCGAGAAAAAGCTCAACGCCGCGGTGTTCCCTGGCGCCCAGGGCGGCCCGCTGATGCACGTCATCGCCGCCAAGGCTGTGTGCTTCAAGGAAGCTCAGGAGGCTGAGTTCAAGAGCTACCAGAAGCAGGTCATCGAGAACGCCCAGGCCATGGCCCAGGTATTCATCGACCGCGGCTACGACGTGGTCTCCGGCGGTACCGACAACCACCTGTTCCTGGTCAGCCTCATCCGCCAGGGCCTGACCGGCAAAGATGCCGACGCTGCCCTGGGCCGCGCGCACATCACCGTCAACAAGAATGCCGTGCCGAACGACCCGCAATCGCCGTTCGTCACTTCCGGCCTGCGCATCGGTACCCCGGCTGTCACCACCCGCGGCTTCAAGATCGCCCAGTGTGTGGCCCTGGCCGGCTGGATCTGCGACATCCTCGACAACCTCGGTGACGCTGACGTCGAAGCCGATGTGGCGAAGAACGTCGCGGCCCTGTGCGCAGACTTCCCTGTTTACCGCTGAGTGGAGTAAACGACCATGCAACGCTACTCGGGCTTCGGCCTCTTCAAACACTCCCTCAGCCACCACGAGAACTGGCAGCGCATGTGGCGCACGCCGACCCCTAAAAAGGTCTACGACGTGGTCATCGTTGGTGGTGGCGGCCATGGCCTGGCCACGGCCTACTACCTGGCCAAGGAACATGGCATCACCAATGTCGCGGTGGTTGAGAAAGGTTACCTGGGCGGCGGCAACACCGCCCGTAACACCACCATCGTGCGTTCCAACTACCTGTGGGACGAGTCGGCGCAGCTGTACGAGCACGCCATGAAGCTGTGGGAGGGCCTGTCCCAGGACATCAACTACAACGTGATGTTCTCCCAGCGCGGCGTCTACAACCTGTGCCATACCCTGCAGGACATTCGTGACTCCGAGCGCCGCGTCAGCGCCAACCGCCTCAACGGCGTCGATGGCGAACTGCTCAACACCGCCCAGGTCGCGGCCGAAATCCCGTACCTGGACTGCTCGAAGAACACCCGTTACCCGATCCTCGGCGCTACCGTTCAGCGCCGTGGCGGCGTCGCCCGTCACGACGCGGTAGCCTGGGGCTATGCCCGTGCCGCCGACGCCCTGGGCGTGGACCTGATCCAGCAGACCGAAGT
Organism: Pseudomonas sp. NPDC089743; assembly: GCF_044748785.1. Classification (NCBI taxonomy): domain Bacteria; kingdom Pseudomonadati; phylum Pseudomonadota; class Gammaproteobacteria; order Pseudomonadales; family Pseudomonadaceae; genus Pseudomonas; species Pseudomonas sp. NPDC089743. The sequence continues at coordinate 2,462 of NZ_JBIVGS010000011.1, forward strand.
GATCGGTTTCCGCAAGGAAAACGGTGCAGTGATCGGTGTGGAAACCAACAAAGGTTTCATCGGCGCCAAGCGCGTCGGCGTGGTCACCGCCGGTAACTCCGGGCACATGGCCAAGCTGGCCGGCTTCCGCCTGCCGCTGGAATCGCACCCCCTGCAAGCACTGGTTTCCGAGCCGATCAAGCCGATCATCGACAGCGTGATCATGTCCAACGCCGTGCACGGCTACATCAGCCAGTCCGACAAGGGCGACCTGGTGATCGGCGCCGGTATCGACGGCTGGGTCGGCTACGGCCAGCGCGGTTCGTACCCGGTCATCGAGCACACCCTGCAGGCCATCGTCGAGATGTTCCCCAACCTCTCGCGCGTGCGCATGAACCGCCAGTGGGGCGGCATCGTCGACACCTCGCCGGACGCCTGCCCGATCATCTCCAAGACCCCGGTCAAGAACATGTTCTTCAACTGCGGCTGGGGCACCGGCGGCTTCAAGGCGACCCCGGGCTCGGGCAACGTCTTCGCCGCCAGCCTGGCCAAAGGCGAGATGCACCCGCTGGCTGCGCCGTTCTCCATGGACCGTTTCTACAACGGCGCACTGATCGATGAACACGGCGCCGCCGCCGTCGCCCACTAACCGGAGACACCGTCATGTTGCATATTTTCTGTCCCCACTGCGGCGAGCTGCGCTCCGAAGAAGAGTTCCACGCCTCTGGCCAGGCGCACATCGCCCGCCCGCTGGACCCTAACGCCTGCTCCGACGAAGAGTGGGGCACCTACATGTTCTTCCGCGACAACCCGCGCGGTATTCACCATGAACTGTGGGACCACGTTGCCGGCTGCCGTCAGTACTTCAACGTCACCCGCGACACCGTGACCTACGAAATTCTGGAAACCTACAAGATCGGCGAGAAGCCACAGGTGACCGCAGGCGGCAAGCAAAGCAACGCACCGTCGACCGTCAAAGGCCAAGGGGAAAAAGTATGAGCCAGACCTATCGCCTCGCCAGCGGCGGCCGTATCGACCGCAGCAAGGTCCTGAACTTCACCTTCAACGGCAAGACCTACCAGGGTTATGCCGGCGACAGCCTGGCCGCCGCGCTGCTGGCCAATGGCGTCGACATCGTTGGCCGCAGCTTCAAGTACTCGCGCCCACGCGGCATCATCGCCGCCGGTACCGAAGAGCCGAACGCCATCTTGCAGATCGGCTCCAGCGAAGCCACCCAGATCCCCAACGTGCGCGCTACCCAACAGGCGCTGTACGCAGGCCTTGTCGCCACCAGCACCAACGGCTGGCCGAACGTCAACAACGACGTCATGGGCATCCTCGGCAAGGTGGGCGGCAGCATGATGCCGCCTGGCTTCTACTACAAAACCTTCATGTACCCGAAATCGTTCTGGATGACGTACGAGAAGTACATCCGTAAGGCAGCAGGCCTTGGCCGTGCGCCGCTGCAGAACGACCCGGACAGCTACGACTACATGAACCAGCACTGCGACGTGCTGATCGTCGGCGCCGGCCCTGCAGGCCTGGCCGCTGCCCTGGCGGCGGCGCGCAGCGGTGCCCGGGTGATCCTGGCAGACGAACAGGAAGAGTTCGGCGGCAGCCTGCTCGACAGCCGTGAGACCCTCGACGGCAAACCGGCCGCTGACTGGGTAAACGCCGTGGTCAAAGAGCTGCAAAGCCTGCCGGACGTGACCCTGCTGCCACGCGCCACGGTCAACGGCTACCACGACCACAACTTCCTGACCATTCACGAGCGCCTCACCGACCACCTGGGTGACCGCGCCCCGATCGGCCAGGTTCGCCACCGCGTGCACCGTGTACGTGCCAAGCGCGTCGTACTGGCCGCCGGCGCCCACGAGCGCCCGCTGGTGTACGGCAACAACGACGTGCCGGGCAACATGCTGGCAGGCGCTGTCTCGACCTATGTGCGCCGTTATGGCGTGGCACCGGGCCGCAAGTTGGTGCTGTCGACCAACAACGATCATGCCTACCGCGCTGCGCTGGATTGGCATGACGCCGGCCTGCAGGTCGTCGCCATCGCCGACGCCCGCCACAACCCACGTGGTTCGCTGGTCGAGGAAGCCCGTGCCAAAGGCATCCGCATCCTGACTTCCAGTGCTGTGATCGAGGCCAAAGGCAGCAAGCACGTCACCGGCGCCCGCGTGGCGGCCATCGATGTGCAGGCACACAAGGTCACCAGCCCAGGCGAAACCCTCGACTGCGACCTGATCGCGACCTCCGGCGGCTACAGCCCTATCGTCCACCTGGCCTCGCACCTGGGCGGTCGCCCGGTATGGCGTGACGACATCCTTGGCTTCGTGCCCGGTGATGCGCCGCAGAAGCGCGTGTGTGTGGGTGGTATCCACGGTGTGTATGCGCTGGGCGATGTGATTGCCGATGGCTTCGAAGGGGGCGTGCGCGCAGCCACCGAAGCCGGCTTCAAGGCAACCACCGGCACGCTGCCAAAAACCGTTGCACGCAAGGAAGAGGCCACCGTGGCGCTGTTCCAGGTGCCGCACGACAAAGGCAGCAAGGGGCCGAAGCAGTTCGTCGACCAGCAGAACGATGTGACCGCCGCCGGTATCGAACTGGCCACCCGCGAAGGCTTCGAATCGGTCGAGCACGTCAAGCGCTATACCGCGCTGGGCTTCGGTACCGACCAGGGCAAACTGGGCAACATCAACGGCCTGGCCATCGCCGCCCGTTCGATCGGTATCACCATTCCGGAAATGGGCACCACCATGTTCCGCCCCAACTACACACCGGTGACTTTCGGTGCGGTAGCGGGCCGTCACTGTGGCCACTTGTTCGAACCTGTGCGCTTCACTGCCCTGCATGCCTGGCACGTGAAGAACGGCGCCGAGTTCGAAGATGTCGGCCAATGGAAGCGCCCTTGGTACTTCCCCAAGGCGGGTGAAGACATCCACACCGCTGTGGCCCGTGAGTGCAGGGCCGTGCGCGACAGCGTGGGCCTGCTGGACGCCTCGACCCTGGGCAAGATCGATATCCAGGGCCCGGATGCCCGCGAGTTCCTCAACCGCATCTACAGCAACGCCTGGACCAAGCTCGATGTGGGCAAGGCCCGTTATGGCCTGATGTGCAAAGAAGACGGTATGGTCTTCGACGACGGCGTGACCGCCTGTGTCGGCGACAACCACTTCTACATGACCACCACGACCGGCGGCGCCGCACGCGTGCTGCAGTGGCTGGAGCTGTACCACCAGACCGAATGGCCAGAGATGAAGGTGTACTTCACCTCGGTCACCGACCACTGGGCCACGCTGACCCTGTCTGGCCCCAACAGCCGCAAGCTGCTCAGCGAGCTGACCGACGACATCGATCTGGACAAGGACGCCTTCCCGTTCATGACCTGGAAGGAAGGCACTGTCGGCGGCGTGCCGGCCCGTGTGTTCCGGATTTCGTTCACCGGTGAGCTGTCGTACGAAGTCAACGTGCAGGCCAACTACGCCATGGGCGTACTGGAAAAAGTCATCGAGGCCGGCAAGAAGTACAACCTGACCCCGTACGGCACCGAAACCATGCACGTACTGCGTGCCGAGAAGGGCTTCATCATCGTTGGCCAGGACACCGATGGTTCGATGACCCCGGACGACCTCAACATGAGCTGGTGCGTGGGCCGTAACAAGCCGTTCTCGTGGATCGGCCTGCGTGGCATGAACCGCGAGGACTGCGTGCGGGAAAACCGCAAGCAGCTGGTGGGCCTGAAGCCTGTGGACCCGACCAAGTGGCTGCCCGAAGGCGCCCAGTTGGTGTTCGATCCGAAGCAGCCGATCCCGATGGACATGGTCGGCCACGTCACCTCCAGCTACGCGGCCAACTCCCTGGGGTATTCGTTTGCCATGGGTGTGGTCAAAGGCGGCTTGAAACGCATGGGCGAGCGCGTTTATTCGCCGCAAGCCGATGGCAGCGTGATCGAGGCAGAAATCGTGTCTTCGGTGTTCTTCGATCCGAAGGGTGAGCGGCAGAACGTTTGACTCCAGGCCCTGTGTCGAGCCGGCTGGCCCAATCGCCGGCAAGCCGGCTCCCACAGGTGCGATGCAGTTCTGAAGGTAGGTGCGGTCCCTGTGGGAGCCGGCTTGCCGGCGATGAGGCCGGCAAATACGCCCTGCAAGCTGCTTCGTATCGACGACCAAGAATTCAAGGCAGGTAAGAAATGAGCGCTATCAACGTCTTCCAGCAAAACCCCGGCGCCGACGCCAAGGCGCAGTCGCCGCTGCACCACGCCGACCTGGCCAGCCTGGTTGGCAAAGGCCGCAAGAACGCAGGTGTGACCCTGCGTGAAAAGAAATTCCTCGGCCACCTGACCCTGCGCGGTAACGGCCACGACCCGGAATTCGCCGCCGGCGTGCACAAGGCCCTGGGCCTGGAGCTGCCAGTGGCCCTGACCGTAGTCGCCAACAGTGAAATGTCGCTGCAGTGGCTCGGCCCCGATGAGTGGCTGCTGATCGTCCCCGGTGGCCAGGAGTTCGCCGTCGAGCAAAAGCTGCGCGCAGCCCTCGAGGGCCAGCACATCCAGGTGGTCAACGTCAGCGGCGGGCAAAGCCTGCTGGAGCTGCGTGGCCCGCACGTGCGCGAAGTGCTGATGAAGTCCACCAGCTATGATGTTCACCCCAACAACTTCCCGGTGGGCAAAGCGGTGGGTACCGTGTTCGCCAAGTCGCAACTGGTGATCCGCCGCACGGCCGAGGACACCTGGGAACTGGTGATTCGCCGCAGCTTTGCCGATTACTGGTGGCTGTGGCTGCAGGACGCTTCTGCCGAGTACGGCCTGAGCATCGAAGCCTAAGGAGAGCAACATGAGTCGGGCACCGGATACCTGGATTCTCACCGCCGACTGCCCGAGCATGCTCGGCACCGTCGACGTGGTGACGCGGTACCTCTTCGAGCAGCGCTGCTACGTGACGGAGCACCATTCGTTCGATGACCGGCAGTCGGGGCGCTTCTTCATTCGCGTCGAGTTCCGCCAGCCGGACGGTTTTGACGAGGTCGGTTTCCGTGCCGGCCTTGCCGAGCGGGGTGATGCGTTTGGCATGGTGTTTGAACTGACCGCACCGAATCACCGCCCCAAGGTGGTCATCATGGTGTCCAAGGCCGACCATTGCCTGAACGATCTGCTTTACCGCCAGCGCATCGGCCAACTGGGCATGGACGTGGTCGCGGTGGTGTCCAACCACCCCGACCTCGAGCCACTGGCACACTGGCACAAGATTCCCTATTACCACTTCGCACTGGACCCCAGCGACAAGGCCGGGCAAGAGCGCAAGGTATTGCAGGTGATCGAAGAGAACGGGGCCGAGCTGGTTATCCTTGCCCGTTACATGCAGGTGCTGTCGCCTGAACTGTGCCGGCGCCTGGATGGTTGGGCGATCAATATCCACCATTCGCTGTTGCCGGGGTTCAAGGGCGCCAAGCCTTATCACCAGGCGTACAACAAGGGTGTGAAGATGGTGGGTGCCACGGCGCATTACATCAACAACGACCTGGATGAAGGGCCGATCATCGCCCAGGGGGTCGAGGTGGTGGACCATAGCCACTACCCCGAGGACCTGATTGCCAAGGGGCGTGACATCGAATGCCTGACGCTGGCGCGGGCGGTCGGGTATCACATCGAGCGGCGGGTATTCCTCAACGCCAATCGGACTGTCGTTTTGTAGAGGCCTTCCGGGCCTCATCGCCGGCAAGCCGGCGATTGGCCCCACCCCGTTCGGCCTGCCGTAAAAAGGCATTCCCCTGTCGCTTTCAGTCAGTGCCTCCCGCCGTATCAAGCCCACAATTCTCTGCATTCCAGTAACACATGTCGCCCATGGACGGCGGCGCTTCAACCAACGCTGCATAAATACAAATCAAGCGAGGTAAGAGCATGTCTGGCAATCGTGGAGTGGTGTACCTGGGCGCTGGCAAGGTCGAGGTGCAGAAGATCGACTACCCGAAGATGCAGGACCCGCGCGGCAAGAAGATCGAGCACGGCGTCATCCTCAAGGTGGTCTCCACCAACATCTGCGGCTCCGACCAGCACATGGTCCGCGGCCGCACCACTGCCCAGGTCGGCCTGGTCCTGGGCCACGAAATCACCGGTGAAATCGTCGAGATGGGGCGTGATGTCGAACGCCTGAAAATCGGCGACCTGGTATCGGTGCCGTTCAACGTCGCCTGCGGCCGCTGCCGCTCGTGCAAAGAGATGCACACCGGTGTCTGCCTCACCGTCAACCCGGCCCGCGCCGGCGGTGCCTACGGCTATGTCGACATGGGCGACTGGACCGGCGGCCAGGCGGAATACGTGCTGGTACCGTACGCCGACTTCAACCTGCTGAAACTGCCGGATCGCGACAAGGCCATGGAGAAGATCCGTGACCTGACCTGCCTGTCCGACATTCTGCCCACCGGCTATCACGGTGCCGTGACGGCTGGCGTAGGCCCAGGCAGCACCGTTTACGTGGCCGGTGCCGGCCCGGTCGGCCTGGCCGCCGCTGCCTCGGCGCGCCTGCTCGGCGCTGCCTGCGTCATCGTCGGTGACCTGAACCCGGCCCGCCTGGCGCATGCCAAGGCGCAAGGCTTCGAAGTGGTCGACCTGTCCAAGGACACCCCGCTGCACGAGCAGATCGTCGACATCCTCGGCGAGCCTGAAGTGGACTGCGCCGTCGACGCCGTCGGCTTCGAGGCACGTGGCCATGGCCACGAAGGTGCCAAGCACGAAGCCCCAGCCACGGTGCTGAACTCGCTGATGCAGGTCACCCGCGTTGCCGGCAACATCGGTATTCCGGGCCTGTATGTGACCGAAGACCCGGGCGCGGTCGATGCCGCCGCCAAGATCGGCGCGCTGAGCATCCGCTTCGGCCTGGGCTGGGCAAAATCGCACAGCTTCCACACCGGCCAGACCCCAACCATGAAGTACAACCGCCAATTGATGCAGGCGATCATGTGGGACCGCATCAATATCGCCGAGGTGGTAGGCGTGCAGGTGATCAACCTGGATCAGGCGCCGGAAGGCTATGGCGAGTTCGACGCAGGTGTGCCGAAGAAGTTTGTGATCGACCCGCACAAGATGTGGGGCGCGGCGTGATCAATGCGTGAAAAGAAACCCTCGAAAGAGGGTTTTTTTACTCCTGGGCTCTGCACGAACAGTCCTGAGATGAAGGCCTGGCAAGGCGACACAAGCGAGGAAGCGGCATGTCGTGGCGTACGTGAGCATCCCAGGTTGTTTCAACGCAGTATGAACAACTATCAAGGCTTGTCGTACAGAGCCTCCAGGTCAGGGTGGGTTCGTGTTCGCAACTTCAATAGGTGTGGGACTACTCTTCCCCATCGCCATTTACCTGCAGCACTGAACCTTTGTCATCGGTAGCCAGCAGCCCGGTGGCAGGCGTGTCACCCGCCTGCACCTCGGCGAGCGGCATATCCGCATTGCGGAAAATGGCGCGTTGTGTGTCGCCCTGTTTGACGGTGATGAGTTTGTTGCTTTGGTAGAAGAACAGGGTGTTGTTCAACGATTTGCTCATGGCATTGGTCCTCTTCGGCGTTTATGAAAACGCAGGCCCTAGGGCGTCTGGGTGTCGTCGCTTGTCATCTTGCTATCTCTCTGACGTCTCTTTCCGGCTAGGCCCACCCTGGAATAAGTGGATAGACGTGTGAATGGATGGAGGGGCCGTACGCACAAGCTCGGTGGTCCGCCCCCTCAATGTATTTAATGGCTACGGGTTAGACGATAGCGTCACTTCCAGATGCCCCTCGGGTTATTCCGAACGGTATTTGCATAGGGCGATGCTATGTTCTCTGAAAGCCCTGCATCTCTCACTTGGGCCACCTTGGTCCAGAGCCCGTCTCTATTTTTCATTTCAAAATCGACAATTTTTTTCCAACTACCTGCACTGCCATCATTTGCACGCTGTGCACTGTCTAGTTCCTTTTGATAAAGTTTTATTCTGCTTTCGGATCTGATGATTTCAAGCTTTGTAGACTGCGAAAGTTGATTGAAAGCGTCGTTATAGCTAGGTAGGTGCTCCGTAGCACGTGAGACCGTCGGTTCAGAGTAAGCGGGGGAAGCGAGTCTAGCTTTCTGAGCTACCTCGACTTTGAAGCGTGGCTGTCGCGGCTGTGGTTGTTTACGCCCTAGAAGCCTGTTGAAAATGTCACGCCAGCTTTGTCCGGTGGGGTCGATTCTATTTACAGGGTCGCCTGCACAGTAGGCATATGCGTTGAACCCGCCTTCGTCGAAAGGGCTTTTTATATCGGCCGAAAAAAACCTCATCAATGCAGGTGAATACAATCGATGGCCCGCGCCGAGGAAATATTGCTCTAGGGGTTTCAACACGCATTCGCCGTTGAAACCCGATAATGAATCGGGTATCGGCGAGGCGTGGCCGTAGGGTGTGTAGCGAACAGCACTCAGGTTTACTATCATCGTTAATCACCCCGTTTTGGCTTGTATATATAGTGTGCATTCAGAACTAATTGCAGTATCAGAAAGACTGCTTCATTCGGCTACTGGCAAAAATGATAGGTATGCGGAAATTGCCTACGTATCGATGGGTAATTTCCTGCTTACTCTGTGGAGGTGGTAGGAAATACCCTACGCATTCTGTCGACCGCCGTCTGATTGCCCCTGGAATCCTCGCCCTCTAGGCTGCTCGGGTCGCTGAATGGTTCAGCGACCGGGCGTGGAAACCCGGCAGTAATGTGGAAGTTGTCGATATGGCAGCTGTTCGCGGGAGGTCTTCGGGCCTACCGGGTTTTCCACATGCCTGGTTTTCCACCCCGTGTACAGCTGCCGCCCAATGTGTGGAAACGAAGGGGGCAGTTCACAAATGTGGAGCTGTCATGAAAAAAATAGTCCCCGATCCACCCCGCCTCAAACTGTTCAACACCCTCTACTCCTCCATCCACCCCGAGCTGGTCCCGCCCGAAGCTTTGGCGGTCGCCAGCGAAATGTTGCTGGGTATCTCGGAGCTCATCGGCGAGTATTGCCACGCGCATACCGGCGAGCCGGGCGTGTACATGCTCACCAATGCCGTGCATAGCGCCGATACCGCACATGCGTTGATCGAGCATGCGCTCGAGCGCATGTGAGGGTTTGGGGAGCTATGCGATGAGTGCAGAGAAGCACGCAAACCTGACCGTTGGCGTCGAGACGTTCTGTGAAGCCGGTGCACAGCCCTGCCATATTTTCCGGGTGATGCCGGGCGTGCCGTTCGAGCATGCCTATGAGCAGGTCTCGGTGCTGCTGGGGTACATCAAGCACCTGGTGCGCGAAGGTGATATGGAGGATGACCACAAACTGCTCGGTGCGGCGGATTACCTGAGTGCGTTCGCCAAGGCAATCATGGATGACATCGAAATCGCCCGGAACAGGCTACGTTGATCGTTAGGGTGGGCAGTGTTGGGGCCGCTTTGCGGCCCTTTCGCGACGCAAGGCCACTCATGCAGCGGGGCCAATGGGGCTATGCGGACCTACCCGATGCGCGGCCCGGAACAAACCCCTGAACCTTCAGTCGAATGCCTCGTTTCCCAGGCCATCCCGGCCTACGAGGTCCCTCCCGATGAAAGCATTCACCCTGGCAACCCTGATGACCCTGGCCGCAAGCCCGGTGTTCGCCTTCAACCTCAGCGATGCCGCCAATGCCGTCTCGGCCATGCAAAACCAGAATCAGCAAGCCCAGGTGCAGGCGCCTGAGGCGCAGGCCAATCTGCTCAATACCCTGGGCAGCGAACTGAACATCACCCCGGAGCAGGCTGTGGGCGGTGCAGGGGCGATGCTGGGGCTGGCGCGCAACAACCTCAGTAGCGACGACTACGGCCAGTTGACCAAGGCCGTGCCGGGGCTCGATCTGCTTTCCGGTGCCAATGCCCTGGGTGGCTTCAGTGGCCTGGGCGAACTGCTGGGTAATAACAGCGAAAACCAGTCGGCCCTGAGCAAGGCACTGGGCAACGACGTGGAAAACCGCACGGACCTGGATGCAGCGTTCAAGGCGCTAGGGATGGATACTGGCATGATCGGCCAGTTCGCTCCGCTGATCCTCCAGTACCTGGGGCAGCAGGGCATTGCTGGATCGCTGCTGCAGAACCTTGGTAGCCTGTGGACTACTCCGGCGCCGCTGGTACAGCCGCCATCGGTGTAAGGCTCAAGCCGCTTGACAGAGGCCTAGCAGGCGCACTGGGCGGCGCAGGCCGGAGGCAGCACCGCCAGGTAGGCCAGGCCCAGGGCGAACCAGTACAGGGCGATGACCAGTGTCGGCGCCGACAGGCTGGGCCAAGGTAATTACGGTTTTACAAGTTCATCGCGAACCTGTGGGAGTCGGCTTGCCGGCGATGAGGCCGGCACAGCCAGCTAGAGGCTTAGCGAAAAGCCCAGCCCCGACGGTCTACGTTTCGACCCTTACTGCAATGTACTCAGCTCTGCGGCATCTGCACCTGGATCGACGGCGTCTACGGCAGCACTTGTAACGTAAGCTTATGCATCGTGGCCATTCGAGGCGGGCGACCAGTAGTTTAGATCAACACGCCAAGGGTGGATCGTTAACTGCTTTTCTTAAGAATTGCGAAGTTTATTGATTTTCCAGAGTATGGAATCTTGCTTTTCGGTGGCCCTCTCATATCGATTGATGGTGTTCAAATGTTCTTGGATGCCAGGATTATCCTCGAAGTACTTCCTGGCTCTTGTTTTGTGTTCCATTGCCACTACATTGTTTCCATAGTTTGAATTAGGATTCCAATGTCCCGCATCTGCTGCCGCTGATTTTTGCGTGCTAATCCGAGTCAAGTTGCGTGCTGTCTCCAACTTTCCGCTACGATTCATCGGCTGTTTAAACATGGCGATTTCGAGGTTTTTTATTTCGCTTTTGATGGCCCTAAGGTTCATTTTTTCAATTTGGATCTTGCGTAGGCGCGGTGAGGCAGGATCTGAGTCTCCCGCAAGTGCTCGTTCAACTGCTTGTTGGTATGCCTCACCTAAAGTGGGCTTAGAGGAACTTCGCGATGTAGGCGGTAGCGATTTTGGGCGGTTTATAGAGGGGGGCGCTTTCAAGGCCGGTAGCAAGGTCTGCCCGCTTGGATCCACGTTGTTAATTGGGTCGTCTGCACAGTAGCTGTAAGCATTCAGGCCGCCAGTGCTGAACGGGCTTAACGTATCCGGGCTGCAAAAGCGCCGCAAATCTGGTCGATAGATGCGATGCCCATTACCAAGTGCGTACCCATTGGTGGTCAGGTCAAACCGTTGTCCGTTAAACGCAACTAAGCCTGCTGTATTGCCAGCTTCAAAATGACCATAGGGCGAATACACCACCGAGTCAGGTGGGGTGCCCATAACGGAGTTGGTTTGGTCTACTTTAAGCAGTGTGGCTGTTTCAACATGCCCCAGCAGAGCGATCGCAATGTCTTGCGACCACAAAATGCGGCGCGGTCCTTTGTCAGAAAATTCAGCTGCCAAGTGACCATTTTGATAGAAATAAGCAACACGCTCTTCTAATGACGTGCTTCGACTTGCGTTCGATGAGATTTCGCTTGATGCATCTTTTTCTGGATTGGTCGCCATGTCTTCAAGTCTCAGGTAGCGATTGGATTTCCAATCTGCGCGCCCGCGCCTTCGATTACAACTGTCAGATTTATCAGGTGACAAACAGCCTCAACAAGCTCTGAACCTCCAGTCGATTGCTCGCTTTCCATGCCATTGCGCCGAGCGAGGTCCCGCTCAGCGATGCCGCCAATGGGGTCATGATGGGCCTTTCGGCGCGATGGAAGTAAAAGGAGTGGGTTGATGCTGTAACCAGGACTCATGTCCCTTCGGCACTGAGTAAGAGGGTTGCCAAGCGTCCATTCTGAGCAGGCGCAGGGATAGTTAAAACTGATAGGAATACTAGTTCTACAGCCCGCCGCGAAACCTGTGGAAGCCGGCTTGCCGGCGATGAGCTGCTACAGGCCTTGCGCAATCTGGGTGGTGCGGGGGACCCGCGCAAGCGCCCTCACAGGTGCGCCACGCTCAACCCATCTCGCTTCGCAACCGCTCGATCCGCTGGTCCTTCTCGATCCACAGCTGATTCACCCAGGCCTGCACGGTCTGGCGGAATGCCGGGTCATTCTCGTAATCCCCGGCCCACAACGCCGGGTCCAGTTCACGCACCTGAATGTCGATAACCACGCGGCTGATGCTGCCGTTGAGCAGGTCCCAGAACCCCGGTGCCTTGTTGCCGGGGTATACGATGGTCACGTCCAGCAGCGCATCTAGCTGCTCGCCCAGCGCCGCCAGTACAAACGCCACGCCCCCTGCCTTCGGCTTGAGCAGGTAGCGGTACGGTGACTGTTGTGCCTGGCGCTTGGCTTCGGTAAACCGGGTGCCCTCCAGGTAGTTCACCACGGTCACCGGCTGGCGCTTGAACAGCTCACAGGCCGCTTTGGTGATCTCCAGGTCCTTGCCCTTGAGCTCGGGGTGTTTCTCCAGGAACGCCTTGCTGTAGCGCTTCATGAACGGGTAATCCAGGCCCCACCAGGCCAGGCCCAGCAGGGGTACCCAGATCAGTTCCTTCTTGAGGAAAAACTTGAAGAACGGCGTTCGGCGGTTGAGGCTTTCGATCAGCGCGGGAATGTCTACCCAGCTCTGGTGGTTGCTCACGGCGAGGTAGGAGGTGTCTTTACGCAGGTTTTCGACGCCGCGGATATCCCACTGGGTTGGGATGCACAAGGCGAAAATGGCCTTGTCGATTTCCGACCAGGCTTCAGCGACCCACATCACGGCAGCGGAGGCGTAGTCACGCCAACGGCCCGGCAGCACCAGTTTGAGCAGAGCGAAGACCAGCAGCGGGCAGATCAGCACCACGGTGTTGAGCAGCAGCAGGGTGGTCGTAAGAATGCCGGTCAGCAGGCGACGCATAGGGAAACTCTTGTTGTGGGATTTGAACGGGCGGCAATGATAAGCAGCGCCGCAGCCTACGCCAAATATCCAATGCCCAGCGGCCAGGACAAATGTTTCACATTATGTTGTTTACCCTTGTGACAGCGAACCTATCCTGCCTGCACAGTCTAAGCACACAACCCTTTCAAGGAAGCCTGCCTGTGAAACCAATGCTAGCCCTGTTGTCGCTGTTGGCGCTGCCGGTAATGGCCGCGGAACCTACGCTTTACGGCCGTTACGAGAATATTTCATTGCCTGAACTGGGCGAAACCCTGAAGGCCAAGATGGATACCGGGGCTTACACCGCTTCGTTGTCGGCCAAGGACATTGAGCGCTTCACGCGCGACGGCGAGGACTGGGTGCGTTTCCGCTTGGCGACCAAAGAGTCCGACGGCAAGGTCTACGAGCATAAGGTTTCGCGGATCAGCAAAATCAAGAACCGCGCTGACGAAGACGATGAAGGCGATGCGCCCGAGCTGTCGCGCCGGCCGGTAATCGACCTTGAATTGTGCCTGGGTGATGAGAAGCGCACCGTGGAAGTGAACCTGGTCGACCGCAGCAGCTTTAACTACCCATTGCTGGTGGGTGCCAAGGCGTTGCGCGAATTCAAGGCCGCGGTAAATCCGGCAAAACGGTTCACTGCGGGCAAGCCTGACTGCTGAGCAGTCGCGAGCCGCAAGCTACAAGCTACAAGCTGCAAGTTAAAGCAGATCGGTGTAAGTTCATGCGATCCGCTTTTACTTGAAGCTTGAGGCTTGCAGCTCAGATGCCCCACATTCTCATCGTCGAAGACGAAGCCGCCATCGCCGATACCTTGGTCTACGCCTTGCAGGCCGATGGCCATAGCACCGAATGGGTGACCCTCGGTGGTGTAGCCCTGGAGCAACAGCGGCTGCGCCCTGCCGACCTGATCATCCTCGACATCGGACTGCCCGATATCAGTGGTTTCGAAACCTGTCGCCAGCTGCGCCGCTTCAGTGAGGTGCCGGTGATGTTCCTCAGTGCGCGTGATGGTGAAATCGACCGGGTGGTCGGCCTGGAGATCGGTGCCGACGACTACGTGGTCAAACCCTTCAGCCCGCGTGAAGTGGCGGCGCGGGTTCGTGCGATCCTCAAGCGCATGGCGCCGCGGCAAGAAACCACCACCGAGGCGCCGCTGTTCCAGCTCGATACCCTGCGCATGCAAATCAGCTATCGCGCTCAGCCACTGGTGCTGACGCGCCATGAGTTCCGCCTGTTGCAGTGCCTGCTCGAACAGCCACAACGAGTGTTCAGCCGCGAACAGTTGCTCGATGCCCTGGGGGTGGCCTCCGACGTCGGTTATGAACGCACCATCGACAGCCATATCAAGAGCCTGCGCGCCAAGCTGCGCCAGGTAGCTGCCGACGCCGAGCCGATCCAGACCCATCGGGGCCTGGGTTACAGCTACAGCCCGGAACACGCCTGATGCGCCTGGGCATTCGGATCTTTCTGGTGTACTTCCTGTTCGTCGGCTTGGCCGGTTACTTCCTACTCAACACCGTGCGCGAGCAGATCCGCCCTGTGGTACGCCAATCTTCCGAGGAAACCCTGGTCGACACGGCCAACCTTCTGGCCGAGATCCTCCACGATGACGTCAAGGCCGGTACCCTGGCCCAGAGCCGCCTGCCTGAGGTGCTCAAGGCGTACGGCTTGCGCAGCCCGGGCGCGCAGATCTGGGGCCTGGCCAAGCACCAGGTCAGCCACCGCATCTACGTGACCGATGCCAAAGGCATCGTGCTGCTCGATTCCAGCGGCCAGGACCTGGGCAAGGACTATTCGCGCTGGAATGACGTGTACCTGACGCTGCGCGGCCAGTACGGTGCTCGTTCCACCCGCAGCGTCGAAGAGGATGAAAGCACCTCGGTGATGCACGTGGCCGCGCCGATCGTTGACCAGGGGCAGGTTATCGGCGTGGTCACAGTGGCCAAGCCCAACAGCTCGCTGCAACCGTACATCGACCGGTCCGAGCAGCGCTTGCTTGGCCTGGGGGTGGGGCTGATCGGCATGGGCCTGTTGATCGGCGCTGCGCTGTCTTGGTGGCTGGCCCGCTCCCTGCGCCGGCTGGCCCGTTATGCGCAGGCGGTCAGCGAAGGCCAGCGCGCCGCGTTGCCTTACTACAAGGGCGGTGAGCTGGCGCACCTGGCCAATGCGGTGGAGCGCATGCGCACACAGCTTGAGGGCAAGGCGTATGTGGAACGCTACGTTCACACCCTGACGCACGAGTTGAAGAGCCCGCTGGCGGCTATACGTGGCGCGTCTGAATTGCTCCAGGGTGATATGCCTGCCGAACAGCGGGCGCGCTTTGCCGGCAACATCGAGCGTGAAAGCGAGCGGCTGCAGCAGATGATCGAACGTTTGCTCAACCTGGCGCGGGTCGAGCAGATGCAGGCGCTGGAAGAGGAGCAGCAGGTTGCCTTGGCGGCGCTGGTCGATGAGCTGCTGCTGGCGCATGCCGCACGCATCGACGCAAACGGCCTGCAGGTGCGCCAGCGGGTGCCGCCAGGCATGTGGCTGCTGTGCGATCCGTTTCTCATGCGCCAGGCGCTGGCCAACTTGCTCGACAATGCGCTGGATTTCACCCCGCCGGGCGGGGCGCTGCTGTTCGAGCTGGAGCGCGATGGCGAGCGGGTGGCGCTGAGCCTGTTCAATCAGGGGGAGGCGATACCCGCGTATGCCATCGGCCGGGTTGCCGAGCGTTTCTATTCGCTGCCGCGGCCGGGGAGTGGGCGCAAGAGCACCGGGCTGGGGCTGAACTTTGTGGATGAGGTGATGCAACTGCATGGTGGGTCGCTGGCGGTGGATAACGTCGATGGCGGGGTCCGGGTGCGGTTATGGCTGCCGGTGCGGCGCATCAGCTGAGATTGCTGGGGCTGCGTTGCAGCCCATCGCTGGCTTGCCAGCGATTTGGTTCTTGAAAATACACACGATCTCCACACACGCTCCTCAATGCCTCCATGCAAGGCGCAGACACTGCGCCCACTGCCAATGGAGGCCCCTATGAACAAGACCCTCGGTTACAAACTCGGCATGATCGCCGTGCTCATCATGCTGCTGCTCATCCCATTGCTGCTGATCAACGGCCTGATCGATGAACGCCAGGCCCTGCGTGACAACGTACTGCAGGACATCGCCCGTAGCGCCAGTTTCGACCAGCAGATCAGCGGGCCGCTGCTGGTGGTGCCATACCGCAAGGTGCAGCGCCGCTGGATCGACAAGGGCGGCCAGAGCGTGCAGGAAACCAGCACTGTCGCCGGCCACCTGTATTTCCTCCCGGAAACCTTCGACGCCGACCTCGGCGTGGACACCGAACTGCGGGCGCGGGGTATCTACCAGGCGCGGCTGTTCCATGCCAAAGGGCGACTTGCGGGCCGTTTCCAGCTGCCGGAGCGCTGGGGCATCGACAAGGACTTCGACGACTACCGCTTCGACAAGCCGTTTCTGGTGGTCGGCATAAGCGACATCCGCGGCATCGAAAATGCCCTGGAACTCGACATCGATGGCCAGCGCCTGGCGTTCGAAGCCGGGACCAGGCTGGACTGGCTGCGCAGTGGCGTGCACGTCGCGCTGCCGCAACTGGATGGTCAGCAGGCCCGTGCGTTCACCTACGGTTTCGATCTGGCACTGCAAGGCACCGGGCAACTGCACCTGTTGCCAGTGGGCCGCACCAGCAGCGTGGACATGCGGGCCAACTGGCCGCACCCCAGCTTCGTTGGCAGTTACCTGCCAAGCCGCCGCGAAATCGACGACAAAGGCTTCAGCGCGCACTGGCAGACCTCATTCTTCGCCACCAACCTTGAAGATGCCCTGCGCCAATGTGCCGGCAGCGGGCAGTGTGCGGAATTCAGCGAGCGGACCTTCGGGGTAAGCTTCATCGACCCGGTGGACCAGTACCTCAAGAGTGAGCGGGCCATCAAATACGCGCTGTTGTTCATCGCCCTGACCTTTGCCGGTTTCTTCCTGTTCGAGGTACTGAAGAACCTCAGCGTGCACCCCGTGCAGTACACCCTGGTGGGGGTGGCTCTGGCGTTCTTCTACCTGCTGCTGCTTTCGTTGTCCGAGCACATCGGTTTCGGCTTGGCGTATGGCCTGTCAGCCTCGGCCTGCGTGTCGCTGCTCGGCTTCTACCTGAGCCACGTATTGCGCAGCCTGATGCGTGGCGTGAGCTTTGCGGCGGGGTTGGCGGTGCTGTACGCACTGCTCTATGGGCTGCTCAGTGCCGAGGACTATGCGCTGTTGATGGGCTCGCTGCTGTGCTTTGGCTTGCTGGGTGTGTTCATGGTGCTGACCCGTCGCCTGGACTGGGCCCGGGTGGGGAGGGCGGCATGAGGGAGGACAGAGAGATCGGGCGGTGGCTGGCTCACAGGATTGGGCAGCTGTTTCCTGTGATGCCCCGCTGAGGCCGATGGTTGCCATGCTGAGCAATCGCCGGCAAGCCCCACAGGTTCGCTGCAGTTCTGAAGGGCAGGCCACATCCCTGTGGGGTCAACTGTCTTAAAAGCTGGCGCGATGCCGGCGATCGCGCTGTATCAGGCGTTCGGTGCTGTGGCGACCATCGACGGCCGCTTGGCCACCTCGGCATACCACGCCGCCAACCCTGGCTGCTGCTCCCGCCAGCCGAAATCAGGCTGGCGCAAGTCCAGGTAGCCCAGCGCACAGGCCACGCCAATCGCGGCCAGATCAAAGCCGGATATCAGTTCAGCCAGGTGCTCCTGCTCCAGGTTGGCCAGGCTGCGGCGGATTTTCTCCCGCTGCGCTTCGAGCCAGCCGTCCCAGCGCTTGTCCTCAGGCCGCAGGACGCTCTCATAGCGGCTGGAAACCGCCGCATCCATGATCGCATCGGCCTGCGACACCAGTGTCATGCGCCGCCAGCGCGCCGAGCCCTCGCGCGGCAGCAGCGGCAGGCCGACATGCTGCAGGTCGAGGTATTCGCAGATGACCCGGCTGTCATGCAGCACAGTGCCATCTTCCAGGCGCAGGGCCGGGATCTTGCCGATCGGGTTACCGTGGTTGAGCTGGTCATCGCCGCTGACCGGGGTGATGTTCACCCCCTGCAGCGCCACGCGCTCAAGCTGCCCGGTCTCGTGCAGCACGACCATCACCTTGCGCACGAATGGCGACAGCGGTGAGTGGAACAGGGTCATCGTGCTCATGGTTCAGTTGCCCTGCAGGCTGGGTGGCAGGCACACACCGGTGCCGCCGATACCGCAGTAGCCGTCTGGGTTCTTGGCCAGGTACTGCTGGTGGTAAGCCTCGGCGAAGTACACGGTCGGCGCCTGGTCGATTTCGGTGGTGATCTCGCCGAAACCGGCCTTGTTCAGCTCGGCCTGGAAGGCGTCGCGGCTGGCTTTGGCTTCTTCGAGCTGCTGTGGCGAGGTGCAGTAGATGGCCGAGCGGTACTGGGTGCCGACGTCGTTGCCCTGGCGCATGCCCTGGGTCGGGTTGTGCAGTTCCCAGAACATCGCCAGCAACTCGCGGTAGCTGACCTTGTCCTTGTCGAACACCACCAGGACGACTTCAGTGTGGCCAGTCAGGCCCGAGCAGACTTCTTCGTAGGTGGGGTTGGGGGTAAAGCCGCCCGCATAGCCGACCACGGTGCTGACCACGCCTTCACGCTGCCAGAAGCGGCGCTCGGCGCCCCAGAAGCAACCCAGGCCGAAGATCGCGAAGTCGACGCTGCCTTCAAAGAACGGGCCGAGCAGCGGGGTGTCTTTGAAGACGTAGTGAAACTCGGGCAGGGACATTGGCGTTTCGCGGCCAGGCAGGGCCTGTTCCGCGGTTGGCATGACGTTTTTGTTCACCAGGATTTCCGAACGCAGGACCATGGCCGTTCCTCTGTGTTTTCAGTTGGACAGGATGTGGCCTCACCGCCGGCACGCCGGCTACACCAGCAACCCCACAGGCGTTGCTAACGGTGCCTACCTGTGGGCGCCGGCTTGCCGGCGATGAGGCCCGAATGGGCTCTATAGTGCCCGAGGATTACGCAGCTGTCAGGCCATTGGACCGCGCGGATAGCGCTTGAGTCGTTCGGCCAGCTCCCGCCCCGGGATCGGCCGGTCGAACAGATACCCTTGGCCCACATCGCAACGATGTCGGCGCAGGAAGGCCAGCTGCTCAGGCGTCTCGATCCCTTCTGCCACCACCTTGAGCTTGAGGTTGTGGGCCATGGCCACCACCGCCGAGGTGATCTCCATGTCGTCCTGGTTGTCGGGGATTTCGTTGATGAAGCTGCGGTCGATCTTGATGATGTCGATCGGGAATTTCTTCAGGTAGCTCAGCGACGAATAACCGGTGCCGAAGTCATCCATGGCCAGGGTCAGGCCCAGTGCCTTCAGCTCGTCGAGCTGACGGTGGGTATCCTCGGTAGCTTCCAGCAGCAGGCCCTCGGTCAGCTCCAGCTCCAGCAGGTGCGCAGGCAGGGCTTCTTCATGGAGGATCGAGGCGATCGAAGCCACCAGGTCGGGGTCGGAGAACTGCTTGGGCGACAGGTTGATGGCCAGGTGCAGGTTGCCCATGCCGGCCTCGCGCAGTTGCTGGCTCATACGGCACGACTGGCGTACCACCCACTTGCCGATGGGGATGATCAGGCCGGTTTCTTCCGCCACGCTGATGAACTGGTCCGGGCGGATCATGCCGCGCTCGGGGTGGTTCCAGCGCAGCAGTGCCTCGAGCCCCAGCAGGCGGCCACTGCGCAGGCACAGCTTGGGCTGGTAGAACACCTCCAGCTCGTTCTGGGTCAAGGCGCGGCGCAGGTTGTTCTCGACGAACAGCTTGTAGCTGGCTTCGGCATTGAGCACTTCGGTGAATACCTGCACCTGGTGCTTGCCGTTGGCCTTGGCCTTGTGCAGGGCAAGGCCGGCATTTTTCATGAGGGTGGTCGGGTCACTGCCGTGCAGCGGCGCGCAGGCCAGGCCTACCGAGGCGGTCACGTTGATCAACTGGTTGTCGACGAACATCGGCTTGTCGAGGGTGCGCAGCAGCTGCTGGGCGACGCCCTGGCCGTCTTCCAGGCTGGTGTCGTCGAGCAGCACGGCGAATTCGTTACTGGCGAAGCGGGCCAGCACGCCGCCAACGCTCAGGCTGTTGCGCAGGCGCCGGGCCAGGCTGATCAGCAGCTTGTCACCGGTCTGGTGGCCAAGGCTGTCGTTGATCCGCTTGAAGTTGTCGATATCCACCAGCAGCAGGCAGATCGGGCTCTGCTCATCCCGGGCGAAGCGCTCGTCGAGACTGCGGATGAACGCCGGGCGGTTGCCCAGGTTGGTCAGGTTGTCGGTGTAGGCCAGGCGCTCGATGCGCTGCTGGGCCAGCTTGGTCTGGGTGACGTCTTCGTAGATGCCGATGTAATGGGTGAGCTCACGGTTGTCGCCATACACCTTGGAAATCGACAGCTGGCCCCAGTAGGGCTCAAGGTTCTTGCGCCGGCTTTTGAATTCGCCCTGCCAGCTGTTGCCCATGGCCAGGCTCGACGGGGTGTCGAACAGCAGTTCGCTGAGGTTCTCCAGCGCCGGCAACTCTGCCAGGTGGTGGCCTTGTACTTCATCGGTGCTGTATTGGGTAATCGCGGTGAAACTTGGGTTGACGTACTCCACCACGCCGTCGCGGTTGACCAGCAGGAAGGCGCTGGCGCTTTGCTCCACCGCGCGCTGGAACAAGTGCAGGGCGCTGGCGGCGGTGCGCCGGTTATGGTTGGTGATGACCTGGGCGAACTGGTCGGCCAACTCACCGGCGAAGGCGATTTCGTCCGACTGCCAGGTCCGCGGCTGGCCGGTCTGCTCCAGGCACAGCACGCCAACCACCTGGCCATCGACGCGGATGCTGGCATCGAGCATGGCATTGTTGTCGGCGTAGAGGCTCTCGGCCAGTTCACGGGTGCGCGGGTCGTGGTTGGCGTTGTGGGCATCGATGGCGCGGCTGGCGTGCAGGGCATCGAGGTAGTCGGGGAAGCGGCTGGCATCGATGGGCTCGGGCAGGCGATGCACTTGCTCGCTGCGCAACCAGGCGCTGATCGGCTCCAGGCGCTGGTCTTCCAGGTGCCAGATGCTGGCGCAGTCCACCTTGTAGATCTCGCAGGCGCTGCGGGTTATCAGTTGGGCGGCTTCGAGCAGCGAATTTTCCGCGCTGTAGCGCTGGCGGGCGAGGCGCAGGATCAGGTCCTGCTGGCTGCGCACGCGTTCGAGGTGTTCCAGCTGTTCCTGCTGGGCGCGCTGGTTCAGCTGCAGGGCAAGTTGCAGGCGGCTGTTACGCGATTCGAGGTCGTCGGCATCCACTTCGACAGCCTCTTCGGGCTGGTCGTCGAGTACCGTCAGAAACCCGCGCAACAGCTGGCGGTTGTGCTGCCTGTAGGCTTCACCCGCTTCGAGCAGGCGCAGCGAGCGCGGCTGGGCATGCAGGGTGTAGCGCACACGGTAATAGCCACGGGTGCTCAGTTGCCGCTGAATCTCGTCATGCAGCCGGTAGCGGGCCTCAGGCTCCATCAGGCTGGCATACGGTGAATCGACCAGCGCGCACAGCTGGGAAGCCGCTAGCCCGAACTGGCGTTCGCAGGCCGGGTCGAGGTAAAGCATTGCCCAAGTGGCTTCGTTGAGCCTTTCGAAACGCAGCATGCCGAGCCGTGAAGGCACGGGAAGCTGCGTGACGACCTCGGCCGCCACACGGCTGGCGGCATCGGGTTGGCTTTTCATCGAAGACTCGCTTGAAGAGGTGACGCGGCCTGGACGGCGGCGCATCTGGCAAGGTTGCATCATGTCCCCGGGGCTGGCAAGCGGCCATGAGGGGTGTCATGTATATGTTTTCGGCTGTGGTGGCCGATTCCTTAGCGATCCCGCAAAAGCAGGGGCTTCATCGCGCCCTTACAGGCAAAAAAAGCCCCGCCAGGTGGCGGGGTTGAGGTACGAGCGTGGCAGCTCGAAAAGGGTACCTGCCCCCCAAGGGAGGGCAGGCTGGCTGCGTGTTACAGCAGCATGGTGCGGATATCCGCCAGCACGTCGCCCAGGCGCTTGGTGAAGCGCGCGGCGGCCGCGCCATTGATCACACGGTGATCGTAGGACAGCGACAGCGGCAACATCAGCTTCGGCTGGAAGGCTTTGCCATCCCAGACGGGCTGCATGGTCGCCTTGGACACACCGAGGATCGCCACTTCAGGCGCGTTGACGATCGGCGTGAAGCCGGTGCCGCCAATGTGGCCGAGGCTGGAGATGGTGAAGCAGGCGCCTTGCATGTCGTCAGCCGACAGTTTCTTGGTGCGTGCCTTCTCGGCCAGCGCTGCGGCTTCGGCAGCCAGTTGCAGCAGGCTCTTCTGGTCGACGTTCTTGATCACAGGGACCAGCAGGCCGTCCGGGGTGTCCACGGCGAAGCCGATGTGCACGTACTTCTTGCGGATCACGGCTTTGCCGCTTGGCGCCAGCGAGCTGTTGAAGTCCGGCAGTTCCTTGAGCAGGAAGGCGCAGGCCTTGAGCAGCAGTGGCAGTACGGTCAGTTTGACCCCAGCCTTCTCGGCCACGGCCTTCTGCGCCACGCGGAAGGCTTCCAGCTCGGTGATGTCGGCGGAGTCGAACTGCGTTACGTGCGGCACGTTCAGCCAGCTGCGGTGCAGGTTGGCGGCACCGACCTGCATCAGGCGGGTCATTGCCACTTCTTCCACTTCACCGAACTTGCTGAAGTCCACCACCGGGATCGGCGGGATGCCGGCGCCGCCGGTCGCGCCAGCAGCTGCCGGTGCGTCCTTGGCCTTCTGCATGACCGACTTGACGTACACCTGCACGTCTTCTTTCAGGATGCGGCCGTGCGGACCGGTCGCGGTGACCGCGCCCAGGTCTACGCCGAACTCGCGGGCCAGCTGGCGAACAGCAGGGCCTGCGTGAACCTTGGCGTTGCTGCCGGCAGCCGGCGCGGTAGCGACCGGTGCAGGGGCAGCAGCTGGAGCAGCGGCAGCAGGTGCGGCGGCCGGAGCAGCCTCAGCCTTGGCCGGTGCAGCAGCGGCAGGCGCTGGTGCAGCAGCCGGAGCGGCGCCTGCAACTTCCAGCTTGAGGATCAGGTCACCGGTGCCGACTTCGTCGTCCAGCTTGGCGATCACTTCCTTGACCACACCTGCGGCGGGCGAAGGGATCTCCATGGAGGCCTTGTCCGACTCCAGGGTAATCAGCGACTGGTCGGCTTCGACGGTGTCGCCGACCTTGACCAGTACTTCGATGATCTTGGCCTTGCCCGACGAACCGATGTCCGGTACGTGAATATCCTGCACGCTGGCGGCAGCAGGGGCTGCAGCCGGCGCAGGGGCGGCTTCGGCAGCTGGCTTTTCAGCAGCAGCCGGAGCGGCGGCAGGGGCAGGTGCGGCAGCGGGAGCCTCGGCCGCCGCAGCGGCGCCCTCGGCTTCCAGAACCAGCAGCTCGTCGCCCTCTTTCAGGCGATCGCCCAGCTTGACCTTCAGTTCCTTGATGACACCGGCCTTGGGGGCCGGGATTTCCATGGAGGCCTTGTCGGACTCCAGGGTCAGCAGGCTCTGGTCAGCCTCGATACGGTCACCGACCTTGACGAACAGCTCGATGATTTCACCTTCACCGCTGCCGATGTCAGGTACGCGAATGAGTTCGCTCACTTAAAAATACTCCTCAGCAGTCCAGTGGGTTGCGCTTGTCCGGATCGATGCCGAACTTGACGATGGCGTCGGCCACCACCTTCGGTTCGATCTCGCCACGGTCAGCCAAGGCTTCCAGGGCAGCCAGCACCACGAAGTGGCGGTCGACTTCGAAGAAGTGACGCAGCTTCTTGCGGCTGTCGCTGCGACCGTAGCCATCGGTACCCAGGACCTTGAACTCTTTGCTCGGTACCCACTGGCGAATCTGTTCGGCGAACAGCTTCATGTAGTCGGTGGACGCGATGACCGGGCCTTTGCGACCGGCCAGGCACTCTTCGACGTAAGTCTGCTGAGGCTTCTGGCCAGGCTTGAGGCGGTTGGCGCGTTCCACGGCCAGGCCGTCGCGACGCAGTTCGTTGAAGCTGGTGACGCTCCACACGTCGGCACCGACGTTGAACTCTTCACGCAGGATCTTCGCCGCCTCGCGGACTTCGCGCAGGATGGTGCCGGAGCCCATCAGCTGAACGTGGTGCGCGGCTTCGCGGGTATCTTCTTCCAGCAGGTACATGCCCTTGATGATGCCTTCCTCGACACCGGCCGGCATGGCTGGCTGCTGGTAGGATTCGTTCATCACGGTGATGTAGTAGAAGATGTCCTGTTGCTCTTCGGTCATCTTCTTCATGCCGTCCTGAATGATCACCGCCAGCTCGTAGCCGTAGGTCGGATCATAGGTGCGGCAGTTCGGGATGGTGCCCGCCATCATGTGGCTGTGACCGTCTTCGTGCTGCAGGCCTTCACCGTTGAGGGTGGTACGGCCGGCGGTGCCGCCGATCAGGAAGCCACGGGTGCGGCTGTCGCCAGCGGCCCAGGCCAGGTCGCCGATACGCTGGAAGCCGAACATCGAGTAGAAGATGTAGAACGGCAGCATCGGCTGGTTGTGGCAGCTGTACGAGGTACCGGCAGCGATGAACGACGACATGGCGCCGGCTTCGTTGATGCCTTCCTCGAGGATCTGGCCCTTCTTGTCTTCGCGGTAGAACATCACCTGGTCTTTATCGACTGGCTCGTAGAGCTGGCCGACCGACGAGTAGATGCCCAGCTGGCGGAACATGCCTTCCATACCGAAGGTACGGGCTTCGTCCGGGATGATCGGTACGATGCGCTGGCCGATGTCCTTGTCCTTGACCAGCTGCGCGAGGATACGCACGAAGGCCATGGTGGTGGAGATTTCGCGGTCGCCCGAGCCGTCCAGGATCGCTTTCAGCGTTTCCAGAGGCGGGGTTGGCACGCTGAAGCTCTTGGCACGGCGCTGCGGTACGAAGCCACCCAGGGCTGCGCGGCGCTCGGCCAGGTACTTGGCTTCGGCCGAACCTTCTTCGGGCTTGTAGAACGGCAGGTTCTCAAGGTCGGCATCCTTGACCGGGATGTCGAAGCGGTCACGGAAGTGGCGCAGGCTGTCGACGTCGACCTTCTTGGTGTTGTGCGCGGTGTTCTTGGCTTCGCCAGCACCGGTGCCGTAACCCTTGATGGTCTTGGCCAGGATGACGGTCGGCTGCTCTTTGTGGTTGACCGCCTGGTGGTAGGCCGCATAGACCTTGTACGGGTCGTGACCGCCACGGTTGAGCTTCCAGATCTCTTCGTCGGACAGGTCTTCGACCATGGCCTTGAGCTCTGGGGTGTTGAAGAAGTTCTCACGAACGTACGCGCCGTCTTTGGCTTTGTAGTTCTGGTACTCGCCGTCGATGACTTCGTCCATGCGGCGCTGCAGGGCACCGTTGGTGTCCTTGGCCAGCAGTGGGTCCCAGAAGCGGCCCCAGACGACTTTGTTGACGTTCCAGCCGCCGCCACGGAACACGCCTTCGAGTTCCTGGATGATCTTGCCGTTGCCGCGAACCGGGCCGTCGAGGCGCTGCAGGTTGCAGTTGATGACGAAGATCAGGTTGTCCAGCTTCTCGCGGCCGGCCAGGGCGATGGCACCGAGGGATTCCGGCTCGTCGCACTCGCCGTCGCCCATGAAGCACCAGACCTTCTGCTTGCCGGCCGGGATGAAACCACGGGCTTCCAGGTACTTCATGAAGCGCGCCTGGTAGATCGCCTGAATCGGGCCCAAGCCCATCGAAACGGTCGGGAACTGCCAGAAGTCAGGCATCAGCCATGGGTGCGGGTACGAAGACAGGCCTTTGCCGTCCACTTCCTGACGGAAGTTGTTCATCTGCTCTTCGTTGATGCGGCCTTCCATGAAGGCACGGGCGTAAACGCCTGGCGAAGCGTGGCCCTGGAAGAAGATCAGGTCGCCGCCGTGTTCTTCGGTCGGGGCCTGGAAGAAGTAGTTGAAGCCGATGTCATACAGGGTGGCACTGGAGGCGAAGCTGGAGATGTGGCCGCCCAGGTCCGAATCCTTCAGGTTGGTGCGCATCACCATGGCCAGCGCGTTCCAACGCACCATCGAGCGAATGCGGCGTTCCATGAACAGGTCGCCAGGCATGCGTGCTTCGTGGGTGACAGGGATGGTGTTGCGGTATGGCGTGGTGATCGCGTACGGCAGCTGAGAGCCACTGCGGGTGGCCAGCTCGCCCATGCGGGTCATCAGGTAATGAGCGCGGTCTTCGCCTTCTTTGTCGAGGACCGACTCCAGGGCATCCAGCCATTCCTGGGTTTCGATTGGATCGAGGTCTTGCATGGCTTGCTCCAGGGCGGAAAGGCCACCAGAATCGGGGGCCTGAGTTTGCGACTGGCCTTATGGGCAGACGTCGTGAATTCTTGGATTACCGGAGTGTGACCCGGCGGCGTGTAGTTTTACTACATTTGCTTTCGCATTTCATGCTTTTGCACGGGTGGGGTAGTAGTAAAACTACACAAATGCGACGTTTGGTCGCACCGTGGCTTGTGAGGAAAAACGTTCATGTTGGTTGGCGTTGTGCTACGAGCGGGTGATTCTTGATGTTTCTTGCCAATGATTCGTTTTTTTCAGCTATTTCCAACTTTTGTACGACAGTCCAACCGTGGTCCGGTTTCCTCGTGGCCGCTTTTTCCTCTCTCTTTCTCGCCGATCAAGGATAGACCATGCGCCTGCCTTTGCCGCTCGAACTGCCTGCCTCCCTGCAACCGCTGGTCGCCCGTAATCGGCAGTTTCTGCTCGATGCCCTGAGCAGCCACCCGGCGCTCGACCCGAACGCCTGGAGCCCGGCTCACCGGCAACAGTTCGACCAGGTGGCCGCCGCCAGCGACTTCGTGCTCGGCCTGACCCAGCGTGAGCCGGCGATGCTGTTTGCCCTGCTGGCCAGCGGCGAGATGGATCGCCGTTATGCGCCGGGCGAGCTGCGTGGGCACATTGCGGCAGCCGCCCAGGCGGCGTCGAGTGAAGACGAGCTGGCACGCAACCTGCGCCGCGAGCGCAACCGCCAGCAGCTGCGCATCATCTGGCGCGATATCACCCGCCAGGCCGAACTGGGCGAGACCTGCCGTGACCTGTCCGACCTGGCCGACGCGGCCATCGACGAAGCGTATCAATGGCTGTATCCGCGCCACTGCCAGCAGTTCGGTACGCCGATCGGCAACCGCAGCGGCGAACCGCAGCATATGGTGGTGCTGGGCATGGGTAAGCTGGGGGCGGTCGAGCTCAACCTGTCGTCGGATATCGACCTGATCTTCGCCTTCCCCGAGGGCGGTGAGACCGAAGGGGTCAAGCGCTCGCTGGACAATCAGGCGTTTTTCACCCGTCTGGGCCAGCGCCTGATCAAGGCGCTCGACCCGGTCACCGTCGATGGCTTCGTGTTCCGCGTCGACATGCGCCTGCGTCCCTACGGCTCGGCCGGTGCGCTGGTGCTCAGTTTCAATGCCCTGGAGCAGTACTACCAGGATCAGGGCCGCGACTGGGAACGCTACGCGATGATCAAGGCGCGGGTGGTAGCTGGCGACCAGACGGCAGGCGCGCAATTGCAGGAGATGCTGCGCCCGTTCGTGTACCGGCGTTACCTGGACTTTTCGGCGATCGAAGCGCTGCGCACCATGAAACAGCTGATCCAGCAGGAGGTACGGCGCAAGGGCATGGCCGAGAACATCAAGCTCGGTGCCGGTGGCATCCGTGAAGTGGAGTTCATCGCCCAGGCCTTCCAGCTGATCCATGGCGGGCGCGACCTGAGCCTGCAGCAGCGGCCACTGCTGAAAGTGCTGGCGACCCTGGAAGGCCAAGGCTATCTGCCGCCGGCTGTGGTGGCGGAGCTGCGCGAAGGCTATGAGTTTCTGCGCTATACCGAGCACGCCATCCAGGCCATTGCCGATCGCCAGACGCAGATGCTGCCCGATGATGAGACTGACCGTGAGCGCGTGGCCTATGTGCTTGGCTTTAGCGGCTGGCAGAGTTTTCACGACCAGCTGATGCACTGGCGCGGCCGTGTCGACTGGCACTTCCGCCAGGTCATCGCCGACCCGGACGAAGAAGACGGCGAGGGTGACCTGGTGGTTGGCGGCGAGTGGTCGCCCTTGTGGGAGCAGGCGCAGGATGAGGAGGCCGCCGGCCGTCAGCTGGAGGAAGCCGGGTTCAAGCAGCCCGCCGAAGCGCTGCGCAGGCTGGCGGGGCTGCGTGCCAGCCCACAGTTGCGGTCGATGCAGCGCATCGGCCGTGAACGCCTGGATGCCTTCATCCCGCGCCTGCTGGCCCAGGCGGTCGAGCATGACAACCCTGACCTGGTGCTGGAACGGGTATTGCCGCTGGTCGAAGCTGTGGCGCGGCGTTCGGCCTACCTGGTGCTGCTGACTGAAAACCCGGGGGCCTTGCGCCGCCTGCTGACCCTGTGTGCTGCCAGCCCGTGGATCGCCGAACAGATTGCCCGTTACCCATTGCTGCTCGATGAGTTGCTCAATGAAGGCCGCCTGTTCAGCCCGCCGCTGGCGCCGGAGCTGGCCGCCGAGCTGCGGGAGCGGCTGACGCGCATCCCCGAGGACGATCTTGAGCAACAGATGGAGGCCTTGCGCCACTTCAAGCTGGCCCACAGCCTGCGCGTGGCCGCTTCCGAAATCAGTGGCAACCTGCCATTGATGAAAGTCAGCGACTACCTGACCTGGCTGGCCGAAGCCATTCTTGACCAGGTGCTGGCCCTGGCCTGGCGCCAGACCGTGGCGCGTCACGGCCAGCCCAAGCGCACCGATGGCAGCCTGTGCGACCCGGGCTTCATCATCCTTGGCTACGGCAAGGTAGGCGGCCTGGAGTTGGGCCACGGCTCGGACCTGGACCTGGTGTTCATCCACGACGGTGACCCGCAGGCGGAAACCGATGGCGCCAAGCCGATCGACAGCGCGCAGTTCTTCACGCGGCTGGGCCAGCGCATCATCCATTTGCTGACCACGCAAACCAATTCGGGCCAGCTGTATGACGTCGACATGCGCCTGCGGCCCTCGGGCGCTGCGGGGCTTTTGGTCAGCTCGCTGGGCGCGTTCGAGCGCTACCAGCAGAACGAAGCCTGGACCTGGGAACATCAGGCCCTGGTGCGCGCCCGCGTGCTGGTGGGCTGCAAGCAGGTGGCGGCAGCGTTCGAGGGGGTGCGTGCCAAGGTTCTGGGCCAGGCCCGTGACCTGGACAAGCTGCGCAGCGAAGTCAGCGAGATGCGCGCCAAGATGCGCGACAACCTCGGCACCAAGGCTACCGCCGCAGGCACCGCGGGCAATGCCTTCGATACGGGGATGGCGTTCGATATCAAGCAGGATGCCGGCGGTATCGTCGATATCGAATTTATGGTGCAATACGCCGCTTTGGCCTGGTCACACGACCATCCGGCCATACTGCGCTGGACCGATAACATTCGCATTCTGGAAGAGCTGGAGCAGGCAGGCTTGATGCCGGCCAGCGATGCGGTTTTGTTGCGTGAAGTGTACAAGGCGTTTCGCTCAGCCTCGCACCGCCAGGCCCTGCAGAAGCAGGCCGGGGTGATCGATGCGGCACAGTTTATCGATGAGCGCCGCGACGTTCGAAGGATTTGGGCGCAGCTCGGTTTGACTTGAGGGCCAATCGTCGGCAAGCCGGCCTCCAGAGGGCGCTGCAGTACCTGAGGCCTGCATGCCCCCTGTGGGGCCGGCTTGGTGGCGATTGGGGCGCGAAGCGGCCCGGGTGGTACACTGTCCGCCACATAGCCTGAATATAAAGAGGGGAGGCCAGGCTGTACCGCAGCCTGTAGCCTCCCCGAGCGTTTCTGGACTAAGCATGAGAATACTGATCATTGGCCCCAGCTGGGTTGGCGACATGGTGATGGCGCAAACCCTGTTCCAGTGCCTGAAACAGCAGCACCCCGACTGCGTGATCGACGTGCTGGCGCCCGAGTGGAGCCGGCCGATCCTTGAGCGCATGCCCCAAGTGCGTCAGGCCTTGAGCTTCCCGCTCGGCCATGGCGCGCTGGAACTGGCTACGCGCCGGCGCATCGGCAAGTCCCTGGCCGGGCAGTACGACCAGGCGATCCTGCTGCCCAACTCGCTGAAGTCGGCGCTGGTGCCGTTCTTTGCCGGCATCCCCAAGCGCACCGGCTGGCGTGGCGAAATGCGCTTCGGCCTGCTCAACGACGTGCGTAAACTGGACAAGGCCCGTTACCCGCTGATGATCGAGCGCTTCATGGCACTGGCCTACGCGCCGGGTGCCGAGCTGCCGCAGCCTTATCCTCGGCCGAGCCTGCAGATCGAAGCGCCGAGCCGTGACGCCGCGCTGGCCAAGTTCGGCCTGGAGCTGGACCGCCCGGTGCTTGCGTTGTGCCCAGGCGCCGAGTTCGGGGAAGCCAAGCGCTGGCCGGCAGAGCACTACGCCAACGTTGCCGACGCCATGATTCGCCAAGGCTGGCAGGTCTGGCTGTTCGGCTCGAAGAACGATCACCCGGTCGGCGAACAGATCCGCGACCGGCTGATCCCGGGGTTGCGTGAAGAGTCCTGCAACCTGGCAGGCGAAACTTCGTTGGCCGAGGCGATCGACCTCATGTCCTGCGCCAACGCGGTGGTGTCCAACGACTCCGGGTTGATGCACGTCGCTGCGGCGTTGAACCGCCCTTTGGTTGCCGTCTATGGCTCGACCTCGCCGGGCTTCACCCCGCCGTTGGCCGAGCAGGTGGAGGTCGTGCGCACGGGCATCGAGTGCAGCCCATGCTTCGACCGCACCTGCCGCTTCGGCCACTACAACTGCCTGCGTCTGCTGGAGCCGGGCAAAGTCATTGCCGCCCTGCACAGCCTGGGTGGGCCGAACCTGATCGATACCGTGGCCGAGGTCGAGTAAGTGCGGGTACTGATCATCAAGACCTCGTCGCTGGGTGATGTGATTCACACCCTGCCGGCGCTCACCGATGCCGCCCATGCGATCCCGGGCATCCGTTTCGACTGGGTGGTAGAAGAAGGCTTCGCCGAGATCCCCAGCTGGCACCCGGCGGTCGACCAGGTGATACCGGTGGCCATTCGGCGCTGGCGCAAGAATGTCTGGCAGACCATCAAGAGCGGCGAGTGGAAGGCGTTCAAGCAGCGCGTACGCGAGCGCAAGTACGACCTGGTGATCGATGCCCAGGGGCTGGTCAAGTCGGCTTGGCTGACCCGCTACGTCAAGGCGCCGGTGGCCGGCCTTGACCGTTACTCGGCGCGCGAGGGCTGGGCCAGCCGCTTCTATGACCGGCGCCTTTCGGTCGCCGTCGGCCAGCATGCGGTAGAGCGCGTGCGCCAGCTGTTCGCCATGGCGCTGGCCTATGACCTGCCTGAAGGTATTGGCAAGTACGGCCTGGACCTGGACCGCCTGCAACTGCCGCCGGCAGCGCCGTACGTGGTGTTTCTGCACGGCACCACCTGGGCGACCAAGCACTGGCCCGAGGCCTACTGGCGCGAGCTGGCTGAACGCTTGGGCCGCAGCAGGCTGCAGGTATGCCTGCCATGGGGCAACCAGGCCGAGAAAGACCGCGCCGAGCGTATTGCCCAGGGCTTGAACAACTGCCAGGTGCTCCCCAGATTGAACCTTGCCGGTGTTGCCCGCGTGCTGGCGGCGGCAAAGGCCTGTGTTGCGGTGGACACTGGGCTGGGCCACCTGGCGGCGGCGCTGGATGTGCCTACCCTTTCGCTGTTCGGCCCGACCAACCCGGGCCTGACCGGCGCTTATGGCCGCGTACAGGTCCATCAGGCCAGCGATTTCCCCTGTGCACCGTGCCTGCAGAAAAAGTGCACCTACAAACCGAGCGCCGACGACCTGCGCCGGTTCGATCTCAAACGCGAGTGGCCACTGTGCTTCACTCGCCTGAATCCCGAGCATGTGGCGAGCCGCTTGAGCGCGTTGCTGCTGGCTGAGGATGTCCGTTGATGCAACTGGCTTTCGTGCTTTACAAATATTTCCCCTTCGGCGGGCTGCAGCGCGACTTCATGCGCATTGCCCTGGAATGCCAGAAGCGGGGCCACCAGATCCGTGTCTACACGCTGATCTGGGAAGGCGACGTTCCGCCCGGTTTCGAGGTGCTGGTGGCGCCGGTCAAGGCGCTGTTCAACCACCGTCGCAATGAAAAACTCAGTGCCTGGATGCAGGCCGATCTGGCCAAGCGCCCGGTAGACCGGTTGATCGGCTTCAACAAGATGCCGGGCCTGGACGTGTATTACGCGGCCGACGGCTGTTTCGAGGACAAGGCCCAGACCTTGCGTGGCGGCCTGTACCGCCGCTGGGGCCGCTACCGGCACTTTGCCGAGTACGAGCGGGCCGTGTTCGCCAAGGAGGCGCGCACTGAGGTGCTGATGATTTCAGAGGTGCAGCAACCGCTGTTCATCAAGCACTACGGCACCCCTGTCGAGCGCTTCCACCTGCTGCCGCCCGGCATTTCCCAGGACCGCCGTGCGCCGGCCAATGCCGCCGAGATCCGCGCGGCGTTTCGCAAGGAGTTCAACCTGGGCGATGAAGACCTGCTGCTGGTACAGATCGGCTCCGGCTTCAAAACCAAGGGCGTCGACCGTAGCCTCAAAGCCCTGGCCGCTCTGCCGGCGTCTCTGCGCAAGCGCACCCGGCTGATGGTCATAGGCCAGGACGACCCCAAGGTGTTCCAGCTGCAGAGCGCAGCTTTGGGCCTGGGCGAGCAGGTGCAGTTTCTCAAGGGGCGCAGTGACATTCCACGCTTCCTGTTGGGTGCGGACCTGTTGATTCACCCGGCCTACAACGAGAACACCGGCACCGTGCTGCTCGAAGCGCTGGTGGCGGGCTTGCCGGTGCTGGTTTCCAAGGTCTGCGGTTATGCCCATTACATTGCCGAGGCCGACAGCGGCCTGGTGCTGGACGAGCCGTTCGAGCAGGAACAGCTCAATGGCTACCTGCAGCGCATGCTCGAAGCGCCAGCGGCGCGTGCGCAGTGGTCGCGCAATGGGCTGGCCTTTGCCGATACCGCCGACCTGTACAGCATGCCGCAGCACGCCGCCGACGTGATTCTGGGGCAGGAGAGCGCATGAAGCTGATACTGGCCGAACCTTTCAAGCGCCTGTGGGCGGGGCGTGATGCCTTCGATGCCGTGGAAGCCCTGCAAGGCGAGGTGTACCGCGAGCTGGAAGGTCGCCGCACGCTGCGCACCGAGGTCGATGGCGAAGGTTTCTTCGTCAAGATCCACCGGGGCATTGGCTGGGGCGAAATCTTCAAGAACCTGCTCACCGCCAAGCTTCCGGTGCTGGGTGCCGGCCAGGAATGGCGGGCCATCGAGCGCCTGCATGAAGTCGGCGTGCCGACCATGACTGCAGTGGCCTACGGCGAGCGTGGCAGCAACCCGGCCACGCAGCATTCGTTCATCGTCACTCAAGAGCTGGCGCCGACCATCAGCCTGGAAGACTTCAGCATCGACTGGGTCAGGCAGCCGCCTGAGCCGGCGCTCAAGCACGCGCTGATCGCCGAAGTGGCGAAGATGACCGGCGGCATGCACCGCGCCGGGGTCAACCACCGCGACTGCTACATCTGCCACTTCCTGTTGCACACCGATCGCCCGGTGACGGCGCAAGACTTCAAGCTGTCGGTCATCGACCTGCACCGCGCCCAGACCCGGGCGAAAATCAGCCGCCGCTGGCGGGACAAGGACCTGGCCGCGCTGTACTTTTCGGCGCTGGACATTGGCCTGACCCGGCGCGACAAGCTGCGTTTCCTGCGTGGTTACTTCCAGCGCCCGCTGCGTCAGGTCCTCAGCGAGGAAGCCGCGCTGCTGGCCTGGCTGGA
This sequence comes from Pseudomonas sp. NPDC089743, assembly GCF_044748785.1. Lineage (NCBI taxonomy): Bacteria > Pseudomonadati > Pseudomonadota > Gammaproteobacteria > Pseudomonadales > Pseudomonadaceae > Pseudomonas > Pseudomonas sp. NPDC089743. The sequence continues at coordinate 36,125 of NZ_JBIVGS010000011.1, forward strand.
TCGCAAGGCGCAGAAACTCTACGATCGCAAACAACGCTATGGGGATGCACTCTGATGGCGGGTTGGACACTGGCGCCGGGCTATGAACACCTGGCGGCGGACTTCGGCACTCTTGATGCGGTGTTTGCCCTGCAGGGTGAACGCCTGACCCGTGACCCGCTCAGCGAGGTGGTCCGCGTCGAGCGTGACGGGGTCAACTATTACGTCAAGCGCTACACCGGCGCCGGCAAACACATGCGCCGTTACCTCGGCCGGCCGCGTATCAAGGCCGAATGGCAGAACCTCAAGCAGTTCGCCAAATGGGACATCCCCACCGCCGAAGTTGTGGCCTGGGGCCTGGAGCGCAATGGCCTGGCGTTTGGCCGTGGCGCGATGATCACTCGCGAGCTGCCCCGCACCGAAGACCTGTCGGCGCTGGCTGAGCGCAATGATCCGCGCCTGGCCGATCGCGCCTGGGTCGACCACATCAGCCAACAGCTGGCGCGCCATACCCGGGTCATGCATGAACATCGTTTCGCCCACAACGACCTCAAGTGGCGCAACCTGCTGGTCGATGACCGGGGCACGCTGTTCTTCATCGATTGCCCGACCGGCGACTTCTGGCGCGGGTTCATGTGGCGCCACCGGTTGATCAAGGACCTGGCATGCCTGGACAAGGTCGCCAAATACCACCTGACGGCGACCCAGCGCCTGCGCTTCTATTTGCAGTACCGCGGGCGTCAGCGCCTGAATGCACGCGACAAGCGCCGGGTCCGTCAGGTACTGAGCTTCTTCGAGGGAAGGGAATGACCGATTACCTGGCCAGCGCGGACCTCGCGCTGCTCAAACGCCATGGCCTGAATGACTTCGAAGCGCTGTGGGCGCTGCAGCTCGATGCCGTGGACGAACCCAACACCGGCCGTGGCGGCTGGAGCAGTGTCTATCGCCTGGAGCTCGAGGGTAAAGGGTATTACCTCAAGCGCCAGAGCGACTACCTGACCCGCACTTTGCATCGCCCGTTCGGCGAGCCGACGTTCGCCCGTGAGTTCCGCAACATCAGCCGTTACCAGAAACTGCATATCCCGGCCTTGCAGGCAGTGTTCTACGGTGAGCGCAAGCACGCGGGCCAGCACCGGGCGATTCTGCTCACCCGTGCCCTGGATGACTGGAGCGACCTGGAAAGCCTGCTGGGCCAATGGCCGCAGCTCGGTGACGCTGAGCGCAACGGTATCCTCCAGGCCTGTGGCCAGCTGGCGCGCACGCTGCACAGCGCCGGCCAGGTGCACGGCTGCTTCTACCCCAAGCACATCTTCCTGCGCCAGCGCCGCGAAGGCTGGGACGCGCAACTGATCGACCTGGAAAAGACCCGGCCACTGCTGTTCGGCATGCGCGACCGCCTGAAGGACCTGGAGCCGCTGCTGCGCCGCGCCCCGGCCTGGAGCGAAGCGCAGGTGCGCACGCTGCTGGCTGCCTACCTTGCCCTGCCGGCCGACAGCGCGCTGGTCGGCACCTGGTTGCAGCGGCTGACACAACGCCGTCGTGAAAAAGAGGCCCGCTGATGCGTTTGTCTGAATTGAAAGATGCCGGGCGCAGCCCTTCACTGCCGCTCTCGATCAGCCTGGCCGACGCCGCAGGCAACGCCGAACTTCAGCTGCTCAGCCTGCTGCGGGTGTTGCCGGGCCAGCGCTATGTCGGTGCCGGGGTATGGCGCGGTACGCCGGTGTTGGCCAAGTTGCTGGTGGGTGGCAACGCCGCGCGCCATTTCCAGCGGGAGCTGGAGGGTGTGAAGCTGCTGGCCGAGCAGGGCCTGACCACGCCCAGGCTGCTTGCCGATGGGCTCAAGGACGGTGAGGGTGGCTGGCTGCTGTTCGAGTTCCTCGACGGCGCCCAAAGCCTGGCCGATGCCTGGGACAAAGTGGCAGGCTTGCCGGTGCTTGCCGACGAACAGCACCTGGTGCTTGGCGAAGCACTGACCGTTGTTGCCCAGATGCATGCCAAGGGCCTCTGGCAGGAAGATCTGCACCTGGACAACCTGCTGCGTCACGGCGGCAAGCTGTACCTCATCGATGGCGCTGGCATCAAGGCCGAAACACCCGGCCAGCAGCTGTCGCGCCCGCGTGTGCTGGAAAACCTCGGGGTGTTCTTCGCGCAGTTGCCCAAGCGCCTGGAGCCCTTCATCGAAGAGCTGCTGGTGCACTACTTGCTGGCCAATGCCGAGCACGCCTTGCCCATGGAGGCGCTGCAGAAGCAGGTGGACAAGGTGCGCAGCTGGCGGCTTAAGGACTACCTGGAGAAGGCCGGCCGCGAATGCACGCTGTTCAGCGTCGAGCGCAGCCTTTCGGGCTTACGCTCGATCCGTCGCAGCGAAGTTCAGGCCATGTTGCCGGTGCTGGAGCAGGCCGATACCTTGATCGACCAGGGCCACCTGTACAAGACAGGCGGCGCGGCCAGCGTGGCGCGTGTCGAAGTGGGTGGGCGCTCACTGGTGCTAAAGCGCTACAACATCAAGAACACCGCGCACTGGTTCAAACGCTTCTGGCGCCCGAGCCGGGCCTGGCACTCCTGGATCGAAGGCCACCGCCTTGAGTTCCTGGGCATCGCCACGCCGCGCCCGTTGGCGGTACTGGAGCAGCGCGTCATGGGCCTGCGCAGCCGGGCGTACCTGGTCACCGAACATGTCGATGGCCCGGACCTGACTGCGTGCTTCGCGCCCTATGTGGAAAACGGCGAGGCGCCTGAAGAGCAGGTCGATGCCTTGGTGGAGGTGATGCAGCAACTGATCCGCGAGCGTATCAGCCATGGCGACTTCAAAGGCCACAACCTGTTCTGGCACAACGGCCAATGGTCATTGATCGACCTCGACGCCATGTGCCAGCACGCCACCGCGCTCAGCTTCGCACCGGCCTACGCCCGTGACCGGGCACGGCTGTTGCGTAACTGGCCGAGCAGCAGTGCCTTGCATCAGCGGCTGGACCGGTTGTTGCCAAGGCTCGGCGAGTAGGCATCCGGCAGCGCTAGCCAATCGCTGCTGCGCCCGGCCTGGCGTACCCGGATGCGCCACTGCTGGTCTTGCCAGCGCAGGATCGCCCACGGCACCACGCCGGCTTGCCGGGCGTGCGGGATCACCAGGTGGTAGCGCCCGGCGAGCAGGTGCGCACGCAAGGGCAGTTGCCCGGCAGGGGTTTGCAGGTAGAGCTGGTCGTCTGCCTGGTACAGCCCCACCTGCGTCCCCACCGCTTCACCCTCCAACGGCGGCTGCAGGCGGCAGCTGGCCAGCAGCTGCGGTAGATCGGGCAAGCCGTCGTACCACAGCACCGGGGAGTCGATCACCCAGTTGCCATTGGCCAGACGTTTGACTGGCTGCAACAGGTAAGCGTCCGGCTGCGTAGGGTCGATGACACGCCAACGACGCCCGTCGAACGAGACCTGGTAATAGCGGCCGTGGGCGTCCTGGATGAAGTATTGGGTCAGCCCTTCGAAGGCTGATGATTTTTCAAAGACGCCTTCACCGTGCACACCGTCAATGGTGAAGCGCAGGTGCTCGAGCGCAGGCGTGATGCTGTAGCGCGAGGGCAGTGGCAGCGGTGGTTGCGTCGGCAGGCCACGCATCATACGGCGCATCAGGCCGGCGCTGACCGCGCCGGTACCTGCATCGTTGGCATAGCTCAGGGCGTTGTAGGTATGGGTCAGCACACCGTTGATATCGTCCTCGCTGAAGGCTTCCAGGCCCGCCCAGGTTTCGATCACCATGCGTCCCATGGCCAGGGGAATCTGTACACGCGCAGGCAGTACCAGGCTGATCAGGTCGAGCAGGCGCCACACCAGAGCGGTGCCCTGCTGAAGATCTGCCTCCCCGGTGGTGCGGCTCCGGGCATCGACCACCGCCAACCAGCCGCGTACCTCGGCCATGTAGTAGGCGAAGAACAGGTCATCCTCGATTGCCAGGATGCGCAGTGCCGGCCCGAGCCGGCCCTTGTTCAGCAGTTTTTCGATGCGTACAGGTGACAGCAGGGGCAGGCGGCTCGCGACGTAGGCGCGCAGGGCCGGTTGCTGGCGCAGCAGCCGCATCAGTTCGCGAGCATTGCTCAGCCGGCGCCAGGCGCGGCGGTCGGGTGCGTCCGGTGTGTACAGGACGAAGGCGTCTGTGCCAGAGCCTTCGGCGTTGATCAGCAGAACCCCTTGCAGGGTATGGCCATGGATCGTCAATTGGCGCACGGTGATGCGGTGGTTGTCCACAGGCGGGCGCAGCGCGTTGTGTGGGTAGTCCAGTACCTGGCGTACCCAGCGGTAGCCCTGTTCACCCTGGGCGTTGCCAAGGTGCCCGGCATAACGCGCCTTGGCCACTTCGGCACGCATGCGGGCCCGGTTGATCAGGGCATGGGCATTGAGCCTCCAGCCCCCGACCGGGGAATCGATCAATTGGGTTTTCAGGTAAGCATCATAGCTGCCGCCAACATTCAGGTTTCTGATCATCGCCTTGATGTAGGCCGGGTTCAGTCCCTCGGGTAACGGCTTGTCTTGGCGATGGGTCACCCGGGCGGTGAGCCAATAGTCGTAGTCGAACCAGTTCAGGTTGCACAAAGCCAACTCGTCCAGCGGGTAACTCTCCCTGGTCAGCTCGACCATCACCCCACCGACCTGCTCGAAGCCCCGCCAGGTGACGTAGATCGAAGGGTTGAAGGGGTTCAGCTGCGGGCCGGCCTGACGGCTGTGCACCACATGGACCATGATGTCGGCAGCTGCGTAGCGCAGGCCATGATCGTGGCGCAGGCGTTCCTCTACACGGGCGCGGGCCCAGCCCAGCAAGCTGTCCTGCTCGCGAAACTGCGCCAAGGTGAGGATGCCTGGTGCGGCGATGCGATTGCCGGCGGCGACCAGTTGTTGCATGGCCTGCATGATGTGCGAAAGCGCCTGGGGCCCTGCCGTGGTCAGCCAGTTGGGCAGGTTTTTTTCCAGCAGCAGGCCGTAGCGCGTGTCGAGCAACGCCTGCTTGCCGACATCGGCGGTCAGTGACAGGGCCTCGCGCAGCGCCTCGGCCGTGGGTGCCAGCGCGCCCTGGGCAGTGGCCCAGGCGTGGTTGACACGCAGGCGCTGCGCTTCGATCAGAATGTCGATTTGGGCTTGCACCGGGTCATCGGCATACCATTCATAGCGCAGGCGGTCGGCCTTGGCGGCGTGCTCCATACGTTCGGCATCGACCAGCAGGCGCAGCAGTGGCGGGCCCTGTAGCGGGTCGTCGAGGCGTTCGCACAGCTCAAGGTGCAGGTCGGCCAGCGAGGCATAGGCCTCGATGCCTTGGGTCAGGCCGCACAGCAACGCCGGCCCGCGGGGCTGCTCCGGGGAGAGCTCGGCGGCCTCGTCAGTACCGGTGATGACCACGAACATCCCTGGTAGCACGGCGCGGCTGTGGGGCTGGCTACGGCTGAGGACCAGGCGGTAGACCTGGGCACGTGTGGCTATCGCTTGGGGGCGGCGTTGCCAGGCGTAGGGCAGGTCCAGGCACAGGCTCAGGGCATCGGCCTGAAGGGTGGGCAAGGTTTGGTCGCCCAGGCGCAGGGTCAGCTCGGCATGCATCATTGCCCGGCGCAGATCGCACAGGCGCACCCTGCGCGAGCGGCCCTGGGTATCGCTGGCTGCCCAGTATTCAGCCAGCTCGCCCTGTAGTTGCTGGCGGGTGAGCCGTGGCCGGTCGGGGCTCGGCATTTGCGCCAGGAGGGCAGTGATCTGATGGTCGAGGAATTCGATACGTTCCAGCGGTAGCATGTTGCGCTCCTTCGGTCAGGGAGGCGCAACGTTACGGCCCGGGGCAAGGGCCGAAGCGGTAGCCGGTTATCGCCGGCACAACCCGCGCAGGCTGAGGATGACGGGCACGGCCAGGCCCAGCCACGCCAGGGCATCCCACGCACCGTCACCCAGCAAGGCGGCGAACAGGCCGGCTGCACCGAGCAGGCCGATGGCGGCTGGCCAGGTGAAAATGCGCAGGGTCGGTTGCGACGTGTGGCTCATGCCCGGGCCTCCCGGGGTTTGCGCTGTTTGCCCCACCACAGGTAAAGGCCGCTGCCGAGCACGATGATGGTCAACCCATCGAGCACAGCCCAGAGGATCTGCATCGGCCGCCCACCGTAGTCGCCGAAGTGCAGTGGCTGCGACAGCCCCATGGCATCCATGTACCAGGGGCGTTCGCCCACGGCGGTCACCTGCAGGGTGCGCGCATCGATCAGCACGGGCGTGAGCAGGTGCGAGGTAAGGTGGGTGGCGCCTTTCATGAACACGGCATAGTGGTGCTCGCTGGAGAACCGCGTGCCGGGGAAGGCGATGAAGTCTGGGCGCATACCGGGCGCGGCCTGCTTGGCGATGTCCAGCAGTCGGCTGGCCGGAGCGCGCTCGGTGAGTGGCGGGGCGTCACGGTAGGGCGCGACCATGGTGGCCAGGCTGTCGTTGCGCCAGGCGGCGATGACCAGGTCGGACAGGGCGCTGATGACCCCGGTTACACCGACGGTCAGCGCCCAGGCCAGGGTCACCACCCCGATCAGGTTGTGCAGGTCCAGCCAGCGCAGGCGCCGGGACTTGTCGTGGCGTACCGTGGCGAACTGCAGGCGGCGCATGAAGGGTGCGTAGAGCACGGTGCCGGAGACGATCGCCACCACGAACAATACACCCATGAACGCCAGCAGCAGCTTGCCGGGCAGCCCGGCGAACAGGTCGACGTGCAGGCGCAGCATGATCATCATGAAACCGCCGTTGGCGGCCGGCATGGCGACGGCCTCGCCGGTGCGGGCATCGAGCATGAAGGTGTGTGACGAATTGGGGTCGCTACCCGCCGTGGCAGCGGTGATGGCCACCACGCCGTTGCTCTCGTCCTCGTCATAGCCAACGTACTGCATCACCTCGCCGGGACGATGCTGCTCGGCCTTGAGCACCAGCTGTTGCAGGTCCAGGTGGGGGGTGCCTGCAGGCATTTCGCGCAGCGCGGGGGCGTCGCCAAGCAGGTGTTCGATTTCGTGGTGGAAGATCAGCGGCAGGCCGGTGATGGCCAGTAGCAGCAGGAACAGGGTGCAGACCAGGCTGCTCCAGGTGTGAACCACGGACCAGCGGCGGATGGTTTGGCTTTTCATCACGGTACCAGTGTTTCTCATGGGGGCCGCTTGGCGGCCCCTGGGTACTCAGAACTTGTAGCTGGCGCTTGCTACGACGCTGCGCTCGTCACCGTAGTAGCAGTAATAACTGTCACAGGTGGAGATGTAGTCCTTGTTGAACACGTTGGTCGCGTTGACCGCTACCGACGCACCCTTGAGGCTGTTGCTCAGGCGCCCCAGGTCGTAGTGCACGGAGGCATCGAACACGGTGTACGCATCAGCCTTGCCCAGCCAGGTGTTGCCTTGATCACCATAGGTATTGCCGGTGTAGCGCGCGCCGGCGCCGATGCCGAAGCCGTCGAGCACGCCGGTGTGCCAGGTGTAGTCGGCCCACAACGAGGCTTGCTGGTTGGGCATCAACTGCAGGCGCTTGCCTTTGTAGAGGCCGTCCTGCACTTCGGACTTGGCCAGGGTGTAGGCAGCTGTCATCTTCAGGTTTTCGGTGACGTCGGAAACGGCTTCCAACTCCAGGCCATGAACTTTCACTTCGCCAGTCTGGCTAGTGACGGTCACACCGCCCTCGTTGTTGGTGACCGAGACGTTCTTCTGAGTCAGGTCATATACGGCTGCCGACAGCAAGGTGTTGGAGCCCGGTGGCTGGTATTTGATGCCCAGCTCCCACTGCTTGCCTTCTGTCGGTTTGAAAGACTCCGTGGCGGATGCGGACGCATTGCTTGCCGGCTGGAACGACTCGGCATACGAAAGGTAAGGCACCAAGCCCGAGTCGAAGACGTAGCTGATAGCCGCGTTGCCGCTGAATTTCTTGTCTCTCTGGGTGTTGGTGGCATCGCCCTGGTTCAGGAATCTGGTGCTGGTATGCACCCAGTCTTCTCGACCGCCCAGCGTCAGGCGCCAGTTGCCCAATGCCATCTGGTCCTGAACATACAAGCCGGTCTGGCGGGTTTTCTGGTTGTAGTCATAGAACGCCGTTGAGCGATCCGGGCGTGTGATCGGTAGCCCGTAGACCGGGTTGATGACGTTGCTGTCCGGCACGTTGAAGCCAAAGATCGACAGGTAGTTCGTGTTGACGCGTTGGTGGTCCAGGCCGATCAGCAGGGTGTGGCTGATGCCCCCCGTGGTGAAGTCAGCCTGGAAGTTGTTATCCACTGCGAATTGGCTGATGTCTTCATCGGTATTGGTAGACATACGGCTGACGGTGCCGTCGTCTTGCACCGGAGGTGTGGTTTCGTTGTAGCTGCCAGGGGTGATGGTCTGAAAGGACAGATCAGTCTTTGTGTAGCGAAGGTTCTGGCGGAACTGCCACACATCATTGATTCGGTGTTCGAAGGCATACCCCAGCGCGTAGTAGGTACGGTCGTAGAACTCGTAGTCCGGATCCCCCAGGTTCTTGTGGTGGGAGATCTTGCCGAATGGCATGTCGATCTTGGTGCCCTGGATGGGGCGGAACTGGCTGGTAGCGCCTGTATCGTCGCGGGTGAACTGGGTCAGCAGGGTCAGTGACGTGTCGTCATCGATGTTCCAGGTCAGGCTTGGGGCAATGTTGTAGCGCTTGTCGTCTATGTGGTCGATCTGCGTTCCGCCATCGCGGATAACGCCACTGATGCCATACAGGAACTGGCCTTGGTCATCAATTTTGCCGGTGCTGGCGAAGTTGATCTGTCGGTGGTTATCGCTGCCGTATTGCACTTCAATTTCGTTGGCGCTTTCGGCCTGGGGGCGGCGGCTGACCATGTCCAGCAGGCCGCCGGGTGGGGTCTGCCCATAGAGTGAGGACGCCGGGCCACGCAGCAATGCGAGGCGGTCCAGGTTCCAGGTTTCGGCTTTAGGGTTAGCGTAGACGCCGCGTGGCAGCGGCAGGCCGTCAAGGAACTGAGTCGGTTCGAAGCCCCTTACGCGCATCCAGTCATAGCGTGTGTCGCTGCCGAAACTGGCCGATACGATGCCTGGCATGTAGCGCACTGCATCATCCAGACTGTGGACGCCGCGGTCGCTCATCTGCTGACGGGTGGCGACGGAAATCGAACGTGGAATTTCGACCAGCGCGGTATCGGTCTTGGTGCCCGCGGCGGTGCGTTTGGCCAGGTAGCCGTCAACCGGCCCCCAAGCGCTTTCGTACGAGGCATTGGCATTGATCGCAGTCTCGGGCAACGCCAGGGTGCCATCAGGGACTGCCACCAGGCTGTAGCTGCCGACGGTGCTCTGCTGCAACTGCAAGCCGGTGCCGAGCAGGGCTGCCTGCAGGGCGCCGAGGCCGTCGTATTGGCCGTTGACCGGCGCCGAGTTGCGGCCGCTGACCAGTGCCGGGTCGATGGCCAGGGCGATGCCCGACTGGCTGGCGATCTGGTTCAGGGTGGTGGCCAGCGGGGCGCTGGGCAGGTCGTAGGCGCGCTGTGCGGACTGCTCGGCGGCGAACAGGGCAGGGCTGGCCAACGGTGCAGCCAGGGCGATGGACAAGGCCATCAGGCTGGGGCGCAGGATACGATCAACGGCACGGGACATGCAGCGGTTCCTCGACGGATAAGTGCTAATTGCTTCCTTGCCGAGCGAGATTTCAGAAGTGACAGGGGCCTCTGAAAAAAAATCGAAATGGTTTGTATTTGTACGCAGCCAGCTCAGCCTCATCACCGGCAAGCCGGCCCTCCACGGGGCGGCATTGCGCTGATCAACAGTGAAGGAACGCAGCACCGGGCGTGCCGGCGACGAGTACGTTGAGGCCCTACTTGGGCACCACGTTGATCCACCACTGGGTATGCCGCTCGATCTTCACCGGCAACGCGGGGGCCAGTGAAGCCAGGGCCAGGTCAGTATCGGTCAGCGGGAAGCTCCCCGTCACGCGCAGGTCGGCCACTTCATCGGCTACGCCCAGGTGGCCGCTGCGGTATTGGCCGAGCTGCGCCACCAGGTCGGCAAGACGCACGTTGTCCACCACCAGCATGCCGCGGGTCCAGGCATCCGCACCGGTTTGCACGGGGGCGATACGGCCCAGGCCATTGGCGTTCATGAGCACCTGCTGACCCTCACGCAGGACCTGCTCGTCACCACTGTTGAGCGGCTGGGCTGCAACCGAGGACTGCAGCACTTCCAGGCGGGTGCCGTGGTTTTCGCGCCGCACCAGGAAGCGAGTGCCCAGAGGGCGCAGGCGGCCATCGTCGGTGCGCACCAACAACGGGCGAGGGTCCTGGTGGCCGGTCTCCACCGAGATTTCCCCCTGGTGCAGCACCAGTACACGCTGGTCCCCTTCGTAGTCGATGTCGACTGCCGTGTGAGTGTTCAGGCTCAGCAGCGTGCCGTCCTCCAGACGCAGGGTCCGCAGTTCGCCGGTGGCGGTGCGCTGATCGGCCAGCCAGTAGCTTGCCGATAGCGATGGCGCGCCGACCCAGGCCAACAGTGAGCCGAGCAGGAACATGCCAGCCAGCCCGCCGCCCACCTTCGCCACCCGCCGACGCAACCCTGCGCGCGATTGCTGCAGGGCCTGGCGCGCGGGGCCGGCTGCGGCGCTGACCCGCTGATCGAGGGTGCCCAGCTGGCGCCAGGCGCGAGCGTGTTCTTCGCTGGCGGCATGCCAGCGCATGAACTCGCTGCGCTCGTCGAGCGTACCGGTGCCGCCGTCCAGGCTCAGTTTCCAGGCGATGGCCGCTTCAAGGACCCCGGCAGAAACCGGTGAGTTGTTCACGTCGGCTCCCCATACAGCGCCACATAGCACTGGCGCATGCCTTGGGCGATGTACTGGCGTACCCGCGATACCGATACGCCCAGGCGCTCGGCGATTTCGGCGTGGCCCATGCCATCCAGGCGATTGTGCAGGAACGCTGTGCGTGCCTTGCTCGACAGCTTGCCGAGCAGGCGGTCGATGGCCTTGAGGTCTTCGAGGATCAGGTGTTGCAGTTCAGGGGAGGGCTGTTCGGCTTCTGGCAGGCGGGCGAGCTCGGCCAGGTAGGCCTGCTCCAAGGCAGCGCGGCGAAAATGGTCGAACATCAGCCCTTTGGCTACTGCGGCCAGGAATGCGCGCGGCTCACGGGGGGTGTCCAGGTGTTCGCGCCCGAGCAGGCGCACGAAGGTGTCCTGGCTCAGGTCTTCGGCCCGCTGGCGGCAGGCCATGCTGCGTTGCAGCCAGGCGAGCAGCCAGCTGCGGTGGTCGCGGTACAGCGTACCGACCAGTTCGGCGTGTGGGCTCTGAGCAGAAGACAAGCAGTGTCCCCCCCGGAACGAATGCGTTAACTAACGATAATTATTCGCGATTGTTGCAGAGGCGGGGGGCAGGGCGCAATGGACGCTTATCGGGTTGCCACTATCAGGGGGGGCTGCGCCCGATCTCACAGGGCAGCGCCTTCAACGCGCAGGTTTCTAAAGCCCGTGCCCCTGCACATTGCGCCGGCGCCACCCGCGCAAGCGCTGCTCCAGCTGCAGTGGGCTGTCCAACTGCTGGCGACGCGCCTGGCTGAACAGGATCAACGCCAGTTCAGCAGTGACTTGGGCATCGGCGCTGGCGTGGTGGCGCTCATCCACCTGCAGCCCGAAGCGGGCCACCCAGTCATCCAGGCCTGCTTCGCGCAGTACCGTGTCCGGGTTGAGCATGGGCGCCAGTTCGGCAACATCCAGGAACGGCTGCTGCAGGCGATGGCCAAGGGTTTCTTTCAACGCCCGAGCCAGCATGCGTTGGTCGAAAGGTGCATGAAACGCCAGCACCGGGCTGTCACCCATGAACTCGAGCAGTTCGAGCAACGCCTCGGCTGGGTCGCTGCCAGCAGCCAGGGCGCTCGGGCCCAAGCCATGGATGAGTACACTGGCGTTGGTTTTCTGGGCCGGGCGGTGCAGGGTGCGCTCGAACTGCTGGGAAAAGTCGATGGCGCCGTCTTCGATGGCTACGGCACCGATCGACAAGACCTGATCGCGGTTGGGGTTCAGGCCACTGGTCTCAAGGTCCAGCACCACCCAGCGCTGCTCACGCAGCGAGCACACGCCCAGCGGTGCGGGTTTTGGCAGGCGCGCCAGGCGTTGATGCAGCGCATCGTCCAGGGCCGGGGCGGCAGGCCGTAGCCAGGCAAACAGGCTCATAGCTGGTACCGCAGGGCCAGGCTGCTTTGCAGGCGCTGCGCCTGGCGCAGGGACTCACGCAGGATGCGCCGGTCCAGATGGTTGAGGCTGTCCGGATCGAGGCGGTTGGAGTAAGGCTGATTGTCGCGGGTCTGGCGCTGGTGCTGCTGCATGCGCGTTTGCTGGATGAAATGGTAGGCCTCTTCGTAGGCCGCGCCGTCGAGCGCCTGGATAACGCCTTTGTCGACCAACTGGCGCAGGCGCTCCAGGGTGTTGCAGGCGCCGATGCCGTTGGCCAGGGCCAGCAGCCGCGCACCATCGACGAACGGGGTCAGGCCCTGGACCTTGAGGTCCAGGGTAGCGGCCTTGTCGTTGCCTTGGCGGGTCAGGACGAATTCGCGCAGGCGGCCTACCGGAGGCCGCTGACGCAGGGCGTTGTCGGCCATCATGCGCTGGAAGATGCGGTTTTCGGCAACTTGTTCAAGCACGCTTTGGCGCAGCTGTTCGCAACCCTGTTCGTCGCCCCAGACCACACGCAGGTCGAAATAGATGCTCGAGCCGAGCAGGTTCTCTGGGCTGGCTTCACGGATGAAGCCAGCGAAACGCCGTGCCCATTCAGCGCGCGACAGGCACAGCTCGGGGTTGCCCGCCATGACGTTCCCCTTGCACAGGGTGAAGCCACATTGGGCCAGGCATTGGTTGATGTAGTGGGCCAGCGGCAGCAGGCGGGCGCGAATGGCTTCGGCCTCGCGGCTATCGGCCGCCTCGAAGAGGATGCCGTTGTCCTGGTCGGTATGCAGGGTCTGCTCACGGCGCCCTTCGCTGCCAAAGCACAGCCAGCTGAATGGCACCCCAGGGTCGCCACGTTCGGCCAGCGCCAGTTCGATGACCCGGCAGACCGTGTGGTCGTTGAGCAGGGTGATGATCTGGGTGATCTGGGTCGAGGAGGCGCCGTGGGCAAGCATGCGCTCGACCAGCTGGCCGATCTCCCCACGCAGCGCTACCAGCGAGTCCAGGCGCGGTGCATGGCGGATGGTGCGGGCCAGGTGCACGAGGTCGACCCGTTGCAGGGAGAACAGGTCGCGTTCCGAGACCACGCCGCACAGGCGCTGGTTGTCCACGAGGCAAACATGGGCGATGTGCCGCTCGGTCATGGCCATGGCCGCGTCGAAGGCACTGGCCCGCGGGCTGAGGTAGAACGGTTTGGCGGTCATGTGCCGCTCGATGGCGCTACCGAGGTCGGCATCGACAGTGGCCACCACCTGGCGCAGGTCACGCAGGGTGAAAATGCCCACCGGGTAACGCTGCCCATCCACCACCACGATGCTGCCGACCTGCTGCTCGTGCATCGACCGCACGGCGTCGCGCAGCGGCGTGTCCGGGGTGCAGACCACCGGGTGACGCATGGCCAGTTCACCCAGCGGGGTGTTCAGCGAGTATTGGGTGCCGAGCGTTTCCACCGCTTGCTGACGTACCTGTTGATTGACCTGGTCGAGCAAGCTACTGACGCCGCGCAGCGCAAAATCCCGAAACACATCCGACAGGGAGAACACACGGATGAAGGCGGCTTTGTTCAATTGCAGGCAGAACGTGTCCTCGCCTGCCAGGTGCTCGGTGCGGGTAGCGCGCTCGCCAAGCAGGGCGGCCAGCGGGAAGCACTCCCCGCTGGTGATCTCGAAGGTGGTTTCCACGCCGGGCTTGACCAGGTGCTGGCGCTCACCGACCACGCGGCCCTGCTTGACGATATAGAAGTGCTCCACCGGGCCGTCGGTGGGCTTGATGATGCTTTCCCCGCTGGCGTAGAAACGCAACTGGCACTGTTCCACCAGGAACGCCAGGTGGCTGTGTTCCATTTGGTTGAACGGCGGGAAACGCTGCAAAAACTGCAGGGTGCCCTGAATGTTTTGCAGAACTGCCGTTCTGCCCGCCTGGCTGTAGGCGTCGTTTTTGCTCATGACACTGACCGTATCGCTACGCCGAACTATATATATCTATATATAGGTGCGGCCTTGTTGTTCTCGGCCCCCATGGTCGGCTGACGGCCGTGCGGTGCCCATTGGACGTAAGTCTATGAGCGTAATGTGATCAATATCGCAAGCTGCGGTCTTACCGATGAGCAAGACTATTTGATGAGACGACCATGGTTGAGCATGACGACATCCTGAGTGACGCCGAGCGCGAGGCATTGGCCGGTCTGAGTGCGCCCGTCGCATCCAGGCCGGTGGTATTGGTGGTTGATGACAACCCGGTGAACAGCGAGGCTTTGTGCCTTTACCTCAAGAGCAGAGGGATCGACTGCATGAAGGCCGATGGTGCCCAGGAGGCGATGTTCAAACTGCATTACGAACCGCGTATCGCCCTGATGATCACCGACCTGCGCATGGAGCCCAAGGATGGCCTGGAGCTGATTCGGCAGATTCGTGAGTCGGAACGCGCGGCGTTGTCGATCATCGTGGTGTCAGGCCACACCGATGTGAAGGAGGCGGTGGATGTGATGCACCTGGGGGTGGTGGACTTTCTGCTCAAACCGGTGGATCTGGGGAAATTGCTGGGGTTGGTGAAGAAAGAGTTGCAGCTAGGGTAGATCAGGTGGCTGTTCTGGCCGTTCGCCGGCGAGCCGGCGCTCACAAGTTCATCACACCCTTTGAGGCCAGTGATGTGCCTGTGAGCGCCGGCTCGCCTGCGATCGGGCCGCCGAGCGGCCCGTTGCAGATTACAGTCCGTTACGCGCCTTGAACTCGCGGCGGCGACGGTGCAGGACCGGCTCGGTATAACCGTTCGGCTGCTTGGCACCCTCGACCACCAGTTCCACTGCAGCCTGGAATGCAATGTTGTCGTCGAAGTTCGGCGCCATCGGGCGGTACAGGGCATCACCGGCGTTCTGCTTGTCGACAACGGCTGCCATGCGCTTGAGGCTTTCCAGCACCTGCTCCTGGGTAACCACGCCATGGCGCAGCCAGTTGGCCAGCAACTGGGCCGAGATACGCAGGGTAGCGCGGTCTTCCATCAGGCCCACATCGTTGATGTCGGGCACTTTGGAACAACCCACGCCCTGGTCGATCCAGCGAACTACGTAGCCAAGGATGCCCTGGGCGTTGTTGTCCAGCTCGTTGCGGATCTCTTCGGCCGACCAGTTGGTGTCAGCTGCCAGCGGGATGGTCAGGATGTCATCGACCGAAGCCGGGGTGCGGCTAGCCAGCTCGCGCTGACGCGCCTGCACATCGACTTTGTGGTAGTGCAGCGCGTGCAGGGTGGCGGCGGTCGGTGACGGAACCCAGGCGGTGTTGGCGCCGGCCAGCGGGTGAGCGATCTTCTGCTCGAGCATGGCGGCCATCAGGTCCGGCATGGCCCACATGCCTTTGCCGATCTGCGCACGGCCTTGCAGGCCGGTGGCAAGGCCAACGTCTACGTTGTTGTTCTCGTAGGCGCCGATCCACTTTTCATTCTTCATGGCGCCTTTGCGCACCACGGCGCCGGCCTCCATGGAGGTGTGGATTTCGTCACCGGTACGGTCGAGGAAACCGGTGTTGATGAACACCACACGCTCGGCTGCCGACTTGATGCAGGCCTTGAGGTTGACCGTGGTACGGCGCTCCTCGTCCATGATGCCGACCTTGACGGTGTTGCGCGGCATGCCCAGCAGGTCTTCGACGCGGCTGAAGATCTCGGCGGCGAACGCCACTTCTTCAGGGCCGTGCATTTTCGGTTTGACGATGTAGACGCTACCGGTACGGGTGTTCTTGCGGCTGGTGTTGCCGTTGAGGTTGTGCAGGGCGATCAGGTTGGTGAAAAGACCATCCTGGATGCCTTCGGGAATCTCGTTGCCTTGGGCATCGAGAATTGCCGGGTTGGTCATCAAATGACCCACGTTACGCACGAACAGCAGCGAACGACCGTGGAGGGTTACGGTGCCGCCATTGGGCGCTGTGTACTCGCGGTCGGGGTTCATGGTGCGGGTGAAGGTCTTGCCGCCTTTGCTGACGCTCTCGGCCAGGTCGCCTTTCATCAGGCCCAGCCAGTTGCGGTAGACGATGACCTTGTCGTCGGCATCGACGGCAGCGACCGAGTCTTCACAGTCCATGATGGTGGTCAGCGCCGATTCCATCAGGATGTCTTTCACACCGGCGGCATCGGTGCTGCCGACCGGGGTGCTGGCATCGACCTGGATTTCCAGGTGCAGGCCATTGTGCTTGAGCAGCACGGCGGTTGGCGCGGCGGCATCGCCATGGAAACCGATCAGCTGGGCGTCGTCCCGCAGGCCGCTGTTGCTGCCGCCCTTGAGGGCAACGACCAGCTTGCCGCCTTCGATGCGGTAAGCGGTGGAGTCGACGTGCGAGCCAGCAGCCAGCGGCGCGGCTTCGTCGAGGAAGGCGCGGGCGAAGGCGATGACCTTGTTGCCGCGGACCTTGTTATAGCCCTGGCCTTTTTCTGCGCCACCTTCATCGCTGATGACATCGGTGCCGTACAGTGCGTCGTACAGCGAGCCCCAGCGGGCGTTGGCGGCGTTCAGGGCAAAGCGGGCGTTCATCACCGGCACGACCAGCTGTGGGCCTGCCATGTGGGCAATTTCTTCGTCCACGTTCTGGGTGGTGGCTTGGAAATCGTCGGCTTGTGGCAGCAGATAGCCGATTTCCTGAAGGAAGCTTTTATAGGCGACGGCGTCGTGTGCCTGGCCTTTGCGTGCCTGGTGCCAGGCGTCGATCTTGGCTTGCAGCTCGTCGCGCTTGGCGAGCAGGGCTTTGTTCTTTGGGGCGAGGTCGTTGATGATCTTTTCTGCCCCGGCCCAGAACGCATCGGCCTTGACGCCGGTTCCAGGGATCGCTTCGTTGTTGACGAAGTCGTACAGGGCCTTGGCGACCTGAAGGCCACCGACTTGAACGTATCCAGTCATTGCTTGCCTCACCTTTGCTCAGCTATTTCGCTTTCGCTCTTCTGTATTAAGCCTGTAGCGCTTCTCTAAACACGGCACCAGTACATGCTCTCACCACTCATGAGAGCGGCTGGGTGCGGCTCGCCAGGCGGGCTGGCGAGCGGTTGGCGTATTTTCACAGGCGCCTTGGCAGACATCGTAACGACGTTTTGTAGTCCGCGCCGACGCATACTACATGAAGCAGCGGGCCGGTGAACATCGGACTAAAAGCGTCGCTCCGCGACCGGCAGGTCGCAGAGGGTCACGCTGGGAGTCGCTATGTTCGCAAAAAACCGGTGGATTGTTCCAGATAAATCTTGAAACAGTACACGATTAGTTCGCCAGACCGTCCTGCGGCAGGTTGCCGCGCCTTGCCTATACTGAACCAATTCCCGCCGCTGCAGGCGGCACGACGCAGAGGAAGGCCTGTGGATCATCTTGTACTGACCGTGATTGCGCCTGACAAGGCCGGCCAGGTCGAACGGATTGCCCAGTGCATAGCCGACCACAACGGTAACTGGCTGGAGAGCCGTATGTCGCGTATGGCCGGGCAATTCGCGGGCATCCTGCGGGTCGCCGTGCCGGCAGAGAGCTACGATGAGCTGGTGAAATCGCTTCAGGCCCTGGGGCAATACGATATCCGTGTGCTGATCGCAGAAAGCGGCATCGAGCCTTCCTGTACCTGGAAGCCGATCGCGATGGAGTTGGTGGGTAATGATCGCCCTGGCATCGTACGGGATATCACCCGTTTGCTGGCTGAGCAAGGGGTGAACCTTGAGCGTTTCACCACCGAAGTACGCCCGGCGCCGATGAGCAGCGAGCCGTTGTTCCATGCCGATGCCTTGCTGGCGCTGCCATTGACCTTGTCGCTGGACGACCTGCAGCACAAGCTGGAGAGCCTGGCGGATGACTTGATGGTGGAGTTGAAATTGCGGCCGCAAGAGTGAGCCCAAGCGCTAGCGGGTTATCCCGATTAATCGGGGAAGGCCTTGTGGATAACCTGGGGGCGCTCCGCGCTAACCCAGAGACGGCAAGCCCTCCCGCTGTTTGTTCAAAAAACAGCCACTAATCAATAGCTTGTGCACAAACCACGGGGACGAGGGTGTGGATAACCTCTGGAGATGTTCTGCCAGGCCACGGACGGCGTGGCCTGCAGAGTTTTGATCATTTTTTGATCAGGCGCGCTTGCGCAGATTCAGCCAGGCATCGACGCTGTACAGCGCCAGGCCAGCCCAGATACACAGGAAAGCCATCAGGCTGCTGGGAGACAGGTGCTCGTCAAATAGCAGTACCGCTTGCAGCAGCACCAGGGTTGGCGCCAGATACTGGAGGAAGCCCAGGGTGGTGTAGGGCAAGTGCCGCGCAGCGGCGTTGAAGCACACCAGCGGTATCAGGGTTACCGGCCCGGCGGCGATCAGCCATAGCGCCTCGCTGCTGGTATAGAAACTGCCTTGTGCACTCATCGCCGCAGGGTGCAGCAGCAACCAGCCTAGCGCCAGGGGCACCAGCATCCAGGTTTCCACCACCAGGCCGGGCAGCGCCGCCACCGGTGCCTGTTTGCGGATCAAGCCGTAAAAGCCGAAGGTCAACGCCAGTACCAAGGACACCCACGGCAGGCTACCGACTTGCCACACCTGTTGCGCCACACCTACTGCGGCCATGGCCACTGCCAGCCATTGCAGGCGGCGCAGGCGCTCACCCAGCAAAAGCATGCCCAGCAGCACGTTCACCAGCGGGTTGATGTAGTAGCCCAGGCTGGCCTCGAGCATGCGCCCGTTGTTGACGGACCACACGTAGGTCAGCCAGTTGCCGGCAATCAGGGCGCCACTGAGGGCAAGGATGGCCAGGCGGCGTGGGTTGTCGCGCAACTCGCGCCACCACCCTGGGTGCTTCCAGACCAACAGCAGCAGCGAGCCGAACAGGGCGGACCAGAGCACCCGATGCACGATGATCTCAACCGCCGGGACGCTTTGTATGGCTTTGAAATAGAGGGGGAACAAGCCCCAGATGATGTAGGCCGAGAGGCCAAGAATGTACCCGCGTCGCGGGTTTGCGGCGTGCATGCAGAATCCTTGCTTAGGTAGCTAAATACAGCGACGCCTATTGTAGACAGACCTTTGCAGGCATTTAGAACAATTTCAGTGGTTGCTCATCGAGTGCCGCCGTTTGCTCGCGCAGGGCCAGGATCTGATCGCCCCAGTAACGCGGCTGGCCAAACCAGGGGAAGCTGCGCGGGAATGCCGGGTCGTCCCAGCGCCGTGCCAGCCAGGCGCTATGGTGCAGCTGGCGCAAGGCACGCAGCGGTTCGATCAGGGGGAGCTCGCGCGGGTCGAAATCGTGAAACTCGTTGTAGCCGTCGATCAGCTCTGCCAGTTGGCCCAGGCGTTCTTCACGGCTGCCGGCCAGCATCATCCACAGGTCTTGCACCGCCGGGCCCATCCTGCAGTCATCGAGATCGACGACGTGGTAGACGTCGTCGCGGTGCATCAGGTTGCCGGGGTGCAGGTCGCCGTGCAGACGCATCACCTTGTGCTCCGTGCGTGCGTAGATGTCTTCGACCCGTTTGAGCAGCTCGCGCGCTACAGACTCGAAGGCGGGCAGCAATTCCCGGGGTACGAAGTCGCCCTCCAGCAGGGTTCGCAGGGACGCGTGGCCGAAGTTGTCCACAGTCAAGGCCTCGCGATGCTCGAACGGGCGTGTGGCCGCCACCGCATGCAGGCGGCCGAGCAACTGGCCCAGACGGTAGAGCTGGTCGAGGTTGCCTGGCTCCGGTGCGTGGCCGCCGCGGCGGGGGAACAGCGTGAAGCGAAAGCCCTGGTGCTCGAACAGGGTCTGTTCATTGTGTTGCAGCGGGGCGACCACCGGCACTTCGCACTCGGCGAGTTCGGCGGTGAAGCGGTGTTCTTCAAGAATCGCTTCATTGCTCCACCGGCCGGGTCGATAGAACTTGGCGATCAGTGGTTGCTCGCCTTCGATACCCACTTGGTAGACGCGGTTCTCGTAGCTGTTCAGGGCCAGTACCCGGGCGTCGCTGAGAAAGCCGAGGCTCTCCACGGCGTCCAGTACCAGGTCGGGGGTGAGGGTCGCGAAGGGGTGAGACATGGTGGCTCCGGGGTGGGCTGCAGGGGCTCATGGTATCAGTGACGGCCCTCTGGCGGGTGGCGCGAGCAACCTACACCGGTACCCCCAGCAATACGTGGGAGGGATGGAACTGCGCCCGGACCTGGCTACCGGGTGCCAGTGCCGCTCGTGCCAGCCAGTGGGCCTCGGCAAACGCACAGAGTGTCTGCCCATTACCCAGCGCCAGCCTCACTTCACGGGTGTCATGCCCATCCGCGATCACCTGTTCCACCGTTGCCTTGAGCACATTGCTGCCCGCTTCGGCTTCATCTGCGGCGCTCAACAGCTGCACCCACCCGGCCTTGAGCAACGCCACCACCATGGTGCCGAGCGCCAGCTCCAAGCGTGACGTGCTGTCATGGGTGATCAGTGCCTCGATTTCCAGCCCGCCACCCAGCGCCAGGCTCACGCGGTCGTGCCGCCCTTCGCGGCGCAAGCCGCTGACCTGGCCTTGCAACTGGTTGCGGGCACTGGTGCGCAACATCAGGCGCCCAAGCAGGTCAAGGTCGCTGGACTCTTCGGCGGCCTCGAGAATTTGCGCCTGCAGGGCCTGCAAACGCTGATACAGGCGCAGTACCCGCTCGCCTTCGCCCGACAGGCGTGCGCCACCGCCGCCGCGCCCGCCGGTGCTGCGCTCGACCAACGGCTGGCTGGCCAGGTTGTTGAGTTCGTCTATGGCGTCCCATGCGGCTTTGTAGCTGATGCCTGCGGCCTTGGCGGCGCGGGTGATCGAACCTTGCTCAGCGATATGCTGAAGCAACGCGATGCGCTGTGGGCGGCGAGCGATATGCTGGGTGAGGAGAGCGGGCAGGGTCATGATGGCGCCTATCTGGGACTGACTGGTCAAGCTTGCCCCGGTTTTGCCGTGCGTGCCAGGCAATACACATCGACCCGACGTGCGCCGGCGCCGCGTAACAGGGCGGCGATGCTTTGCGCCGTGGCACCGGTGGTCAGCACGTCATCGACCACGGCCACATGCAGGCCGTGCAATGCGCCTTGATCAACCACCGCAAAGGCCTGTTGCAGATTGCGCCGCCTGGCCTTGGCATTCAGGCTTTGCTGCGCCGGTGTTTCGCGGGTGCGCCGCAGCCATCGCTCGTTGCAGTCGATTGCCAGGGCCTTGGACAACCACCTTGCCAGCATGCCTGCCTGGTTGAAGCCACGCTCGCGCTGTCGACGCTTCGCCAGTGGCACAGGCAACAGCAGCGATGGCTTGGCCAGGTCGTCGGTAAAGCGATGGCGCAAATCCAGGCTGAGCATTTCGGCCATCAAGCGCCCCAATGGCCACTGGCGGTTGTGTTTGAAGCGGCTGATCAGTGTGTCCACGGGAAAGCCGTAATACCACGGCGCTACCACTTGTTCGAAGGCAGGTGGACGGCGGCTGCACTGCGCGCAGGTCAGGCCGGCCATTGGCAACGGTAGCGCACACTGTATGCAGTACTCATTCAGCCACGGCAGTTCTTCCTCGCACGCCACGCAGATGGGGTGGCGCTGCTGGGCAGAAGCGCCGCACAGCAAACAGTGGTGATCAATATTCGTACACTTGTAAACCAGTGCTTTTAACCAAGGTTGACAGTTCATAGGCCTTCCATGACTATGCGAGCTATCCGTGATGCGCTGGCGGGCATTCCTGTCCCGGCGCCAGCTACAGCCTAAACAAGGAAACGCCGATGAGCGCCAGCACAACTGCAACAACACGTCACGACTGGTCCCTGGCCGAGGTGAAGGCCCTGTTCCAGCAACCGTTCAACGACCTGCTGTTCCAGGCGCAAACCGTGCACCGGGCGCATTTCGACCCCAACCGCGTGCAGGTTTCGACGCTGCTGTCGATCAAGACCGGCGCCTGCCCGGAAGATTGCAAATACTGTCCACAGTCGGGCCACTACAACACCGGGCTGGAAAAACAGAAGCTGATGGAGGTGCAGAAGGTGCTCGAAGAAGCGGCACGGGCCAAGGCCATCGGCTCTACCCGCTTCTGCATGGGCGCCGCCTGGAAGCACCCCTCGGCCAAGGACATGCCCTACGTGCTGGAAATGGTCAAAGGGGTCAAGGCCATGGGGCTGGAAACCTGCATGACCCTCGGCAAGCTCGATCAGGACCAGACCCAGGCGCTGGCCCAGGCAGGCCTGGATTACTACAACCACAACCTCGATACCTCGCCGGAGTTCTACGGCAGCATCATCACCACCCGCACTTACAGCGAGCGTCTGCAGACCTTGGCCTACGTACGCGATGCCGGGATGAAGATCTGCTCCGGTGGCATCCTCGGCATGGGCGAGTCGCTCGACGATCGTGCAGGCCTGCTGATCCAGTTGGCCAACCTGCCCGAGCATCCCGAGTCGGTGCCGATCAACATGCTGGTCAAAGTGGCCGGTACCCCGTTGGCCGAGGAAGAAGATGTCGATCCGTTCGACTTCATTCGTATGCTGGCGGTGGCGCGGTTGCTGATGCCCAAGTCGCATGTGCGCCTGTCCGCCGGCCGCGAACAGATGAACGAGCAGATGCAGGCCCTGGCCTTCATGGCCGGCGCCAATTCGATCTTCTACGGCGAGAAGCTGCTGACCACCGCCAACCCGCAGGCCGACAAGGACATGCAGCTGTTCGCCCGCCTGGGTATCAAGCCTGAAGCGCGTGAAGAGCATGCCGACGAAGTGCACCAGGCCGCCATCGAGCAGGCGCTGGTCGAGCAACGCAGCAGCGAGCTGTTCTATAACGCCGCGTCTGCCTGAGATGGCCTTCGATCTTGCCGCGCGTCTTGCCGAACGGCGCGCTGCAGACCTGTATCGGCAGCGGCCGCTGTTACAAAGCCCGCAAGGGCCGAACGTCGTGGTCGACGGCCAGCCGTTGCTGGCTTTCTGCAGCAATGACTACCTGGGCCTGGCCAACCACCCTGAGGTGATTGCCGCTTGGCAGGCGGGCGCCGAGCGTTGGGGCGTCGGTGGCGGGGCCTCGCACCTGGTTGTCGGCCACAGCACGCCGCACCATCAGGTCGAAGAGGCGCTGGCCGAATTGACCGGTCGCCCGCGTGCCTTGCTGTTTTCCACAGGCTACATGGCCAACCTCGGGGCCATCACCGCGCTGGTGGGGCAGGGCGATACAGTGCTGCAGGACCGCCTGAATCATGCCTCGCTGCTCGATGGCGGCTTGCTCAGTGGTGCCCGCTTCAACCGTTACCTGCACAACGATGCCGTCAGCCTGGCCAACCGCCTGGGCAAGGCCTGCGGCAATACCCTGGTGGTCACCGACGGTGTGTTCAGCATGGATGGTGACCTGGCCGACCTGCCTGCGCTGGCTGAGGTGGCGCGTGCGCGCGGGGCCTGGTTGATGGTCGACGACGCTCATGGCCTGGGTACCTTGGGTGCCCAGGGCGGCGGTATCGTCGAACACTTCGGCCTGGGCATCGACGACGTGCCGGTGCTGATCGGTACGCTGGGCAAGGCGTGTGGTACCGCGGGCGCTTTCGTTGCGGGCAGCGATGATTTGATCGAGGCACTGGTGCAGTTCGCACGGCCTTACATCTACACCACCAGCCAGCCGCCGGCACTCGCGTGCGCCACGCTCAAGAGCCTGGAGCTGGTGCGCCGCGAGACCTGGCGCCGTGAGCACCTGGCCGGGTTGATCCGTCAGTTCCGCGAGGGCGCGGCGCAGATCGGGCTGCAGCTGATGGACAGCCCGACCCCGATCCAGCCGCTGCTGATCGGCGACAGCGCACAGGCACTGCGCCTGTCACAGATGCTGCGCGAGCGTGGCCTGCTGGTCACCGCCATCCGCCCGCCTACTGTTCCTGCTGGCAGTGCACGGCTGCGGGTAACCTTGAGCGCTGCGCACAGTGAGGCGCAGGTACAGCTATTGTTGAATGCATTGGCCGATTGTTATCCACAGCTGGAGGCCGCCGATGCGTAACCGACTGATCCTTCTACCCGGCTGGGGCCTGGGGACTGCGGCTCTTGAGCCGCTGGCCGCCAGCCTGCGTGCGCAGGACGCGCGCCTGCAGGTTGAGCTGGCGCCCCTGCCGGAGCTGGCCGACCCCGATGTACAGGCGTGGGTCGATTACCTTGACCGCAAACTGCCCAGTGATGCCTGGCTGGGCGGCTGGTCGCTGGGCGGCATGCTTGCCAGTGAGCTGGCGCGCAAGCGTGGCGATCACTGTTGCGGGCTGCTGACCCTGGCCAGTAACCCCTGCTTCGTGGAACAGGCGGATTGGCCGCATGGTATGGCCCATGACACCTTCGAGACCTTCCGCGACGGTTGCCGCAGCCACACCGGCGTAACCCTCAAACGTTTCAAGAGCCTGTGCAGTGAAGGTGCCATGCAGCCGCGCACATTGCTGCGTCAGCTGGGCGTGGGCGTGCCAGAGACGGACCCGCTGTACCTGAGCACCGGGCTTGAAGTGCTGGCAAAGCTGGATACCCGCGAAGCGCTGCAGGCATACGCCGGCCCGCAACTGCACCTGTTCGCCGGCAGTGACGCGTTGGTCCCCCCCGAGGCGGCCAAAGCGCTGAGCGAGTTGTTGCCCGACGTTGAAGTCGGCCTGGTTGAAGAGAGTTCCCACGCTTTCCTGTTGGAGTATCCGCAGGAATTGGCGGCGGGTATCAAGAGTTTCCTGCATGAGAGTGGCGATGACTGACCTTTCCCGTCCAACCCTGCCCGGCGCGCTGCCGGACAAGCGCCAGGTAGCGGCCTCGTTCTCCCGTGCGGCAGCCAGCTACGACAGCGTGGCGGCCTTGCAGCGCGCGGTGGGCGTGGCCCTGCTGGAGCAGCTGCCGAGCACAGTGACGCCATCGCGCTGGCTCGACCTGGGCAGCGGCACGGGGCATTTCAGCCGGGTGCTGGCCGAGCGGTTCACGCTGGCGACGGGCGTGGCCGTGGATATCGCCGAAGGCATGCTGCGCCATGCCCGAGGCGAGCAGGGCGGGGCTCGCTACCATGTGGCAGGCGACGCCGAGCGCTTGCCGCTGCGTGATCACAGCGTCGATCTGGTTTTCTCCAGCCTGGCAGTGCAGTGGTGCGCGCAGTTCTCCAGTGTGCTGGAAGAAGCCCGGCGGGTATTGCGCCCGGGCGGTGTGCTGGCCTTCAGCAGCCTTTGTGTCGGCACCCTCGATGAATTGCGCGCCAGTTGGCAGGCTGTGGATGGCATGGTGCATGTCAACCGCTTCCGCCGGTTCGAGGACTATCAGCGACTGTGTGCGGCAAGTGGCCTTGAGCCGCTTGGCCTGCATCAGCAGGCGCATGTGCTGCACTACCCGCATGTGCGCGGGCTGACCCATGAGCTCAAGGCACTTGGCGCCCACAACATCAATCCCGGGCGGCCGTCGGGCTTGACTGGCCGTGCCCGCATGCAGGGGCTGCTGCAGGCCTACGAAGCATTCCGCCAGCCGCAAGGGCTGCCCGCCACCTATCAAGTGGTCTATGGTGTGTTGCGCAAGCCAACGGCGTGAGAGGAGCGAAATGAGCCAGGCCTATTTCATCGCGGGTACCGATACCGACGTCGGCAAGACCACCATCGCCGCCGGGCTGTTGCATGCCGCTCGGCTGCAGGGCTTGAGCACGCTGGGTGCAAAGCCGGTAGCGTCCGGCTGCACAGCTACCGCGAAGGGGCTGCGCAACGCTGACGCTCAGGCATTGATCGACGAGAGCACGCTGAAACTGCCTTATGAGGCGATCAACCCTTTTGCCTTTGAACCTGCCATCGCGCCGCACGTGGCGGCGCGTGAAGCGGGTGTGACGCTGGAGGTGCCGGCCCTGCTCAAGGCCATGCGCCACGTGCTGGATCAGGGCGCAGATTTCACCCTGGTCGAAGGTGCGGGTGGCTGGCGCGTGCCGTTGTCTGGTCATGCCAACCTGTCCGACCTGGCGATTGCCCTCAAGTTGCCGGTGATTCTGGTGGTCGGGGTGCGTCTTGGCTGCATCAACCACGCCTTGCTCAGCGCCGAGGCGATCGCCAGGGACGGGCTGCAACTGGCCGGCTGGGTCGCCAATATCATCGAGCCACGCACATCGCGCCTTGAGGAGAACCTCGCCAGCCTGGCCGAGCGCTTGCCGGCGCCTTGCCTGGGGCGGGTGCCCAAGCTCAAGCAAGCGGCTGCCGATGCGGTCGCGGAGCATCTGCAACTGGACTTGCTGGACTGAAGCACCATGCCTCACGTCTATCAGATAGCACGGGGCCATTAGCGATTTAAACGGGCCTTTATGGCCAAGGCCTGCTTTAATCAGGCCTGTTCACATCCAGCGTCATTGGAGTTTTGACATGGAAATCACCGGTAGCTCCGCCTATTACGCGGGCCTCAGCGCCATCCAGAGCGGGCAGAGCCGCGTCGATCAGGCGGCCAGCCAGATCGCCAGCAACTCTGTCGAACGCGCCGCCACCAGCCAGTCCAGCGATTTTCAGGCCGAGCGCCTGCGTGCGGTCGACCGCAGCCAGCAGATGGACCTTGCCACCAGCACAGTGCAGCTGGCCCTGGGCAAGACCGAGGTGGAGCTGGGCGTGAAAGTCGCCAAGGCTTCCGACGAAATGCTCGGTCGGTTCATCGATACCTACGCCTGAGGGCGACACATTCACAAACCTGCACAGTGCTTTGTGAAAGCGGGCCTGCCCGCGGATGCGTTTTATCAGGCTGCATTTTTTGCCTGAGCCGACGCCTTCGCGGCCAGGCCCGCTGCCTTTGTCATGGGTGTTTTTCAAGGTGATGGCATAAAAGCCATCTTTCGCGGCGTAAATGGCACCATAGTCCCTCCTTGACATCGGTCAGTCCTAAACGTAAGTTTCAAACAACTGTTTGACCGAAAGCCGGCAAGAGCTGGTCGGTATCAGCGGTCTCCCCACCGGACTCATCACAGAGGTTCATCGCAATGCCTGATTACAAAGCCCCCTTGCGTGATATTCGCTTCGTGCGCGACGAGCTGCTTGGCTATGAGGCGCACTATCAGAGCCTGCCGGGTTGCCAGGACGCAACGCCCGACATGGTCGACGCGATCCTCGAAGAAGGCGCGAAATTCTGTGAGCAGGTACTGGCCCCGCTGAACCGCGTCGGTGACCTGGAAGGCTGCACCTGGAGCGAGTCCGGCGTGAAGACCCCGACCGGTTTCAAGCAAGCCTACGAGCAGTTCGTCGAAGGCGGCTGGCCGAGCCTGGCCCATGACGTCGCTCATGGCGGTCAGGGCCTGCCTGAGTCGCTGGGCCTGGCGTTGAGCGAGATGGTGGGCGAGTCGAACTGGTCGTGGGGCATGTACCCCGGCCTGTCCCATGGTGCGATGAACACCATTTCTGCCCACGGTACTGAAGAGCAGCAGGAAACCTACCTGACCAAACTGGTATCGGGCGAATGGACGGGCACCATGTGCTTGACCGAACCGCACTGCGGCACCGACCTGGGCATGCTGCGCACCAAGGCCGAGCCGCAAGCTGATGGCTCGTACCGCATTTCCGGCACCAAGATCTTCATTTCTGCCGGCGAACACGACATGGCCGACAACATCGTCCACATCGTGCTGGCCCGCCTGCCGGATGCCCCGGCCGGCACCAAAGGTATCTCGCTGTTCATCGTGCCGAAGTTCCTGCCCGACGCGCAGGGCGGGGTAGGTGAGCGCAACGGCGTGAGCTGCGGCTCGATCGAGCACAAGATGGGCATCCACGGCAACGCTACCTGCGTGATGAACTTCGACAGCGCCACCGGCTACTTGATCGGCCCAGCCAACAAGGGCCTGAACTGCATGTTCACGTTCATGAACACTGCCCGCCTGGGCACCGCGCTGCAAGGCCTGGCCCATGCCGAGGTGGCCTTCCAGGGTGGCCTGAAGTACGCCCGTGACCGCCTGCAGATGCGTTCGCTGACCGGCCCCAAAGCGCCTGACAAGGCTGCTGACCCGATCATCGTGCACCCGGACGTTCGCCGCATGCTGCTGACCATGAAGGCCTTCGCCGAAGGCAACCGCGCCATGGTCTACTTCACCGCCAAGCAGGTGGACATCGTCAAATACAGCCAGGACGAGGAAGAGCGCAAGAAGGCCGACGCCCTGCTGGCGTTCCTGACCCCGATCGCCAAGGCGTTCATGACCGAAGTCGGCTTCGAGGCGGCCAACCACGGCGTGCAGATCTACGGCGGCCACGGCTTCATCGCCGAGTGGGGCATGGAGCAGAATGTGCGCGACAGCCGTATTTCCATGCTGTACGAAGGCACCACCGGCATCCAGGCCCTCGACCTGCTGGGCCGCAAAGTGCTGATGACCCAGGGCGAAGCACTCAAAGGCTTCACCAAGATCGTGCACAAGTTCTGCCAGGCGCAGGAAGGCAATGAGGCGGTCAAGGAGTTCGTCGAGCCGCTGGCTGCGATCAACAAGGAATGGGGTGAGCTGACCATGAAAGTGGGCATGGCTGCCATGAAGGACCGCGAAGAAGTAGGCGCTGCCTCGGTTGATTACCTGATGTACTCCGGTTATGCGTGCCTGGCGTACTTCTGGGCCGACATGGCACGCCTGGCTGCCGAGAAGCTGGCTGCCGGCACTTCGGAAGAGGCCTTCTACACCGCCAAGCTGCAGACGGCGCGCTTCTACTTCCAGCGTATCCTGCCGCGTACTCGCACCCATGTGGCGACCATGCTGTCCGGTGCCAACAACCTGATGGCGATGGACGAAGAGCACTTCGGCCTGTCCTACTAAGCCGCAAGGCTTCACAAAAACCCGCTTGCCTTGACCGGCAGGCGGGTTTTTTTATTTCCGGGGGCCGCTGCGCGCCCCAAGATCCGGTTACAAGAAAAGCTCAAGCCCTCCGCCCCTGCTGCCGTTAACCCCCGTGCATTCATCTATTCATGTGCGCTGCCGATGAAGTAAGGGCACAATGCCATTATTGATCTGCCGGGTCGGAGATTACCCTTGTTTCGTTTAAACGCTGTACGCGCAAGCCACTTCCTGCCTTCACTGATCCTCTTGCTGGCAGGGCTTGCGGCGGCTTACGTAAGAGACCTCAGCGTCTTCTTCACATCACTGTTCAACGTCCTGCCTACCTTGGTGCTGCTGCTGGGCGGCGCTTACTGTGCGGTTTACCGTCGCCAGCGCGAGCTGTTCTTGATGGTCACGGTCTACATCGCCTATTTCCTGCTCGATACCCAGACCGACTACTACCGTGACAACGGCCGTGTGCGCGAGGACGCAGCGGTGATCTTCCATCTGGTCTGCCTGCTTCTGCCTGCATTGTTCGGGCTGTTTGGCGCCTGGCAGGAGCGCACCCACCTGGCCCAGGACCTGCTTGCCCGGTTCGCGGTGCTGTTCGCTGTAGGTAGCGTGGCCGTGGCGCTGGAGCAAAGCTTTCCCCAGGCTTTGCTGGCCTGGTTGGCGGAAATACGCTGGCCGTCACTGCATGGGCAGTGGATGAGCCTGATTCAGATGGTCTACCCGTTGTTCATGGGTGTTTTCATCCTGCTGGTGGTGCAATACCTGCGTGAGCCAAGGCCCCTGCATGCAGCTCAGATCATCGGGCTGATCGGTATCTTCTGGATGCTGCCCAAGACGTTCATCCTGCCGTTCACCCTGAACATCATGTGCAGCCAGGTGATGTTGATGATCGCTGCGGCGGTTTCTCACGAGGCCTACCAGATGGCCTTCCGTGACGAGCTGACCGGCCTGCCCGGGCGGCGTGCATTGAACGAACGCATGCAGCGCCTGGGGCGCAATTACGTGATTGCCATGACCGACGTCGATCACTTCAAGAAATTCAACGACACCCACGGCCACGATGTCGGTGACCAGGTATTGCGCCTGGTCGCGAGCCGGCTGTCGAAGGTCACCGGTGGCGGGCGCGCCTACCGCTACGGCGGCGAGGAGTTTGCCCTGGTGTTCGCCGGCAAGACCGCCGAGGAGTGCGTGCCGCATGTGGAAGCTGTGCGGGAAATGATCGCCAACTACACGATGCAGCTTCGTGACCAGAACAACCGGCCGCAGGATGATTCCGCCGGGCGACAACGCCGCAGCGGCAGTGGTGCAGGCACGGTATCGGTGACCATCAGTATCGGCGTCGCTGAACGCCTGATGGAGCATCGCAACCCCGAAGAGGTACTGAAGTCCGCCGACCAGGCGCTTTACAGCGCCAAAGGTGCCGGCCGCAACTGTGTCATGGTTTATGGCCAGCAATCACGACGCGGGGCCGTTCGTACTGCGTGACTGTAATTGACTATATGGTCGCGTGATGACCCTATGTCTCGCAAAAGTTGTTCGGTTACACTGGATTCAATCCCGTGCTGCGGTCCTTCGAGACCGCCCCGACCCTACCCGCGAGAGGTTGTCATGGCTGAATATAAAGCGCCGCTGCGCGACATGCGCTTCGTTCTGAATGAAGTCTTCAATGTGGCAGAGCTGTGGGCGCAACTGCCTGAGCTGGCCGAAACGGTCGATGCGCAAACCGCACTCGCCGTTCTGGAAGAAGCAGGCAAGGTCACCAGCAAGTCCATCGCGCCGCTCAGCCGCGCGGCTGACGAAGAAGGCTGTCACTGGGAAAACGGTGCGGTAAGTACCCCAGCTGGCTTCATCGAGGCCTACAACACTTACGCCGAGGGCGGCTGGGTAGGTGTGGGCGGCGATCCCCAGTACGGTGGCATGGGCATGCCCAAGGCGATTTCCGCCCAGGTTGAGGAAATGGTCAACGCTTCGAGCCTGGCGTTTGGCCTGTACCCCATGCTGACCGCTGGTGCCTGCCTGTCGATCAACGCCCACGCCAGCGAAGCGCTCAAGGAAAAGTACTTGCCGAACATGTATTCCGGCGTGTGGGCAGGCTCCATGTGCCTCACCGAGCCCCATGCCGGTACCGACCTCGGCATCATCCGTACCAAGGCCGAGCCCCAGGCCGATGGCAGCTACAAGGTCAGCGGCACGAAGATCTTCATCACCGGCGGCGAACACGACCTGACCGAAAACATCATCCACCTCGTGCTGGCCAAGCTGCCGGACGCACCGGCGGGGCCTAAAGGTATCTCGCTGTTCCTGGTGCCCAAGTTCCTGGTCAACGATGACGGCAGCCTCGGGGCGCGCAACCCGGCTACCTGTGGCTCGATCGAGCACAAGATGGGTATCCAGGCCTCGGCCACGTGCGTGATGAACTTCGATGAAGCCGTAGGTTACCTCGTCGGTGAGCCGAACAAAGGCCTGGCGGCGATGTTCACCATGATGAACTACGAGCGCCTGGGCGTGGGCATTCAGGGCTTGGCCACGGCGGAACGTTCCTACCAGAATGCCGTCGAGTATGCCCGCGACCGTTTGCAGAGCCGCGCCCCTACCGGCCCGCAGGCCAAGGACAAGGCGGCCGACCCGATTATCGTCCACCCGGACGTGCGCCGCATGCTGCTGACCATGAAAGCGCTGATCGAAGGTGGCCGCGCCTTCTCGACGTACGTGGCAATGCAGTTGGACAGCGCCAAGTACAGCGAAGAGCCGGGTACGCGCAAACGCAGTGAAGAGCTGGTGGCACTGTTGACCCCGGTCGCCAAGGCGTTCCTCACCGATCTGGGCCTGGAGTGCGCGGTGCATGGCCAGCAGGTGTTCGGTGGGCATGGCTACATTCGTGAGTGGGGCCAGGAGCAACTGGTTCGCGATGTACGCATTACCCAGATCTACGAAGGCACCAACGGCATTCAGGCCCTGGACCTGATGGGGCGCAAGGTGGTGGCCAGTGGTGGTGCTTACTACAAGCTGTTCTCTGAGGAAATTCGCCAGTTCATCGCCAGTGCGGGGGCTGACCAGGATGAGTTCGCCAAGCCGCTGGGTGCCTACCTCGATCAACTCGACGGGCTGACCGAGTGGGTACTGGAGCGGGCCAAAGGCAACCCGAATGAAATCGGTGCCGCATCGGTCGAGTACCTGCATGCCTTTGGCTATGTCGCCTATGCCTACATGTGGGCGTTGATGGCGCGTGCGGCCAAGGCGGGCGAGGGCGATGAGGCGTTCTACTCGGCCAAGCTGGGCACAGCGCGGTTCTACTTCGCCAGGCTTCTGCCGCGGGTGGATTCGTTGGTGGCTTCGGTAAAGGCGGGGAGCGAGTCGTTGTACTTGCTGGATGCCGAACAGTTCTGAGCAGTGGCATGTAGGCACCGCGTTTATTGATGGACGTTGCTTGTAAGCATTTTCCTACATAACGCGGTGACTTTTCGCCACTGGTGTCAGATTGGATCCACGGCTAATCTTTCCCCATGGACGTTGCGCAGGAAGCGCAAAGGACAGAACAGGGACAAACGAAGGATTTCCTGCCAGGACGGTAGGGCGATAAGGATGTCACAGGGAAAAAGTCTGGGAAAACCCCGCTTCGGCGGGGTTTTCTTTGCGCGCGTGTATTTCAGCCAAGCACATCCAGCGCTGAAGCCCCCAATTGCCGTGCGTCGGCCTCCTCCTCCAGCAGCGTACGCAGCAACTCAACCGATGCTTGCTGGCGCTGCGCATCACGAAATACCAGGCCAACCTTCAACGGCACCCGCGGTTCGCTCAAGGGTTTCCACAGCAGCCCTTGGTCATCTTCGGCAGCATCCTTGGCGCGGCCAGGCAGGATAGTGGCCAGTGCGGTATGGGCCAGGCTGTCGAGAATGCCGCCCATGTTGTTCATCTCTGCCTGAACCTGCGGCCTGCGCCCTAGGCTGGCCAGTTGTTGCTTCCAGATCTGGCGGACCTGGAACTCCTCGCCAAGCATCAGCATCGGCAGTTCAGCCGCTTGCCGGATAGAGACCTTCTTGAAGTCCTTCAACGGATGGGTATCAGGGATGACCAATTGCAGTTCATCTTCGTACAGCAGCAAGCCGTGCAGGCCAGGCTGGCGTGGCGGCAGGTAGCTGATACCGATATCAAGGTTGCCGTTGAGCAGGCGTCGTTCGATTTCCAGCCCGGACAGTTCGTAGATCTGTACCACCAGATGCGGCTGGGCCTTGCGCAAGCGCTCTAGCAACTGCGGCACCAGGCTCGGGCGCACTGTTTGTAGCACGCCGATGGCCAGCGTGCGCAAGGATTGGCCCTTGAAGTTACGCATCGCTTCGTGGGCGCGCTGCAGCCCGTCGAGCAGGGGCAGGGCGTGGTTGTAAAGGGTGTGAGCCGCCAGGGTCGGCAGCAGGCGCTTGTTGCTGCGCTCGAAAAGGCTCAGGTCAAGGCTGTGCTCAAGCTGGCGGATCTGCTGGGAGAGGGCCGGCTGAGACAGTGACAGCCGTTCAGCGGCGCGGCCGACATGGCCTTCTTCATACACCGCGACGAAATAACGCAGTTGGCGAAAATCCATAAGTATTACTTATCGAAAAAGCTGAAAAAACGAAATGGCCGCTAGCGCCGCCTGAGCCTAGTCTATCGCTGTATTTCAGCGGCTTACAGCGATCAATTCGCGCATTGTTACCCCGTTCGAAAAACACTTTTGATAGGAAAGGCAAAATTATCAAGCGCCGGCGCCGAGACCGGACGCTGCCCCCTGCGGTGACTGGCTGGAGCCCCCCCATGAACCTGTTCAACCTACGCCGATCGGCCCCCGCCACGGCTGTCGAGCCAAAGCGCGCGCCGGTCATCGTGCCAGACGCATCGGCGTTGTCTCGTGAGCGCCTGATGCCCGGCACCGAGCGGGCGCCTCAAGTGTTCGTGCGCGGCCAAGGCTCCTGGTTGTGGGACCACGAAGGGCATGCCTACCTGGATTTTACCCAGGGCGGCGGGGTGAACAGCCTGGGCCACAGCCCTGGCGTGGTGGCCAAGGCGCTGGGCAACCAGGCCCAGGCGTTGATCAACCCGGGGGCGGGTTTCCACAGCCGTGGCTTGCTGGCGCTGGTCAACCGCTTGTGCCAGCGCACCGGTAGCGATCAGGGCTATCTGCTCAACAGCGGCGCCGAGGCCTGCGAGGGGGCGATCAAGTTGGCGCGCAAGTGGGGCCAACTGCACCGCAATGGCGCTTATCACATCATCACTGCCAGTCAGGGCTGCCATGGCCGTAGCCTGGGGGCCCTGTCGGCGTCCGATCCGCTGCCGTGCAACCGCTGCGAGCCCGGCCTGCCGGGCTTCAGCAAAGTGCCATTCAATGACCTTGCTGCCCTGCACGCCGCAGTGGATTCGCGCACCGTGGCAATCATGCTCGAGCCTGTCCAGGGCGAGGCGGGTGTCATCCCTGCCACGCAGGAGTACCTCAAGGGCGTGGAAACACTGTGCCGTGAGCTGGGCATCCTGCTGATCCTCGATGAGGTGCAGACCGGTATGGGTCGTTGTGGTGCGCTGCTGGCCGAGGAGCTTTATGGGGTGCGCGCGGACATCATCACCCTAGGCAAGGGGCTGGGCGGCGGTGTGCCATTGGCTGCCTTGCTTGCCCGGGGCACAGCATGCTGCGCTGCGCCTGGCGAACTGGAAGGCAGCCACCACGGCAATG
Source organism: Pseudomonas sp. NPDC089743 (assembly GCF_044748785.1). Lineage (NCBI taxonomy): Bacteria > Pseudomonadati > Pseudomonadota > Gammaproteobacteria > Pseudomonadales > Pseudomonadaceae > Pseudomonas > Pseudomonas sp. NPDC089743. The sequence goes on from NZ_JBIVGS010000011.1 coordinate 70,620, forward strand.
CCCTGATGTGCGCCGCCGGCCTGGCTGTTTTGGACGCTGTGCTGGAGCCTGGCTTTCTCGCCCAGGTGCAGGATAACGGCCGCCACCTGCGCGAAGGCCTGAGCCGCCTGGCCGGGCGCTATGGCTTGGGTGAAGTACGCGGGCAAGGCCTGCTGTGGGCCCTGCAACTGAAAGAACACCTGGCCCGCGAACTGGTGGCAGCGGCCCTGCACGAAGGCCTGCTGCTGAATGCGCCGCAAGCGGATGTGGTGCGTTTTTCGCCAGCGCTTACCGTGAGCAAAGGCAACATCGATGAAATGCTGTTGCGCCTGGCCCGGGCGTTCGCCCGCCTGCACGCGCAGCAGCAGGCCCGTCGCGAGGTACCGGCGTAGCTGTATAGCAAGACCGAGAATTTTACGAACCGTCTGGCGTTCCTGCGCATCGCCCCTGGCCTGTTTCATTCGGCCCGGGGCGTTTTTTTTTGCCGGTGGAACCTCTGTGGCGGGCGGCTAGTCTTTGATGTAACCCTTCAGGAGAAACTCGCATGGACCTTATTCGCATCATCATTGCTATTCTTTTGCCACCTCTGGGCGTGTTTCTGCAGGTGGGTTTTGGCGGGGCGTTCTGGTTGAATATTCTGCTGACCCTGCTGGGATACATTCCAGGGATCGTGCACGCGGTGTACATCATCGCCAAGCGCTGAGGCCCCGGGGGTTGAAGACATGCCTGTCTCCCAACCCCCGCAACTGTCATCAGTTTCTAAGCTCGCTATGCAATGCGTTTTACCATGAGCTTGTCGACGTAGTGTTTCAGCGCGTTCAGTGGGAATCCGGTGTTGTAAGCGCCCCATTTCAAGTAATGCCTGGCAGGGGAGAATGTCTGGCATACGAGGGTGTAAGGATCCTCTTCACCGGGTTGCCTGGGTTTCCCTTCCCGGTCGGCCGTGAATTTCTGGGGGGCATTATCCAGAAATAGCTGAACCGTACCGATATCTTGGTCACTGGAGAGCAGAACCCGAATCCGGATGTCGTACCACGTGTCCGCTTCAATGTGCGTCCACCACACCACCTTGTGTTTTTCACCATCAAGCCGGGTGTTGTAGTGCGTCATTTCAAAACGGCCGGCCTGCACCTTCATGAAAAAAGGGTATACGTTGCTGCCCTCGGACTTCCACTGAAAGATCACATAGTCGCCATAGGGGGCGTTGTCGACTTCCGGAAACTTGCTGCTCCAACAGAAGTCGTAAATCTGGTTATCCTTCCAGCCTTCATAAACTTCGTAGGGTGCCACATTGACTTTGATGGAGTTGGACTCGCACCGATAGTTTGTCGAGTGGGCCGGTTTGTCAAACAGCCAGACTTTACCTCGCTCCGTGTCGTGTACCACCTTGAGGCTGGCACCTGTGTCGGAACCACCTGTCTCTACCATTCTGAAGAGGTCATTGGGCGCTTTCTGCTCATCTTCCTGGGTGCGATCGAGGGGGGTGGTTGACCCGACCCACATCAGAAAGTTATCAGGGGCGCTGTGTGTGCAGCTTTCCTCTTTAACCTCCGGCTGGTGCTTTTCAAGGGTTGCACCCTGGTTTTTGTCCGGCGATGACCATTGCCGTAATAGCGCCCATGCCCGCATGGCAAAGTGCGGTCGGTCATATTTTTGATCTTTGATAGGTGCTTCGTGTTCGTCGTTTTCCATCATGGCGGCCCGGTGTCCATTTACAGTAACCGCCGCCCTGAAAGCGCATTCATACAGGTCAAGGACGGCGCGATTACTGCGAAGTTAGGACCAGAACCAAAACACGTCTACTGACAAAATTGCCAGGTAATTGAGGTGTTGCCGAGTGCAATGTGCTCTCAACTTTTATCCTGTTGATGGTTGATCACGTTGCTAAAGAACAGCCACTCCTGTTCCAGCGCATGCGCCAGGTTATCCGCCTGCCGGAAGCCGTGCCGTTCGAGGGCATAGAAATGCCCCTCTGCCTGAATACCCTTGGCCTTGAGCGCTGCGAGCATTTCTCGGGTCTGCTCCGGCACCACCACAGCATCCAGTTCACCCTGAAAGAAAATCACCGGCACGTTGATCTGCTCGGCATGCAGCAGTGGGGTGCGTTGGCGATAGCGCTCGGCATCCTGCTGCGGGTCGCCGATCAGCCAGTCCAGGTAATCCCCTTCGAACTTGTGCGTGGCACGGCCCAGGGCTAGCGGGTCGCTGACCCCATAGAGGCTGGCGCCGGCGCGGAACACGTCATGGAACGCCAAGGCGCACAGCGTGGTGTAGCCCCCCGCGCTGCCGCCGCGGATGAACGCCTTGTGCTTGTCGACCAAGCCCTGAGCGGCCAGGTATTCGACCGCCGCGCAAGCATCGGCCACATCGCTCTCACCCCAACGCAGGTGCAGTGCCTGGCGGTATTCCCGGCCATAGCCGGTGCTGCCCCGGTAGTTCAGGTCGGCCACGGCAAAGCCGCGTTGGGTCCAGTACTGGATGCGTGGGTCCAGCACGGGATAGCAGGCTGAGGTCGGCCCGCCATGGATGAACACCACCAGCGGTGCGGCGCCCTGCGACTGCGATGGCGGGTAGAAGAAACCATGGGCCTGTTCGCCGTCACTGCCATAGTGGAAAGGCTGCGGCAGGCTGACCTGTTCTGCCGGCAGGATTTCGGCACCACCGGCCAGTACGCGCACCTCGTGGTGGCGGCGGTCAATGGCAATCACAGCCGGCGAGCTGATGGGCGAGGCGGCAATGGCATACAGGTGCTCGCTGTCCATGGCCAGGCTGCGAAAGCGTGTGTAGGCACTGGCGTAACGCGCCATGTGGCCATCCTCAGCCCGCAGCCCCAATTGCCCGAAGCCGTCTTTGAACCAGCTGGCCAGATAGCTTTGCGGCCCCAGCGCCAGCCAGGTACAGGTGCCAAGCTGCCAAGGCGCGGCAGCGTGGTCCGCAAGCGCGGCAGGCAACGCCTGCCAGTGGCCCTCGACCTCACCCCAGGGCTGCCAGAAGCCGTTGCGGTCGGACAGGCAGTACAAACGGCCTTCGGCATCGAAGCGCGGCTGTTGCAGCGATTCGTCAGCAGCGGCTACACACTGCACCGGGCCCCAGTGGCCGCTGGCATCCCGGGTGCGACACATCAGCCGGGTGACGGTCCAAGGCTGTGCCGGGCGGTCCCATTCGACCCATGCCAGGCGTTGGCCATCGGCACTCACCGTGGGTGAGGCATAGAAATCGGCGCCTTCGGCCAGCACCTCGCGGCTGCATTCATCCAGCGCCACCAGGCGATGCTCTACCTGATCGGCATGCCGCTCCTCGACGGCCAGCACCTGGCCAGCGTGCCACTGCACATCGCCGTAGCGGCAGCTGGCATCCTGAGTCAGCGCGCGCGGTGGCAGGTCGTCCAGCGGCTGGGTGTAGACCTGTTGGTCCTTTTCGTTGACGAACACCAGCCCGTCGCCACCCAGGCAGAAGCTGCCACCGCCATACTCGTATACCCGGCTGCGCACGCTGAAGCCATCCGGGGTCAGGCAGCGTGCCTGGTGGTAAAGCCAGTGCCAGATGCGGCAAGCACCATCGGCCGGGCGGAATTCGATCCAGAACAACCCGTCGGCAGTGACTTTGAGTTCCGTGAAGTCGGTGCCGGCGGCAACCGCCTGGGCCGCACTGAATTCAGCCGCGGGCGATGACACGGGAGTTTCGATCATTGCGGAAGGTCATCTGTTCAATGGCAAGGTCGGCTGTTTCTGCCTCCTCGCGGGCTTTGAGGATGATGCCGTGGTCGGCCGACTTGGCGCACACCGGGTCGGCGTTGCTGGCGTCGCCGGTGAGCATGAAGGCCTGGCAGCGGCAGCCGCCGAAGTCCTTTTCTTTCTCGTCGCACGAACGGCAGGGTTCGGGCATCCAGTCATAACCACGGAAACGGTTGAAGCCGAACGAGTCGTACCAGATGTGCCTGAGGTCGTGATCACGAACATTTGGGAACTGCACCGGTAGCTGACGGGCGCCATGACAGGGCAGGGCAGTGCCGTCCGGCGTGATGGTCAGAAACAGGCTGCCCCAGCCATTCATGCAGGCCTTGGGGCGTTCCTCGTAGTAGTCCGGCGTGACGAAGATCAGCTTGCACGGGTTGCCCTCGGCCTTGAGCTTCGCACGGTACTCGTTGGTGATCCGTTCAGCGCGTTCAAGTTGCTCACGGGTCGGCAACAGGCCCAAGCGGTTGAGGTGCGCCCAGCCATAGAACTGGCAGGTGGCAAGCTCGACGAAATCGGCCTCCAGCGCCACGCACAGCTCGATGATGCGGTCGATCTTGTCGATGTTGTGCCGGTGGGTGACGAAGTTGAGCACCATCGGATAGCCATGGGCTTTCACCGCACGGGCCATCTCCAGCTTTTGGGCGAAGGCCTTTTTCGACCCTGCCAGCAGATTGTTCACCTGTTCGTCGCTGGCCTGGAAACTGATCTGGATGTGGTCCAGACCGGCTTCCTTGAAGTTGGCGATACGGGCCTCGGTCAGGCCGATGCCGGAGGTGATCAGGTTGGTGTAGTAACCCAACTGGCGCGCTTCGCCGATCAGTTCGGCGAGGTCCTGGCGCACCAGCGGTTCGCCACCGGAAAAACCGATCTGCGCAGCGCCCATTTCACGGGCTTCGGCCATTACCTTGAACCACTGTGCGGTCGTCAGCTCCTTACCCTGTTCGGCGAAGTCGAGCGGGTTCGAGCAGTACGGGCACTGCAGCGGGCAGCGATAGGTCAGTTCGGCCAGCAGCCACAGCGGCAGGCCGACCGGTACCTCAGGCGAGGGTGATCCAGTGTTCGCCACGGGCCACCTCCATGAATTGCTCGATGTCATCAGCGACTTCGGGCACACCAGGAAATTGCTGTTCGAGCTCGGTGATGATCGCGTTCACGTCACGTTTGCCGTCGATCAGGCCACCAATGAGGGAGGCGCTGTCATTGAGCTTGATCATGCCCTCAGGGTAGAGCAGCACATGGCCTTTCTGCGCCGGTTCGTACTGGAAACGATAACCGGGGCGCCAGTTCGGCACTTGTTTGCGGTCGAAACTCATAGGGCAATCCCCTTGTGCCATACCCGTTGCTGGGTGACGGTGTGATACGGCGGGCGGTGCAGCTCATAGGCCATGCTCATGGCATCGAGCATGCTCCAGAGAATATCCAGCTTGAACTGCAGGATTTCCAGCATACGCTCCTGGGCCGCCCGGGTGGTGTAGTGCTGCAAGGTGATCGTCAGGCCGTGTTCGACATCGCGCCGGGCCTGGCCCAGGCGGGTGCGGAAGTACTCGTAGCCGGCAGGATCGATCCACGGGTAGTGTTGCGGCCAGCTGTCCAGGCGCGACTGATGGATCTGCGGGGCGAACAGTTCGGTCAGCGAGCTGCTGGCCGCTTCCTGCCAGCTGGCACGGCGGGCGAAGTTCACGTACGCGTCGACGGCGAAGCGCACACCTGGCAGCACCAGCGCTTGGGAGCGCAGCTGGTCCGGGTCGAGCCCCACAGCCTGACCCAGGCGCAGCCAGGCTTCGATACCACCGTCTTCGCCCGGGGCGCCGTCGTGGTCGAGCAAGCGCTGGATCCACTCACGGCGCACTTCACGGTCCGGGCAGTTGGCCAGGATCGCGGCATCCTTCATCGGGATGTTCACCTGGTAGTAGAAGCGGTTGGCCACCCAGCCCTGAATCTGTTCGCGGGTAGCGCGCCCTTCGTACATCGCCACGTGGTAGGGGTGATGAATATGGTAGTAGGCGCCCTTGGCGCGCAGAGCCTGCTCGAATTCGGCAGGCGACAGTGGCAGTGCTTCGCTCATCGGGCCTCCTTACAACTCGATGCTCATGCCGTCGAAGGCGACTTCTACCCCTCGGCGCTGGACCTCGGCGCGTTCGGGGGAGTCTTCGTCCAGAATCGGGTTGGTGTTGTTGATGTGGATAAGTACCTTGCGCTGGCTTGGGAAGCCGTCCAGCACCTCGAGCATGCCGCCGGGACCATTCTGCGCCAGGTGGCCCATTTCGCGGCCAGTACGGGTACCGACCCCGCGGCGCTGCATTTCATCATCCTCCCACAGCGTGCCGTCGACCAGCAGGCAGTCAGCGTCACGCATCATCGCCAGCAGTTTGTCGTCGACCTGGCCCAGGCCGGGCGCGTAGAACAGCTTGCCGCCGGTGCGGGTGTCTTCCACCAGCAGCCCCAGGTTGTCGCCCGGGTGGGGGTCGAAGCGGTGCGGGGAGTAAGGCGGTGCGGCGCTGCGCAGCGGGAAAGGGGTGAACTTGAGACGAGGGCAGGCCGGGATGACGAAGCTGCCCTCGAGCTCGATACGGTTCCACTGCAGGCCACCGTTCCAGTGGCTGAGCATGTTGAACAGCGGGAAGCCGGTGGTGAGGTCCTGATGGACCATGTCGGTGCACCAGACCTGATGCGGGCAGCCTTCGCGCAGACTGAGCAGGCCGGTGGTGTGGTCGATCTGGCTGTCGAGCAGGACGATGGCGTTGATGCCGGTGTCGCGCAGGGCACGGGCCGGCTGCATTGGCGCGAACGCCTGCAGCTGAGCACGGATGTCGGGTGAGGCGTTGCACAGGATCCAGTGAACACCGTCGTCGGACAGGGCTATCGACGACTGGGTACGTGCCGAGGCGCGCAGGCTGCCATCGCGATAGCCCTTGCAGTTGACGCAGTTGCAGTTCCACTGCGGAAAACCGCCGCCGGCGGCGGAACCGAGAATCTGGATGTACATGGTTGCTCTCTATCCGAACTGTGCGAAGAACCGTAGCCTGAAAAACGACAACGCCCCGGCTGGCCGAGGCGTTGAGACGCAGGCAATGCTTAGCGGCTGGCGAAGTACATGGTCACTTCGAAGCCGATACGCAGGTCAGTGTATGCAGGTTTGGTCCACATGGTTTTTGCTCCTTCCGGGTCAGGGTAGAGGGTTCAGCTATTTGTTTGGCGTCGCCTCGCGCCGAAGGTTCCGGCGGCTGAGATAGCGTTATCTTACAAGAAAATCATGTACCGAAAGGTTAATTCTTCGAAAAGCGCCCTTGCGGTATACGTAACAATGGATTCCGGGTCAGAGCCAGGCCCCCTCTGGTGCAGGCCCATTGGCCAGGCAGATCAAGGGTGAATCGGCTGCGAGCAGGCCACCCAGCAAATCGTCCAGATGTGCTTGTTGCGTCTTCAGGATAGCCGCGCTTAATGCGGGGAGATCGCCGGGTAGTGTAGCCAAGTGTGTCTGCCATGCCCAATCGGCGAGGTCCGCGTTGGCCATGGCTGGCTCGTCGAACTGTTCCGCCAACCTCTGGCGTGCAGCAGCGTCCAGGCGTACCCCCTGGCGCAGAAGGGTGAGCAGGTGACCGAGGATCTCAGCGTGGGTGGCGTGGGGTGATTGCACGCCGAACAGCAGCCCGCCGATGCCCTCCACCTGACGAAAGGTACTGAATACGGCGTAACCCAGCTGCAATTCCACACGTAACTTTTGGTACACAGGCCCTTGCAGCAACTGGGCGAGAAGCCGGCCGCAGGCCTGCTGGTGCGCAGGCACGGGGCAGAACAACAGCAGTGCGGGCTCGCTGCCCGGCACCTTGGCGTGGTGCCAGCGCCGGCCGTGCCAGGCGGGCGGCGGTACGGGCATGCCGAACTGACCGGGGCAGCCTTGCAAGGCTGCGCTCAGGGCTTGCAGGGCAGTTGTATCGAACCCCACCGCCAGGCCATGCCACCGGCTGTGCTGCCATGCATCATCGAGTGCCTGTTGATTGATCGCCCTGGTTGGCTCGGGCGTTGGTACTGCGCCTGTGAGTGCCTCTGGCAGTTGGTTGAGCAGGGCCCTGATCGGGATCAGCAAGGGGGGCTGTTGTGTAGGCGGATCCCAGTCAGCAGCGGGCGAACGCAAACACGCGATGGCGAGTTCGACGGCTTTTATGACCGCTGCGGGCAGGCCAGTGCAACGCAGCTGCCAATATTCGCCTGCGGCACTGAACTGCAGTTGCACAGCGGCACGCTCGCAGCGTGCCTGTAGCGGCTGCAGGGCGCGTTCCAGCACAGCATAGAGGCGCTGGCGCAGGGCTGAAGGCACTTGCCAGCGCAGATGAACTGCCCCGTATTGGCGCGCCGCTGGCAGTTGCTGATTGACCGTCAGCGCTGCAGGCAATTGCGGCATTTGCGTGGGGGGCAAGCCGGGAAGCAGCAAGGGTTCGGCGGCTGGCAACTGCCATTGGCCATGCTTGCGCGATGGCAGGCCTTCGAGCAGTGCCTGAAATGCGCAGAGTGCCTGTGCATCAAGTGCCGCCAATGGCTGGCCTGCGCTGTCGCGGCGGGCCAGATCGAGGGGGCTGGCGTTGCGTTCGCGGCTCTGTTGCAAAAGGCCGAATTCGGCGTTCAGGTGCGCCGGATCGCACTGCCGGATGAAGCCGAACCATCCGTGCAGCAGGGCGTGAGCTTCTTCTGCACAGGCGTCTTTGCTGAGTTCGAGCTCGATGTGCCAGAGCATCTGCCCGGCGAAGGCATAGAGCATTTCAGCCTTGAGCGCTTGCAGCCAGCCGCGCTGGTGTAGTGCAGCCAGCCAGGTGCCCGGCCTGCTGTCGCTCAAGCCGGCAATCAGCAGCTCCAATGCCCGTTCGGCACCAGGGGGCAGGTTTTCATGGGTGAAGACCAGGCCAGTGCTGGTGCTCGACAGGGCCGGTGGCGGTGTTTGTGGCCTGCGTTCGCCACACGCAAACGCACCGGCGTAGTGCCTGCCAAGCTGTTCGAGCTCATCCAGCGGTTGCGGCCCACACAGGCTCAAGGTGATCTGGCCGCCTTGGTAATAGCGTTGATGGAAATCTGTGAGCGCTCGCTGAAAGGCGGGGTCCTGCAACGCCAAGGTATACCGGTTGCCTGCATGAAAACCGCCTAGCGGATGGCCAGCCGACACTGACTGCAGCAGGGCCAAGCGCTGCTGTGCCTGCGGGTTGCGCGACCACGCGATGAATTCGGCATGGATCACTTCACGCTCGCGGCGCTGGCGCTCGCGACCCAGGTCTGGTTCGGCGAGCATCTGGCAAAGGCGGTGCAGCCCGCCGGCCAAGGCTGCGGGCGGCACTTCAAAGAAGAAATCCGTGGTGCGTTCGCGGGTGCTGGCATTGACCTGCCCGCCGAGGGTCTGGACGTAGCGCATCAGGCCGTCATCCAGCGCAAAGCGGGGGGTGCCAAGGAAGAACAGATGTTCGAGAAAGTGTGCGAGCCCTGGCCATTTTGCCGGGGCATCGTGGCTGCCCGCGTGGACCTTCAGCGCCGCAGCCGAGCGCTTGAGCCGCGGGGCATGGCGCAGGGTGAGCTGCAGGCCGTTGGCTAAGGTGAGGTGGCGAGTGGCATCAGGCATGGGGGCTCCGGGTCAGGCACACATGCTAACAAATTTGTTGGCCCTCTCAGCCTCGCCGCAGATGCAACTCCTGGCGCAGATCGGCGAGGTAAGGAAACGCTTTGCGTCCCTGCACCACCTGCTCTTGCGCCAAGTCCGCCAGCAACTGGCACTCCTCCCGACCGGCCATGGCCAGCACGCTGCCATCCGGCCCGATGATGCTGCTCTGGCCGCAGTACTGGATTTCGCCCTCGGCCCCGCAATAGTTGGCATACACCAGGTAGCACTGGTTTTCCTGGGCCCGGGAGCGCACGGTTACCTGACAGACAAAATCATACGGTGCCATGTTCGCGGTCGGCACCAGGATCAGCTCAGCGCCGTCCAGCGCCAGGCGCCGGGCATTTTCCGGGAACTCGATGTCGTAGCAGATCAGCAGCCCGACCTTCCAGCCTTCCAGCTCGACCACCGGAAAGTGGTCGGCGCCCGCACTGAACATGCCGCGGTCCAGCTCACCGAACAGGTGCGTCTTGCGGTAGTTGCACAGGCTACGGCCATGAGCGTCGATCAGTTGCACGCTGTTGTAGATCGCGCCATCGTCAGTGCGCTCCGGGTAGCCATAGACGATGGCGATGCGATGCGCCTGGGCGATCTCCACCACCTCCATGGCCGCTGGGCCATCATTGGCCTGTGCCAGGCGCTCTACCTGTGCCAACCCGATGTTGTAGCCGCTCAGGAACATCTCCGGACACACCAGCAACTGTGCGCCACGCTCGGCCGCCAAGTGCGCCTGGTGGCGCAGCCGTTGCAGGTTGCCGGGCACATCCAGCGGGTTGGGTGCACCCTGGAACAGAGCGATGCGCATGCTGCCTCCTTGTCTCAGTCTGCCAGGGCGATTGGCCCGATTTCGTCGAACACATCGCCCGGGCCTGGATTGTCCGGATGGGTCTGGCCACCGAAGTGGTTCATGATACCCCACACCGCATTGAGCGACGTCTGCACCGCCCCTTCGACCCAGGCCGGGGTCCACGATACGTCGTCGCCGGCGATGAACATCCCGCGTTGCTCGATGGGCATGTCCTGCTGCATGAAGTGCGCGTACATCCGTTGGTTGTAGCGGTAGTGGCCGGGCAGTGCGCCCTTGAAGGCACCGAGGAAGTGCGGGTCGGCCTCCCAGGAAATGGTGATCGGGTCGCCGATGATATGCCCGGCGATATCGGTCTTGGGGTAGATCTTCTTCAGTGCATCCAAGGCCAGCTGCACGCGTTTTTCCACGGGGTGCGGGAGCATCTTCAGGGCGTCGCTCATCCAGGCGTAGGACAGGCAGATCACGCCCGGCTTGTCGTCGCCGTTATCGAACAGGTAGGTGCCGCGGGTGAGCCGATCAGTGAGGGTCATGCTCATCAGGTCGCGGCCGGTTTGCGGGTCTTTGTCCTTCCAGAACGGCCGATCGACCATGACGAAGGTCTTCGACGACTGCATGTAACGGGTGCGGTCCAGGGCCATCCACATCTTTTGCGAGAACAGCGATTCTTCACAATCGATCTGGGTGGTCAGCAACCAGCTCTGGCAGGTGGCGAGCACGGCGCCGTAATGGCGAGTGTCGCCCCAGTTGTCGGTGACGGCGAGGCGCCCGTCGGCTGCGCGGGCAATGCGTTTCACCCCAGTGCGCGGTGCGCCGCCATGCAGCGCGCTCAGGCTGGTGCCCTCGGGCCAGTGGGCGCAGCGCTGCGGTACATGGCGCCAGATGCCCTGTGGTACCTGCTCCACACCACCGACGATCAGGTGCTGGTGGTCGTCGCAGTTGGTCATCACTACCCGGAAGATTTCCAGCATCGAGTTGGGGAAGTCCGAGTCCCATCCACCTGTGCCGAAGCCGACCTGGCCGAACACCTCGCGGTGCTGGAAGCTCAGTTGGGCGAACGAGCGCGAGGTTGCGACGAAGTCGTAGAAGGTGCGGTCGTCCCACAGCGGTACCAGCTTGTTCCACAACGCTTTGAGGCGCGGAACATCGCGATCGCGGATCGCCTGCTGGATATCGGCGAACTGCGCGCCGCTTTCCAGCGCGTCGGCCCAGGCATCGGCCACTTCATGGAACAGTTTGGGCAGATCGCTGACTGTTTCGGCGTAGTAGGTCTGGCCTTCCAGGTCGATCACCGTGCTGCCGGATGCCGGTGTCAGTGGGTTGGGGAAGGGCTTGGTTTCCAGGCCCAGCTTGTCGACATAGTGGTAGAAGGCGGTGGAGGACACCGGAAAGCGCATGCCCCCGAGCTCGGCGATGATTCCGTCGGTGCCGTTGAAGGCCTGCGAGCGCAGTCGGCCACCCATCTTCGAGGCCTCATACACCACAGGCTTGAGCCCCAGCTTCATCAGCTCGTAGGCCGCCACCAGGCCTGCGATACCGGCACCGACGATAGCGACTTCCTCCCCGTGGCGATCAGCCGGAATGCTGCCCAGCCCAGCCGGGTGTTCCAGCCAGTCGTCGAAGCCGAACGGGAAGTCCGGGCCGAAGATGGTGATGGGTTTCTTGCCGTCGGCCGGGTGGCGGTTTTTCTTGTTCATTGCAGTGACCTTGCCAGAGCGGCTGCGCAGGGGCGGAGCCTGAGTATAGGAGATGCCTGGTGGTCATTTTAGGGCGACGGGTGTTCGTAATTAAGATGCAAAGCGTCGTCGTATTGGCGTTTTATTTGTCATAACGACATTTGTATCAATACTTTTGACGATTGATGCTTAGCGCCTGCACTGCTACCAACTAGACGGGCTGGCCGCGGTCCACTTTGCTGCTGAGGATGATCGAGGTGGTGGTCTTCTCCACGCCTTCTACGCTGCCAATCTGGTCCAGCAACTGGTCCAGTTGTTCTGGCGAGTCGCTGCGCAGCCAGGCTACGTAATCGAACTCGCCGCTGACCGCGCACAATTGCTGCACTTGCCCCATGGCAGCCAGGCGGCGCACGACCTCCTTGCCGGAACGCGGTTGCACCTTGATTCCGACATAGGCTTGCAAGCCACCATCGGCCAGGCGCTGGCCCAGGCGTACGCCATATCCGGTGATGACTTTGCCCTTCTCCAGGCGCGCCAGGCGCGAATTGACGGTAGTGCGAGCGATACCCAGGTGGCGGGCAAGGGTGGCAACGCTTTCGCGGGCATTGATCTGCAGCAGGGCGATCAGTTGGCGATCGATGTCATCGAGGGCGATTTGGCGGGGATTCGACATGGCGAGTCTCTACAGTGGGCTTGCAAGCCTAGCCAGGCTGCAGTGACCAGGGCAAGACAAAGTGCTGATGCGTGGCTGGCTTGATTGCGGCATCATGGGTGGCTGATTCAAGTGGGCCCACGTCGTGAATTTCGAAACCTTGCTGGAATGCTGGCGACATGAGGTCTCCAACAAGAAAAAGCCCGGACGCCGTATCAGTCTGTTGTGCAACGTGCTGCGTCGAGCGCGCAAGGACAACAAGCTGCGCTTTCTTTTCGCCTATCGCCTGGCGCAGTACCTCGATGGTCGCGGCGGCCTGAGCAGGCGATATGCCCGCGGCATGCAGCAGCGGCTCAACCTCAAGTACGCCGTGGATATCGACATCGGTGCGCAAATAGGCCCTGGCCTTCGTATCGCCCATCTGCCAGGTGTGGTGATCACTGGCCAAGTAAGCATCGGGCGTAATTTTTTGATACGGCAGAATTGCTCGGTCGGCATCAAGACCCTTGGCCTGGACCATTACTCGCTGTGCATAGGCGAAAACGTCAGCCTCGGTGCCAATAGCTGCATCATTGCTGACCAGATCAGCATCGGCGACAACGTAATCATCGGGGCCATGTCTCTGGTGACTCAAGACATTCCTTCCGATAGCACCTTCTACAACCCGCGCCAGCGGCACATGCCGCGACGGCGGGATGCCTGAGCGCGTGATGCCATCTTCGCGCAGCACGTCGCACAGGCTCCAGCGTTTCTGGATGATGTCGGTGTAGGTCCTGGTTTACTCGGTGTCGATGCCAGAGAAGCGACTGCCGGGCTGGTTGATCTGATAGCGGGTACTGCGGCCTCCGCCGGGTAGGCGCCGTAGGCAGCCTTTCTCTAATAGGCCGCTCAAATGCCGAGTGGCGGTGGCCTTGGAGACCTGCGCCACGGACTGGTACTGTGCAGCGCTTATACCGGCCTCGAAGCCCTTCTCCCCGCCTTCGAGCAGTCGATTGAGTACTTTGATTTGTTCGGGCAGGAGCGAGTTTGTGCGATGTGCCTGCCAAAAGCGTGCCTTGGCCAGTACCCGGTCTATGCGGGTAAGGGCTTGCTCCAGGCTCTTGAGTAATGTGCCTAGAAACCACTGCAACCATGCTGTGATTTCTAGGCTGCCTTTCTGGCTCGCTTCGAGGATGCGGTAATAGCCGGCGCGGTCGTCGAGGATACTCGCCGACATGGCGTAAAAGCGGATAGCCTGCTGCTCGCCCTGGGCCAGTGCCATATCTGTAATGGCGCGGGTAAGGCGGCCGTTGCCGTCATCGAATGGGTGTAGGGTGACGAACCAGAAATGGGCAATGCCGGCGCGTAATAACGGGTCGAGACCGGCATCGTTGTGGCTGCTCTCGAACCAGGCAAGGAAATCTGCGAGCTGTTCTTCTAACCCCGCGCGCGGAGGGGCTTCAAAATGCACGGTAGGGCGGTCGAGCCGGCCAGAAACAACCTGCATAGGCTCTTCGCCGCGTAGCGTGCCAACCCGTAACCGGGGAGCCAGCAGGTTATCTTCACTAGGGAACAGCCAGCAATGCCAGCGATACAACCTCTGTTGGTCAAGCGGCTGCTGGTGTGCGCTGGTAGCATCGAGCAGCAACTCCGCCAGGCCTTCGGAGCGCATGCTGACTCGGCCTTCATCGCTGATGCCCAACCGCCTTGCCAGGGAGGAGCGTACCGAGCCGACATTCAGCTGCTCACCCTCGATAGCTGATGAGGTGACAATGTTCTGTAGCAGAGCATCCAGGCTGCTCTGCGCCTCGGTATCACTACCAACAGCGCCGAGCATGCCGAGCAAGCGCCCCTGGGCCTGAGTGCAGGCGCGCAGCAGTGGGGCAAGTGGCTCGGTTTGCCAGGTGAAGATTGGCCAGTCGGGCTGCTGCCAGATCCAGAAGGGGTCATTCATGGGCTTGCTCAGTCTGTGAGCCGATTAGCGAGCTTATTCGGCTCATGGTTTGAGCTGATAATGCCGGCTATTCGGCTCAATGTCTAATGCTCAAGCCAGGTTGTTCGGCTTGATCAGCGCACCTGATCAGGGTTGTCGCTCCAGCTCTTGCAGGCGTATCAGTACTTCCTCCTGAGATTGAGGGTAGAAAATCCAGTTCCGGTATTTAGGGTTGTATTCGCCGCCCAGCTCATTTCCCCAGGATGTAACCAGCTGCGTGATCTGTGGATTAATGACCAAGATCGTACGGCAACTGAGCCTGTAGGCAGTAGGCGGGCGGATAACCACATCCCCATGATCGTATAGCGGTGCTCGATACATTTGGCTTGGGTTTAGCTGCAGGGGGCGGGGCTTGAACAGGCACTTACGCTACGTCAATTATTGAGCAGCGGACCGGTTGTCTTTTTAGCCTGGGGTAGTCGGCGTGCTTCTTCTGCAGACAAGCGCCGGTCGCGGCCTTTGCCTGGGCCCGGTTTGCGGATGTTCAATATCGGGTGGAAGCTGAGGCCCAGACCCCATTCGTGAATCGCCACAGTGAACATGTGGCTGAGCAGGGCCAGTTCCAAGTGAACGGTGTTGCTGCTGGTGAAAAAAAGCCGCGCAAGTGCGCGGCTTTGGAGATGGTGGGCCCACACGGACTCGAACCGTGGACCAAAGGATTATGAGTCCTCTGCTCTAACCAACTGAGCTATAGGCCCTCAGTAAGTGCCCGGATTATAACGAGGGTTTCGAAAGCGTGCCATCCGAAAGATCGGTTAGTGCTATGCGAAGAAACGTCGCTGCGAAATCATCGGGTGGCAGCGGCAGGCTGACGATATAGCCTTGGATCTGTTCACAGCCCTCTGTGGCCAGGAATCGTTGCTGCGCCTGGTTCTCCACCCCTTCGGCAATGATGGTCAGTTGCATGCTGCGCCCCAGTGCGATGATGGCGCGCGCGATGGCTGCATCGTGCGGGTCGTCCGGCAAACCGCGGATGAACGACTTGTCGATCTTGAGGATGTCGAGTGGCAGGCGCTTGAGGTAGCTCAGGGATGAATAACCGGTGCCGAAATCATCGATTGCCAGTTGCACGCCCAGCTGCTTTAGCTGGTGGAGCACGGCCAGGGCTTCTTCGGCCTGGCTCATGATGAAGTTCTCGGTAATTTCCAGCTGCAGGTCGCCCGCCTTCAGTTGGTAGGTCTTGAGCAACTGCTCGATGCGCTTGGCCAGGCCATGGTGGCGCAACTGAGCACCTGCGAGGTTGATCGACAGCGGGCCAAAGGCTTGGTAGTGCTTCTTCCACTGGTGCATCTGCCGGCAGGCCTGCTCCAGCACCCAGTCGCCGAGCTGCAGGATGGTGCCGTTCTCTTCGGCGAGGTGGATGAAGTGCTCTGGCGGCACTTCGCCGAAGGTGGGGTGGCTCCAGCGGATCAACGCTTCGGCGCCCACCAAGGTCTGGGTCTTGAGGCTGAACTTGGGCTGGTAGCACAGGCTCATTTCGTTGCGCTCTATGGCCCGGCGCAGCTCGTGCTCCAGGGCAATACGTTCGCTGGCCTGGGCTGTGAGGTCGCGGGTGTAGGCTTCGACACGGTTGCGGCCTTTGGCTTTGGAGCGGTACATGGCGGCGTCGGCGTTGCGGATCAGCGTGGCGACGTCGGTGCCGTCCTGAGGGTAGAGGCTGATGCCGATACTGGCACTGGTGAAAAACTCGTGTTCGCCGGCCTGGAAGGGCGCGCTGAAGCAGGACAGCAGTTTGTTGGCGATGGCGCTGGCATCACTGGGTTTGTGCAGGCCCGGCAGCAGGATGATGAATTCGTCGCCACCCAGGCGCGCCACGGTATCGACGTCGCGCACTTGCTCTTTGAGACGCTGGGCGATGCCCTTGAGCAGCAGGTCGCCGACCGGATGGCCAAGGCTGTCGTTGATGTGCTTGAAGCGATCAAGATCAAGGAACAGCACCGCGCCCTGGCGGTTGGATGCTTGCGCGCAGGTAAGCACGGCCTGCAGGCGGTTCTCGAACAGCGCGCGGTTGGGCAGGCCGGTAAGTGGGTCGTGGTGGGCCTGGTAATCGAGTTTGGCCTGAGCATGCTTGAGGCTGGAGATATCGGCGAACACGGCGACGAAGTGTGTGATATCGCTGTCGCTGTTGCGCACGGCGCTGATGGTCAGCCAGCCCGGGTAAAGCTCGCCATTTTTGCGTTTGTTGTAGATCTCGCCCTGCCAATGGCCTTCTGCTGTGAGCTGATGCCACATGGCCGCGTAAAAGGCGCTGTCGTGCTGGCCGGAGGCGAGCAGGCGCGGGGTCTGGCCCAGGGCTTCAGTCTCGTTGTAGCCGGTGATTTCGCTGAACGCACGGTTTACCGCGCTGATGCGCTGGTCGATATCGGTGATCAGAACGCCTTCGGCGGTATTTTCGAAGACGGTGGCGGCAAGTTGCAGTTTTTCCTGCATCAAATGGCGCTCGGTGATATCGCGGGCAATGGTCAGCATGCAATCGACGCCGGCAATCGGCAGTGGCCGTGCGGACAGTTCGCACAGGCGGATCTGCCCGTCGCTGCGGCGGATATGGCAGCTGAAATCGCGCACGAAACCATCACGGGTGAGTTGAGTGATCAGGCGTTTGCGTTCGTTGAGGTCGACCCAGATGCCCAGGTCGAAGGACGTCTGGTCAAGGGCAGGGTCAAGGTCGTAGCCGGTCAGCCGGCAGAAACCCTCATTTACCTCCATCAGCAGGCCATCGCTCTGGCGCGACAGCAGCAGGCCATCCGGGGAGGCGTGGAAGGCCTTGGCAAATTTCTCTTCGGAGGTTTGCAGTTGCTGCTGGGTTTCCTTCAGCTGGCTGATGTCGCGTACCGCAACGACGAAGGCCAGGGTGCCATCGAGCTCGAAGGTTTCGGCAGAGGTCAGGCCCGTGAACAATTGGCCATTGCTGCGCCGGAAGCTCATTTCCAGGTTGCGGATGCCACCTTGGTGCAGGCGTTCAAGCAGCAGTGGCCCGGCACCTTGCGTACCCCACAAGTTCAGTTCTGTGGCGGTGCGGCCAACCACTTGGCCTGGGGTCAGGCCGATCTGCTCTTCGAAAGCTTCGTTGACCTCCAGCAGGCACCCATCACTGTGGCGTGCAATCAACAGGATGTCGGGGCATTGCTGGAATACCGAAGCGAACTTCTGCTCCGAGAGGCGCAGGGCGTCTTCGGTGCGCTTGGTTTCGCTGATGTCGATCATCAGCCCGCGCATCACAGGCCGGTGGCCATGCTCGATCATGCTGACGATATTGCGCACCCAGAGGGAATGACCATCGGCACGCATCACCCTGTAATCGAGGCTGTGGTCGCGCCCGGCTGCGGTTTCACTTTCGCAGTAGGCCTGGGCCCAGAGTGCATCCTCCGGGTGCAGGATGCTGCGCCAGAAGCCCGGTTTGAGCCATTCGTGCAAGGGGTAGCCAAGCAGGTCTTCGGCATGGGGTGAGACGTAGCTATAGGTGAAGTCATTGGCGTCAGCTTCCCAGGCTATAGCTGAGAGGCTTTCGATCAGCCCACGGTAGTGGTACTCGCTGCTGCGCAGTTCCTGTTCCAGGGCGATGCGCCTGGATATTTCCGAGCTGAGGCGGCGGTTGATGCGGATCACCACGGCCAGAATGGCGATCAGCAAAAGTACGGCGGGCAGGCCGTACATGAGCATGTCGTGCCAGAACGTGCGTTGATCGACCACATTGCCGACCCAGCGTTGCTGAATCTGCCTGATCTCGTCACTCGACATGTCGGCCATGACCTTGTCGAGGATGCCGATCAAGACCTTCTTGTCACGCGGTGCGGCCATGGCCAACTGATAGCGGTAGGGCGTTTCGCCGCTGACATAAAGGCCGTCCAGTTTAAGCTGGCGCAGGCTCCAGATGCTCGAGGCGAGGTCGCCGACCACGGCATCCACCTCATCGGTGGCCAGGGCCTGCAAGGTCGAGCTTACATTGGGCATGGCGACCAGGTTGAGATCGGGATGGTGGGTACGCAGCAGCTCATGTGGAGCGTAATTTTCCACCACGGCGATTTTCAGGCCGTAAAGGTCTTTCAGTGTGCGGGGTTGCTGGCCGCCTTCATGGGCCAGGATGACGATGGGGAAATCCAGATAAGGGCGGGTGAAGGCCAGATAGCCCTGGCGTTCGGGAGTTGACATGACGCCGGGTAAAAGGTCGATGCGGCTTTCGCGCGCCTGTTGAAGCACCTCGGTCCAGGTGCTGGGTTCGACCGGTTTGAATGCCACGCCCAGGCGTTCCTGAAGCATGGCGATGTAATCGGCGGCCAATCCCTGGTACCGGCCTTCCTGGTCACGAAATTCGAACGGTGGCCAGGAGGCGTCGACGCCTAGCTTCAACTGCGGGTGGGCAGTGAGCCAGGTTTTTTCCTCGTCTGTCAGGGTCAGGGCGCCGGCCGTTGTGTTCCACAGGATCAGGAGCAGCAACAGAATGGCCGGCATTGGCGGCATGGCAGCCTCGTATTCAGGTGGTCTGAATTCGAGTGTAGACGGGCATTCACCGTGAAGGGTAGCTACTTGCCACGACCTTTTGTCACATAAGAAAAACCCCGGCCTGGGCCGGGGTTCGTCATCACTCGTCGAGGAAGGATCGCAGGTGCTCGCTGCGCGTAGGGTGGCGCAATTTGCGCAACGCTTTCGCTTCGATCTGACGGATCCGTTCACGGGTCACGTCGAACTGCTTACCCACTTCTTCGAGGGTGTGGTCGGTGTTCATGTCGATACCGAAACGCATGCGCAGCACCTTGGCTTCGCGTGCGGTCAGGCCCGAAAGCACGTCACGGGTCGCTTCCTTGAGGCTTTCGACCGTGGCCACGTCGATCGGGGACTGCATGGTCGAGTCCTCGATGAAGTCGCCCAGGTGCGAATCTTCATCGTCACCGATCGGGGTTTCCATGGAGATCGGCTCTTTGGCGATCTTCAGGACCTTGCGGATCTTGTCCTCAGGCATCTCCATGCGCTCACCGAGCTCTTCCGGGGTCGGTTCGCGACCCATTTCCTGCAGCATCTGCCGGGAAATACGGTTGAGCTTGTTGATCGTCTCGATCATGTGCACCGGGATACGGATGGTGCGTGCCTGGTCGGCGATCGAGCGGGTAATGGCCTGACGAATCCACCAGGTGGCGTAGGTCGAGAACTTGTAACCGCGACGGTATTCGAACTTGTCCACCGCTTTCATCAGGCCGATGTTGCCTTCCTGAATCAGGTCGAGGAACTGCAGGCCGCGGTTGGTGTACTTCTTGGCGATGGAGATCACCAGACGCAGGTTCGCCTCGACCATTTCTTTCTTGGCGCGGCGGGCCTTGGCCTCACCGATGGACATGCGGCGGTTGATGTCCTTGATCTCGGCAACGGTCAGGCCGGTCTCGGTCTCAAGGTCGATCAACTTTTGCTGGCAGGCAACGATGGCGGCGTCCTTTTCACCCAGGGCAGCAGCCCATTTGGTGTTGCGCTTGGCCAGGTCACCGCTCCAGGTCTGGTCGGTCTCGTTGCTCGGGAACAGGCGCAGGAAGTCGGCACGCGGCATGCGCGCATCACGTACGCACAGTTGCATGATGGCACGCTCTTGCTGACGCAGACGGGCCAGGGCATCACGAACGCGCTCGACCAGTACGTCGAACTGCTTGGGCACCAGCTTGATCGGCATGAACAGATCGGCCAGGGCCTGCATTGCGCCAATGCTCTCGGCGTGGCTGCGGCCATGCTTTTTCAGCACCTTGAGGGTGATGGCGAGCTGATCCGATACCGCGCCGAAACGCTGGGCGGCAACGACGGGGTCCGGACCGCTTTCGGTCTCTTCCTCATCGTCACTGCTGTCGTCGCTTTCTTCCTCGTCGTCGGCCTCTTCCTTCGCGGCTGCGGCCTTGGCGCCAGGGATCGGCACTTCTTCGGTCGGCGCGGCGATATTGTCGTCAGGGTCGATGTAACCGCTGAGAACGTCGGACAGACGGCCACCTTCGGTGGTCACGCGATCGTATTCACTGAGGATGTAGTCAACAGTGCCCGGGAAGTGGGCGATAGCGCCCATCACTTCACGGATGCCTTCCTCGATACGCTTGGCGATTTCGATTTCGCCTTCGCGGGTCAGGAGCTCGACGGTACCCATTTCGCGCATATACATGCGCACTGGGTCGGTCGTGCGGCCGATATCGGTTTCAACGGCCGCCAACGCAGCAGCGGCTTCTTCGGCCGCGGCTTCGTCGGTGTCGGCTTCCGCCAACAGAAGGGCATCCGCATCCGGAGCACTCTCGAATACGTTGATCCCCATGTCGTTGATCATGCGGATGATGTCTTCCACCTGTTCAGGATCTGAAATATCCTCAGGCAGGTGGTCGTTGACCTCCGCGTAAGTCAGGTAGCCCTGCTCACGACCGCGGGTGATCAACTCTTTGATACGAGACTGCTGTTGCGCTTTTCCGGACATAACACCCTATCCACTGAAGGTCTTGGCGGGCAAAAAACAAGCCGAGGATTATACCCGAGCATGGGCCTCACGCGCCAGATGAGGTCGGCGTTTGTGCGGGAACATTCCGGCTCAGCAGGGCGAGAAGCTGAGATTTTTCCTCGCTGCTCAACTCGCTTTGACGTGCTTTCCTGAGCAGATGTTCCAGGCTGCGCTCGCGTTGGCGGGCGGACAAGCTAGTTATAGTGTCGAAAAACTGTTGTTCAAGGTTGTCGGCTACGATCAGCCATTCCTTTTCCGCCAAGGCTCGCAGCAAGCGGCCCTGTTCGGTGCCGTGCCAGCGTGCGATCAGCTGCATTGAGCTTAGCCCAGGATTTTTTTGCGCGGCCTCGATCAGTGCCACCAGCAGCTGGCTGTAGAGGTGCTCTTCGTCGGCAAAGTGGCTGGCGTCCTCGACTTTGCCGGCCAGCAGCGGGTGGTGCAGCAGTGTGCGCAAGGCCGCAAGGGTCGGGGGCTCCACCGGTGCTGGCGTGCGTGGCGGGGCGTCATCACGCTGCTGCCACGGCTTGCCTCCTTTGCGGTTCTTGTCCCAGGGTTTGTCACTCCACGGCTTCTTGCCGCCCCCCTTGTTTGGCTTCCACTGCTGCTCCTGCTGCGCCGGGGCGTAGTCGTGCTGCGGCATGTCGCCATAGTCGGGGGTGTAGCTGGCCATGGCATCGTAGTCGTAGCCCGGGTCGTAGTCCGGCACGCTGTTGCTGGCAGGCGCCTGCTGGGCCAACTGCTCGACCTGTTGAGGGTCGAGGCCGGTGATTTCCTTCAGGCGGTTGCGCATCAACTGACGCAGGTTGGCGCCGGGGATTTTTTCGATCAACGGTGCAGCGAGGGTGGCCATGTGCGCCTTGCCCTCAAGCGAGCGCGGATCGGCCTCGACGCTCAGTTGCTCGAAGAAATAGTCGGCCAGCGGTTGGGCGTGCTGGTTGATGCGTGCCATGAAGGCATCGGTGCCTTCTGCGCGCACCAGGCTGTCCGGGTCTTCGCCTTCGGGCAGGAACAGGAAGCGCGCGCGGCGCCCGTCCTGCAGTGCCGAGAGGGTCGACTCCAGGGCACGCCAGGCGGCCTTGCGCCCGGCCTGGTCGCCGTCGAAGCAGAACAGCACGCTGGGCACCACGCGAAACAGGCGCTTGAGGTGTTCTTCACTGGTGGCGGTGCCGAGTGTGGCTACGGCGTTGCGCAGGCCTTGCTGGGCAAGGGCGATGACATCCATGTAGCCCTCGACGACGATGATCTCGTCCAGGTTGCGGTTGTGCTTGCGCGCCTCATACAGCCCGTAAAGTTCCTGGCCCTTATGGAATACCGGGGTCTCCGGGGAGTTGAGATACTTGGGCTTGTCGTCGCCCAGAACCCGGCCGCCAAAGGCGATGATGCGCCCGCGGCTGTCGCGTATCGGGAACATCACCCGGTCGCGGAAGCGGTCGTAGCGTTTGCCGCTTTCGGCGTTTTCGATCAGCAGGCCGGCGTCGATCATCACCTTCTGTTGCAGGGTGTCCGCGCCCAGGTGCTTGAGCAGGTTGTCCCAGCCAGGTGGCGCGAACCCCAGACCGAAGTCGCGGGCGATTTCGCCCGACAGGCCGCGACCCTTGAGGTAATCCACTGCTGCCTTGCGGGTGGGGTGGCTGCGCAGGGCCTGGCGGTAGAATTCCGAGGCGGCATCCAGCAGCGGGTAGAGCGGGGAGTCTGTTGGCTGTCGCGGCTTCTGGCCGCGCCGGCCTTCCTCGCGGGGTACCTCCATGCCTGCGGCACGGGCCAGCTCCTCGACCGCCTGGGGGAAGTCCAGGTTGTCGTGGTCCATGACGAACCCCAGGGCGTTGCCACCTGCGCCGCAACCGAAGCAGTAATAGAACTGCTTGTCCGGGCTCACCGTGAAGGAGGGGGTTTTCTCTTTGTGGAACGGGCAGCAGGCGGAGTAGTTCTTGCCGGTCTTTTTCAGCTGGACACGCGAACTTACCACGTCGACGATGTCGAGGCGGTTGATCAGGTCGTCTATGAAGCTTTGGGGAATCAGCCCGGCCATGGCAGTCTCGTCATCTGGCAACTGGCAAGTCTAATCGCTAGCGCGCCGTTAGGGGCAAGAGCTGCTAGGGGATGTGCGAGGGAATGTGTGCTCGTCGGTAGCCTCCAGGTTAACCAGGGGCTCGTCAGTGAGGACGTGCACGACTGGTCGGAACCAGCTCTGACGTTGTGATGCACTTTGCCCATTGCAAGTTGCGATGGACGCCTTGAGCTAGCTGCTCAAGGTTGAAACAAACCGCTGCCATCGGCCCGGCGGTGAGCCGGGCAGGGCAGAAGCTTTGCGTAGAACGGCTGTACTGTATTAGTACAGACGAACGGCGCGGCGCTGTTCGCGCTGAACTTTCTTGGCGTGACGCTTAACAGCAGCAGCTGCTTTACGCTTACGCTCGGCGGTCGGCTTCTCGTAAAACTCGCGGCTACGAACTTCAGCCAGTACACCGGCTTTTTCGCAGGAGCGCTTGAAACGACGCAGAGCTACGTCGAAGGGTTCGTTCTCTTTAACTTTGACGGCTGGCATCCAGGGCTACCTTAATTCATTACCGGGGTAGACGTGCTCCTGGCAAAACAAAGGTGTGCTGGAGAACGTCGGTTTTCAAGGGTTGCGGATGTTAACCCTTAGCAAGCCGGAATGCAAAGCCTCTGATCGAAAACCGCTGGTCGGCACCCGGCACGGGGACTATCATGCGCGGCTTCGAAATCAGCCCCCACAAGGGACGAGCCCATGCTAGTACTGGGATTGGAAACATCCTGCGACGAAACCGGCGTCGCATTATACGACAGCGAGCGCGGTTTGTTGGCCGATGCGCTGTTCAGCCAGATCGACCTGCACCGCGTGTTTGGTGGGGTGGTACCCGAGCTTGCCTCGCGGGACCACGTCAAGCGCATGCTGCCCCTGATCCGCCAGGTGCTGGACGAGGCGGGCTGCGTGGCTACCGAGATCGACGCCATCGCCTACACCGCAGGCCCTGGCCTGGTCGGAGCGCTGCTGGTGGGGGCCTCCTGTGCCCAGGCGCTGGCGTTCGCATGGGATATCCCGGCGATCGGCGTGCACCATATGGAAGGCCATCTGTTGGCGCCCATGCTTGAGGAGAACCCTCCGCAGTTTCCGTTCGTCGCTTTGTTGGTGTCCGGGGGGCATACCCAGCTGGTTCGGGTCGATGGCATCGGCCAATACGAGTTGCTGGGCGAGAGCCTGGATGACGCTGCTGGCGAAGCGTTCGACAAGACTGCCAAGCTGATCGGCCTCAATTACCCAGGCGGCCCGGAAATCGCTCGCCTGGCCGAGCGCGGCGTGGCGGGGCGTTTTGTGTTCCCGCGGCCGATGACTGACCGTCCGGGCCTGGCCTTCAGTTTCAGTGGCCTCAAGACGTTCGCCCTGAACACCTGGCAGCAGTGCCGCGATGCTGGCGACGACAACGAGCAAACCCGTTGCGACGTGTCCCTGGCGTTCCAGCAGGCGGTGGTGGAGACTCTGACCATCAAGTGCAAGCGCGCACTGAAGCAGACCGGCCTCAAGCGCCTGGTGATCGCCGGTGGCGTGAGCGCCAACAAGGCATTGCGTGCGTCCCTGGAGGACATGCTCGGCAGTATCAAAGGCAACGTGTACTACGCCCGTCCCCAGTTCTGTACCGACAACGGCGCAATGATCGCCTACGCCGGTTGCCAGCGGTTGCTGGCCGGGCAGCAGCAGGACCTGGCGATCAGCGTGCAGGCGCGCTGGCCGATGGAGCAGTTGCCACCGTTGTAAACCGCTTGCGCGTGCGTCAGAAGTGGCGTTCGCGCCCGGCTAACAGGTCGCGCAGGTTATTGCGGTGGCGCCAGACGATCATCACGGTCAGTACGCTGATCGGCAGCAGGGCCGCTGGCTCGCGCCAGGCCAGCAGTGGCAGGGTCAGTGGTGTGGCGATCAGCGCGGCCAGCGAGCTGGTGCGGGTGAGGTAGAACGTCAGCAGCCAGGCGGCGATGGCCAGTAGTGCGGCGGGGAAATACAGGCCCATGAGCATGCCGGCCGCCGTGGCCACACCCTTGCCACCCTGGAAGCGGAAGTACACTGGGAACAGGTGGCCGAGCACCGCGCAGACGCCTACCCAGGCCTGCTCTTGCAGGTCGAGCCCGGCCAGGCGTGCCAGCATGACGGGCAGCAAGCCCTTGCACAGGTCGCCAAGCAGGGTCAGGATCGCCATTTTGCGGCCCGCCAGGCGTAGCATGTTGGTGGCGCCGGCATTGCCAGAGCCGCAGGAGCGCGGGTCCGGGCTGCCCGAGAGGCGGCTTAGGACGATGGCGAAGGACAGCGAGCCGAGCAGGTAGGCGAGCAGCGCCAGTAACCAAAACATGCTAACTATTCCGGGCGAGGACGCCCTGATTCTAACGGCGCCAGTCGCCCTTGTCGTGCTGTGGAGAGAAGTGCTTGGACAGAGTGTTCATCGAAGGCCTGGAAGTCGATACCGTCATCGGTGCCTATGACTGGGAACGGGATATTCGCCAGTGCCTGCGCCTGGACCTGAGTTTCGCCTGGGACAATCGCCCGGCAGCGGCTGGCGATGATCTGAACCTGGCGCTGGACTATGCCAGTGTTTCGGCGCGTATCCAGGCGTTTGCCGAGCAGGCGCGTTTCGAGCTGGTTGAGACGTTCGCCGAGCGGCTGGTCGCGGTCCTGATGGCAGAGTTCCACATCCCTTGGGTGCGGCTCAAGCTGACCAAGCCGGGCGCGGTGCCTGCGGCCCGTGGCGGTGTTGGTGTGGAGATCGAGCGCGGATGTCTCTGAGCACGGTTTACCTGGGCCTGGGCAGCAACATAGACCGCCATGCGCACCTGTGCGCCGGGCTCGATGCATTGGCGGCGATCCTCTGCGACCTGCGTTGTTCTCCGGCGTTTGAAAGCCAGCCTGTGGGGATCAAGAGCGGTCCATTCATCAACTTCGTGGTGACGGGCAAGACAGACCTAGGGTTGATGGAGCTGGACCGCCGGCTCAAGTTCATCGAGGCTGACAATGGCCGCTACGCGCCCGACCGCAAGGGCCTGCCGCTGGATATCGACGTGCTGATGTATGACGATTTACATGGCACCTTCGATGGGCTGGTATTGCCCAGGGCCGAGATTCTGAAGAACGCTTTCGTGCTATGGCCATTGGCGCTGCTGGCGCCCGAGCTGATACACCCGGGGGAGGGTAAAAGCATGGCCCGCTTGTGGCAGGACGCGAATATCGACCAGGTGCTGGCGCCGGTTGCCTTTGAATGGCGCGGGTTGCAGCTGACCAGCGCCTGAGCCCGGGTGCTTCGCGGCTCGTACTGACCCTACGCGGGTAAGTACGAGCCAGTGAGCGATCAGTTTACAGCTGTGGTCTTGTAGGCTTTCAGTGCCTCCAGGCGCTTGTGCCTCAGCGCCTCTCCCAATGCCTGCCCGGTCAGCCCTGCTTCTACCAGCGGCTTCGCTTCTACCGCCCTGGCTGCCGCTGCCGCGGCGCGCAGGTAATCCGCCTGTGGATAAGCCTCTGCCTTTGCGTGTGCAACCATCTGGCACACGGCAATGAAATCCTCGAAGCGCTGTGGCCGCCGATACACGTCGAACCTCTGAAGTAGCGCCAACATCGCTTCAGGGTCGAGCTCCAAGGCCTTGTGGCCGAGACCGGCGCATTCGCTCACCAGCATGGCCATCTCCTGGCATTCACGCGGCGCCTTGAAGCGTTGGTTCAGTGCCTTGATTGCAGTTGGGCTCAGGTCATGCAGCAGGCAGGCCCAGCGAATATGCAGTGGCTGATGGTGTTTGGCTGCTTGCGTCAAGGCAGCCAGCGAAGCCGCATCTGCCTCAAGCTCAGGCATCAGTTGTTCAAGGGCTGTGCAGTCGCGCAGCACGTTGATGAACACCTGTGGCTCGTCTTCCATCAGTGCGCGCTCGATCTCTTTCCAGCTGCGTTCAGCCGTCAGCGCCTGCAGTTCGCCAGAACTCGCGATCTGCTTCATCAGCTGCAGTGTTTCATCGGCGACCCTGAACCCCAACGGGGCATAGCGTGCGGCGAAGCGGGCAACACGCAGCACTCGCAAGGGGTCTTCGGCGAATGCCGGAGAGACGTGGCGTAAAATGCGCTGCTCAAGGTCGGCTTGGCCGTTAAAGGGGTCCAGCACCTGTCCCTGATCATCCTCGGCCATGGCGTTGATGGTGAGGTCACGCCGGATCAGGTCTTCCTCAAGGGTCACCTCGGGGCTGGCATGGAAGGTGAAACCGCCATAGCCGCGCCCGCTCTTGCGCTCGGTGCGCGCCAAGGCATATTCCTCGCCCGTCTTGGGGTGCAGGAAAACCGGGAAGTCAGCGCCTACTGGGCGAAAGCCCTTGGCGTGCATTTCTTCGACGCTGGTACCCACGACCAGCCAATCGATGTCACTGACGGGGAGCCCGAGCAGGCGGTCGCGCACGGCGCCGCCGACTTTGTAGATTTGCATGTGCAGCCTCCATTACTGCCCACAGGATAACCTGTCGGCAGCAAGGGTGGGGTGCAGGCTAGAGGTGGTGGATGACAGCCAGGTCCATTCGGCCATAGTCGCCGGCTTCGCCGTGCTCGCCACGCGGTGGCATGTGGTGGGTCTTGACCACCTGATCGCCTTGCACGGTTTCCAGGTGGATATCGAAGCCCCAGAGACGGTGCAGGTGCTTGAGCACCTCATCGGTGGAATCACCCAGCGGTTTGCGGTTGTGTTGCTGGTGGCGCAAGGTCAGGGACCGGTCGCCACGACGGTCGATGCTCCAGATCTGTACGTTGGGTTCGCGGTTGCCCAGGTTGTACTGGGCTGCGAGTTGCTCGCGTATGGCCCGGTAGCCGGCTTCGTCATGGATCGCCGGCACCAGCAGGTCGTCGCGCTGGTCGTCATCCAGGATGCTGAACAGCTTGAGGTCGCGGATCACCTTGGGAGACAGGTATTGCAGGATGAAACTCTCGTCCTTGAAGCTGCTCATGGCGAACTTGATGGTCGACAACCAGTCACTGCCGGCAATGTCGGGGAACCAGCGGCGATCTTCCTCGGTAGGGTTTTCGCACATGCGGCGGATGTCGGTGTACATGGCGAAGCCCAGGGCATAAGGGTTTATGCCGCTGTAGTAGGGGCTGTCGAAGCCGGGCTGGAACACCACGCTGGTGTGCGACTGAAGAAATTCCATGATGAAACCGTCGGTCACCAGGCCTTCGTCGTACAGGTCGTTCATCAGGGTGTAGTGCCAGAAGGTCGCCCAGCCTTCGTTCATGACCTGGGTCTGGCGTTGCGGGTAGAAGTACTGCGCGATCTTGCGCACGATACGCACCACTTCGCGCTGCCAGGGCTCGAGCAAGGGTGCGTGTTTTTCGATGAAATAAAGGATGTTTTCCTGGGGTTCGGCGGGGAAGCGTGCATCATCACGCTCGCCGCCTTTTTCCGCACCTTTGGGAATGGTGCGCCACAGGTCGTTGATCTGGCGTTGCAGATGCTCCTCGCGCTCCTTCTGGCGGCGCCGCTCCTCTTCGGCGGAGATCGGGTAGGGGCGTTTGTAGCGGTCCACGCCGTAGTTCATCAAGGCGTGGCAGGAGTCGATCAGGTCCTCGACAGCATCGATGCCGTGGCGCTCTTCGCATTGGGCGATGTACTGCTTGGCGAACACCAGGTAGTCGATGATCGAACTGGCATCGGTCCATGTGCGGAACAGGTAGTTGCCTTTGAAGAAGCTGTTATGGCCATAGCAGGCGTGGGCGATCACCAGTGCCTGCATGCACATGGTGTTTTCTTCCATCAGGTAGGCGATGCACGGGTCGGAGTTGATCACGATTTCGTATGCCAGGCCCATCTGGCCACGGCTGTAGGACTTCTCGGTGCTGAGAAACTGTTTACCGTAGGACCAGTGGTGATAGCCCAGCGGCATGCCGACGGATGCATACGCGTCCATCATCTGCTCGGCCGTGATCACTTCGATCTGATTGGGGTAGGTGTCCAGGGCATAACGTTCGGCCAGACGGCTGATTTCCCGATCGTAGGTCTGGATCAGCTCGAACGTCCACTCGGACCCGGTGGAAATGGGTTGGCGTCTCTGTGCTCTGGCGGTCATGTGGCTAACCTGCGCTGGAAGAGTTCACGGAAGACCGGGTAAATGTCACCGGCCGAAACCAACTGCTGCTGGGCGAACGTATCGGGGAACGCTTCGCCGATACGCTCGTATTCATACCACAGCGCCTGATGCTCGCGGGGGGTGATCTCCACGTAAGTGTAGTACTGCACATGCGGCATGATCTGTTTGGAGAGGATCTCACGGCAGATGGGCGAGTCGTCGTTCCAGTTGTCGCCGTCGGACGCCTGGGCGGCATAGATGTTCCAGTCGCTGGCCGGGTAACGTTCGGCCATGATCTCCTGCATCATCTTCAGTGCACTGGAAACGATGGTGCCGCCGGTCTCGCGGGAATAGAAGAACTCTTCTTCGTCCACTTCGCGGGCACTGGTGTGGTGGCGGATGAACACCACCTCGATGCGGTCATAGTTGCGCTTGAGGAACAGGTACAACAGGATGAAGAACCGCTTGGCGATGTCCTTGGTGGCCTGGGTCATCGAGCCGGACACGTCCATCAGGCAGAACATCACGGCCTTGGAGCTGGGGTTGGGCTGCTTGACCAGCAGGTTGTACTTGAGGTCGAAGGTGTCGAGGAACGGCAGGCGGTTGATGCGGGCTTTGAGCCGCTCGATCTCTTGCTCGACCTCCTGGATATCGGTGAAGTTGTCCGGCTCCTCGACCTTCAAACGGGCCAGTTCCTTCTGCGCCTCGCGAAGCAGTGCACGGCTGCTGCCGGTCAAGGCGATACGCCGTGCATGGGCCGAGCGCAGGGTGCGCACGATGTTGATGCGCGACGGGTTGCCCTCGTTGGCGATACCGGCGCGCACAGTCTTGAAGGTGTCGGCACCTGTCAGGTGACGTTTGACCAGGTTGGGCAGTTCGAGGTCTTCGAACATAAATTCGAGGAACTCTTCCTGGGTGATCTGGAATACGAAGTCATCCATGCCCTCGCCGGAGTTGCCTGCCTTGCCGCGGCCACCACCACCGCCCCCGCCCTGAGGCCGGGCGATATGTTCGCCAGCGGTGAATTCCTTGTTGCCCGGATGCACGATGGTCTGCTTGCCGCCGCGGCCATGGTGCAGCACCGGTTCGTCGATGTCGCGTCCCGGGATGCTGATCTGCTCGCCGTGTTCCATGTCCATGATGGAGCGACGGCTTACGGCCTCTTCGACGGCTTTCTTGATGTGTTCACGGTAACGCCGCAAGAAACGCTGGCGATTGACCGTGCTTTTGTTCTTGCCGTTCAGGCGTCGGTCGATAACGTAGCTCATGGTCCCTCCGGTGACTGGATGCAGCTGCAACTGCAAGCCACAAGCTTCAAGCCACAAGCTTCAAGAAAGAGCAGCCAGCGTGGCTGCAAGCTGTGGCGTCGGGGTTCAACCGAGCACCGGACAGCTTGCAGCGTGCCGCTGGCGGCTTGGAGCTTGCTGCAGGGGCAGCTTGCCGCTTTATTGCGATTTCCTGACCCGCAGGTACCATTCCGACAGCAGGCGCACCTGTTTGTCGGTGTAGCCACGCTCCACCATCCGCGTGACGAAGTCGTTGTGTTTCTGTTGATCTTCTTTGCTGGCCTTGGCGTTGAAACTGATGACCGGCAGCAGGTCTTCGGTGTTGGAGAACATTTTCTTCTCGATCACCACCCGCAGCTTCTCGTAGCTGAGCCAGCTAGGATTCTTGCCGTTGTTATTGGCACGGGCACGCAGTACGAAGTTGACGATTTCGTTGCGGAAATCCTTCGGATTGCTGATGCCGGCCGGTTTTTCGATCTTTTCCAGCTCTTCGTTCAGGGCAATGCGGTTGAGGATCTCGCCAGTTTCCGGGTCGCGGTATTCCTGATCCTGGATCCAGAAATCGGCGTACAGCACGTAGCGGTCGAAGATGTTCTGACCGTATTCGCTGTAGGACTCCAGGTAGGCGGTCTGGATTTCTTTGCCGATGAACTCGATGTAGCGGGGCGCCAGGTATTCCTTCAGGTAGCGCAGGTAGCGTTCGCGCACTTCAGCTGGGAACTGCTCCTGTTCGATCTGCTGTTCCAGCACATAGAGCAGGTGCACCGGGTTGGCCGCCACTTCGTGCGGGTCGAAGTTGAACACCTTGGAGAGGATCTTGAAGGCGAAACGGGTGGACAGGCCGTTCATGCCTTCATCGACACCCGCAGAATCGCGGTACTCCTGGATCGACTTGGCCTTGGGGTCGGTATCCTTGAGGTTTTCGCCATCGTAGACCCGCATCTTGGAGTAGATGTTGGAGTTCTCCGGCTCTTTGAGGCGTGAGAGTACGGTGAACTGAGCGAGCATCTTGAGCGTATCGGGTGCGCAATGGGCCTTGGCCAGCGAACTGTTGACCAGCAGCTTGTCGTAGATCTTGATTTCGTCGCTCACGCGCAGGCAGTACGGCACCTTGACGATGTAGATCCGGTCGATGAACGCTTCATTGTTCTTGTTGTTGCGGAAGGTATGCCACTCCGATTCGTTGGAGTGGGCCAGCAGGATCCCTGAATAAGGGATCGCGCCCAGGCCTTCGGTACTGTTGTAGTTGCCTTCCTGGGTGGCGGTCAGCAGCGGGTGCAGGACTTTGATGGGCGCCTTGAACATCTCGACGAATTCCATCAGGCCCTGGTTGGCCCGGCACAACGCACCCGAGTAGCTGTAGGCGTCGGCATCGTTCTGCGGGAATTCCTCGAGCTTGCGGATATCCACCTTGCCGACCAGCGCCGAGATGTCCTGGTTGTTTTCGTCGCCGGGTTCGGTCTTGGCGATCGCGATCTGGTTGAGTATCGAGGGGTAGAGCTTGACCACCCGGAACTTGCTGATATCGCCACCGAACTCCTGCAGGCGCTTGGTGGCCCATGGCGACATGATGGTGTTCAGGTAGCGCCGCGAGATGCCGTATTCTTCTTCGAGAATGGCGCCATCTTCAGTGGCGTTGAACAAGCCCAGCGGCGACTCGAAAACGGGCGAGTCCTTGATCGCGTAGAAAGGGACTTTTTCCATCAGCTGCTTGAGTTTTTCGGCCAGCGACGATTTACCGCCACCTACCGGGCCCAGCAGATAGAGGATCTGTTTCTTCTCTTCCAGGCCTTGAGCGGCGTGGCGGAAGTAGGAAACGATCTGGTCGATGCACTCTTCCATGCCGTGGAAGTCGGCAAAGGCCGGATACCGGCGAATCACCTTGTTGGAGAAGATTCGCGACAGTCTGGAGTTGCTTGAGGTGTCGATCAGTTCCGGCTCGCCGATGGCCAGCAACAGCCGTTCAGCCGCCGATGCGTAGGCACTGCGATCCTCTTTGCACAGCTCGAGGTACTCCTGCAGCGAGAGTTCTTCCTGGCGCGTAGACTCGAAACGTTGTTGGAAGTGGCTAAAAATACTCATGACGTCACCTCGCTCGATACGTGGAGACGACGCCGGATCAGTCAGCCGATGCTGGCATGCAACCGGGCTTGCCGATTGCTGTATACCCCCCAGAACACCCTGTAACGCTACCGATGACCCGCACGCCGGTGTACCGGCTCTCCCCTTTTTTGGATGGCCTGCGCTTAAGAATAGTTGGTTATCCGCAAGGTCAAGGGCAAGCGGCGCAGAAGTTGTCGGCGACCGTTCGTCAGGTGAGGCGCAAGCCCGCGTGGGGCGCGGGCTGGAGTGAAATTAAAAAATTATTCAGGGGTGCCTTGTGCGGTGTGGTCGGGGTAGGTGGCGCGCCACAGCTCGAAGCCGCCATCGATGCTGTAGACGTCGGAAAAACCTTGCCCGACCAGGTACGCGGCCGCGCTCTGGCTGGAGTTGCCGTGGTAGCAGACCACCAGGGTCGGGGCATCCAGGTCGGCATTGCGGATGAAGTCGGCAACCGAATGGTTGTCCAGGTGCCGGGCCCCGGCGATGTGGCCGGCGGCATAGGCCTGCGGGTCGCGAATGTCGACGACGACCGCACCTTGTGCGCGCAAGGCCAGGGCCTGCTCGGGAGGGATGCGTTTGAATTCGCTCATGGGTAAGGCTTTCCTTCAGGGCTGGTCGTTAAGTTTAGTCGGTTGTGCCGGCTGGCGCAGGTTGCCGTCGTCGGCGCAGTCGCAGCGCAGGTATTCACCGCTGTCGACATTGTAGAGGGTCATGGTGCCACCCCATACGCAGCCGGTATCGAGGGCAATGATGCCGGGCTCGTCGACACGCCCTTCGAGCGCGGCCCAGTGGCCAAAGATGATCTTCACATGCCGTGAGCGGCGGTCCTTGTGCGCGAACCAAGGCTTGTAACCCTTCGGTGCTGCGCCTAGCCCTTCCTTGCTCTTGAGGTCGAGTTTGCCTGTGGCCGTACAGAAGCGCATGCGCGTCAGGTAGTTGGTGATCACCCGAAGGCGCTCTACGCCGCTGAGGTTCTTGCTCCACTTGTTCGGTTCGTTGCCGTACATGCCATCGAGGTACAGCTTCATGCGCTCGTCGTCGCGCAGCACCTCTTCGACTTCGCCCGCCAGTTCCAGGGCTTTGCCCAGTGTCCATTGGGGGGGGATGCCGGCGTGCACCAAGGCAATGCCGCGCGGCTCGTCGTAGTGGAGCAGCTTCTGTTGGCGCAGCCAGTCGAGCAGTTGGTCGGCGTCGGGTGCTTCGATGATTTCGCGCAGGGTATCGCTTTTCTTCAGGCGTTCGACATTTTGCCATGCTGCCAGCAGGTGCAGGTCATGGTTGCCCAGCACGCAGGTCAGCGATTGGCGGATCGAGTAGAGGTAGCGCAGGGTCTGTAGCGATTCAGGCCCGCGGTTGACCAGGTCACCGACCAGCCACAGGCGATCGATGGCCGGGTCGAACTTGACGCGCTCCAGCAGGCACTTGAGGGGTTGAAGGCAGCCTTGCAGGTCACCGACGGCATAGGTAGCCATCAGTGCAGGGCCCCAGGTACCGCGAGGCGGAAGGGGGCGATATCGGCCTCGAAGCGTTTACCGTCCTCGGCGAACATCTGGTAGCTGCCCTGCATGGTGCCCACGCGGGTGCTGATCACTGCGCCGCTGCTGTAGGTGTGGCTCTGGCCGGGTTCGATGGTCGGTTGTTGGCCGATCACACCTGCGCCGCGGACTTCCTCCACTTCGCCATCACCGTTGGTGATGAGCCAGTGTCGAGACATGAGCTTGGCTTTGATCGAGCCATTGTTCTGCACGGTAATGGTGTAGGCGAACGCAAAGCGATCGCTTTCGGGGGCGGATTGGTCTTTCAGGTAGCGGGTCACGACGCTGACGTCGATCTGGTAACGGGGATCGGACATGCATGGGCCTTGAGCAAACAAGCGAATACGGCGATACATGCAGTCTAGGCCATTGGCAGGGGGGAGGGCCAGTGGTGTCGGGGAGGGAGAGGGCTTCAAAATCTTGCGGTGGGGCAGCGTCTTCGCAAGTTGACCGCGAAGACGCCGTGCTGCGTTGTCAGGCTTGCTGGTCTGCCAACTGGTCTGCCAGGCGCACGAATGCAGCCAGGTCCAACTGTTCAGGGCGCAGGCTGCCATCCACGCCAGCGGCCTCGATGGCCTGGCTGTCGAGCAGGCCTTTGAGGGTATTGCGCAGCGTCTTGCGGCGCTGGTTGAACGCTTCGCGCACGACGCGTTCCAGCAGCAGGTGGTCCTTGGCCGGGTGCGGGAGCACCTCGTGCGGTACCAGGCGGACGATGGCCGAGTCCACTTTAGGCGGCGGGTTGAACGCACCTGGGCCTACGTTGAACAGGTGCTCGACCCGGCAGTGGTACTGCACCATGATCGATAGCCGACCCCAGTCCCCGCCACCCGGGCCTGCGGCCATGCGCTCTACCACTTCCTTCTGCAGCATGAAGTGCATGTCGCGAATCAGCCCGGCATGGCTGAGCAGGTGGAAAATCAACGGGGTGGAGATGTTGTAGGGCAGGTTACCTACGACTTTGAGGCTGCGCTGCGGTACGCCCAGCTGGTTGAAATCGAACTTCAGGGCATCGCCCTGGTGCAGGCGGAAGTTGTCGCGCCCGGCAAACTTGTGCTGCAGAATCGGCACCAGGTCTTTGTCCAGCTCCACGACGTCCAGCTGTGCGCCGCTGCCCAGCAGGCCCTCGGTCAGGGCGCCCTGGCCCGGGCCGATCTCCAGCAGGTGTTCGCCGGCTTTGGCATTGATGGCGCGCAGGATGCGGTCGATGATGCCGGCGTCATGCAGGAAGTTCTGACCGAAGCGCTTGCGCGCCCGGTGTTGGTAATGCTCGTTCATGGTCGGTTCTCGGCCATCTGGTAGGCGGTTTCCAGGGCGACGCGCAGGCTGCCGGTGTCGACGTTGCCGGTACCGGCAAGGTCCAGGGCGGTGCCGTGATCGACCGACGTGCGGATGATCGGCAGGCCCAGGGTCACGTTGACTGCAGCGCCGAAACCTTTGTACTTGAGTACAGGCAGACCTTGGTCGTGGTACATCGCCAGCACCGCGTCGCAGTGCTCCAGATATTTGGGGGTAAACAGGGTATCGGCCGGCAGCGGGCCGCGCAGGTCCATGCCTTCGGCGCGCAGGCGGGCCAGTGCCGGTTCGATGATGTCGATTTCTTCGCGGCCCAGGTGGCCGCCTTCGCCGGCATGCGGGTTGAGCCCGCAGACCAGGATGCGTGGGTTGGCAATGCCGAACTTGTCGCGCATGTCGGCGTGCAGGATGCGGGTAACCCGCTCCAGGCGCTCAGGGGTGATGGCGTCCGCGATGTCGCGCAGTGGCAGGTGCGTGGTGACCAGCGCCACGCGCAGGCCACGGGTCGCCAGCATCATCACGACCTGGGCGGTGTGGGTCAGCTCTGCCAGGAATTCGGTATGGCCGGAAAAGGCGATGCCGCTTTCGTTGATCACGCCCTTGTGTACAGGGGCCGTGATCATTCCGGCGAAATGCCCTTCAAGGCAGCCTTGCCCGGCTCGTGTCAGAGTCTGCAGGACAAACGCCGCGTTGGCCTTGTCCAGCATGCCCGGTACCACGGGGGCGGCCAGGGGGGTGTCCCAGACGTAGAGGCTGCCCGCCGGGGCCGGCTGGTCAGGCCACTGGCCCGGCCCTACCGTCAGCAGGTTGACGGCCAGCCCCAGCCGCGTGGCCCGCTCGGCGAGCAGGTCACGGCTGGTGATGGCGATCAGGGGGTGAGGCTGGGGCTCGGCGGCGAGCAGCAGGCACAGGTCTGGGCCTATGCCGGCCGGTTCGCCGGGAGTGACGGCGAAGCGCAGGGGCTTCACTGTGCGGCCTGGTCAGCGCCAGGCAGCTTGATTTCAACGTAGGCTTCGTCGCGGATCTGGCGCAGCCAGGTCTGCAGCTCTTCATCGTACTTGCGGTTACGCAGTACGTTCATTGCCTGCTGCTCGCGTGCCTGTTCGGTGCTGTCGGTGGCACGACGGCCCAGCACTTCCAGGACATGCCAGCCGTACTGAGTCTTGAACGGTTTGGTCACGACACCCTGCTGGGCGTTGGCCATCTGCTCGCGGAACTCCGGTACCAGGCTG
The DNA here is from genome assembly GCF_044748785.1 of Pseudomonas sp. NPDC089743. Taxonomy (NCBI): domain Bacteria; kingdom Pseudomonadati; phylum Pseudomonadota; class Gammaproteobacteria; order Pseudomonadales; family Pseudomonadaceae; genus Pseudomonas; species Pseudomonas sp. NPDC089743. The sequence continues at coordinate 107,070 of NZ_JBIVGS010000011.1, forward strand.
TTCGGGTCGACCCAGTTGAGGTCGCCGCCGTTGAGCGCTGAACCCGGGTCTTCCGAGAAGCTTTTCGCCAGCTCTGCGAAGTCTTCGCCGTTCTTGATGCGCTCGTACAGGCGCTCAGCCAGCTGCTCGGTGGCGGCTTCGCTGCGGATTTCGCTCGGTTTGATCAGGATGTGGCGTACATGCACTTCGTCACGCAGTACGTTTTCGCTGCCGCCGCGCTTCTCTTCGAGCTTGATGATGAGAAAGCCGCTAGGGATGCGCAGTGGCTGGGTGATGTCGCCAGTGGCCATGCCGCTGAGCAGCTTGGCAAATTCAGGTGGCAACTGGCCGGCTTTACGCCAGCCCATCTCGCCACCTTCAAGGGCGTTCTCGCTGCCTGAGTTGGCAATCGCCATCTGGCCGAAGTCCGCACCCTGGCGCAGCTGCTGGTACACGTCGCCGACCTTGCGCGCAGCCTTCTGGATGTCGTCCGAGTTGGCGCCTTCCGGGGTTGGTATGAGGATGTTGGCCAGGCGGTACTCTTCCGACATCTGCATCTTGCCCAGGTCCGAGGCGAGGAAGTTCTTCACTTCCTGTTCGGATACCTGGATGCGCTCGGCCACACGGCGTTGGCGCACGCGGCTGATGATCATCTCGCGTTTGACCTGCTCACGGGCGTCGTCGAACGACAGGCCGTCGCGGGCCAGCGCGGCGCGGAACTGGTCCAGCGACATGCCATTGCGCTGGGCAATGGTGCCGATGGCCTGGTTCAGTTCCTCGTCGGTGATGCGGATGCCCGAGCGTTCACCGATCTGCAACTGCAGGTTCTCAACGATCAGGCGCTCCAGTACCTGCTGTTGCAGGGCGCTGGTCGGCGGCACGCCGCCGCCGCGCTTGGCGATGGTTTGCTGAACCTCCTGGACGCGCTGGTCCAGCTGGCTTTGCATGACCACGTCGTTGTCGACGATGGCCACCACGCGATCCAGGGGTTGCACCGCGGCATGCACCGCGCCACTCAGCAATACAGCGCCCAGCAACACTGGGCGCAGACGATCAATAAGCTTGGTCTTCACGTGTACGGTAACCTTGAATGCCTTCGTCGAGGAACGATTCGACCTTGTTGCCTACCACACCACCGAGGCCTTTGAGCACGATCTGAAGGAAGATGCCGTGGTCGCCTTTCTCGTTCTGTGGGGTAGCCTGGCTGAAGTCGTCGTAGTCGATCCAGTAGCGGTTGATCAGACGCAGTTTCCAGCAGCAGTTGTCATACTCGAAACCGCCCATGGCTTCCAGGGTGCGGTTGCGGTTGTAGTCGTGCTGCCAGCGGGCGATCACGCTCCATTGCGGCACGATCGGCCAGATGACCGAGAAGTCGTGCTGCTGGATCTTGTAGTAATCCTTGATGTAGTTCTCGCTGCCCGGCGTGCCATAGTCGCCGCCGCCCACTTTCCAGGTACCGGTAGTGGAGTCGTAGGCGATGGTGTCGTTGCGGTAGCGATAGCCCAGGTTGACGACCTTGTTCGGGTTGTCTTCCGGCTGGTAGTGGAACATTGCGGCACCCGAGCGTGGGCTGCTGGTTTCCGGGTCCCAGTTGTAGTTGGCGTTGAAGCGCCAGTCGCGGTTGAAACGGTAGCCGTACAGCAAGGCGTAAGGCGACACGTCAGCCTGCGAGTCGGTGCGGGTGCGATAGTCGATGCCTGGCAGCTGGACCTTGCGATCCTTGAAGTAGTAAGCCTGGCCAACGCTGAGGAACTGGCGTTCGAAGCCGTTTTCCTCGATCCACCGCGTGGTCACGCCCAGCGACAGCTTGTTCTCGTCACCGATGCGATCGGTGCCGCTGAAGCGGTTTTCACGGAACAGGGAGTCGTAGCTGAACAGCGTTTCACCCGTGTCGAACAGCGGGATGTCCATCTGGTCCTTGTAAGGCACATAGAGATAGAACAGGCGCGGCTCGAGGGTCTGGCGATAGTTGGTACCGAACAGCGAGGTGTTGCGGTCGAAGTACAGGCCGCTGTCGACGCTGAAGATCGGGATGTCACGGTTCTGGCTGCTCGAGAAGTCCCCACGCAGGTCGCGCGTGGCTTGCGAGGCCCTGGCGAGGTCACCTTTACCTTCGCTGTCCAGGTCGAGGTCGTACTGGGTGTACATGTAAGTCAGCTTCGGCTTCACGTAGCCGTAGCTGGCTTCCATCGGCAGGCTGATGGCCGGCGCGAGGTTCAGGCGGTTACCGTTGGCCCGTGCAAGGCCGAAGATGTTCTCGTCAAGACGCTGGCCGTTGGCACCGGCCGTCGTGTCCAGTTGGCCATCTTCGTTGAACACAGGGCCGGTCTTCAGGTCGCGATCAAAGCGCACAGCTTCGGTCTTGTAGCTGAAGTCGAAGCCGCCCGGGTGATACGGCAGCATGCCGTTCAGGGTGATTTGAGGCAGCTTGTTGTACGGGGTGATCTTCGAGATGGTGGCCATCTCGTAGGCCTGCAGGTTCAGGCGAGCCTGGTAGCTGTCGCCACGATAGGTCAGTGCGCCTTGCTGGTTCAGCGCATCTTTGCTCTCGACGCCGATCTGGTCGGATTCCAGGTCCTGGAAGTAGAACGGGTCGCTGATGTCGGTGTAGTCCACCTCGGCCATCAGGCGCTCGTCCAGGCCACCTTTGTGCTGCCAGTTGACCATCCAGCGCTGATCTTCGTAATCAGTCTGCTCTTTGCGGTCGTCGTTCTTGTCGTTCAGGTACGCGCCGCCGACCTGGCCTTCGCTGGACTTGGTCAGGTAGCGGAATTCGCCTTCCATCAGCAAGCCACGCTTGGTCATGTAGCGCGGGTACAACGTGGCGTCGTAGTTGGGCGCCAGGTTGAAGTAGTACGGCGTGACCAGCATGAAGCCGGTGTCGCTGGTGCTGCTGAACGACGGTGGCAGGAAGCCGGATTGGCGACGGTCGTCGATCGGGAAGTAGATGTACGGTGTGTAGAACACCGGGAAATCTTTGACCCGCAGGGTGACGTTGGTCGCGGTACCGAAGCCGGTGGCCGGGTTCAGGGTGATGTTGTTGCCCTTGAGCTGCCAGGCGTTGCTGCCTGGTTCACACGTGGTGTAGGTACCATCCTTGAGGCGGATGATCGCGTTCTCGCTACGCTTGGCGTACAGGGCGTTGCCGCGGATGTGCGACTTGTGCATCACGTATTCGGCGTTGTCGACCTGGGCTTCGCCCGTGTCGAGCTGGATCTGTGCCTCGTCGCCCACGACCAGCGAGCCGTTGTCGCGAATCCTGACGTTGCCCTTGAGCTCGCCACGGTTCTCGGCCTGGTAGAGGTTGGCCTCATCGGCTTCGGCCTGCATGCTGCCTTGGCGCATGACCACGTCACCGGCAAGGGTAGCGATCTGCTGCTCCTGCTGGTACTTGGAGACCTTGGCGTTGATGTAGGTCGGCGATTCGTCCTTGGGCGTGGTGTCGGCCATGCCAGGGCGAGTCGGCTCGATGTACGCGCCACCGCAGTACGGACCGGTTTCGGCCAGCTGGGCAGCGGTGAGCTTTTCGCGCGGGACCCAATCGAGATGGCTGTAATCCTCGCTGCGCGACTTCAGGCCACGGCCTTTGCTCTCGGTGACCAGCACCGGCTTGTCAGCACTTTCGGCCTCGGCCGATGGGGCCTCGGTGCCGGAAGTGAGCGCAGCGCCGTCATGCACCGGGCGCGGTGGCAAGTTGTTGACTGGGCTCTTGGGCTTGCAGTCCCAACCACCGGAGGCGGACACTTGGCAGTCGAACTGCTCGGCTGCGACCACGTACGAGGTGGCAAAAGGTTGCAGGGCCAGCAGACCGCCGGTGACCAGCAACGGAAACTTTCTACGAAACGCGGGGGATTTCAATGCCATCTTATTAGTCCGGGCTTCCTGCGTGCCATCTGCCCGCGTGTGGGGCCGCACGCCTCTCGATGGTCTGAAAAAGATGCTGGATAATAAAGCATGACCCGCTTGACGGCTAGGGCCGTCGGAGACCCTTGTAATGCCTGAACACGATGTACGCCTGCAACAGCTGACTGTCTGGCTCGCCGAGCAGCTCAATGTGCTTTTCCGCAACAACGCTTGGGGCGAGGTGCCCGAGGGCAGCCTGACCCCCGCCAGCAGCGATGCGAGCTTCCGCCGTTACTTCCGCTGGCAGGGCGCCGGCCACAGTTTTGTGGTCATGGATGCGCCGCCACCCCAGGAAAACTGTAGGCCGTTCGTTGCCATCGACCACTTGCTGGCGAGCGCGGGCGTGCACGTACCGGTGATTCATGCCGAAGATCTGGACCGTGGTTTCCTGTTGTTGGGGGATCTGGGCCATCAGACATACCTCGACATCATTGAACCGGATAACGCCGATGCGTTGTTTGCCGACGCCATCGACGCCCTGCTGGCGTTCCAGCGCCTGCCGATGGACGCGCCGTTGCCCAGCTATGACGACGCCTTGCTGCGCCGCGAGGTCGAGTTGTTCCCCGAGTGGTATGTCGGGCGTGAGCTCGGCCTGACCTTCAACGAGGCGCAGCAGGCCAGTTGGCAGCGCATCAGCCAGTTGCTGATCGACAGCGCCCTTGCTCAGCCGAAGGTGTTGGTGCACCGCGATTACATGCCACGCAACCTGATGCAGAGCGAGCCTAACCCCGGCGTGCTCGACTTCCAGGACGCGGTGTACGGCCCGGTGACCTATGACATAACCTGCCTGTTCAAGGACGCCTTCCTCAGTTGGCCCCAAGCGCGAGTCGAAGGCTGGTTGCGCAACTACTGGGACAAAGCGCAGGCCGCCGCAATCCCGGTTCAGCCGTCGTTCGAAGATTTCCAGCGCGCCAGCGACCTGATGGGTGTACAGCGCCATCTGAAGGTGATCGGCATCTTCGCGCGTATTTGCCACCGTGACGGCAAGCCGCGCTACCTGACTGATGTGCCGCGGTTCTTCGCCTATATAGACGAAGTGATCGGCCGGCGCCCTGAACTGGCCGAACTCGGCCAGCTGATCGCCGAACTCAAGGCCGGAGTGCGCGCATGAAAGCGATGATCCTCGCCGCTGGCAAGGGTGAGCGCATGCGCCCGCTGACCCTGCACACGCCAAAGCCGTTGCTGCCCGTGGCCGGCCAGCCGTTGATCGAGTACCACCTGCGTGCGCTGGCGACAGCCGGGTTCACCGAAGTGGTGATCAACCATGCCTGGCTTGGCCAGCAGATAGAGGATCACCTTGGCGATGGCAGCCGCTTCGGCCTGAGCATTCGCTATTCCCCTGAAGGCGAGCCGCTGGAGACGGGCGGCGGGATATTCCAGGCATTGCCTTTGCTGGGCAACGAGCCGTTCCTGTTGGTCAACGGTGATGTCTGGACCGATTACCCGTTCGCGCACTTGCGGGCACCGCTGCAGGGCCTGGCGCACCTGGTGCTGGTCGATAACCCTGGCCATCACGGGCGGGGTGACTTCCGTCTGCAAGGTGGGCAGGTGGTGGACGGTGACGATGCCCCTGGCACCCTGACCTTCAGCGGCCTCTCAGTGCTGCATCCAGCCTTGTTCGCAGGTTGCCAGGCGGGAGCCTTCAAGCTGGCCCCGCTGCTGCGCCAGGCCATGGCGGCAGGCAAGGTGACCGGTGAGCACTACCGTGGCGACTGGGTCGATGTCGGCACCCAGGAGCGCCTGGCCGAGGCCGAGCGCCTTATACGCGAGCGTGCCTGAGATGTGGTGGCCAGGCACGGTGATCGGGCTAGGCGCGGGTTTCGCTGTCGCCAGCATCCCAGGCGCGCTGCTGGGGGCATTGCTTGGCCAGGCCATGGATCGGCGCTTGCGCGTGCAAGGCTGGGACGACATGCGCGAACGCTTGGGAGGCCGCCCGGCCCTGCGCGATGAGGAGTTGTTGTTCGTCCTGTTGGGGCGGCTGGCCAAAAGCGATGGGCGAGTGGCCGAACAGCATATTCAGCAGGCGCGCCAGGAGATGGTCCGGCTGAACCTGGCCGAGGCCGCGAGGATGCGGGCCATTGCCGCCTTCAACCGCGGTAAGGCGGGCAAGGACCGCTTGGCTCACCCTCTACGCCGCATTCGCCTGCAGCCACACGCGGCCGAGGGCACGTTGCGGGCGTGCTGGCGTATGGCCTGGGCTGACGGCAAGGCCGGGGCCCATGAGCGGGAACTGCTGCTGGACTGGGGGCAGAAACTGGGGCTTAGCCGGCGGCAGGTGCAGGCCATGTCGCTGGAATATGAGCCACGCAAAGTGAGCACGGCCAGTGGCACCATGACCTATGCGGCTGCGCTGCGCGTGCTGGGGGTAGATGCCGACACGGAAGGTGACCGGGTCAAGCACGCCTATCGCCGGCTGGTCAGCCGGCACCATCCGGACAAGCTGGCCGGGAGCGGGGCCAGTGAAGCGCAGGTCAGGGAGGCGACCGAACGCACGCGTGAGCTGCACCAGGCTTATGCGCTGATCCGCAAACGGCGCGGGCTCTAAGGCTTCTGTCACCGGCAGGCCGCTCTATCCTGGTGCCAGGCAGCCTGCCGGTGCAACGGCCAAAGCCGGCCCGTCACTTCATTCCTGCGGGCTCATCCAGCCCCTGGCCCGGCGGAACAACTGCTCCTGTTCCGCGCCCTTGTTCCCTGGCATCGCAATCAGTGACAGCTGTTTGTACTGGCTGTCCTTCTGACGCTTGCTGGCCTGCAGGCGTTGCATGGCGGCATTGCGGTCGCCGGTGCGGGTTGCATAGTAGATATCGGCAGTCGGCACTTTGAGCGTCGGTGCCAGGCTTTCCAGGTCGTGCTCTACCCGTGCCGGGGTCTGTGCGGCGATCATCACCAGCTTCTGAACCTGCGGTGGTTGTTTCTCGCTCAGGTAGCGTGCTGCCCAGTAGGCGCCGCTGCCATGGCCGATCAGCACGATGCTGCGGGAGTTATGTTGTTGAGCATACGCCACCGCGGCATCCAGCCGCGCGAAGATGCGTTCGGCGTCAGCTTGATCGTTCTGTTCGCTGGCCTGTTCGGCATCGGTGCTTTCTGCCGTGTCGGCATCCGCCGCGGTAGCCTGGGCTACATTGGCGTTGGCATCGGCGGGGGTTTGCTTGGCCGGTGCGCTCTCGCCCTGGTCTGGCTGCGGTGCGGCAGCTGGCGTGGTCTCCACCCGTGCTTGTGGGCTATCGGCGAGCAGGTCGGGCAGGCTCACGCTCAGGCTGTTCCAGCCGGCGTCAGGGAACTTGCGCCGCAACGGGCCGACCGCATTGGGCCAGTCGGCGGTTTCCCCGGCACCAGGGACGATGATCACCGTGCCTTGCGGATCGCTGTCGTTGGCTGGTTTCCACAAGGCCAGAAAGTGGTCGGAGCCGGCTTCCAGGGTTTGCTGCTCGTCTTTGGGCAACAGGCGTTCAAGGGCCTGCGCATCTTCCTGGCTACGCTCCAGCAGCGGTGGGCGCGGCGCAGGTACGGCGGCAGCCTCTGTGGTAGCTGGTTGTTCGGCGTCGGCGGCCAGGGCGCCAAGTGGTAGGAGCGAGGCGAGGCAGCACATTGCCAGCGTCGTGCGATAAAGTGTGAACATGAATCAACCCAAGGCCAGAATGATACCGGCAGCCTAATAGTATTTGCCCGCGACGGCCATGCTGCATGGCCGCCCTTGCCAAGACGAGCGTGTAGATGAAGCGATTGCGTCGCCTGTTGGTTATCGGCTGCTTGTGGCTACCCTTGATTGCCTTGGCAAGGCCCGAGGCGGCGCCTGCGGTGCTGCTCGAACCTGCCCAGCAGCAATGGCTGGACGCCCATCGCAGCCTGCGGGTCGGCCTGGTGCTGCAGGCGCCCTATGCCCAGTTCGACCGCCGTCTGCAGCGACTCTACGGGGCCAATGTTGACCTGGTGAACTGGCTGGGGCAGGCCCTCAAGCTGGACCTCACCTGGCGCAACTTCACTGATCAGGCCAGCCTCGAACACGCCCTGCAGGCAGGTGAAATCGACTTTGCGCCGGGGCTTACGCAAACACCGGCCAGCTTGCGCCTGTGGTTGTTCAGCGACCCCTACATGCGCGTGCCGCAACTGGTGGTCGGGCTGCGCACCGGTGCGTTGGCCGTCGAACTGGAAAAGCTTGAAGCCAACGAGCGCGTGGCGGTACGCATGCCAAGCTCGTTGGCCGATTACCTGCGAGGCAATTACGCCAACCTCAACCTGCAAGGTGTGCCCAACGAGCGCCAGGCCTTGCAGCTGGTGATAGGGGGCCAGGCCAGCTACGCGGTGCTGGATGAAGCTCAGCTGAGCCGGCTGTCCCGCGAGAGCGAGTTCGGTGAGCTGGCGGTGCTCGGCGACATCGGCCTGCCGCAATTATTACGGGTGGGTTCGCGCCGTGACTGGCCGTTGCTGGCTGACGTGCTTGAACGGGGCCTGCAGGCCATGCCGGGCAAAGAGCTGGAGCAGCTGCATCAGCGTTGGTTGCAGCCGCAATACCCGCGCCTGAGCGAATCCACCGGTTTCTGGCAGAACCTTGCGCTGCTGTTCGGCATGTTGCTGCTGTGTGCCGGGGCCACGCTGGTGTGGCAGCGCCGCCAGCAGCGCCAGCTCGAGCGTAGCCTGCTGGCGGCACGGGAGCACCTGGCGGAGCGGCAGATACGGGAGGAGGCGCTGCGCGTGAGCCAGTTCGCCATCGACCAGAGCACGGTGGGCATCCTCTGGGTCAACTGGGACAGTCATGTGCGTTACGCCAACCAAGCGGCGGGGCGCATGCTGGGTTATGCCGAGGCGGCATTGCTGGAGCGTCCGCTGAGCGACGTCGAGCCGAACCTCAGCATGGACCGCTGGCTGCAGTTGTGGCGGGCGGCCCGCACCGGGGAGGCAGGCGCTCGGCAGTTCGAGACCCAATGCCTGTGCGCCGATGGCAGCCTGTTGCCGGTGGAGTTGTCCTTGAGCTTCCTGCGTTTTCGCGATGCCGAGTACCTGGTGGTTTACCTTGCCGACGTCACCGAACGCCACCGTGCCTTGGCGGCGCTACGTGAAAGCGAAGCACGGCTCAAGGGTATTGCTGGCAATGTGCCGGGGCTGGTGTTCCGCCTGGAGCCCGCGCCGGCGGAAGGGGCCCTGGAGTTTCCTTATATCAGCGAGGGCAGTGAGGCGTTGGTGGGCTACACGCCCGCGCAGATCCAGCACCCGCAGATGGGCTTGCGCAATCTGGTCCATCCGGATGACCGTGCGGACTACCATCAGGTGCAGGACCTGGCCATTGCCAACGATCAGGACTGGTCCTGGCAAGGGCGCATCCTCACCCGCGAAGGTGAGCAGCGGTGGGCCGACATCAAGGCCAGTACCCGCCGCCTGGCCGACGGCCGCGTCGTCTGGGACGGTATCGTCTGGGACATTACCCAGAGCAAGCGCGCAGAGCTGGCGCTTGCGAAGTCCCAGGAGCAACTGCGCGAACTGTCGGCCCACCTGGAAAGCGTGCGCGAGGAAGAAAAGGCCCGCATCGCCCGCGAAGTGCACGATGAGCTGGGGCAGATGCTGACCGTGCTCAAGCTTGAAGTTTCGATGTGCGAATTGGCCTTTGCCGAGCTCGACCCTGCGCTGAACGAGCGTCTGGCCAGCATGAAGCGCCTGATCGCCCAGTTGTTCCAGTTGGTGCGCGATGTGGCAACGGCGTTGCGCCCGCCAATCCTGGACGCCGGTATCGCCTCGGCCATCGAATGGCAGGCACGGCGCTTCGAAGCGCGCACGCAGATCCCCTGCCTGGTACAGGTGCCGGATAATCTGCCAGCATTGAGCGATGCAAAAGCCATCGGCTTGTTCCGTATCCTGCAGGAAGCGTTGACCAACGTCATGCGCCACGCCCAGGCCCACAGTGTGGAGATAGAGCTGGTGCGCGAGGGCGAAAAACTGCGTATGACAGTCAGTGATGACGGTAGCGGATTCTGCCTGGACCAGGCCCGGCCAACCTCGTTCGGCCTGGTCGGTGTGCGTGAGCGGGTACTCATGCTCGGTGGCAGCATGGCGTTGAACAGCGAGCCAGGTGAAGGTACCAGCCTGAGCGTGACCATAGCGTTGGATTAGGAGAACGATCGTGATTCGAGTGCTGGTGGCCGAAGACCACACCATTGTCCGCGAAGGCATCAAGCAGTTGATCGGCCTGGCCAAGGATATGCAGGTGGTGGGGGAGGCCGGCAATGGTGAACAGTTGCTGGAAACCTTGCGCCACACCCCCTGCGACGTGGTGTTGCTGGATATCTCGATGCCCGGGGTCAGTGGTTTGGAGGCGATTGCGCGGATCCGCGCGCTGCACAACCCGCCGGCGATCCTGATGCTGTCGATGCACGACGAAGCGCAGATGGCCGCGCGCGCGCTCAAGGCCGGCGCTGCCGGTTATGCCACCAAGGACAGTGACCCTGCCTTGCTGCTGACCGCAATCCGGCGGGTGGCAGGCGGCGGGCGCTACATCGACCCGGCGTTGGCCGACCGCATGGTCTTCGAGGTTGGCCTGACCGAGACCCGGCCGCTGCATACGCTGCTGTCGGAGCGCGAGTTCTCGGTGTTCGAACGCCTGGCCCAAGGCGCCAACGTCAACGATATCGCTCAGCAGTTGGCGCTCTCCAGCAAGACCATCAGCACCCACAAGGCGAGGCTGATGCAGAAACTCAAGGTCAACTCGCTGGCTGAGCTGGTGAAGTACGCCATGGAGCACAAGCTGGTCTGACTGTTCTGTTTGCGACAGAGGTTAGCCGCCGGGTACCGCTTTCCCTTTGGATGGCTGAAGGCTGCATTCCAATACCGCCATCTGTGTAGGGCAATCCCTACACAAACGCTTCCAACCGGATGATGGCATTCTCTCAGTGCCCCCGATTTGCGGGCGCTTGCGTCTTCTTTAGTCTTTGCCTACGCAGTCATTCCAACAAGAAGGTGCAGGCATGAGCGAGGCGAATTCGAACGCGACCACCGGTGAGACGCTGGTCAGTTTCCGTGGTGTGCAGAAGAGCTACGACGGCGAATCGCTGATCGTCAAAGACCTCAACCTGGACATTCGCAAAGGTGAATTCCTCACCTTGCTCGGCCCTTCCGGCTCGGGCAAAACCACCAGCCTGATGATGCTGGCCGGTTTCGAGACCCCGACCGCCGGTGAAATCCAGTTGGCCGGGCGCTCCATCAACAACGTGCCGCCGCACAAACGTGACATCGGCATGGTGTTCCAGAACTACGCGCTATTCCCACACATGACCGTGGCGGAAAACCTCGCTTTTCCGCTGAGCGTGCGCAACCTGAGCAAGACCGACATCAGTGAACGGGTCAAGCGGGTACTCAACATGGTGCAGCTCGATGCCTTCGCCAAGCGCTACCCTGGCCAGCTTTCCGGTGGCCAGCAGCAGCGCGTGGCCTTGGCCAGGGCGTTGGTGTTCGAGCCGCAGCTGGTACTGATGGACGAGCCGCTCGGCGCGCTGGACAAGCAGCTGCGTGAACACATGCAGATGGAGATCAAGCACATTCACCAGCGCCTGGGTGTGACGGTGGTCTACGTAACCCACGACCAGGGCGAGGCGTTGACCATGTCCGACCGCGTGGCCGTGTTCCATGAAGGCGAGATCCAGCAGATCGCCGACCCGCGCACCCTTTATGAAGAGCCGCGCAACACCTTCGTCGCCAACTTCATCGGTGAGAACAACCGCATCAACGGCACGCTGCTGGCCAGTGACGGTCACCGTTGCCAGGTGCAGCTGGCCCGCGGCGAGCGGGTCGAGGCACTGGCGGTGAACGTCGGCCAGGCTGGCGAGCCGGTGACCCTGTCGGTACGCCCGGAGCGCGTGCGTCTCAATGGCCACAGCGAAAGCTGCGTCAATCGATTCTCCGGCCGCGTGGCCGAGTTCATTTACCTGGGCGACCATGTACGGGTGCGTCTGGAAGTCTGTGGCAAGGCTGACTTTTTCGTGAAACAGCCGATTGCCGAGCTCGACCCGGCCCTTGCCGTGGGCGATGTGGTACCGCTGGGCTGGGAGGTGGAGCACGCGCGCGCGCTCGATCCGATTGCCGAAGCCCACTGATGGATTGCTTCACCAACCCTGTACTGTGGAGAGAATAATAATGCGCAAGCAGCTGAAACTGACCGCCCTGGCCCTTGGCCTGTTCGCCGCCGGCCAGGCCATGGCGACAGACCTGACCGTGGTGTCCTTCGGTGGCGCCAACAAGGCGGCCCAGGTCAAGGCGTTCTACGAGCCATGGGAGAAGGCCGGCAAGGGCAAGATCGTCGCTGGCGAGTACAACGGCGAAATGGCCAAGATCAAAGCCATGGTCGATACCAACAGCGTGTCCTGGAACCTGGTGGAGGTGGAGTCGCCAGAATTGGCCCGTGGTTGCGACGAAGGCATGTTCGAGGAACTCGACCCGGCGTTGTTCGGTAACGAAAGCGATTATGTGAAAGGCGCCATCCAACCATGCGGCGTGGGCTTCTTCGTGTGGTCGACGGTGCTGGCCTACAACGCTGACAAGCTCAAGACAGCCCCGACCAGCTGGGCCGATTTCTGGGACACGAAGAAATTCCCGGGCAAGCGCGGCCTGCGCAAGGGCGCGAAGTACACCCTCGAGTTTGCCCTGATGGCCGACGGCGTTGCGCCCAAGGATGTGTACCAGGTGCTGGCCAGCAAGGAAGGCGTGGACCGCGCCTTCAAGAAACTCGACGAACTCAAGCCAAGCATCCAGTGGTGGGAAGCGGGCGCCCAGCCGCCGCAGTACCTGGCATCGGGTGATGTGGTCATGAGCTCGGCCTACAACGGGCGTATTGCCGCGGTGCAGAAAGAGAGCAACCTCAAGGTGGTATGGAACGGTGGTATCTACGATTTCGACGCTTGGGCCATCCCGAAGGGGGCCAAGAATGTTGAAGAAGCGAAGAAGTTCATCGCTTATACCGTTCAGCCCGAGCAGCAGAAGACCTACTCCGAGAACATCGCCTACGGCCCGGCCAACGCCAAGGCGGTACCGCTGCTGACGGACGCGGTGAAGAAGGACATGCCGACCACGCCTGAAAACATCGCCAACCAGGTGCAGATCGATGTGGCCTTCTGGGCCGACAACAGCGAGCAACTGGAGCAACGCTTCAACGCCTGGGCGGCGAAGAAGTAAGGCGCCTCGAAGGAGCGCCGGCCGGCTGGCTGGCGCTCCCTGTTCCCCTGTTTTTGCGGAGTTCGCCATGGCCATTGCAGTGCCCCTCAACGAAGGCGCAGGTCCAAGTCTCAAGCAGCGCCTCAAGCACGCCGAGCGGGTCAACCGCTGGAAGGCGCAGGCGCTCATTGCGCCGCTGGCGCTGTTTCTTCTGCTGGTGTTCCTGGTGCCCATCGCGGCGCTGCTGTTCAAGAGCGTCGACAACCCGGAAGTGGTCAACGGCCTGCCGCGCACGGTTCAGGCTGTGTCGCAGTGGGACGGCAAGAGCCTGCCCGGCGAGGCGGTTTACAAGGCCCTGAGCCAGGACCTGGCCGAATCGCGCAAGAACCAGACCTTGGGCGACCTGTCCAAACGCCTGAACATGGAGCTGGCCGGCTACCGCAGCCTGCTCTCCAAGACCGCTCGGGCGCTGCCGTTCAAGGCTGAACCTGCTTCTTATAAAGAGGCCTTGCAGGCCCTCGATGAACGTTGGGGCGACCCCGCGTACTGGCAGGCGATCCGCCGCAACACCAGTAGCGTGACGTCCTATTACCTGCTGGCATCGGTCGACCACCGTATCGATGACCTTGGCGAGTTGGCCAAGGCCACCCCCGACCAGGCTATCTACCTGGATATCTTTGCCCGCACCCTGTGGATGGGTGTGGTGATCACGGCCATCTGTCTGGTGCTGGCGTATCCGCTGGCCTACCTGCTGGCCAACCTGCCAACCCGCCAGGGCAACCTGCTGATGATCCTGGTATTGCTGCCATTCTGGACTTCGATACTGGTTCGGGTGGCGGCGTGGATCGTGCTGCTGCAATCAGGCGGCCTGATCAACAGTGCCCTGATGGCAATCGGCATCATCGATCAGCCGCTGGAGCTGGTGTTCAACCGTACCGGCGTGTACATCTCGATGGTTCACATCCTTCTGCCGTTCATGATCCTGCCGCTGTACAGCGTGATGAAGGGCATATCGCCAAGCTACATGCGTGCAGCGATCTCCCTGGGTTGCCACCCGTTCGCCAGCTTCTGGCGGGTGTACTTCCCGCAGACCTACGCGGGCGTGGGCGCCGGTTGCCTGTTGGTGTTCATCCTGGCCATCGGCTATTACATCACCCCGGCGTTGCTCGGCAGCCCGAACGACCAGATGGTCAGCTACTTCGTGGCCTTCTATACCAACACCAGCATCAACTGGGGCATGGCCACCGCGCTGGGTGGGCTGTTGCTGCTGGCGACCGTGCTGCTGTACCTGATCTATAGCTGGCTGGTCGGTGCCAGCCGCCTGCGCCTGAGCTGAGGAGCCTAGTGATGCTTAGCCCATACATGTCGCCCGTGGAGCGGGTGTGGTTCTACAGCCTGCGTATCCTTTGCGGCCTGATATTGCTGTTTCTGGTGTTGCCGGTACTGGTGATCGTGCCGCTGTCGTTCAACAGTGGCAGCTTCCTGGTGTATCCACTGCAAGGCTTCTCTCTGCAGTGGTACCACGATTTCTTCGCTTCGGCCGAGTGGATGCGCGCCCTGCGCAACAGCGTCATCGTCGCCCCGGCGGCCACGTTGCTGGCCATGGTGTTCGGCACGCTGGCAGCGATCGGGCTTACCCGCGCCGATTTTCCCGGCAAGTCGCTGGTCATGGCGCTGGTGATTTCGCCGATGGTGGTGCCGGTGGTGATCATTGGTGTAGCCAGCTACCTGTTCTTTGCCCCGCTGGGGATGGGTAACAGCTTCATTTCGCTGATCCTGGTGCACGCGGTGCTGGGTGTGCCGTTCGTCATCATCACCGTGTCGGCGACCTTGCAAGGCTTCAATTACAACCTGGTGCGTGCGGCTGCCAGCCTGGGGGCCTCACCGGTGGTTGCGTTTCGCCGGGTCACCTTGCCGCTGATCGCCCCCGGGGTCATCTCGGGAGCGCTGTTCGCCTTCGCTACCTCTTTCGATGAGGTGGTGGTGACGCTTTTCCTCGCCGGGCCAGAGCAGGCCACCCTGCCGCGGCAGATGTTCAGCGGCATCCGCGAGAACCTGAGCCCGACGATTGCAGCGGCGGCCACCTTGCTGATCGGTTTTTCGGTGGTGCTGTTGCTGACCCTGGAGTGGCTGCGCGGGCGCAGTGAAAAGCTGAGGACTCAGCAGCCCGCCTGAGCCATGTCGCCGGTACCGGCCCTTCACAGGCAAGCCCGCTAAGGGCCGGTAGCGGCGAGACGGCGACACCCGTCGCCACGCATTGATGCCAATCAGCCCCTATCCGGTTCCCTGAGTTACAATGCGCGCCACCTAGATTCTGCCAACAGGTGCGCCATGCAGCCCTACGCTATTGCCCCCTCCATTCTCTCCGCCGATTTCGCCCGCCTGGGCGAGGACGTCGACAAGGTGCTGGCCGCTGGTGCCGACATCGTCCACTTCGACGTGATGGATAACCACTACGTACCCAACCTGACCATCGGCCCGATGGTCTGCACTGCCTTGCGCAAATACGGTGTGACCGCGCCGATCGATGTGCATCTGATGGTCAGCCCGGTAGACCGCATCATCGGTGACTTCATCGAAGCCGGTGCCACCTACATCACCTTCCACCCGGAAGCTTCGCAGCACATCGACCGCTCGCTGCAGCTGATCCGTGACGGTGGCTGCAAGGCCGGCCTGGTGTTCAACCCGGCAACCAGCCTGGACGCGCTGAAATACGTGATGGACAAGGTCGACATGGTGCTGCTGATGAGCGTCAACCCAGGCTTTGGCGGGCAGAAGTTCATCCCCGGCACCTTGGACAAGCTGCGTGAAGCACGGGCGCTGATCGACGCCAGTGGCCGTGATATCCGCCTGGAAATCGACGGTGGGGTCAACGTCAACAATATCCGCGAGATCGCTGCCGCAGGCGCTGATACCTTCGTTGCCGGCTCGGCGATCTTCAACGCGCCGGATTATCAGGAAGTGATCGCCAAGATGCGCGCCGAACTGGCTCAGGCCCGGCCATGAGCGGCTTCGAGCAGCTGTTCCCCGGGACGCTGCCCAGGCTGGTGATGTTCGATCTGGACGGTACCCTGATCGATTCAGTCCCCGACCTGGCCGCAGCCGTTGACCGCATGCTGCTCGAACTTGGTCGACCGGCCGCCGGCCTCGACGCCGTGCGGCACTGGGTAGGCAACGGCGCGCCCGTGCTGGTGCGCCGCGCCCTCGCCGGCGGCCTGGACCACGCCACGGTAGACGATGAGCTGGCCGAGCGTGGCCTTGCACTGTTCATGGAGGCGTATGCCGAAAGCCATGATCTGACGGTCGTCTACCCTGGTGTGCGCGAAACCCTGCGCTGGCTGCGCAAGCAGGGCGTGGAGATGGCGCTGATCACCAACAAGCCGGAACGCTTCGTCGCACCGTTGCTCGACCAGATGAAGATCGGCCGTTATTTCCGCTGGATCATCGGCGGCGATACCCTGCCACAGAAGAAGCCCGACCCTGCTGCGTTGCTGTTCGTCATGAAAATGGCCGGCGTCGAGCCTGGCCAGGCGCTGTTTGTGGGGGACTCGCGCAGTGATGTGCTGGCGGCCAAGGCTGCCGGTGTGCAGTGCGTTGGGCTCAGCTATGGCTACAACCACGGCCGGCCGATCGATGAAGAAGCGCCCAGCCTGGTCTTGGGCGATCTGCGCCTGCTGCTGCCTGGTTGCGTAGTCACCGACACTGGGATAACGTTGGCGGACCTTCAAGCCTCACAAGACAGAGAGCCCTCCGTGGTGGTTACCGGCAAATTCTGGATGAAAGTCATCAAGGCCCTGGCCCGTTGGCGTTGGCGCGCCTGACTTCTGCCCGCCGGCCTTAGCCGGCCCGTCCGTTTGCCCGACTCTCATTGTTGCTCCGAGGCTACTCATGACCCGCGAAGAATTCCTGCGCCTGGCCGCTGCTGGCTACAACCGCATTCCCTTGGCCTGTGAAACCCTGGCCGACTTCGATACCCCGCTTTCCATCTACCTGAAGCTGGCAGACCAGGCCAACTCGTACCTGCTCGAGTCGGTGCAGGGTGGAGAGAAGTGGGGGCGCTATTCGATGATCGGCCTGCCGTCGCGCACGGTGATGCGTGTGCATGGCTATCACGTGAGCATCCTGCACGATGGCGTGCAGGTCGAAAGCCATGATGTCGAAGACCCGCTGGCATTCGTCGAAACGTTCAAGGACCGCTACAAGGTCGCTGACATTGCCGGCCTGCCGCGTTTCAACGGTGGCCTGGTCGGCTACTTCGGCTATGACTGCGTACGCTATGTGGAAAAGCGCCTGGGCGCTTGCCCCAATCCTGACCCGCTGGGCGTGCCGGACATCCTGCTGATGGTTTCGGATGCCGTGGTGGTGTTCGACAACCTGGCCGGCAAGATGCATGCGATCGTACTGGTCGACCCGTCCGAAGAGCAGGCTTTCGAGCAAGGCCAGGCGCGCCTGCAAGGCCTGCTGGCCAAGCTGCGTGAACCCATCACGCCGCGACGCGGCCTGGACCTGAGCGGCCCCATGGCGGCAGAGCCGGCGTTCCGCTCCTCTTTTACCCAGGAGGATTACGAGCGCGCTGTGGACACCGTGAAGGAGTACATCCTGGCCGGTGACTGCATGCAAGTGGTGCCGTCCCAGCGCATGTCGATCGACTTCAAGGCAGCGCCCATCGATTTGTACCGTGCGCTGCGCTGCTTCAACCCGACGCCTTACATGTACTTCTTCAACTTCGGGGACTTCCACGTGGTCGGCAGTTCGCCGGAAGTGCTGGTGCGGGTTGAAGACAACCTGGTCACCGTGCGACCGATTGCCGGTACCCGCCCACGGGGGGCGAACGAGGAGGCCGACCGAGCGCTGGAAGATGACCTGCTGTCGGACGACAAGGAAATCGCCGAGCACCTGATGCTCATCGACCTTGGCCGCAACGATGTGGGCCGTGTGTCTTCCACCGGTAGCGTGCGCCTGACCGAAAAGATGGTGATCGAGCGCTACTCCAATGTGATGCATATCGTGTCCAACGTCACCGGCCAGCTGGCCGAGGGCCTGACCGCCATGGATGCCCTGCGGGCGATTCTGCCGGCGGGTACATTGTCGGGTGCACCGAAGATTCGCGCGATGGAGATCATCGACGAACTGGAGCCGGTCAAACGGGGCGTCTACGGTGGTGCGGTGGGCTACTTTGCCTGGAACGGCAACATGGATACCGCCATTGCCATTCGCACGGCGGTGATCAAGGACGGCGAGCTGCATGTGCAGGCAGGTGGCGGCATCGTCGCCGACTCGGTGCCGGCGCTGGAATGGGAAGAAACCATCAACAAGCGCCGGGCGATGTTCCGTGCAGTAGCATTGGCTGAGCAGTCTCCTGCCGAGTAACGCTCAGGCGTGGGGCCGCATGGCGGCCCCAATGGGTTAAAAGTCGACGCTGACGCCCAGGCTTATTCCTTGCTGGGTCAACTCATCGCTCTTGCGCCAGTTGTAGTTCCCGCGCAGGTGTACCCCCGCCACCAGTTCATGGGTCAGCCCGAGGCTGGCGCGGGTCAGGTCGCTCTGCGGTGTGTACCCGGTCAGCGTGAAGTCATTGGCTGGCAGTGTGGTCAGGTGCAGGGTCACGTCCTGCTGGTCATCTTCGAACTCATGCTCCTGCGCCACCTCGGCAAAAAGCCTGGTGTTGGCCAGTACCTGCACGCTGCCGAGCAACCCAACGCCCAAACGCCGCGATGTGCGTTCCTGGTCATCGAAGCCCAGGGCCGTCGAGCGTCCGCTCTTCTCGTCATAACCGTCCACCTTCACCCGTGCATAGTCGGCGCTGATGAAAGGGGCCAACTGCCATTGGCTGCTATCGGCTGCCAGGTTGTATCCCAGCCGGCCGGTCACAGCCCAGGCTTCGCCATCGGTATCACCTTTTTCGCTTCGGTCATTCACGCCCAGGGCGAAGGTACGCTTGAGGTCCCGGTAATCCAGGTGCCCGGCGCTCAGCGCTGCGTCCGCCCACCAGCGGTCCTGACGAAACTGGGCGAAGGCACTGGCCAGGTAGCTGTCGAGCTTGTAGTCCGAGTCTTGTTCGCCTGCCTCCAGTTTCTGGCGGTAGATACCGCCGGCAAGCCCTAAGCGCCAAGCGTCATTGAGCCGATAGCTGCCGCCCAACGTGAGGTTGTAGCCGCGCCCGTCACCGTTGGCAGAACTGCGCGCGCTGTCGAAGTCCAGGTCTTGCGCACCCGTGGCAACAAAGGCCTGCCATTGGCCTGCCGCTTGCCAGGGTGTCTGCCATTGATTACGCAGTTCGTCCTGATGCGCGCGCAGGCTGGCGTGGGCCATTTCCGGTAGCAGTGTCAGCTCCCAGGGTGCGGAGAGGATCGAGTAGCCGTAGTCGGCAATCAGTTGCTGGCCTGCGATGGTTGGGTGCACCGAGTCGTTGAACAGGAGCTTGGTGGGGTCAGGGGTGGTGCCGTTGATGCCGTACAGCGGGTTTTCCACACAACTGTTGCCGCTGTAGCAGGTACCGACCAGGTTCTGCCCGCTGGCCAGGCCGAATTGCGTCGGGCTGGCCAGTGCTTCGTTCAGCAGTACGGGAATGTTCAGTGGAATGATTTCGGCATCTATCTGGCCCAGTTGGCTGACCAGTGACTGGTTGAACACGCTGGAAAGTTGCGACAGCGCGCCTTGCTGCGGCGTGCCGCTGAAGTTCGGCGTTTGCCCGAGGTCGGGTAGCAGCCAGACCATGATGTAGCGGGCGCCGCCTTGTTGCAGGGCCTGGGCGCTGGCGGCCAGGCGCGACCCCGCGGCGGCCGCGTCGGCAGGGCTGCTCACCAGGCCCTGCAGGAAGTCGTTGCCGCCCCCGGTCAGGTAGTAGAGGGCGTTGGGGTCGGCGCGCAAGCCATTGGCCAGGTAACCGGCCTTCTCGCGTAGGACCAGGCCGGCAAAGTCTTGACCAGGCGGAATGATTGTCTGGGAAGTGTCGGTGACCGAATCCAGGATCTGCTGCGTGGTGTAGCCACCAACGGCCCAGTTGTTGCCGTCGGGGCGTATCCCGACTGATGTGGACGGGTTCAACTCATTGGGGGCCACACCCAGGCGGGCGCCGAGGATCATCGGCGAGACAGGTGCAAAGTTGCCATTCGCATCACGGTTGGTAAAGCGCATGCCGGCAGTGCCGCCGGTCAGGTCAGGGAATTGCCCGGCGTCGCTGAGGCTGTCCCCGAAGACGATCATTGTCGAGTAAGGCGAGGGTGCAGCGAAAGCTTGGCTGCAGGCGAGCGCCAAGGTAGCCAGGGTAAAACGTAGCAAGGGTGTTTTTCGCATGTGTGAACATCCTTTTCATTGTTTTTATGAGTACAGCCCGATCGACCATAGCAAATCGCGGGGCATGCCTTCCAAGTCCATTCGTTTCCCGTAATTACGGGCATATTGCGCCCGCCGCCCCGGTAGGCTACTGTGCCTGCAAGTATGAGCGAGACCTATCCCGTGTTGATCGTCAGCAAACTCTTGATGCGCGTTATCAAGGCCCACGCCCGTTGGCGTTGGCGCGCCTGACTTTATCTCTTGCCGGCCTGCCCGGCCCGCCCCCGTTTGCCTTCCTGTCCGTGTCCGAGCGCCCTTAGTGGCAACGCCGTGTCTGTTTATGGTGTAGGAAGGTTCGACTTTTAAAGTCAGTAGATTCTAGAGGTTTAGCCTGATGTTACTGATGATCGACAATTACGACTCATTCACTTACAACGTCGTCCAGTACCTTGGCGAGTTGGGTGCCGAGGTCAACGTCATCCGCAACGACGAAATCACCGTTGCCGAGATCGAAGCCCTCAACCCTGAACGGATCGTCGTCTCCCCCGGCCCTTGCACGCCGAGCGAAGCCGGTGTGTCCATCGAGGCCATCCTGCATTTCGCCGGCAAGCTGCCGATCCTTGGGGTTTGCCTGGGCCACCAATCGATCGGCCAGGCGTTTGGCGGCGATGTCGTGCGTGCCCGCCAGGTGATGCACGGCAAGACCAGCCCGGTGTATCACCGCGACCTGGGCGTGTTCGCCGGCCTCAACAACCCGCTCACCGTGACCCGCTACCATTCCCTGGTGGTCAAGCGCGAGACCCTGCCAGAGTGCCTGGAGGTGACAGCCTGGACCGCACATGACGACGGTTCGGTCGACGAGATCATGGGCCTGCGCCACAAGACACTGAATATAGAAGGGGTGCAGTTCCACCCCGAGTCCATCCTGACCGAGCAGGGCCACGAGCTGTTCGCCAACTTCCTCAAGCAGACCGGCGGCCGCCGCTAAGGACCGAGCATGGATATCAAGAGCGCGTTGAGCCGTATTGTCGGCCACCTGGACCTCTCTACCGAAGAAATGCGCGATGTGATGCGCCAGATCATGACCGGCCAGTGCAGCGAGGCGCAGATCGGTGCCTTCCTGATGGGCATGCGCATGAAGAGCGAAAGCATCGACGAGATCGTTGGCGCGGTCTCGGTCATGCGTGAGCTGGCTGACAAGGTCGAGCTCAAAAGCCTAGATGGCGTGGTCGATATCGTCGGCACGGGCGGTGATGGCGCCAACATCTTCAACGTTTCCACCGCTTCCGCGTTCGTCCTGGCCGCGGCGGGTTGCACCGTGGCCAAACATGGCAACCGCGCGGTTTCCGGCAAGAGCGGCAGTGCGGACCTGCTGGAAGCTGCGGGCATCTACCTGAACCTCACGCCTACCCAAGTGGGGCGTTGCATTGACAGCCTCGGCATTGGCTTCATGTTCGCGCAGAGCCATCACACAGCCATGAAACATGCCGCAGGCCCGCGCCGCGACCTGGGCCTGCGTACCCTGTTCAACATGCTCGGCCCGCTTACGAATCCGGCTGGGGTGAAACACCAGGTGGTCGGCGTGTTCAGCCAGGCCTTGTGCCGCCCGCTGGCTGAAGTGCTGCAACGCCTGGGCAGCAAGCATGTGCTGGTCGTGCATTCCAAGGATGGCCTGGACGAGTTCAGCCTGGCCGCGCCTACCTTTGTCGCCGAACTGAAGAACGACCAGATCAGCGAGTACTGGGTCGAGCCTGAAGACCTTGGCATGAAGAGCCAGAGCCTGCATGGCCTGGCAGTCGAAAATCCACAGGCATCGCTGGAGTTGATCCGTGATGCACTGGGCCGGCGCAAGACCGAGAACGGCCAGAAGGCTGCCGAGATGATAGTGCTCAACGCGGGCGCTGCGTTGTACGCCGCTGACCACGCCATGAGCCTGAAGGCGGGTGTGGATCTGGCGCACGATGTGCTGCACACAGGGCTAGCGTGGGAAAAGCTGCAGGAGCTGGGTGCCTTTACAGCGGTATTCAAGGTGGAGAACGAAGCATGAGTGTCCCGACGGTGCTGGAAAGGATCATTGCCCGCAAGTTCCAGGAAGTGGCAGAGCGCAGCGCGCGCGTCAGCCTCGCCGAAATGGAGCGCCTGGCCAAGGAGGCGGATGCCCCGCGCGGGTTTGCCAATGCCCTGATCGAGCAGGCCAAGCGCAAGCAGCCAGCGGTGATTGCCGAAATCAAGAAGGCCTCGCCGAGCAAGGGTGTGATCCGCGAGAACTTCGTCCCGTCGGAAATTGCCGTCAGCTACGAAAAGGGCGGGGCGACTTGCCTGTCGGTGCTGACCGACGTGGACTACTTCCAAGGGGCCGATGAGTACCTGCAGCAGGCTCGCGCCGCCGTTTCGCTGCCGGTGATCCGCAAGGATTTCATGGTCGACCCTTATCAGATCATCGAAGCACGCGCCTTGGGTGCAGACTGCGTGCTGTTGATCGTGTCGGCGCTCGATGACGTCAGGATGGCCGAGCTGGCTACTACCGCCAAGGACGTCGGCCTCGATGTGCTGGTCGAAGTACATGACGGTGATGAGTTGGAGCGCGCGTTGAACACCCTTGATACCCCGCTGGTGGGTGTCAACAACCGCAACCTGCATACCTTTGACGTCAGCCTGGAAACCACTCTCGACCTGCTGCCACGCATCCCCCGCGATCGCCTGGCCATCACCGAGAGTGGCATCCTCAACCGTGCGGATGTCGAGCTCATGGAAATCAATGACGTTTATTCGTTCCTGGTGGGCGAGGCGTTCATGCGGGCCGAGCAGCCGGGGCTGGAATTGCAGCGGTTGTTCTTCCCTGAACAAGTGAAGAAGACTGTTCAGCATCTGGACTAAGCAACGTTGAAGCCGGCAATCGCCGGCTTTATCTAAGGTGGATCAATGACCGATCAACCCCTGGCCCTTACCGTCGAGCAGGGCCTGCGCGCCGAGCAAGATCTTTTGGCTGTAGTCTGTCGTGGCGAAGCCGAGAGTGGTGTGCTGTTCTGGCGCCCGACGGATCATGCGCTGGTCATGCCTCGGCGCATGAGCCGCCTGGACAACTTCGAGGCAGCCTGCTCGGAATTGGCGATCGCGGGCTGGCCAGTGCTGCTGCGTGAAACCGGTGGTGAACCGGTGCCTCAGTCGCATTCGACGGTGAATGTGGCGCTGGTGTACGTAGCTCCCCGCAGCGAAGGCGACCATGGCCGTATCGAGAACGCCTATGAACGGCTCTGCCTGCCGTTGTGCGACGTGCTGCGCGAATGGGGTGGTGTGGCTTCGGTAGGCGAGATCGACGGGGCCTTCTGCGATGGCCGCTACAACGTCAACCTCAATGGCCGCAAGCTGGTGGGTACTGCCCAGCGTTGGCGCCAGGGGCTGGGTGGAAAACGGCCTGTGGTGCTGGTGCATGGTGCGTTGTTGCTGGATAACGAGCGCGAGTCCATGGTCGCGGCGGTCAATCTGTTCAATGAATGTTGCGAGCTCGAGCAGCGCTGCCGGGCCGACAGCCATATAGCCCTGCACGAAGTGGCGCCCGCTGTGCCTTGGTACGAGCGCCTTTCGCAGGCGTACAGGGAAGTACTTGCAGCGTTGCCCAAGGATTAACGCGTACCGTAAACCACCATGGTCTTGCCCTTGACCTGGACCAGGCTGCGTTCCTCGAGGTCCTTGAGCACGCGGCCGACCATCTCCCGCGAGCAGCCGACGATACGGCCAATTTCCTGGCGGGTGATCTTGATTTGCATGCCGTCCGGGTGGGTCATGGCATCTGGCTGTTTGCACAGGTCCAGCAGGCAGCGGGCGACCCGGCCGGTAACATCGAAGAAGGCCAGGTCGCCGACCTTGCGTGTGGTGTTACGCAGGCGCTGGGCCATCTGGCTGCCGAGGGAGTAGAGAATCTCCGGGTCCTGGCGGGCCAGGTCGCGAAACTTGTCGTAACTGATCTCGGCTACTTCGCACTCTGTCTTGGCGCGCACCCAGGCGCTGCGCTGCTGATCGCTGCCGGCGGGTTCGAACAAACCCAGTTCGCCGAAGAAATCGCCACTGTTGAGGTAGGCGATGATCATCTCGTGGCCTTCGTCATCCTCAATGAGGATGGTGACCGAGCCTTTGATGATGAACGACAGCGTTTCGGCTCGGTCACCAGCACAGATGATATTGCTCTTGGCGGTGTAGCGGCGGCGCTGGCAGTGCATCAGCAGCTTGTCGATGTTCTTGATCTTGGCGGGTAGGGCTGAGGCAACCATCACGAAATCCTGTTCGATACGACCCATGGGCTCTGGTGGGGAGTTGGCTGACATGACGCGTCAGTCAATTGGCGCCAGCTTATCAGACACTGCAAGATGTTTCGGCACAAATGCCGAACCTGTGGAGCTTTTCCGACAGCCACACAAGGCTTAAGCTGACACCCTTTTTGCTAGATCTAGGAGTACGGACAGATGAAGGCACGCATCCAATGGGCCGGTGAAGCGATGTTCCTTGGCGAATCGGGGAGCGGCCATGTGGTGGTGATGGACGGCCCGCCCGAGGCTGGGGGCCGCAACCTGGGCGTGCGCCCGATGGAAATGCTCCTGCTCGGCCTGGGTGGCTGCAGCAGCTTCGATGTAGTGAGCATCCTGAAGAAATCGCGCCAAGCGGTGGAAAGCTGCGAAGCCTTCCTTGAAGCCGAGCGCGCCAGCGAAGATCCGAAGGTGTTTACCAAGATACACATGAACTTCGTGGTCAAAGGGCGTGGGCTGAAAGAGGCTCAGGTCAAGCGTGCGGTGGAGCTGTCGGCGGAGAAATATTGCTCGGCGTCGATCATGCTGGAGCGGGCGGGTGTGGAAATCACCCACGGTTACGAGATCGTTGAGCTGGGGTAAGGCATCAGGGCCGCAAGGCGGCCCCGACGGCCATCAATTGCGCAACGCTGGGAGAGCCACCACCAGCCAACGGGGCACGCAACGCCTCAATGACTGGCTGAGGTGCTCCCGGCGCTTTTGATAACCCAGCCCCAGGGCGATGACCCCGAGCCCGATCAAGGTCAGCACCACAGGGAACAGCAGCGAATCGGCAAACACCTCGTACGACAGATAACCCAGGTAAGCAGCCACCCCCAGGGCCCCGAAGACCATGAACACTGGCCGGCGCAGCAGCACCGCCATGGCCATCAGCCCCAGGTTGATCAAGCAGTACAATGCCTTACCCAGCTCGCTGTCGCTTTCGACCAGCGTCAGCCCACCCCAGAACGCTGCCAGCCCGGCCAGGTAACCCCAGTGGGCGTAATCCTCACGCGTGCGCCCGTCGACCACCAGAAACACCAGCAGCAGGCCAAGCCCAAACCACAGCGAAACCGTGCGCCGCTGTTCCCAGCTGAACGGTGAGCCGAACACCCACTGGCTAAGGTCCATCGACATGAACCACAAGGCAACGGCAATCGGCATGACGATAAACGGGTAGGGGATCAGGCGCAGCATCAGCAAACCGGCGACTACCGTGGCCGCCTCCATCATCAGCCAGCCGCCCTGCACATAGGTGTAGTACTGGTGATAGTCCGTTTGCCGATCATCCAATGGCCACCAGCCGGCCAGGCGTTCGATGGCAAAGACTGCCAAGGGCACGATGCTTACCGCGACCGCCGCCAAGACGCCAGAGGCGATAGGTTGCTGGCGTTTTTGCAGAGTGAGGGCGAACAGGGTGAGAAGGCCGATGTAAAGGATGGCGATGGCCAGCAGCGCCCAATCACCGATTCGCATCCAGGCCTCGGTCAGCAGCCAGCCCATCGCCCCCATGATCAGTAGGGCGCCGAAGTAGAAGGCGACGTGCGCCAGCTGGAAGCTGCCACGAACTACCGGCTGCTGGTGCAGGAAGTCCAGCAGAGCCTTGTCCTGGCCCGGCTGGAGAATGCCTGCTTGTACGGCGCGCGCCAGGTCCTTGGCGTCGATACGGTCCGTCATTGGCGTGCCCTTAGATGCGGTAAGTGCTCTTGGTCATGACCTTGGCCAGCATGCTCATGCCGAAGCGTACCGGCGCGGGGAAGCGATAGCCACCTGCTTCAAGGGCCGAATCGGCGTGCTGCTCTTCGTCGACGCGCATCTGCTCGAGAATGGCACGGGACTTTTCGTCCTCATGGGGGATCTGCTCCAGGTGTTCGTCGAGGTGTTTGCACACCTGATGCTCGGTGGCGGCGACGAAGCCCAGGCTGACCTTGTCGCTGACCATGCCGGCGAGCGCGCCGATGCCGAACGACATGCCGTAGAACAACGGATTGAGCACGCTGGGGTGGCTGCCCAGCTGACGGATGCGCTGTTCGCACCAGGCCAGGTGGTCGATTTCTTCCTCGGCCGCATGTTCCATCGCCTTGCGCACCTGAGGCAGTTTGGCGGTCAGGGCCTGGCCTTGGTACAGCGCCTGGGCGCAGACCTCTCCGGTATGGTTGATGCGCATGAGCCCGGCAATGTGGCGGGTCTGGCTTTCGTCGAGTTCGACGTCCGGCTGGACAATGGCCGGGGACGGCCGGGAGGGTTGGCCGCTGAAGGGCAGCAAGGTGCGCATGGCGGTATCGGCCTGCAGCAACAAGCGGTCGAGCGGCGAGTAGTGACGTTCGGTAGCCATCGGGCACCTCCGCTGAAGTGATGCCCGACAGTTTACCTCAATCGCCCGGGGTGGGCTTGCCTTGGGTCAGCCCGGTGGCCAGTGCATCTGGCGCTGGCCGAGCACATGCATGTGGATGTGGTAGACGGTCTGGCCACCTTGCTCGTTGCAGTTCATGACCACGCGGAAGCCATCCTCGCAACCCAGTTCCTTGGCCAGGCGCTGGGCGGTGAACAGGATGTGGCCGGCCAGGCCCTTGTCCTCTTCGGTCAGGTCATTGAGCGTACGGATGTGTTTTTTCGGGATGACCAGAAAATGCACCGGCGCCTGGGGCGCGATGTCGTGGAACGCCAGAACCTGGTCGTCCTCGTAGATGATCTTCGCCGGGATTTCCCGGTTGATGATCTTGATGAATAAATCGTCCACAGCACTTGCTCCATGGTGAGGGTCCTGGCCGAGTGTACTTAGCCAGGCGCCGCTCGCCCAGTGGGCTATTCCATTCCGACCGGGCAGTAACGGCGGTGGATGAAGCCTGCAAGCTTGCGCGACAACCAGCGTGGCAACAGACGTGGGGCGAATGCCAGCCAGCGGTTGCGGCGAACCGGCATGATCAGCGCCCGGTTCTTCGCCAGTGCGCGCACGGTGTACAGCGCTACTTCTTCGGGGCTGAGGCAGCGGCTGCTGCCTTCTAGCCTGGGAATAGGCCGGCGCGAAGAGCGCACAGGCCCGGGGCAAAGCACTGAAACCTTGATGCCCGTGGGCTTGAGCTCTTCGCGCAGGGCTTCGGTGAAATGCATCACATAGGCCTTGCTGGCGGCATAGGTGGCCATCCAGGGGCCTGGCGCTATGGCGGCCAGGCCGGCGACGTTGAGGATCTGCCCACCACCCTGTACTGCCATGAGGTTGCCGATGGCGTGGCACAGGCGGCTCATGGCGAGAATGTTCACCTCCAGCAGGTCTTGCTCGTCTGCCCATTCGTGGGCGAGAAACGGGCCATAGGTACGCTGGCCGGCGCAGTTGATCAACAGGTCGATGCGCCGCTCGCCCTCTTCCAGTTCGAGTACGAAACCGGACAGGCGCAGTGGCTGGCTGAGGTCGCAGGCGCGTAGCAGTACTTCGACGCCGAAGCGCTGGGTCAGCTCTATGGCAACCGGTTCAAGGGTTTCGCGGTTGCGTGCCACCAGGATCAGATTGCGCCCGCGCCGCGCCAGCGCTTCCGCCAGGGCCAAGCCCAGGCCGCTGGAAGCACCAGTGATCATGGCGTAACGGGTCATGCAAGGCTCCTGAGGGCTAGAGAGGGCGCCTAGTGTACAGCGTGGCCAGGCCAGGTGTTGCCTTTTGCTGCTAGGCCTTGGCGCGTAACGCCTGGCTGCGCTCCAGGGCTGCTTTGTATTCGCCGTGCAGGCGTTCGATCAGTGCGGCGGCGTCGGGCAGGTCATGGATATCTCCGACGCCTTGCCCGGCAGACCATACGGTCTTCCAGGCCTTGGCTTCATCATCGATTGGCTTGAGTTTGCCCTGCTCCTGGCCGGCCTTCAGTGCGGCCATGTCGTACCCGGCCTGTTCAAGGCTCTGACGCAAAAAGCTGGCTGGTATGCCGGACACCGCTGGGGTATGGACGATGTCCGCTGCATGCGCGCCGAGCAGCATCTGTTTATAGGCCTCTGGGGCTTGGCTCTCCCGGGTGGCGATGAAGCGAGTACCCATGTAGGCCAGGTCCGCGCCAAGCAACTGGGCGGCGAGTATTTCATGGCCGTGGTTGATGCAGCCGGCCAATAGCAGTGTCTTGTCGAAAAACTGGCGGATTTCGGCCACAAGGGCGAACGGGCTCCAGGTACCAGCATGCCCACCTGCACCTGCCGCCACCGCGATCAGGCCATCGACGCCGGCCTGTGCAGCTTTTTCAGCGTGACGCCGGGTGGTCACATCATGGAACACCAGGCCGCCATAGCCGTGTACGGCATCCACGACTTCCTTCACCGCGCCAAGACTGGTGATGACTATAGGCACCTGATGCTCGACACACAGGGCAAGGTCAGCCTGCAGGCGCGGGTTGGATGGGTGGACGATCAGATTCACCGCATAAGGGGCTGGCGTTTGCAGCTGCTCAAGGCCTGCTTCGATCTCCTCGAGCCAGCCTTTGAAGCCGGCACTGTCGCGCTGGTTCAAGGCCGGAAAGCTGCCGACCACGCCATTGCCGCAGCAGGCCAGGACCAGTTGGGGATTGGAGATCAGGAACATCGGCGCCGCCACCACGGGCAAGCGCAGGCGTTGTTCGAGCGAAGCAGGCAGGGACATGGGCGAGGCTCCTGAACAGTGCGTTCAACGTCAGAACGGTTTGACCACCACAAGAATCACGATGCCCAGCAGGAACAGCACGGGTACTTCGTTGAACCAGCGGTAGTAAACGTGGCTGCGGGTGTTGGCGCCGTTGGCAAAGCGTTTGCGCTGGGCGCCGCACATGTGATGGTAGCCGGTGAGCAGAATTACCAGTGTCAATTTGGCATGCAGCCAGCCTTGGCTCAGCCAGCCCGGGGTGAGATAGAGCATCCAGGCGCCGAACACGTAGGTGGCAATCATCGCCGGGTTCATTATGCCGCGGTACAGCTTGCGCTCCATGGTAACGAAGCGGTCCTGGCTGATGCTGTCCTGGCTTTGGGCGTGGTAGACGAACAGCCGGGGCAGATAGAACAGGCCGGCGAACCAGCAGACCACGCTGACGATGTGCAGCGCTTTTATCCATAGGTAAAGCATGGAGAGAGTTCCTTCAGGTATTCACGGTCGTCAGATAGTAGAGGCCAAGCGCCCGAAGGGTCACCCGAAGAGTTGTTACAGGCGCCTTGCGCCCCTATCATCGTGCGCTTTCCAGACGGCTCGTTGATAAGGGGCAAGCGTTATGATCAAGGTCGGTATCGTCGGCGGCACGGGTTACACCGGCGTCGAACTGTTGCGTCTGCTGGCACAGCATCCACAGGCCGAAGTGGCGGTCATCACTTCGCGTTCCGAGGCGGGCGTAGCGGTCGCCGACATGTATCCGAACCTGCGCGGCCACTATGACGGCCTGGCTTTCAGTGTGCCGGACAGCAAGGCCCTGTCAGCCTGCGACGTGGTCTTCTTCGCCACCCCGCACGGTGTCGCGCACGCCCTGGCCGGCGAGTTGCTGGCTGCCGGAACCAAGGTCATTGACCTGTCCGCCGACTTCCGCCTGCAGGACGCTGCCGAGTGGGCGAAATGGTACGGTCAGCCGCACGGCGCGCCGGAGTTGCTCAAGGATGCGGTCTACGGCCTGCCTGAAGTCAACCGTGAGAAAATTCGCCAGGCGCGCCTGATCGCCGTGCCGGGCTGCTACCCGACCGCTACCCAGTTGGGCTTCCTGCCACTGCTCGAAGCGGGTCTGGCCGACCCGTCGCGCCTGATCGCCGATTGCAAGTCGGGTGTCAGTGGCGCCGGCCGTGGTGCCGCCGTGGGGTCGCTGTTCTGTGAGGCTGGCGAGAGCATGAAGGCCTACGCGGTCAAGGGCCACCGTCACCTGCCGGAAATCAGCCAAGGCCTGCGCCTGGCTGCGGGCACGGATATCGGTCTTACCTTCGTGCCGCATCTGACCCCGATGATCCGCGGCATTCACTCGACCCTGTACGCGACGGTTGCCGATAAGTCGGTCGACCTGCAGGCACTGTTCGAGAAGCGCTACGCAGACGAGCCGTTCGTCGACGTGATGCCAGCGGGCAGTCACCCGGAAACCCGTAGCGTTCGCGGTGCCAACGTATGCCGTATTGCCGTTCATCGCCCGCAAGGTGGTGACCTTGTGGTCGTGCTGTCGGTCATCGACAACCTGGTCAAGGGCGCGTCAGGCCAGGCGGTGCAGAACCTGAACATCCTGTTTGGCCTGGACGAGCGCATGGGCCTGTCCCATGCCGGCCTGCTGCCCTGACACCGCCGGCAAGGTACAAGCTGCAAGTGAGCGTATTGCGTTCAGCTTGTAGCTTGTCAATTGCGGCTTACGAATTGTTGACCGATTTTCTCGGAGAAGCGGATAATGCGCGTCATCGAGTTTTATGGCGGCTACTGCGCCGGGAGAATCAACATGAGCGTCGAAACCTTCACCCCCACGGCTTTGGAATTCACTCACGGCGCCGCGCAAAAGGTGAAGACTCTGGTTTGCGAGGAAGGCAATGATCGTCTGAAACTGCGGGTTTTCGTGACCGGTGGTGGCTGCTCGGGTTTCCAGTACGGCTTCACCTTCGATGAAGATGTGGCCGAAGATGACACCATCGTCGAGCGCGAAGGTGTATCCCTGGTGGTAGATCCCATGAGCTTCCAGTATCTGGCGGGCGCGGAGGTGGATTACCAGGAAGGTCTTGAGGGTTCGCGCTTCGTGATCAAGAACCCGAATGCCGCTACCACCTGTGGCTGTGGATCTTCCTTCTCGATCTGAAGCCCGGTAGTACAAAAAAACGCCGCGCATTCGCGCGGCGTTTTCGTTGGCGGTTGCAAGGTCAGGCTGGGTAGATCGCGCCCAGCACCCGGAGCCCCTTCGCTGCCGTAACGCTGGGGCGGTTGGCAGCGATCCCTTCCAGGCAGCAATGCGCCAGCCAGGCAAATGCCATACCCTCAACCCAGTCTGGGTCTACGCCATATGCCTGGGTGCTGGTGACCCGGGTATCGGGTAGCAGCGCGTCAAGGCGAGCCATCAATGCACCGTTGCGTGCACCGCCTCCACAGACAAGCAGTGCTTCTGTGCCTTGCTGTGCATTACGCAAGGACTCAGTGATGGTTCGCGCCGTCAGTTCAAGCAGTGTGGCCTGGACATCCTCGTCGCGATAATGCGGCATACGAGCGAGATGGCCATCCAGCCAGGCTAGGTTGAACACTTCGCGGCCTGTACTCTTCGGGCCGCTGCCGACGAAGAAAGGATCACTCAGCAACGCGTTCAGCAAATCGGTCTGGGCCACGCCACTGGCCGCCCAGGCGCCGTCGGCGTCATAAGCCTGACCGCGCTTACGCTCGATCCAGGCATCCAGCAGGACATTGCCGGGGCCACAGTCGAAGCCGTGGACCGGCTTGTCGTGCTCGATCAGGCTGAGGTTGCTGAAGCCGCCCACGTTGAGCACTGCCAGCCGCTGGCCAAGATGGGCGAACAGGGTTTCATGAAACGCAGGCACCAGAGGCGCGCCTTGGCCGCCAGCCGCCACATCGCGCCGGCGGAAATCGGCTACCACTGCGATCCCGGTGAGCTCGGCAAGCAATGCCGGGTTGCCGATCTGCACAGTAAAACCCCGGGCAGGCTCGTGGCGGATGGTCTGGCCATGGCTGCCGATGGCGCGGATGGCGGCAGGCTGCAGCCCCTGCTTTTTCAGCAACTGCTGTATGCCTTCTGCGGCCAGGCTGGCCCAGTGGTTTTCCGCCAATGCTGCACGTGCGATTTCGTCAGGGCCGCTGGCGCAAAGGGCAAGCAGTTGCTGACGCAGCTCGGCGGGCATCGGCAGGTAATGGGTGGCGAGCAGCTCCAGCCGCTCGCCTTGTTCGATCAGGGCAATGTCCAGGCCGTCGAGGCTGGTGCCAGACATTACTCCCAGGTAGAGCGCCATGGATCAGCGCTTGTTCGCTGCGAGCATGGTGGCCTTTTCCTGATCCATGCGTGCGATCAGTGGCTTGCTTTGCTGCAGGAACCGCTGGCGTTCGGCCTTGGCGATCGGGTCGGCCATCGGTACCTTCTGGCTCAGTGGGTCGACGTGGACGCCATTGACCTGGAACTCATAGTGCAGGTGCGGGCCCGTGGACAGGCCGGTGGTGCCGATATAACCGATGATCTGCCCCTGCTTCACGCTGCTGCCGGTCTTGATGCCTTTGGCAAAGCCCTGCATGTGCCCGTACAGGGTCTTGTACCTGTTGCCGTGGGCGATGATCACTGTGTTGCCGTACCCACCGCGACGGCCGGCCAGTTCGATGCGGCCGTCACCGGCTGCTTTGATCGGTGTGCCGCGTGGGGCGGCATAGTCGACACCCTTGTGTGCGCGGATCTTGTTCAGGATCGGGTGCTTGCGGCCTGCGGAAAACCGCGAGCTGATACGAGCAAAGTCCACGGGGGTGCGGATGAACGCCTTGCGCAGGCTGTTGCCATCGGCTGTGTAGTAGCTGGTGTTGCCCTGCTTGTTGGTGTAGCGCACCGCCGTGTAGGTCTTGCCACGGTTGGTGAAGCGGGCAGACAGGATGTTGCCTGTGCCAACCACCTTGCCATCCAGGACCTTCTGCTCGTAGACCACGTCGAATTCGTCACCCTGGCGGATGTCCTGCGCGAAGTCGATGTCATAGCCCAGTACCTTGGCCATATCCATGGTCAGGCTATGCGACAGCCCGGCACGCTGGGCCGAGGCCGACAACGAACTTTTGATCACACCGTGGGCGTACGCGGTACGTACCAGAGGTTTGCTGATTTCGCGGTCGAAGGTATAACCCTTGGCGGTCTTCGTCAGGCGGATGGTTTCGAGGGTGCTGACCTTGCTTTGCAGGCTGGCCAATTGGCCGTCCTTATCGAGCTCGAACTGCAAAACCTGGCCGTGCTTGAGTTGGCTGAATTGCTTGGCCTGCTTGCTGCTGGCCAGCAGGTCGTGTACCGCATTGGCGGGCAGGCCGACTTTTTCGAACACGGTGGACAGTGTATCGCCACGCGCCACGGTGACTTCGCGATGCCCAGGCGTTGTGGCTTCTGGTTTTTGCTCCAGGGCCGGAAGCCCTTGGGAAGCTTGCTCGGTTTTGCTATCGGCACCTTCGATTTGCGCGAAAGGTGAACCTTGATCGGCTTGGGTCTGCACCAGTGGCGCGGCGGCGGACTCTCCCTTGAGTTGCTCCGCCGGGCTTTCCAGTTCGAGGCTGAGGGTAGTCTTTTTGGCTTCGACTTCGCTGGACGGAAATACCAGCAGAGCCAGGCTGAGCAGGGCGGCGATGCCGCTGGCGGCCAGCAGGTGGGTTTTCGGATAAAGCGGGGGCGCTTTAGGCGTTTCGTCGGTCATAGGTAAGGTGACTTTTTGAAGAAAAGTGAATATGGAAAAGATGAATGACATGATGAAGATGAAATAACTGTATAAAATATAACCAAATCCATTTTCACGCAAGGGCGCGTAGACGCCGCGAGGCTGCGGTCAGGTCACATTCCGTTGCGAAACTTGTATTTGATGGCCGATCTTGTATGGTTGGCTCCCCTTGAATCTGAGCCTTGCGGGTCTGTCTATGAAGTCGGTTGAAGAGCAGCTGGCGCTTATCAAGCGCGGTGCGGAAGAAGTGTTGGTCGAGTCGGAACTGGTGGAGAAGCTCAAGCGCGGCCAGCCTCTGCGTATCAAGGCAGGTTTCGACCCGACCGCGCCTGACCTGCACTTGGGGCACACCGTGCTGATCAACAAGCTGCGCCAGTTCCAGGAGCTGGGTCATCAGGTCATCTTCCTGATCGGTGACTTCACCGGAATGATCGGTGATCCCAGCGGCAAAAGTGCGACTCGCCCGCCGCTGACGCGTGAGCAGGTGCTGGATAACGCCGAGACCTACAAGCAGCAGGTGTTCAAGATTCTCGACCCGGCCAAGACCGAGGTCGCGTTCAACTCCACCTGGATGGACAAGCTGACACCGGCTGATTTCATTCGCCTGGCGTCGCAGTACACGGTGGCGCGTATGCTTGAGCGCGACGACTTCGACAAGCGCTACACCACCAACCAGCCGATTGCCATTCATGAATTCCTCTACCCGCTGGTGCAGGGGTATGACTCGGTAGCCCTCAAGGCTGACGTGGAACTCGGTGGTACCGACCAGAAGTTCAACTTGCTGATGGGGCGCGAGTTGCAGCGCGCTTACGGCCAGGAAGCGCAGTGCATCGTGACCATGCCGCTGCTCGAAGGGCTGGACGGCGTGAAGAAAATGTCCAAGTCGCTGGGCAATTATGTCGGTATCCAGGAAGCCCCTGGGGTGATGTACAGCAAGCTGGTGTCGATCCCGGACACGCTGATGTGGCGTTACTTCGAGTTGCTGAGCTTCCGCTCCATGGAAGAGATCGAGCAGTTGCGTGCCGATGTCGCCAATGGTGCGAACCCGCGCGACATCAAAATCAAGCTGGCGGAAGAAATCGTTGCGCGTTTCCATGGTGAAGAGGCGGCTGCCAACGCCCACCGCGCGGCGGGTAATCGCATGAAAGAGGGTGAGTTGCCGGAAGATCTGCCCGAGATCGAGGTGGCGGCGGCTGAAGACCTGCCGATCGCTGCTGTATTGAACCGTGCAGGCTTGGTGAAGAACTCGGCGATGGCGCGTGATCTGCTCAATGGCGGTGCGGTCAAGGTCGATGGTGTGGTGGTTGAGCGTGACTTCATGTTTGCGATTGGCGCGACTCATGTGTGCCAGGCGGGCAAGAAGGCGTTTGCCCGGGTTACGCTCAAGGCGGAGTGAGTGCCTGGTGGTGTAGCTATATATAGAAGCGGGGAGGCCGACAGGCCTCCCCGCTTTGTTTTCAGCGATGGTGAAGTTTATTGGAATTAAGCCTTGACGCGTTCTCGAATCCCCTTATAATGCGCCCCACTTCCAGCGTAGTCGGAACGAGAAACTCCTTGAAATTCAATGAGTTACTTAATCCAGGTAGTGCTGGTAGTGCTTCGGTCATTTGATCGATAGCGGTTGAAATGGTGGTTGACAGCGCTTCTAAACGCTGTATTATTCGCCTCCCGCTACGAGAGATCGAAGCGAGCCAAGTGTTTGA
>NZ_JBIVGS010000012.1:0-134729 GCF_044748785.1 Pseudomonas sp. NPDC089743
TTATTGGCCTGATAACTGGCCACCCAGCGTCGAAGCAGACTGAAATCGATACCGAAGTGTTTAGCCACCTTTCGGAAACCGTTGCTGCCATCCAGGTAGGCTGTAATCGCTGTGAGCTTGAATTGCTCGGTGTACTTACCCATAGATCCCCCAAGGGTTGGATTGGTGTCCAACTTCTTGGGGGCAGTCCAAATACGGCGCAAGCCTCAAGAACTGCCGCGGCCCAGTGGGAGCCGGCTTGCCGGCGATTGGGCCGCGAAGCGGCCCCGTCGATCGATCAGGCTGGCACAGCTTCCCGCTCCAGCATCGCCTCGCGGCAACGGGCCAGCTCTGCGATGGTCAGCACTGGCAGGTTGTACTGGCGGGCATACACCGCCACCTGCTCGCCGCGGGCCATGCTGCCGTCGGGGTTCATCAGCTCGCACAGCACCGCTGCCGGGCGCAGGCCCGCCAGGCGAGCCAGGTCCACCGAGCCCTCGGTATGGCCGCGACGGGTCAGCACCCCGCCATCACGCGCCCGCAGCGGGAATACGTGGCCGGGGCTGACGATATGCCGTTGCTCGGCCGTCGAGCGCAAGGCTGCTTCGATGGTGGTGATACGGTCCTGCGCGCTGACGCCGGTGCTCACCCCCTCAGCCGCTTCGATGGTCACGGTGAAGCCAGTGCCGTGGCGAGCCTGGTTGTTCGGCACCATCGGTGCCAGTTGCAGGGCATCGACCGTGGCTTCGTCCAGGCACAGGCAGACGATGCCGCTGCAATCGCGAATCATCATGGCCATGGTCTGCAGCGACAGGTTTTCGGCGGCGGCAACGATGTCTGCTTCGTCCTCGCGGTCGTCATCGTCGAGCAGCAGTACGGGACGGCCGGCCTGGAAGGCGGCGACGGCAGCGGACACATTGGGGAATTGCTGGTGATGCTTGGGGGACATGAAACGCTCCTCGTGAATGATCGATGAACGTCTCGGGGCGAACAAAATGCGCGCGCAAGGGCGCCCTGATGGCCCTTGCCTGACGCCTTCTTTCATCCGGACTATGACCGTCGGCTCTGGAGTTGCACCAGATCTGCTGACCCCCGGCATGGCCGGGGCGCTCGCGGGCTCATCTTTCGATTTACCGCCGGTGGGGACTTTCACCCCGCCCTGAAGACCGGGCAAGCATACCGCACAGTGCTACCCTGCTGACAAGCCGATGATCTGCGACCTTCGGCGTATCAGGGGTGATCGGCTCATGCAACGGCTTCGAGGATATGCCCCAGATTGCCGGCGGCAAGCCCGCCATTACTGATGCGGCGAGGGTGCCGTGCAGGCTTAGCGAGACATATCCTCGATTACGCGTTGCAATGAAGCCGGCAGCATCGGCCCATGCCCAACCCCCGTCAATCGCTCGAAACGCACCTGCAACCCCGGCACCTTGGCCAGGTCCGCCGCCAGCTCTCGCATCGGCCGCTCCACATCGCCTTGCAGCGGTGCCCGCGGGCTCACCGGCTCCTCGCTGCCGCGCATCAGCAAGAGCGTCGGGTGGTTATCACCCATGCGCTCCTGCAAGTTCAGCGCTTGGCGAACGATCGCCCCGTCGTGCCACCATAACGATGGGCTGGCTGCCACATAGTGGCTGAACGCTCCAGGCCGGGTGAACACTGCATGCAACACTGCCAAACCGCCATACGAGTGCCCCCACAGGGTCTGCTGCTGCGGGTCGATGGGCGCTGCGCCGGCCACCATCGGGCGCATGCGTTCGGTAAGCAAATCCAGGAATGCATCCGCGCCACCGCTGGGCAGGTGGGTCAGCGGGTCGCGCTGTTCTGCAAGCCCGGGGATGGCCGGTGTGTAGTCGTAGGTACGGCCTGTTCGCTCGATGCGCTGCTCGGTCTGGTACCCAACCGCCACCAGTAGCGGTGCCTGGCCCGCTGCGAGTCTGCCCAGTAACGCACTGTCCAGGGCACCGAGTGCGGCATTGCCGTCGAGCATCCACAACACCGGGTAACCTGCGGCGGGTGCCGGGCGCTGCGGCTTGCCGATCCATAAGCGGTAATGGCGCTGGCCATCGGCCGAGTCCAGGTCCAGGTGGCTGAAGCGGTAGGCCAGGTCTTGGCGCTGCAGCAGTGAAGTGTCCATCTGCTGCTCGCGCTGCGGCTGTGCCAGGGCAACCGGGGCGGTAAGGGCCAGCGCCAATGCCAGGGACAGGGTGATCTTGCTCATCAGGCGCCTCATCAATGCTTTGCAAGGAGCGCAAGGCGGAAGGGCTCAGATGATAATCAGTCCTGATTGAGCGTAAAGCGCATTAACTTTCTAAACATTGCGAAGCAGCCGGCAGCAACAGGTGCAGGCAAAGCCCGGGGTGACCATTGCTGGCCCACAGCCTGCCGCCTTGCAGTTCGACCGCGCGGCGGGCGATGGCAAGCCCCAGGCCGAAACCTGCGCCGCTGTCGGGCAAGCGCTGGTAAGGCTTGAAGATGCGTTCGAGTTCAGCGTGAGGCACGCCGGGGCCTTGGTCACTCAGGCGCAGGTGCCAGCAGTCGCCCTCGCGCCAGCCATCGAGGCTGACCCGACCATCGGCAGGCGAATGGCGGATGGCATTGCGCATGAGGTTTTCCAGTGCCTGGGCCAGGCTGTCCAGATGGGCCTGCACCACGCATTCCACGCCGAGCGAGCAGGGTAGCCGTGCACGGTCCCAGCCGCTTTCGAAGCAGGCGTCCTGGCATAAGGCTTCCCACACGGAAAGCATCAGTACCGGTTCGGTGCGTAACTGTGGTTGCTCAGTGTCCATCCAGGCGAGGTCCAGGGTGTCCTCGAGCAGCTTCTGCATGTCGTTGACCTCGTGCCCCAGGCGCGCGCGCAACTGCGCGGGCGACAAATCACTGTCGTGGGCGATGCGCAGCCGCGCCAGGGGCGTACGCAGTTCGTGCGACAGGGTACGCAGCAGCAGGCGTTGCTGCTCCAGGCTTTGGCGCAGGCGCCCGGCCATGTGTTCAAAGGCCTGCGCCAGTTCGCCCAATTCATCGCGGCGATCCTGCAGGGGCAGGCCGGGGCTGTCCAGGTCGTCTGCGCGTAAGGCGTCGGCGCGGTCGCGCAAGCGGTTGAGCGGTGCCACCAGATGCCGATAGATCGCCAGGCCCAGTAACAGCGCCAGCAGTGTGGGTGCTACGCCGTGAGTGATGACGTGGGTCCAGGGGGTCAGGCCGGTGGGTAACAGGCGCTCGGGCAGTTGCATTACCAGGCGGCCGCGCTCTGGATGCAGCGGGAACTCGATGCTGACGTAGGGCAGCTCATCCTGCAGGCGCCGGCTCATCGGCCAGTCAGGCTTGCGCATGAAGGTCAGGCGGCTGGCCTCGTCGGCATCCAACGGCGTGGTGCCGAGGCTTTGCAGGTGCGGCCCGATCAGTGCTGCCCAGGTGTTCTCGGCGTGCTGCAGGTGTTTGCGAAAGGCCTCGGCCCCGCTCGCCCCCCCTTGCTGCCAGGCCTGTTCAGCCTGCTGCGCATAGCGCGCCAGATAGTCCTGGTCGGCCTGGGACAGAAAATAACTGCTGCGCTCCACCGACAGGCCCCAGGTCCAGATAAGCCAGGTCAGTAACAGGCAGAAGCTGACTTGCAGCGCGGCCAGCTTCCACAGCAAGGGGTGGCGGCGCATCACAGGCGTTCCGTGTCGACCAGGATGTACCCTTGGCCACGCACGGCCTGTATCTGTACATGCTGGGCACCGATGTCTGCCAGCTTGCGGCGCAGGTTGCACACATGTACGTCCAGCCCGCGGTCCAGGCGGGTGTAGGCGCGGTGCAGTACGGTCTGGTAGAGAAAGGCTTTGCTCAACGCCTCGCCGGGGTGGGCGCTCAAGGTGGCCAGCAAGCGAAACTCAGAGCCCGTGAGGCCGGCAGCCTTGCCGTGGTGAACGACATCCTGATGGTCATGGTCGAGCATCACCTCGCCGGCGTCGGTTGCTGCTACCGGCCTGCGGTCAAAGGCCACCCGGCGCATCAGGGCATCGACCCGCGCGTCCAGTTCCGCCAGGCTGAAGGGCTTGGGCAGGTAGTCGTCCGCGCCCCGGGTAAAGCCACTGATGCGGTCCTGCTCGGCGCCCAGTGCCGACATCAGCATCACCGGCACTGCCTGCTGGCGGCGCAATTCGTCGAGCAGGCTAAGACCGTCCAGGCCAGGCAGCATGATGTCCAGCAATACCAGATCGAAGCCATCGTGTTGCACCGCGTTCAACGCCTGCGGGCCGGTGGCGCAGGCGTTGACCAGAAAGCCCCGCTTCAGGAAGTGGCGCTGGAGGTCCTCACGCAGGCGTGGGTCATCTTCGACGAGCAGGAGTGAGGTTGGCATGGGCGGTCTTTAATGAGAATTCGTATCAGTTGGCGATCATCCCATTGCATGCAGGCTAAGGGCAATCACCCCGTGGCGGGTGCATGTGTTAAGAAGGTTAATCCTGCTGCACCCCCCGTTTTCGTCCGGTATCGTTCGCAAAAAGCAACGTATGTCGTTTGCGATTCAATATCATTTGGGCGAAGGTGTGCCATGAGCAGTTTCAAAGGTGTGGGGAGCCCGCGACGGGCGCGGGGCTGGCTGATGCTGGGGTTGTTGGCGCCGTTTTCATTCTCGGCATTGGCCGAAACGGTAGCCAATGAGGTCGCTGCGGACAGCTCGCTCGACCTGCCGGCACTGACCATCGAAGGCAACCGCCTGTACGACATGCTGCCTTCGGAAGAAACCGGCGGTTACAGCGTCGACGCTGCCACCGTCGGCACCAAGACCCCCGCGTCGCTCAAGGAAATACCGCAGTCGGTCACTGTCTACACCCAGGACTACGTCAAAGACCGCCAGTTCGTGCACCTCGATGACCTGGCCAAGTACACCGCTGGGCTGCGCACCCTGACAAACGATAGCGGGCGCTCGTCGATCTATGCCCGTGGCTACGAGTACAGCGAGTTCAACATCGACGGCCTGCCGGCGCCCATGGCCAGTATTTTCGGCACCGTGCCGTCGCTGGCGGCCTTCGATCGTGTGGAGATCATGCGCGGCCCGGCGGGGTTGTTCAGCAGCACCAGCGAGCTTGGCGGTATCGTCAACATGGTGCGCAAGCGCCCGACCGCCGAATTCCAGGGCCACGTCGAGGCCAGCTACGGCACCTGGGACACCAACCACGAAGAAATCGACCTGGGCGGGCCGCTGGATGATGCAGGCCGGGTGCGTGGGCGCTTCGTGGCCTCGCGGGATGACACCAATGGCGAGGTGGACTACAACGCCAACACCAGCAACAGCTACTACGGCGCGCTGGATATCGACCTTGATGACGACACCCAGCTGTCATTCGGCCTGATTCACGAGGTGAAGAACATCACCCCGCACAACGGCTACCCGGCAACCCTGTCTGGTGAGGTGCCGGATTTCAGCCATTCGAAGTTCCTCGGCGCTGACTGGAACTACTTCGATGGCAAGACCACCGACCTGGTTGCCGAGTTGACGCACCGCTTCGACAACGGTGGTTATGGCCGTATCGCCGCACGTGGCTCGCACCGCGACACGGACTACCTCTATGCCTTTACCGCCACCAATGCCACCACCGGTGCCAACTCCGAGCGTGCCAGTGCCCGGGACTTCACCCAAGACACCTACTCGCTGGACGCCAGCTACAGCCAGCCGTTCGAAACCTTCGGCCAGGTCAGCGAATTCGTGGTGGGTACCGACTACAAGAACTACGACACCGAGTACCTCAACGGCACCACCAACCTGGGGGGCATCAACGTCGGCAGCTACTCGCCGACCCAGTTCGCCAAGCCGTCGCCGAACTACAGCACCGAAACCGGCATGCAGGAGGAAGAGTACGGGCTGTACTCCAAGGTCACCTTCCGCCCGGTCGAGCGTTTGGCGCTGATTGCTGGTGGCCGCTTCAGCTGGTATCGCGGTGATTTCTACACCACTACCCTGAGCACGGGTTCGACTGTCGATGATAACAAGCGCGTGGATGGGCGCTTCACGCCGTACGGTGGCGTCGTCTACGACCTGACCGATACCCATGCGCTGTATGCCAGCTATTCGCAGGTATTCAAGCCGCAATCAGACACCGACAGCAGTGGCCGGGTGCTCAAACCGCGTGAAGGCGAGCAGTATGAGTTTGGCCTCAAGAGCAGTTACTTTGGCGGCGACCTCAATACCCGCGTCTCGGTATTCCGTTTGACCGACGAGAACCGCGCCAGCACCGACTATGACGAGGATGGCGTAGACACCGGGTTTTCTGTCGCATCGGGCAAGACGCGGGTGAAGGGTGCCGAAGTGGAAGTCAGCGGCAAGCTGACGCCGAACTGGGAGGTGCTGGCGGGCTACACCTGGATGGAAACCGAAACCCTCGACGGTGATGCCGAAACCACCTTCTTCATCATGCCGCGCAACCAGGCGTCGCTGTGGAGCAAGTACACCATCAGCCAAGGGCCTTTGACCGGGCTGGCCATTGGTGGTGGCGTCTCGGCGATGAGCAACT
The DNA here is from genome assembly GCF_044748785.1 of Pseudomonas sp. NPDC089743. Lineage (NCBI taxonomy): Bacteria > Pseudomonadati > Pseudomonadota > Gammaproteobacteria > Pseudomonadales > Pseudomonadaceae > Pseudomonas > Pseudomonas sp. NPDC089743. Next base: position 6,471 of record NZ_JBIVGS010000012.1, read on the forward strand.
TCCATTCCGAGAACGGCGGCGTGCGCATCGATGCGCCGGGGTACGCCACGGTGGATGCGATGCTGTCGTACCCGGTTACCTCGAAGCTGACGGCCACCTTTAACGTCAACAACCTGTTGGACCGTGATTACCTGTCGCGGGTGGGGTCGACGTCGACGTTCAACTTCTATGGGCCTTCGCGCAGCATGATGGTTGGCGCGCGTTATGATTTCTGACGTATTTTCCAGGAAATTGTCAGATTTTTACCGTTGCTTGTAGTCCATTTCTGAAATAGCTTGTTCCCGCCTTTTCGGCATTGCGGTGCTTTTCTCTGCGGCCTAGTCTGGGCCCGTCGTTGCCAAATCAGCGACCGGGCCTGCAAGCCCGCAGACGATTCAGCGCTATCCGGAGTGCCGCGTGTCGGCAGCTTCGGCCAATGGTGGCTGCGTGCTGGAGATCTTCGGATCTGCCGGTTTTCGTCTGTCCGGTCTTGCAGCCTGCACGCAGCCGCCACCCATCAAATGCAAGTGATGTCGTGGTGGTCCATGAGGACACAGACGAGATTACATCATGCTAAAAATTGTCCCCGATCCGCCCCGCGATTCCCATTCCCTTGAAGACACCCTGATCCAGGCCACGGACTATGCGCTGTGCGCCACGACCGTTGTGCACCAGGCACTGCTGCTGCATCCCAAGTCACCGGCATCGGTTTTGATGATGACCTCGCTGCATGAAATGGAGGCGTTACGGGTTTTGCTCGAGTCGGCGCTGATCCAGGTGCAGATGCCCACAGGCCCTCGGACCTTGCATTAGGGCTTGGAAGATTTGCCGCTTGCACCGGCCTCATCGCCGGCTTGCCGGCGATGAGGCCGGGCCGGCCAGCGCAAATTTTAAGGAGATTGAAGAATGACCACTGGCACAACCAGGTTCGACCATAATCGGCCTGATGGATGAGAAACCCATGATGATCTGGGCTTCGCATTACCTCAGTGCCATGGCCAAGGCGCTGATGGATGATGCCGAGCTGGGCATGAAGCATTAAGAGCAGGCATTAAAAAGCCGGCTTGTGGCCGGCTTCTCGGGGACGCTTCCGGCTAATTTATGGTAAGCCGCAACCGCCTTAACTGGATGGCCATCAAAGGCCTGAAAAAGATGGCGAACGTTCGTGTGAAACGTTGCCGAGCCCTCTGGCCTGCGGCTTGCGCCGGTCGGGGCTGAATGTGGCGCGTAGCATACAAGGGCCTGCTCAGGATGCCCAGCAAAAAATGGCACAGTGTGTTTCATTCAGGGCGTTGCCGGCAAAAATGCGACCAGTGGAACACCCAGCCGAGTATCTCCAAGTGCTGTGCCTGGCGCTGGGCCGGGGTGAAGCGTTCCACGGTGTAGTTGCGCCTGTCGTGACTGTGCAGGCACAGGATGCCGTTGTGGCCGAGGCTGAGGCTGTTCACCCGGAGGGTGCCATTGTGCAGCAGGGCATAGGTTTCACCGTCCTTGACCCGGGTCTGGCTGACGTCAATGGCCACTATCGCGTCGGATGGAACCCACGGCGCCATGTTTTGGCTTGGCATGGCCAGGCAAACGACACTATCCATTCCAACGCCCAAGGCCTGCAGCGCTTCAAGCGGCAGTTGCAGGTACTTGCCCTCCAGCGCGACGAGCTTGCCGTCGTGCACTTGCTGAAATGGCACCTGCAACAGCCGGGTAGCCTGGGTCGACAGCAAGGAGAGCGCATTACCAGTATCAGAGGCGGGCTGCAGGGCGCGGCTGCGCAGGATCGAACTGGGGTGTTTGGGGCCTTCGCCACAGCGCAGCCAGCGCCGATGTACGCAGAACAGGTCGGCAAGTTCGTCCAGGCGAGCCAGGGGAATGCCGCGCTTGAACCAGTTGTTCACGTGCTGGGCCGTCAAACCACGCTGGGCGGCGAGATCGGCAGGGGTCAAGCCACACTCGTGGAGGAGGGCCTTGAGGCGGTCACCGGAGGTTTTCATGCACCGGAGTGTACCGGCGGTGTGCCAGTAGGGATACGAACCAGGTGTTGACGTGACGTGTACGAAAATCGCCTAGGTGTAGGATCCTGGATTAGGACCTTGTAGGATTTTTTGCCACTGCGGCACGCACAAAAAACCCCGCCGAAGCGGGGCTTGATGCAAACGGTATCAGCCCTTGTAGGCAGCAACCGATTTGGTGATCGCGGCGCGGGCGGCGTCGGCGCCTTCCCAGCCCTCGATCTTGACCCACTTGCCCTTCTCGAGATCTTTGTAGTTCGCGAAGAAGTGCTCGATCTGCTGGATCAGCAGTGCTGGCAGGTCGGTGTATTCCTTGACGTCGACATACAGCTGCGACAGCTTGTCGTGCGGCACAGCGATGACCTTGGCGTCGCCGCCGCCGTCGTCGGTCATGTTCAGAACGCCGACCGGGCGGGCACGGATGACCGAACCAGGGGCGACCGGGTAAGGGGTAACCACCAGCACGTCCAGCGGATCACCGTCGTCGGCCAGGGTGTTTGGAATGAAGCCGTAGTTGGCCGGGTAGAACATCGGGGTCGCCATGAAGCGATCGACGAACAGGGTATCGCTATCTTTGTCGATTTCGTACTTGATCGGCGCGTGGTTGGCCGGGATCTCGATGGCGACGTAGATGTCGTTCGGCAGGTCTTTGCCAGCCGGAATCTTGCTGTAGCTCATTGGGCAGTGCCCCCGTGTTTGATCAAAAAAGTGGCGGCGATTATAGGCACATTCGGCCAGGGCATGCCACGTCCCACCTGATGCGCGGGCGCATCAGGTGGGGCTTTGGCGATAGTCAGGGTGTTCGTCCTGCAACCGCGTCAGGCGCGCCAGAGGGTCCTGGCGGTAGAACAGCGACAGTTGCCGGTACACCTGTGGATAAGCTTGCTGCAAAAGGTCGGGCGCGCTGAAGAAGTACTCGCTGGTGACGGCGAAGAACTCTGCCGGGTTTTCGGCCGCATAAGGGTCGATGGCCGTTTGCGCTTCAGGGTCGGCGTCCAGCTGGCGGTTGAGGTCGTCATACGCCTGCTGCATGGCCGTGGCCCAGGCTTCGACCTGCATGTCGCTGTGCAGCGGTGGCAGGCCATTGGCATCGCCATTGAGCATGTCGAGCTTGTGCGCCAGCTCGTGGATCACCAGGTTGTAGGCTTCCCAGCCGCCGCTGGCCAGCACCCCGGCCCAGGCCATGATCACCGGGCCCTGCTGCCACGCCTCGCCGCTGTGTTCACCATCCCAGACATGCTCCACGCCACTGGCGTCGCGGTGGCGCTGGGGGCTTTTGAAGTCGTCCGGGTAGAGGATGATCTCGTGAAAGCCCTGGTACCAGTTGAGGTCCCCCAGGTGCAACAGCGGTAGTTGAGCCTGGGCAGCCAGGAACAGGCGTTGCTGATCATCCAGCTCGACGCCGGGCAGGGTGGTCAGGTGCTTGTCGAGCAGGAACAGGATGCACGCATCACGGAGCCGACGGTCTTCATCGTCGCTGATGCCATCGAGCATCGGCAGGCGTTCACGGATCGCCTGCCATTGCTGTGGGTCGACCGGGTAGCGCGCCAGGGTTCGCTTGCGCCGCCAGGCGCTGAAGGACCACATGGCGTTGGTCAGTGTGCCTTGGCGGTGCGGCCCAGGCGCCCGCGCAGCAGGCCTAGGACCATGGGCACCAGCGACAGGAAGATGATGCCGACCACCATCAGCGAGAGGTGCTGCTTGATGAATGGCACGTTGCCGAAGAAGTAGCCGAGGGTCACCAGGCCGCCGACCCACAGCAGCGAGCCTGCAACGCTGAAGGCCAGGAAACGCGGGTAGTGCATGTGGGCGATGCCAGCGACGAACGGTGCGAAGGTACGCAGGATTGGCAAGAAGCGTGCGAGGGTCACGGTTTTGCCACCATGGCGTTCATAGAACTCATGGGTGCGCTGCAGGTAGTCACGGCGGAAGATTTTCGAATTGGGTTTGTTGAACAGCCGTTCACCTGCCGTTCGCCCGATCACGTAGTTGGTACTGTCACCCATGATTGCCGCGGCCATCAGCAGGCCGGCCAGCAGTACCGGGTCCATGCCGCCACCGGCGGCCACAGCGCCGGCGATGAACAGCAGGGAATCACCCGGCAGGAAGGGCATCACCACCAGCCCGGTCTCGCAGAAAATCACGGTGAACAGGATCGCGTAGATCCAGGGGCCGTAATTGGTGACCAGCAGATCAAGGTAGGCATCGAGATGCAGGATGAGGTCCAGCGGGTTGAAATCCATGTACAGCACCTGTGTTCTTGACCCGCAGCGACGGGCGAGCGGACGAGCGGTAGGGTAAATTTTCAGACATGCCAGGAGCGGGCATTATACGGCCAAGTGGCGAGGATGCCCGGAGAGTTTGTAGCGGGGGGTTACTGAGGCGGCCTTTACTGGCCCGATCGCCGGCCAGCCGGCGCTCGGGCCAGTACGGGTCAGTCTTGGCTGATCGGCAAAATGTAGCTTTCGAACTCGGTATCTTTGCGAAAACCGATGGATTCATAGGTCCTCTGCGCTACCTCGTTGTTGGCGCTGGTCGAAACCCGCATGCGCACGGCCTGGGTGTCCTTGGCCATCTTCTTGGCCTCACGGATCAGATGGTCGGCCACCAGCATGCGCCGTGAGTCTTCGGCCACATAGATGTCGTTGAGAATCCACACCCGCTTGAGCGACAGCGACGAGAAGCTCGGGTACAACTGGCAGAAGCCCAGCAGTTTGGCATCGTCATCGTCCGGCAGTGCCAGATAGATGACCGATTCGTCGCGTTTGAGGCGCGTTTCCAGGAATTTGCGCGAGCTGTCCGGGTAGGGCAGTTGCCCATAGAACTCACGGTATCGGACGAACAGCGGGGTGAGCAGGTCGAGGTGTTCCAGGGTTGCCTTGATGATGCGCATGTGCGGCCCTCAGAGTCCATTTGGGAAATAGCGAAATGCCAGCAGCTTTCAATAGCATGCTGCCCAATGCAGGCTAGAAGCGCAATCCGCCGTCCGTGACATGTTTTTTACCCTTCACCGAGTAGGAAATTACCTTTTTGGCCAGGGGTGTTTTCACTGTCGAGGGTATGGACCTGCGCTTCGTCCTTTAAATTCACACCAGACAGCTGTCGGCGGCAGGCCTCGCGCATCAGGTATAGCAGGCGGTGGGCGGCCATGCCGTAGCTCAGGCCTTCGAGGCGAACGTTGGAGATGCAGTTGCGGTAAGCGTCGGTCAGGCCCACCTTTGGCGCGTAGGTGAAATACAAGCCCAGGCTGTCGGGTGAACTGAGCCCGGGGCGCTCACCGATCAGCACCACCGTCATGCGCGCCCCCAGCAGTTGGCCCACTTCGTCGGCCACGGCCACCCGGCCTTGCTCCACCAGCACCACCGGTGCGCTGGTCCAGCCATCGGCGGCGGCCTGCTCCTCGAAACGGGCCAGGAACGGCAAGGTATGGCGATGCACGGCCAGTGCCGAGAGGCCGTCGGCCACCACGATGGCAAGGTCGCAGCCGCCAGGGTTGGCCTGGGCGTGCTGGCGCAACTGTTCCACCGAGTGCTCGTTCAGGCGCCGCCCCAGGTCGGGGCGTTGCAGGTACTGGTGGCGGTCGCTGGCAGCGCTGTGCAATACCAGGCTGTCACGGCCGCGCTGCTTCAATTGTTCGGCCAGGGAACAGTGGTCGAACGCCAGGTGCACGGCATCGCGGGCCTGGGCGTGGGCGAACTGGAAGTCCAGCTGGGCGTCGGTTGGCAGGCTGATGCCGCTGCGGCCCAGGGCGATACGCGCCGGGGTCAGGTTGCGCAGGGCCAGCCAAGGGTTTTCGGGGGTGAGTGTCTGATCCATGGTCACCTCTATGACAGTTGCGCCAAGGCCTGGCGGAACGCCGGTGGCAGGTTGTCGCCAAAGCGCACCCGGCCATCGGCCTGGGTGAAGATGCCGGTGCGCTGCAACCATGCCTCGAACTCAGGCCCAGGTTTGAGGCCCAGGGTCTGGCGCGCATACAGCGCGTCATGGAACGAGGTGGTCTGGTAATTGAGCATGATGTCGTCGGAGCCGGGGATGCCCATGATGAAGTTGATCCCGGCCACACCCAGCAGGGTCAGCAGGGTGTCCATGTCGTCCTGATCGGCCTCGGCATGGTTGGTGTAGCAGATGTCGCACCCCATCGGCACGCCCAGCAGTTTGCCGCAGAAGTGGTCCTCCAGGCCGGCACGGATGATCTGCTTGCCGTTGTACAGGTACTCGGGGCCGATGAAACCGACCACGGTGTTGACCAGAAACGGCTTGAAGTGACGGGCCACGGCATAGGCGCGGGTTTCACAGGTTTGCTGATCGACGCCGTGGTGAGCGTTGGCCGACAGGGCGCTGCCCTGGCCGGTTTCGAAATACATGAGGTTCTGCCCGAGGGTGCCGCGCTTGAGCGACAGCCCGGCTTCGTAACCTTCCTGAAGCACGTTGAGGTTGATGCCAAAGCCGGCGTTAGCTGCCTCGGTGCCGGCAATCGACTGGAACACCAGGTCCAGCGGCACGCCGCGGTTGATTGCCTCTATGGAGGTGGTGACGTGGGTCAGTACACAGGCCTGGGTGGGAATGTCATAGCGCTGGATGATGGCGTCGAGCATTTCCAGCATCGCGCAGATCGAGGCGGTGCTGTCGGTGGCCGGGTTGATGCCGATCATGGCGTCGCCGTTGCCGTACAGCAAGCCATCGAGAATGCTGGCGGCAATCCCGGCCGGCTCGTCGGTAGGGTGGTTGGGCTGCAAGCGGGTCGACAGGCGCCCGCGCAAGCCCATGGTGCCGCGAAAACGGGTGACCACACGGATTTTCTGCGCCACCAGCACCAGGTCCTGTACGCGCATGATCTTCGAGACTGCAGCGGCCATTTCCGGGGTCAGGCCTGGCGCCAGGGCGCGCAGGCTGTCTTCGTTGGCTTCGTCGCTGAGCAGCCAGTCACGCAGGCCACCGACGGTGAGGTGGCTGACCGGGGCGAAGGCCTGGGCGTCGTGAGTGTCGATGATCAGACGGGTCACTTCATCCTGCTCGTAAGGGATCAGCGCTTCGCTGAGGAAGTGGCTGAGTGGGATATTGGCCAGTGCCATCTGCGCCGCCACCCGCTCGCCATCGTTGGCGGCGGCAACGCCAGCCAGGTAATCCCCGGAGCGTGCGGGGCTGGCTTTGGCCATCACGTCCTTGAGGCTGTCGAAACGGTAGACCAGGTGGCCTACCGTGTGTACGAAACTTGCCATACAGAATCTCCAGAGTGCCGCGGGCGTGCCCGCGGCAGGTGTCGGCGATCAGTGCAGGGCCTCTTCGGCCTTCTGGATCGCGGCGAATTCCTCTTCCGGTGTGCCCGCTACCAAGTGGTGGCGGCTGTAGAACGCAAAGTAGGCAATCAATACTGCATAGATCACTGCAGCGCCAATCACCACCCGTGGGTCGACCAGGAAGCCTGCGACCACGGCGATACAGCCCAGCACCAGGGCTACCCCTGAGGTGAAGATGCCACCCGGGGTGCGATAGGGGCGTTCCATCTTGGGCCGGCGGATGCGCAGGGTGATGTGCGCGGCCATCATCAGTACATAAGACAGCGTTGCGCCGAACACCGCAACCAGGATCAGCAGGTCGCCCTGGCCGGTCAGTGACAGGGCGAAGCCAATGATGCCGGGGATGATCAGGGCCAGTACCGGTGCCTTGCTCTTGTTGGTTTCAGACAGTTTGCGCGGCAGGTAGCCCGCGCGGGAAAGGGCGAAGATCTGCCGCGAATAGGCATAGATGATGGAGAAGAAGCTGGCAATCAGGCCGGCCAGGCCAACCAGGTTGACGAAGCCGCCCATCCAGGTGGAGCCGCCATACGCCTTGGACAGCGCTTCTACCAGTGGGTTACCGGAGGCTTTGAGCGCTTCGGAGCCCGCACCGCCCGGGCCTACCACGAGGATCAGCAGGGCAAAGGCCAGCAACACCAGCATGGCGCCAATCAGGCCACGGGGCAGGTCACGTTTCGGGTTCTTGGTTTCCTCGGCTGCCAGCGGCACGCCTTCTACCGCCAGGAAGAACCAGATCGCGTAAGGGATTGCCGCCCACACGCCGACATAACCGAACGGCAGGAAGCTGCTGGCGCCAACCGCGTCGGTCTGGGCGATGTCGAACAGGTTGGCTGCATCAAAATGGGGCACCATGCCCACAAGGAAGACAGCCAGGGCGATGGCGGCGATGGCGGTGATGATGAACATCAGTTTCAGCGCTTCACCCACACCGAAGATGTGGATGCCGATAAAGACGATGTAGAACGCCAGGTAGATCATCCAGCCGCCAATGCCGAACAGGGACTGGCAGTAGGCGCCGATGAACACCGCGATGGCTGCCGGCGCGATGGCGTACTCGATGAGGATCGCCGTGCCTGTCAAAAAGCCGCCCCACGGGCCGAAGGCACTACGGGCAAAGCCATAGCCGCCCCCGGCGGTTGGGATCATCGAGGACAGTTCGGCGAGCGAGAAGCACATGCACAAGTACATGGTGGCCATCAGCAGGGTGGCCAGGAACATGCCACCCCAGCCGCCTTGGGCAAGACCGAAGTTCCAGCCGGCATAGTCGCCGGAGATCACGTAAGCGACGCCCAGGCCCACCAGCAGGACCCAGCCGGCAGCCCCTTTTTTCAGTTCACGCTGCTGGAAGTAGTCCGAACCGACTTTTTCAAAATCGACGGAAGCACCTGCCGGTGTGCCGGAAGATTGATCGCTTGGCATAGTTTCACCTGTTCTTTTTCTTGGTGGCCGGAAGGGTTCCGGCCCTTGGTGATGGGTACTGCAGGAAGCGAGCCATGGGGCTTCAAGCTTCAAGCTTCAAGCTGCAAGCCTCAAGAAAAAGCAGGTCGGCGGTGTACTCGCTTTTTCTTGCAGCTTGCAGCTTGCAGCTTGCAGCTTGCAGCTTGCGGCTTAGAAAAAGCAGGTCGGCGGTGTACTCGCTTTTTCTTGCAGCTTGCAGCTTGCAGCTTGCCGCTTAGAAGAAGCCCAGCGGGTTGATGTCGTAGCTCACCAGCAGGTTCTTGGTTTGCTGGTAGTGGTCGAGCATCATTTTGTGGGTTTCACGGCCTACGCCGGACTTCTTGTAACCGCCGAACGCGGCGTGTGCCGGGTACAGGTGGTAGCAATTGGTCCATACGCGGCCCGCCTTGATGCCACGGCCCATGCGGTAGGCGCGGTTGATGTCGCGGGTCCATACACCGGCGCCCAGGCCGAACTCGGTGTCGTTGGCGATGGCCAGTGCTTCAGCTTCGTCCTTGAAAGTGGTGACGCTGACCACCGGGCCGAAGATTTCTTCCTGGAACACCCGCATCTTGTTGGTGCCTTTGAGCAGTGTCGGCTGGATGTAGTAACCCGTGGCCAGCGCCCCCTCCAGCTTCTCCACCTTGCCGCCGGTCAGCAGCTCGGCGCCCTCGTCCTGGGCAATCTGCAGGTACGACAGGATTTTTTCGAACTGCTGTTGCGACGCCTGGGCGCCGACCATGGTGTCGGTGTCGAGCGGGTCGCCGCGTTTGATCTGCAGCACCTTCTTCATCACCACTTCCATGAACTGCGGGTAAATCGACTCTTGCACCAGTGCGCGTGACGGGCAGGTGCAGACCTCGCCCTGGTTGAAGAACGCCAGCACCATGCCTTCGGCAGCCTTGTCGATGAAGCTCGGCTCAGCCTGCATGATGTCTTCGAAGTACACGTTCGGCGATTTGCCGCCCAGCTCGACAGTCGACGGGATGATGTTCTCGGCGGCGCATTTCATGATGTGCGAGCCAACCGGGGTAGAGCCGGTGAAGGCGATCTTGGCGATGCGCTTGCTGGTGGCCAGCGCCTCGCCAGCCTCGCGGCCATAGCCCTGGACGACGTTGAGCACGCCGGGCGGCAGCAGGTCGCCAATCAGCTCGACCAGCACGGTGATGCCCAGCGGCGTCTGCTCGGCGGGTTTGAGCACCACGCAGTTGCCAGCGGCCAGGGCCGGTGCCAGTTTCCAGGCGGCCATCAGGATCGGGAAGTTCCACGGGATGATCTGCCCGACCACGCCCAGTGGCTCATGAATGTGATAGGCCACGGTGTTTTCGTTGATCTCGGCGGCACCGCCCTCCTGGGCGCGTATGCAGCCGGCGAAATAGCGGAAATGATCGACCGCCAGCGGGATGTCGGCGTTGAGGGTTTCGCGGACCGGCTTGCCGTTGTCCCAGGTTTCGGTGATGGCCAGCACTTCAAGGTTTTGCTCGATGCGGTCGGCGATCTTCAGCAGAACGTTGGAGCGGTCCTGTACCGACGTGCGGCCCCAGGCATCGGCGGCAGCGTGGGCGGCGTCGAGGGCCTTGTCGATGTCTTCGGCAGTGGAGCGGGGGAATTCAGCGATCAGCTTGCCATTGACCGGGGAGGTGTTGTCGAAATACTGCCCCTTGACCGGAGCTACGAATTCACCACCGATGTAGTTGCCGTAGCGGCTCTTGAAGGAAACCTTCGCGCCCTCGGTACCGGGATGTGCATAACGCATGGTGTGTCTCCTGGTTAATTGTGTTTGTTGAGGAGTTGGAAAGCGTAGAGCAAAGGTTGGGCCAGCGTGGGGAGGGCTAGTTGAATCAATGGCTTGCGCGATTTCTTGATGGGCCTGAAGCGGGCGCTGTACCGGGAACGGCACGCGCTGGGTGACACTTTGTACCGTTTGCGACACGCTTGATTGCGGCACATTGCAAAGCCCGGGCGGGTGGAGGATGCTGGCAGGACGCTCTATCTGCGGAGAACAAAAACCCATGCAGAGCCACCACCTCAGTCGTCATGCCCAGCAAGTGCATACCGTTGCCCACGGCGAAGCCGGGGGGGCCGGCAGCGATCCGTCCATTGCCCGCTCCTGGCTGCGATGCCTGGAGGACTACCATCTGGATCCCGAGGTGCTTGCCGCGCCGGTCGTGCTGGAGCACGGCCGCTTGCTCGAAAGCCGTGAGCGCCTGAACCAGGTGCTGAAAATCGCCGACAGTGAAATGAACAGCCTGCACCAGCAGTTATCCGGTGCCGGGCATGCGGTGCTGCTGACCGATGCGCGCGGTGTCATCCTCAACTGTGTCACTGCACCCAGCGAGCGGCGCATCTTCGAACGTGCGGGGTTGTGGTTGGGCGCTGACTGGAGCGAAGCGCGCGAGGGCACCAACGGCATCGGCACCTGCCTGGTGGAGCGCCAGGCCCTGACCATCCATCAGAACGAACACTTTCGCGGCCGGCACACCGGGCTGACCTGTTCGGCCAGCCCGGTGTTCGACCCTCACGGCGAACTGCTGGCAGTGCTTGATGTGTCATCGGCGAGGCCGGATGTTTCGCGCCAAAGCCAGTTTCATACCATGGCGCTGGTCAACCTTTCGGCAAAGATGATCGAGAGCTGTTACTTCCTGCGCCACTTCGAGCAGCAATGGCTGCTGCGCTTTCACCTGCAGGCCGAGTCGGTGGGGTTGTTCAGCGAAGGGCTGCTGGCGTTCGGCGCCGATGGCCGTATCTGCGCGGCCAACCAGAGCGCCCTCAACCTGTTGGGCACTGTCCGGGGCGGGGTACTGGGCAAGCCGTTGGACATGTTCTTTGCCTGTAACCCTGATGAGCTCTTCAGCCGCGCCATGCCCACGGGCAGCCCGGCCTGGCCGCTGTATACACGAGATGGTCGCCAGGTATTTGCCAGCTTGCGCGGGCAGGCTAAGGCGCCGGTGTGGGCGGTGCCGGCTGGTTTGCCCGAAGCCCGGCCCGAGGCCGCCCCGGGCATTTGCCTGATGGACCCGGCGCTGCAGGGTGATTTCCAGCGGGCGCTGCGGGTGTTCGAGCGTGATGTGCCACTGCTGGTGTCGGGCGAGACCGGTTGTGGCAAGGAAGCCTTTGCCCAGGCCGTGCACCAGGCTAGCCAACGGCGCGGCAAACCGTTCGTGGCAGTCAACTGCGCATCGATTCCCGAAAGCCTGATAGAGAGCGAGCTGTTCGGTTACCGCGGCGGCAGTTTTACCGGAGCGCGCAAGGAAGGCATGCGCGGCAAGCTGCTGCAGGCCGATGGCGGCACCTTGTTGCTCGACGAGATCGGTGACATGCCGCTGGCGCTGCAGACCCGTCTGCTACGGGTGCTGGAAGAACGTCAGGTGGTGCCGATCGGTGGTGAGCCGCAAGCGGTCGATGTGCGGATCGTCAGTGCTACCCACCGAGATTTGCTGGAGCGGGTGGAGCTAGGCACCTTCCGCGAGGACCTGTATTACCGGCTCAACGGCCTGGAAGTGGCAATGCCGGCGGTGCGTGAGCGCAGTGACAAGGCTCAGTTGCTGGATGTCCTGTTGCGCCAGGAAGCGCAAGGCCAGGCCATCGAAATCGACCCAAGCGCCCGCCAGGCGCTGCTGGATTATGCCTGGCCGGGCAATGTGCGCCAGATGCGCAATGTGCTGCGTACGCTGGTGGCATTGTGTGAGCACGGGCGTATCGAGTGTGGCGAGCTTCCCGCCGTCATCCTCAAAAAAGCAGGCAAAAGCTGTAGCGCCCCCCAAGAGTCTGGCACCACCCACAAGGTTGGCACCACCCAACAGGCTGGCACCACCCAAGAGGCTGGCACTCCCCCTGTGGGAGCCGGCTTGCCGGCGATGAGGCCGGCACGGTTGGAGGATGCCGAGCGCCAAGCCCTGTTATCCACACTGGAGGCAAACCGCTGGCACCTGACCCGTGTCGCCGAGCAATTGAATATCAGCCGCAATACCTTGTATCGAAAACTGCGCAAACACGGCATCGCCAGGGGCGTCTGAGCGAAACAGCGGGTGCGATTTCCCGCGCCCTGGGCTACCCTGCCTCGAAGTTTTGCGAGGTCGACCATGCACATTCATATTCTCGGTATTTGCGGCACTTTCATGGGTTCGCTGGCGGTGCTGGCCAAGGAGCTTGGCCACCGTGTGACCGGTTCGGACGCCAACGTCTATCCACCGATGAGTACCCAGCTCCAGGCCCAGGGCATCGAGCTGACCCAGGGCTACGACCCGGCCCAGCTGGACCCGGCACCTGACCTGGTAGTGATCGGCAACGCCATGTCGCGGGGCAACCCTGCAGTGGAGTATGTGCTCAACAAGGGCCTGCCTTACGTCTCCGGCCCTCAGTGGCTGGCCGACCATGTGCTGCAGGGGCGTTGGGTGCTGGCCGTGGCCGGTACTCACGGCAAGACCACCACCAGCAGCATGCTGGCCTGGGTCCTGGAGCATGCCGGCATGAGCCCTGGCTTCCTGATCGGCGGCGTGCCGCAGAACTTCTCGGTCTCGGCACGTTTGGGCGATACGCCGTTCTTCGTGGTGGAAGCCGACGAATACGACAGCGCCTTCTTCGACAAACGCTCGAAATTCGTGCACTACCATCCGCGCACAGCCATTCTCAACAACCTAGAGTTCGACCACGCGGACATTTTCCCGGACCTGGCCTCCATCGAGCGGCAGTTCCATCACCTGGTGCGCACCATCCCGAGCGAAGGCTTGGTGATCCACCCGACCACAGAGCAGGCGCTGGAGCGGGTAATCGGCATGGGCTGCTGGACGCCAGTGCAGACCACCGGCGAGGGTGGCCAATGGCAGGCGCGCCTGCTCAGTGCCGACGGCTCGCGCTTTGAAGTGCTGTTCGAGGGCCAGGCACAAGGCATCGTGGACTGGGCCCTGACTGGCCAGCACAACGTTGCCAACGCGTTGGCAACCTTGGCCGCTGCCCGTCATGTGGGGGTCGTGCCGGCCATGGGCATCGATGGCCTGAGCGCGTTCAAGAGCGTCAAGCGGCGCATGGAGAAGGTCGCAGAAGTGCAGGGCGTGACCATCTACGACGACTTCGCTCATCATCCGACGGCCATCGCCACTACCCTGGACGGGCTGCGCAAGCGGGTGGGCGAGGCGCCGGTAATCGCCATCATCGAGCCTCGTTCCAACTCCATGAAGCTCGGCGCGCACCGTGACGGCCTGCCAGAAAGCGTCAATGATGCCGACCAGGTAGTCTGGTATGCGCCCGCCAACCTGGGCTGGGACCTGGCAGCGACCGCAGCGCAGTGCAAGGTACCAAGCGTGGTCGCCGACAGCCTCGAGGCGATCATCGAGCGGGTCAAGGGTCAGGCGCGGCCGGGCACGCATGTGGTGATCATGAGTAACGGCGGCTTTGGCGGCCTGCACGGCAAGCTGGCCGAGGCCCTGAAATGAGCGGGCCGGAACGCATCACCCTGGCCATGACCGGCGCCTCCGGTGCGCAGTATGGCTTGCGCCTGCTCGATTGCCTGGTGCGCGAAGACCGTGAGGTGCACTTTCTCATCTCCAAGGCCGCGCAATTGGTGATGTCCACCGAGACTGACGTACTACTGCCACCCAAGCCGCAGGCCATGCAGGCCTTTCTCACCGAGTACACCGGCGCTGCCGATGGGCAGATCCGCGTATATGGCAAGGAGGACTGGATGTCGCCGGTGGCCTCGGGTTCCGGCGCACCGGCGGCCATGGTTGTGGTGCCGTGCTCGACCGGCACCCTGTCGGCCATCGCCACCGGGGCCTGCAACAACCTGATCGAACGTGCCGCCGACGTAACCCTCAAGGAACGTCGCCAGCTGATCCTGGTGCCGCGGGAGGCGCCATTTTCGACCATCCATCTGGAGAACATGCTCAAACTCTCGCAGATGGGGGCAGTGATCTTGCCGGCGGCGCCGGGCTTCTATCACCAGCCACAAACCATCGATGACCTGGTCGACTTCGTCGTGGCGCGCATTCTCAACCTGCTGAACATCCCACAGGACATGTTGCCGCGCTGGGGCGAACATCATCTTGGGGCGGACGATTGAGGCGGGCTTTGCCTGCCGTGCTGGCCGTCCTGCTGCTCGACGGCTGCGCCACGGTGCGGACGCTGGATGCCAACAAGCCGGGCGCCCCGGTGGTGTATGCCGGCACCCGGCTGGATTTGTACGTGATCAACGGTGGGTGTTGCCCAGAGGACCATTTCGGGGCTCATGCGCCGGCGTATCCACGGTTGGACCTGCCAGGGAGCATGCTGCTCGATACCCTGCTCCTGCCATTATCGTTGCTGACGGCTGCCGGGATCGGTTTCCAGGCCACTGGCGGTCTGTAATGGCCCCAGCACCGGCTTGCCGGTGACAGGGCCTTACAGGCGGGCGCTATTTCTTGCCCAATCTACGCAGTTCATCCGACTCGACAACCCGAATCCCGTCCTCTTCTTCCAGCGCCAGGCGCCACAGCGCCCGCGCCAATGTGCAGGCTTCGATCCCCCGATACTTGCCCGGCATCAACCGCGCAAACGGCGACGCCAGGCGCTCTCCCAGGCGCGGGGCGATACGCTCGCCCAGCAACAGCGAGGGCCTGACAATCGTCAGTTGTGGCCAATCCTGCGCTTTGAGTGCCTCTTCCATCTCGCCTTTGACCCGGTTGTAGAAGATCGACGATTTGGGGTCGGCGCCGATCGCGCTGACCACCAGCAGGTGGCGCGCCCCCATCTCCCGGGCCCGCTTGCTGAAGGCCACCACCATGTCCAGGTCGACGGCGCGAAACGCCTGTTCGGAGCCGGCCTGCTTGAGGGTAGTCCCCAGGCAGCAGTAAGCGATGTCCACGCGCCCGGCCAACTGCGGTAAAAACACCGCAGGGTCGCCGACCGGGTTTTCCAGGTGTGGATGTTCGGCCAAGGGGCGGCGGGTGGGTGCCAGAACGCGGCTGATGGTGGGCTCGTTGAGCAGGCGGTCAAGCAGGTGTTCACCCGTCAGGCCCGTGGCTCCGGCAAGCAGGACATGCTGAGGCGTCAAGTACATGATGTCTCTCCTGTGTTACACACAAGTCTAGTGCGGGGTGGGCCTTTTTTCCTGCCCCTGCGAAGTCGCTTGTGCGGCATTGCGTAAGGCTTTTTCAGCTTGCTGCTGGCGCAGGCGTTGCCAATGTGCCAGTACGGTTGGCGGTGCCCAGATCTGTGGCTCGGAGGCTTCGAAACCTTCCCGCTTCTCCCGTTCGGCAACACTGCTGCGCGCCAGTTCAAACGCTTGTTCGAGGTCGTCGGTCTGGTTCAGCGCCTGGGCGAACAGAGCCTCGCCGAAATAGGTGAAATCAGCCTCTTCCGAGCAGCCGAATGACACCCTGTCGGCCCGAGCGGCCGTCATGATGATTGTCCGCTCATCTTTGAGCGGGGCGATGTAACCCCCGGAATAGCAGGCGGAGATGACGATTACCTTGTCGCGTTCCTTGAGCGGCGCCAGGGCGCTGGCCAGTTCGTCGGCGGACAGGTCGGCCAGCTGCAGGCGTGGCTGGTCGAAGACCAACTGGTGGTCCTGGCTGCCATGGCTGGTCAGGTAGATGAACACCAGGTCCTGCGGGCCGGTGCGCTCGGCCAGTGTGCGGGCGGCACGGGTAAGGTTCTCGCGGGTTGCCATGGGCCTTGAGGACATCTGGTCGCGGTGGTTGACCAGGGTGATCTGGCCATGGGCGCCGAACCGCACCTTCAACAGATTGCTGACGTAATCGGCCTCGCGCAGAAACACACTCTGTTGGCCGTCACCCGCGACCACCAGGCTATACAGCTCAATCGGCGGCGTGGAGCGCGGTACGCGGGCCAGCGCCTGCTCCAGCAGCTTGCCCTGATTGAGCAGCGCCAGTTCCAGCGGGTCGGGAAGCAATTTGCCGTTGTGGTCGCGAACACGCACACCATTGACCCAGTAACCGCTTTGCACCTTGCCACTGGCCAGGGTCAGTTTGCCCCGGCCCTGGTAGGCATCGTTTTCGAAGCCGCCGACATAGTGGCTGCCATCGGGCAGTTGCAGGCTGCCCTGGCCGGCCAGGCGCCAGTCGACGAAGCTGCCCTTGTAGTGACTGCCATCGCTGCCGAGCATTTCCCCTTCGCCAAGCAGCGAGCCGTCCTTGAACTCGCCAATCCACACATCGCCTTCGGCGTTTTCATAGCGGCCACGACCTTCCAGGCGATTGTCCTTGAACTCGCCGATATATTGCTCGCCA
Organism: Pseudomonas sp. NPDC089743; assembly: GCF_044748785.1. Taxonomy (NCBI): domain Bacteria; kingdom Pseudomonadati; phylum Pseudomonadota; class Gammaproteobacteria; order Pseudomonadales; family Pseudomonadaceae; genus Pseudomonas; species Pseudomonas sp. NPDC089743. Next base: position 23,415 of record NZ_JBIVGS010000012.1, read on the forward strand.
TCGACGCTTTCGTAGGTGCCGCTGCCCTGCAACAGACCGTCGACGAAGCGGCCGCTGAACTGATTGCCGCTGGCATCGCTGCGTACGCCGGCACCGTTGGGCTTGCCTCTGGCGAACACGCCCTGATAACGGCTGCCATCGGCGAGTTCGAGTTCGCCCGCGCCATGGTACTGATCGTCCTTGAATTGGCCGCGGTAGGTCTGGTCGGCCTGCTTGAGCGTGCCTTCGCCGTCACGTCGGCCGTGGCTGAAGGTGCCGGCGTAATGGCTGCCGGGGGTGGTCAGATCGCCCATGCCCTGGAACAGGCCGGCAGCGAACTGGCCACGATAGATTTCGCCATTGCTGCCATGCCACTCGCCTTGACCATGCCACTGGCCATCCTTGAAGCCGCCGGCGTACCAGCTGCCGTTGGGGTAGTCGATGCGCCCTTCGCCTTGCAGCAGGCCGTCGACCACCTGGCCCCTGTAGCGGCCGCCGTCGGGCAGGCGCGCGTCCGGTGGCAACAGCGATTCGCCATCGCCACAGGCAGCGAGCATCAGGGTAAGGGTGAGAGGTAACAGAGCACGCATGGCCGAATCCGGGCAAAAGTTATGCCGAGTATGCCGCACAATGGGGCGGATGAGACAGCCATGGCAGGGGCCGCGTGGCGGCCCCGAAAACGATCAGACGAAGCAGAGCGAAAGCGGCTCGGCGATATAGGCCGGCTTGTCCTCACCTTCGATCTCCAGTGTCGCGGTGGCCTTGAGCAACCACTGCCCAGGTTTCTTCTCGATCACCTCACCCAGGTCCACCTTCAGGCGCACCTTGCTGTCGACTTTCACCGGCTGAATGAACCGCACGCTGTCGAGCCCATAGTTGACGACCATCTTCAGGCCTTCAGGCAGCACCAGAATGTCTTCCATCAGCTTCGGAATCAGCGACAAGGTCAGGAAACCGTGGGCAATGGTGCAGCCGAACGGTGTCTTGGCCGCTTTGTCAGGGTCGACATGGATGAACTGAAAATCGCCCGTGGCCTCGGCGAACAGGTTGATGCGTTGCTGGTCGATCTTCAGCCAGTCGGAACGTCCCAGTTCCTTTCCAACGTACTGCGAAAGCTCGGTAACCGGTACATAGGGCATCACGACTCTCCAGGTTGTCATTTGGTACGAGAGTGCAAGATCAGCACGGTGCGCAATGACAGTCAAGTTGCCAGCATCGTGGCGAATGCCTGCCCATAGGCTTGCGCGTGCTTATAATGGCCGGCATGCCCAAAGGAGATCCTTATGCTGCTGCGTGGTTTGACCTGGCTGGTGCTGTTCCAGCTGCTGGGTACGGCGCTCAATCATCTGTTGGTGCCGATACTGCCCGGGCCGATCATTGGTCTGTTGCTCTTGTTGTTGTTCCTCATGGCCCGCGGTGAGGTCGGCAAACCCTTGAACGAGGCAGCGAGCAGCCTGTTGCGCTACCTGCCGCTACTGTTGGTACCGCCAGCAGTCGGTGTGATGGTGTATGCCAAGGCTATCGCTGCAGACTTCTGGGCCATCGCCGGCGCTCTTCTGATCTCCTGCCTGGCCACCTTGGTGTTTGTTGGTGTATTGATGCAGAAACTCATGCATCGCCAGGGCAAGCGCGGGGAGCAGCCATGATCCTCGACTGGCAGGGCGCGCTCGATGCGGTTGTCCACCATCCGCTGTTTGGCATTGGTATCACGCTGGGGGCCTACCAGCTCGTGCTGGCCGCCTACGAGAAAACACGCTGGATTTTCCTGCAGCCGGTACTCGTGTCGATGGTCTTGGTGATCGGTGTATTGCTGGTCTGTGGTATCGACTACCGCGAGTACCGCAAGAGCACCGAGATCATGAACATCCTGCTGGGGCCGGCCACGGTGGCGTTGGCCGTGCCGCTCTACCTGAACCTGCGGCGTATCCGTCAGCTGTTCTGGCCGACATTTACTACGCTGGTAATCGGAGGCCTGTTCGCTACGCTCTGCTGCCTGTTGCTGGGCTGGTGGTTCGGCGCTGAACATATGATCCTGATGACCATGGCGCCGAAATCGGTGACCTCACCGATTGCCATGCTCGTGGCCGAGCAAATGGGTGGTGTGGCGGCGCTGGCGGCGGTGTTCGTGTTGATCACCGGAGTGATCGGGGCCATCTTCGGCCCGGCGTTGTTGAGCCGTTTTGGCGTGCATAGCCCCGAGGCGCGTGGCATGTCCCTGGGCGTGACCGCGCATGCCGTGGGTACCTCGGTGGCCTTGCAGGAAAGTGACGAGTGTGGCGCGTTTGCCGCACTGGCGATGAGCCTGATGGGGGTGGCCACGGCGGTGTTCCTGCCGTTGGCGGTCAGCCTGGTGGCTTGAGGAGTTGTGATGACGCTACCGCTGTTTCCCCTCAATACTGTGTTGTTTCCCGGTTGCCTGCTGGATCTGCAGATATTCGAAGCCCGCTACCTGGACATGATTGGCCGCTGCATGAAGCAGGGCACAGGCTTTGGTGTGGTGTGCATCGTCGAAGGCGAGCAGGTCGGCAAGGCGCCACCTGTGGTGGCATCGATCGGGTGCGAGGCGCTGATCCGTGATTTTGTTCAGCAGGACAATGGTCTGCTGGGTATTCGGGTCGAAGGTGTGCGGCGCTTCGAACTGAGCCAGACCGAAGTGCAGAAGGACCAGTTGCTGCTGGGCGAGGTGAATTGGCTGGCGGAGCAGGCGGACAGCCCGCTGACCGATCAGGACGATGACCTGCTGGCCCTGCTGGTGGCGTTGGGTGAGCACCCGATGGTCGAGGCACTGGACATGCCTCGTGATGTCGCGGGGCGCCAGGCACTGGCCAATCAGCTGGCTTATCTGCTGCCGTTCATGGAGGAGGACAAGCTGGACTTGCTGGCGATCGACTCGCCGTCGGAGCGGCTGGCGGAAATCCAGAGGCTGCTGGAGCGGATTCAGGGGGAGTTGTTTGCCTGATCGAGGCTGGTTGCTTTCATGGCCCTATCGCCGGCAAGCCGGCTCCCACCACGACCGCGCAGCTCTTCGGGCCTGCGCTTTACCTGTGGCAGCGACTGGCTTGCTCAACTTCCAAGAGCTGGCGCGATCCCGGTGGGAGCCGGCTTGCCGGCGATAGGGCCGTCCAGCCAATGTCAGTATTGATAACGCTCCAGGGCCAGCGGCAACGCGTGTAGGGCAAAAAAAGCCAACAGCGCGATACACGCCGGTAATACCAGCCACCACACCCGCTGTGGCAATGCATTGAGCGGCTGGCGATGTTGCACCAGCGTCAGGCTGAGCGCGCAGACGCAGCAGGCCAGCAAGGCCCCGGCCAGAATGTCGGTCGGCCAATGCGCTCCCAGGTACACGCGCGACAGGGCTATCGCCAGCGCCGGAATGCACCCCAGCATCACCCAGGTCAGGCGCAAGCGTGGCGGCTGGCCCCGCCCGGCCAGCACGGCCATTACCAGAAAGAACGCAAACGAGGCCGAGCTGTGCCCGCTGGGCATGCTGTAACTGGTCAAGGGGTCGGTCAGTACCTCCGGTCGCGCCCGCGCGAACAGCCATTTCAGCGAGCCATTGGCAATGGCCGTACCCATCAAGGCGCCCCCGGCGAACAGTGCGTGCCGCCACTGCCGGGCGAGCAGCAGCAGGCCGGTGAGCAGCCCGCCCAGGAAAAACTGGGTGCGGAAATCGCCCAAGCGGGTCACCAGCACCACGGTGCCGTCCACCGCTTGGCTGCGATGCTCCTGCACCAGGGTCATCACGCCCTGGTCGAACTCGTGAAAATACGGCCATCCCAGAAACACGCCGGCCAACGCCAAAAAGCTCAAGCCGGCGATCAGCCGCGTTCCGTGGCGCTGGTCGCGTACGCTGCTGTTCAGGCTCAGCCCGATCAGTACCGCCAGGGAGCCTGCGATGATGCCTGCATCCAGCCAGAACCCTTCCGGCAATGGCAGGCGCATGGCCGCCCCGGTGGCCCAGCCCGGCAACAGGTAGGCGACCGACCAGCCGGCACCGGCCAGCACGCTGACCGCGATGAAACGCGGCAACGGCATGTCGAACATGCCCGCGACCATCGGCAGCATCGGCCGCAGCGGGCCGATGAAACGGCCAACCAGCAAGCTGGCGATGCCGTAGCGCTGGAAGTAGGTTTCAGCGCTGCCGATCCATTCCGGGTGGTGGCGTAACAGGGGTAGGCGGCGGATGTTCTGGTGGAAGTACTTGCCGATCGTGTACGACAGGGCGTCACCGAGCAGGCCACCGAGGAACCCCAGCAGCAATGTTTCGCCCAGGCTGAAAGTCCCGCTGCCGGCCAATACTGCGACGGCAAACAGCAGTACCGTACCCGGCACGATGATGCCCGCGATGGCCAGGCATTCGATGCAGGCCACCAGGAAAATTGCCACGCCAAGCCACTGCGGGTTGGCGCTGAGCCAGCCGGTCAGGCTGTCGAGCCATTGGCCCATGGTTCAGCTTCCTTGTTCGAGAATGAAATAGTCTTGCCCTTCGACTTGGCCCCGGCGCAGCGGGTTCCGGGTGCAGAAGCGGGTGTATTCGGCGTCGATGAAACGGTACGGCAGGTGCTCATCGCGGCCATGGGGGATACCCAGGCGCGCGGCCTGGACCACTTTGGGTACGGCGATCGCACAATCCTCCACGTACAGGCGTTCAGGGTCGAAGCGCTGGCCATCCCACTGCGGCACCTTCAGGCCCAAGGCCCGGCACAGCAATGTCTGGCCGGCGCACAGGCGTTCGGCTGGGCGCAGCTTGCCGCTGGCGTCGGGGTTGTTCAACTGCATTTGCGCCAGGCTGTTGGCATCGGAAAGGGCGTCCACCCAGGGGTAGGCCGACTTGATGAGCACTGCATTGCCCGGGCCGTGTGCGCTGAAATTGAGCGAGTCGCCTCCGCGGGCGTAATACATGTAGATATGCCCGCCATCGAGAAACAGCGCCCGGCGTTTCTCTGTGTAGCCAAGCGAGGCATGGCTGCCCTTGTCCGACAGGTAATACGCCTCGGTTTCAATGATCCGAGCGGCCAGCCACAGGTCGCCGTGCCGATGGCGGATGACCTTGCCGAGCAGGGCTTTGGCCAAGACCTGGGCGTCCCGGTCGAAGAAGCTGTCGGGCAAGGCGCGGGCAGGGCAGGAGGGCGTGTCTGGCATGCTGGCGATTCGTGGTGGTGTGGGCGCGGATGATAGCAATGATTGGCTTAATCGAGGCTGAACCAAGACAGTTCGATAAGAGCGGTTACATCTTTCCTACAGATTCTTGTCTGCCATTTTCTACCATCCGCCACCCGCCGCTGGGCGTATACCTGCGCGGCAGTTATAATCAGCCGATTTCCCCTTCGCCAAGACACCGAACCCATGACTGAGTCCGTTCTTGACTACATGACCCGTTTGGGTCGCGCCGCTCGCCAGGCCTCCCGGGTGATCGCCCGCGCCAGCACTGCGCAGAAAAACCGCGCCCTGCAGGCTGCTGCCGATGCACTGGACGCTGCGCGTGCCGAGCTTGCCGCAGCCAACGAACAGGACCTGGCCGCCGGCCGTGCCAATGGTCTGGAGCCTGCCCTGCTCGACCGCCTGGCCCTGACCCCTGCGCGTATCGACGGCATGATCACCGGCCTGCGCCAGGTGGCCAGCCTGCCGGACCCGGTCGGCGCCATCCGCGACATGAGCTATCGCCCGTCGGGTATCCAGGTCGGCAAGATGCGCGTGCCACTGGGGGTGATCGGAATCATCTACGAGTCGCGCCCCAATGTGACCATCGACGCCGCCAGCCTGTGCCTGAAGTCTGGCAATGCCACCATCCTGCGCGGCGGATCCGAGGCCATTCACTCCAACCGCGCCATCGCCACCTGCATTCAGCGTGGCCTGGCAGAGGCCGGCCTGCCGGCCGCCGTGGTGCAGGTGGTCGAGACCACCGACCGTGAGGCGGTTGGCGCGCTGATCAGCATGCCTGAGTTCGTCGATGTCATCGTGCCCCGGGGTGGCCGCGGCCTGATTGAACGCATCAGCCGCGATGCCCGCGTGCCCGTGATCAAGCACCTGGACGGTATCTGCCACATCTACGTCGCCGAGCATGCCGACCTGGACAAGGGCTGGCGTGTCGCTTTCAACGCCAAGACGTACCGTTACGGTATTTGCGGTGCGATGGAAACCTTGCTGGTCGACCAGCGTGTGGCTGAAGGCTTCTTGCCGGAAATGGCCCGCCGCTTCCAGGAAAAAGGCGTCGAACTGCGCGGCTGCGCGCGTACCCGTGAGCTGATCGCGGCCAAGCCGGCCAGCGAAGACGATTGGCACACCGAGTACCTCGACGCCGTGTTGTCGATTCGGGTGGTCGACGGGCTGGAGCAGGCGATCGAGCACATCAACCACTATGGCTCGCACCACACAGATTCGATCATTACCGAACACCAGGGCCAAGCCCGCCAGTTCATGGCCGAGGTGGACTCGGCTTCGGTGATGCTCAACACCCCGACCTGCTTTGCCGACGGCTTCGAGTACGGTTTGGGCGCGGAAATCGGCATTTCCACCGACAAGCTGCATGCCCGCGGGCCGGTCGGCCTGGAAGGCCTGACGTGCGAGAAGTACGTAGTGATCGGCGATGGCCAGCTGCGCGGCCAGGAGTCCTGCTGAGTTGAGCAAGGCCCAGGCAGTCCGGCGCATCGGCATTCTTGGCGGTACTTTCGACCCCGTGCACATCGGCCACCTGCGCAGCGCGCTCGAGGTCGCCGAGTTCATGGGGCTGGAAGAGCTGCGCCTGTTGCCCAATGCCCGGCCGCCGCACCGCGACACCCCGCAAGTGGCCGCCGAAGACCGCCTGGCGATGGTGCGTGAGGCCGTGCAAGGTGTCGAGCGCCTGAGCGTCGATGCCCGTGAGCTTGAGCGCGACAAACCGTCCTATACCATCGACACGCTGGAGTCGGTCCGCGCCGAACTGGGCGCGGAGGACCAGCTGTTTCTGGTGCTGGGCTGGGATGCCTTCTGCGGCTTGCCTGGCTGGCACCGCTGGGAAGAGTTGCTGCAACACTGTCACATCCTGGTACTGCAACGCCCGGATGCTGACGTTGAACCCCCTGACGAGCTGCGCAACCTGTTGGCCGCGCGCTCGGAGAGCGATCCCACCGCCATGTCCGGCCCGGCGGGTAGTATTTCGTTCGTCTGGCAGACACCGCTTGCGGTGTCGGCTACACAGATCCGACAGCTGCTGGCCAGCGGCAGGTCGGTGAGGTTCCTGGTGCCGGACGCCGTACTGGCCTACATCGAGGCGCATGAACTGTATCGTGCGCCTAACTGACGGTGCCCTGTGGGCGCCTCATCCAACGAGTTGAACGAGTTTTATATGAGCAAGCAGAAAATCAACGGCGAAGAACTGGTCAAGCTGACCATCAGCGCGCTGGAAGACGTCAAGGCCCAGGATATCCAGGTCATCGACGTTCGCGACAAACACAGCCTGACCGACTACATGATCATTGCCACAGGTACCTCCAATCGCCAGATCAACGCGATGCTGGAAAAGGTCCGTGAAACGGTCAAGAAAGAAGGTGCACAGCCGCTGGGCGAAGAAGGCAAGGGCGACAGCGACTGGGTACTGCTGGACCTGAACGACGTCATCGTGCATATGATGACCGCCGCTGCCCGCCAGTTCTACGACCTGGAGCGCCTGTGGCTGGGTGCCGAGCAGAGCCGTGCCGCCGATGCCAAGCACCACAGCCCGGAAAACGCCAGCGACTACTTCACCGACAAGCTCAAAGACCGGGAATAAGGAAGCGTCGTGCGTCTGCGCCTGATCGCGGTCGGCTCGCGCATGCCCAAGTGGGTCGAGGAAGGCTGGCATGAATATGCCAAGCGCCTGCCCCAGGAGCTGTCGCTGGAGCTGGTGGAAATTCCGCTCAATACCCGAGGCAAGAATGCCGACGTCGCCCGCCTGATTCGTCAGGAGGGTGAGGCCATGCTGAGCAAGGTGCAGCCGGGGGAGCGCATCGTTACCCTCGAGGTTCACGGCAAGCCCTGGAGTACCGAGCAACTGGCTACCGAGCTGGACCGCTGGCGGCTGGACTCGCGTACGGTGAATTTGATGGTGGGCGGCCCGGAAGGGCTGGCGCCTGAGGTTTGTGCGCGCGCCGAGCAACGCTGGTCGCTGTCGCCGCTGACCTTGCCGCACCCGTTGGTAAGGATACTCATCGGCGAGCAGATCTACCGCGCCTGGACCGTGTTGTCCGGGCACCCTTACCACAAATGAGCCATTAAGCAGTCCGATGTCGCAGCCGATCCGCCTCAAGGACCACGAGAAAGACGCCCGCCTGGTGCGTAACCGCGTCGTGGTCGGCGCCGTGGCGGTCATGCTGCTTGTCTGCGTGTTGATCGCACGCCTGTACTACCTGCAGATCATCCAGTACGACTACCACTCGACGCTGTCGGAAAACAACCGGGTGCACGTGCAACCGATCCCGCCGACTCGCGGGCTGATTTTCGATCGCAACGGGGTGATCATCGCCGACAACAGGCCCAGCTTCAGCTTGTCGATGACCCGCGAACGTGCCGGCAATTGGCAGCAAGTGCTGGATACGATCGTCGAAGTGCTGGAGCTGACAGCCGACGATCGTGCGCTGTTCGAAAAGCGCATGAGGCAGGGGCGACGGCCCTTCGAGCCAGTGCCGATCCTGTTCGAGCTGAACGAAGAGCAGATCGCCCGCGTGGCGGTCAACCAGTTCCGCTTGCCAGGCGTCGAAGTGGTCGCCCAGTTGGTGCGGCATTATCCGCAAGGGGCGCATTTCGCCCATTCGGTAGGGTATGTCGGGCGGATCAACGAGAAAGAGCTCAAAAGCCTTGACCCGGTGAACTACAGCGGCACCCACCATATTGGCAAGACCGGCATCGAACGCTTTTACGAAGACGACCTGCATGGCCAGGTCGGTTACGAGGAAGTCGAGACCAACGCCCGCGGGCGGGTGCTGCGAGTGCTCAAGCGTACCGACCCGAAACCTGGCAAGGACATCGTCCTGAGCCTGGACATCAAGTTGCAGGAAGCTGCCGAAGCCGCCCTGGGTGGGCGCCGTGGTGCGGTGGTAGCGCTCGACCCGCGTAGCGGCGAAGTGCTGGCAATGGTCAGCCAGCCGAGCTTCGACCCGAACCTGTTCGTCACCGGCATCAGTTTCAAGGCCTACGCCGAGTTGCGCGACTCGATCGACCGGCCGCTGTTCAACCGCGTACTGCGCGGCCTGTACCCGCCTGGCTCGACCATCAAGCCGGCGGTTGCCATCGCCGGCCTGGACAGCGGTGTGGTCAATGCCGGCAGTCGGGTGTTCGACCCGGGCTACTACCAACTGCCCAACTACGACCACAAATACCGTAACTGGAACCGCAGTGGTGATGGCTGGGTCGACCTGGATACCGCAATCATGCGCTCCAATGACACCTATTTCTACGATCTTGCCCACAAGATGGGCATCGATCGGCTGTCTACCTACATGAACAAGTTCGGCATCGGGCAGAAGGTTGCCCTGGACATGTTCGAGGAGTCGGCCGGGTTGATGCCGTCGCGGGAATGGAAACGCGCCACCCGCCGCCAAGCGTGGTTCCCCGGTGAAACCCTGATTCTGGGTATCGGCCAGGGCTACATGCAGGCAACGCCGCTGCAACTGGCCCAGGCCACCGCGCTGATCGCCAACAAGGGCGTCTGGAACCGTCCGCACCTGGCCAAGACCATCGAAGGTCAGCCGCCCGTGGACCCGAACCCGATGGAAAACATCATCCTGCGTGACAAGTCCGACTGGGCCAAGGTCACCCACGGCATGGAGCAGGTGATGCACAACGCCCGCGGTACTGCGCGCAAGGCTGCGGCCGGTGCCCAGTACCGCATTGCCGGCAAGAGCGGTACCGCGCAGGTGGTCGCGATCAGGCAGGGCGAGAAATACGACCGCAACAAAATTCAGGAGCGCCACCGCGACCACGCGTTGTTCGTCGCCTTCGCCCCGGCCGACGATCCTAAGATCGTGGTTTCGGTGATGGTCGAGAACGGCGAGTCCGGCTCCGGTGTCGCCGCACCCGTGGTGCGGCAGATCATGGACGCCTGGCTGCTCGACGAGAACGGTCGGCTCAAGTCCGAGTTCGCTCCTGCCACTGTCGCCCAGGAAACGGCCCCGTGAAGAACAATTTCGACCGCATGCTCTCCAGCGAGGACGTAATGCGTCGACGCGCCAGCTTCCTGCAGCGCATCCACATCGACGGCCCCTTGCTGGTCATCCTGTTGATCCTCGCCGCGGGCAGCCTGTTCGTGCTCTATTCTGCCAGTGGCAAAAACTGGGACTTGCTGCTCAAACAGGCCACTTCATTCGGTATCGGGCTGGTGTCGATGTTCGTCATCGCCCAGCTTGAACCACGCTTCATGGCGCGCTGGGTGCCTCTTGCCTATCTCACGGGGGTGCTGCTGTTGGTCGTGGTGGACGTCATGGGCCATAACGCCATGGGCGCCACGCGCTGGATCAACATACCCGGGGTAATCCGCTTCCAGCCCTCGGAGTTCATGAAGATCATCATGCCCGCGACCATCGCCTGGTACCTGTCCAAACGCACCCTGCCGCCTCATCTGAAACACGTGGCCATCAGCCTGGTGCTGATTGGCGTACCGTTCATTCTCATCGTCCGCCAGCCCGACCTGGGTACGGCGTTGCTGATCCTTGCCTCCGGCGCCTTCGTGTTGTTCATGGGCGGCCTGCGCTGGCGCTGGATCCTGAGCGTGCTGGCGGCGACCGTGCCTGTGGCGGTGGCCATGTGGTTCTTCGTCATGCACGACTACCAGAAACAGCGCGTGCTGACGTTCCTCGACCCTGAAAGCGACCCGCTGGGCACCGGCTGGAACATCATCCAGTCCAAGGCCGCCATCGGCTCGGGTGGTGTGTTCGGCAAGGGGTGGCTGCTGGGCACCCAGTCGCACCTGGACTTCCTTCCAGAGAGCCATACCGACTTCATCATCGCCGTGCTCGGCGAAGAATTCGGGCTGATCGGCATCTGCCTGCTGCTGGTCGTCTACCTCTTGTTGATCGGCCGTGGCCTGATGATCACCGCTCAGGCGCAGACCCTGTTCGGCAAGCTGCTGGCAGGCAGCCTGACCATGACCTTCTTTGTCTATGTGTTCGTCAATATCGGGATGGTCAGCGGCCTTTTGCCCGTGGTGGGCGTGCCGCTGCCCTTTATCAGCTATGGCGGAACTTCGTTGGTGACGCTGCTGTCAGCGTTTGGCGTTTTGATGTCGATCCATACGCACCGTAAATGGATCGCACAGGTTTGAAAAAGGTGAAGAATTTGATGCAAGCAGTGCGTAACTGGGCTGCCCGTTTTGCGCCGTGGGTCGGCGCGGTGGGCCTGTTCGCCGCTGTCCAGCAGGCCCATGCCGGCGATTACGACGGCTCGCCTGAGGTGGCCGAATTCGTCGGCCAGATGAGCCGCGACTACGGCTTTGCCAGCGAGCAGTTGATGGGCGTGTTCCGCGAGGTGCAGCGCAAGCAATCGATCCTCGACGCCATATCGCGGCCGGCCGAGCGGGTGAAACCGTGGAAGGATTACCGGCCGATGTTCATCACCGACGCGCGCATCGCCCGCGGTGTGGACTTCTGGCGCCAGCATGAAGCGGTGCTGGCCCGGGCGGAGCAGGTGTACGGCGTGCCGGCGCAGTACATCGTCGCGATCATCGGCGTGGAAACCTTTTTTGGCCGCAACACTGGTAACTACCGTGTGATCGATGCCTTGTCGACCCTGGGCTTCGATTACCCGCCGCGCGCCGAGTTCTTCCGCAAGGAGTTGCGTGAATACCTGCTGCTGGCGCGCGAAGAGCAGCTCGACCCGCTGACTCTCAAAGGTTCGTACGCCGGTGCCATGGGCTTGCCGCAGTTCATGCCGAGCAGCTTTCGCAACTACGCGGTGGACTTCGATGGCGATGGCCACATCAATATCTGGAACAACCCCGACGATGCCATCGGCAGTGTCGCCAGCTATTTCAAAGAGCACGGCTGGGTGGCCGGGCAGGGCGTGGTCATCCGGGCCCAGGTCAGTGGCGCGCGTGCAGACGAAGGCCTGACCACGGGCATCGAGCCAGTGAAGACCGTCGCACAGTTGCAGGCGCTTGGCTGGTCGAGTCATGATGCGTTGCGCGGTGATCTGCCAGTGACCGCCTTCCGGCTGGAAGGCGCAAACGGGCCTGAATACTGGATGGGCCTGAAGAATTTCTACGCGATCACTCGCTACAACCGCAGCGTGATGTATGCCATGGCGGTGCATCAGCTTTCGGAACAGCTGGTCCAAGCACGGGGCGTCAAGTAATGCGCGCAATGAAATCTGCCAATACCTTCAAGTTGCTGGCCTGCATGGCCGTCGGCATGCTGCTGGTCAGTTGTTCCTCCAGCCGGCCGACCCCACAGAAAAGCGGCAATGTGGTTCGTGCGCAGCCCGGCCTGGATATCAACCGTGCTCACAAGGACGGTGCGCCGTGGTGGGATGTGGATGTGAACAAGATCCCGGACGCGACGCCGACCGTGCACACCGGCAATTACAAGGCTAACCCTTACACGGTGCTGGGCAAGACCTACTACCCGATGCAGGACTTCCGCAACTACCGGGCCGAAGGTACCGCCTCGTGGTACGGCACCAAGTTCCACGGGCAGAACACTGCCAACGGTGAGCTTTATGACCTGTATGGCATGAGCGCAGCCCACAAGACCCTGCCGCTGCCTGCCTACGTACGGGTGACCAACCTTGCCAACGGGCGCAGCGTGATCTTGCGGGTCAATGACCGTGGCCCGTTCTACTCCGACCGCATCATCGACCTGTCTTATGCCGCTGCCAAGAAGCTCGGCTATGCCGAGAACGGCACCGCGCACGTGCGGGTCGAAGGCATCGACCCCCAGAAATGGTGGGCCGAGCGTGGCCAGCAGCCGCCCTTGATGCTCAAAGAGCCTCAGGTAGCCCAGACTCAGGCGATTGCGGCCAGCACCGGGCGTGTCGAGCAATGGTCGCCGCCGGCGCAGCAACACGCGGCGCCGGTAGTGCCTGTGCAGGTGGGTGGCAACAATGTGCCGGCAGGCAACGGTGGCAGCTTCTTGCAGGTGGGCGCTTTCGCCAACCCGGATGCGGCCGAGCTGTTGCGTGCGAAGCTGAGCACCATGGTCAGCGCACCGGTGTTCATCAGCTCCATCGTGCGTAACCAGCAGACCCTGCACCGCGTGCGCCTTGGGCCGATCAGCAGCCAGGGCGAAATCCAACAGGCGCAGGACAGCATTCGCCTGGCGAACCTTGGCCAGGCCAAGCTGGTCACAGACTGACCGCGGGTGCGAGCTGCAAGCTTCGAGCTGCAAGCTTTAAGCTGCAAGCTTCAAGCTGCAAGCTGCAAGAAGAAGCCCGGTGCGCGTCGCCTTGGCTTACAGCTTACAGCTTGGAGCTTGGAGCTTGGAGCTTGCAGCTTGCAGCTTGCAGCTCGAGCTGTCTGTTTTGTCATGAATTGCCGCGCGCGGCCATGTACAATGTCGGCTTTTGCCCGCAGCGACACAAAGCCGCACTTCGTGGGCTCGGCCCCGAGCCGCAAAAACTAGACTGACTGGCGCTGGGCACACGACGTGGCCCAGGGAACATCTCAGACCATTAGCGATTTTCGAGAGACGGATGAACATCACCAACCTTGCCAAACGACTTTGCCTGCCCGTACTGCTGATGATCACGCCTGTTGCCATTGCGGCAGAGCAGATGATGCCGGCACCACCGCAACTGGCAGCCAAGTCCTATGTACTCATGGACGCGTCCAGCGGCAATGTGCTGGTCGAAAACAACGGCGACGAGCGCCTGCCGCCGGCCAGCCTGACCAAGCTGATGACCGCCTACATCGCCACCCTGGACATCCGCCGTGGCCAGATCGGCGAGAACGACCCGGTCACCGTCAGCGAGAACGCCTGGCGTACCGGTGGTTCGCGCATGTTCATCAAGGTCGGTAGCCAGGTCACCGTCAGTGACCTGCTGCATGGCATCATCATCCAGTCGGGCAACGACGCATCGGTCGCCTTGGCCGAGCACATCGCGGGCAGCGAAGATGCCTTCGCCGACATGATGAACAAGACTGGCGCCGAGTTGGGCATGTCCAACAGCCACTTCATGAACCCGACCGGCCTGCCGCACCCGGACCACTACTCCTCGGCCCACGACATGGCCATCCTGGCGCGCGCGATCATCAACGTCGACCCGGCTCACTACGCCATCTATTCGCAGAAAGAGTTCCTCTGGAACAACATCAAGCAGCCAAACCGCAACCTGCTGCTGTGGCGTGACAAGACGGTCGATGGCCTGAAGACTGGCCACACCGAAGAAGCCGGCTACTGCATGGTGGCTTCGGCTGTACGCGACGGTCAGCGTTTGATTGCGGTGGTGTTCGGCACCAACAGCGAGCAGTCCCGGGCTGCCGAAACCCAGAAGCTGCTGACTTACGGCTTCCGCTTCTTCGAAACCCAGACCTTCTATCAGAAAGGCACCGAACTGACCCAGGCCCCGGTCTGGAAAGGCGCCACCAGCATCGTCAAAGCCGGGCTGGCCGACGACCTGACTCTGACCATGCCTAAAGGCCAGATGAAGCGTCTGCAGGCTTCGATGACCATGAACCCACAACTCACTGCACCGATCGCCAAAGGTGACGTGATCGGCAAAGTGGAAGTCAAACTGGACGATAACGTGGTTCACAGCGCCGACCTGATCGCCCTCGATGGCGTCGAGGAAGGTGGTTTCATCCGTCGTATGTGGGATAGCATCCGTCTATTCTTCTACGGGTTGTTCAACTGATACGTGACCTGCACGCCCCTGCAATCCAGCGGGGGCGTTGTTGTTGCCACGGCTTACGAGGCCGTTTCCGCCATGAGCGAACCTGACGTCAAGTCGCACAAGATCGAATTCCCCTGCGCCGATTACCCGATCAAGGTCATCGGCGACACCGTTGTCGGCTTCAAGGACATGGTGATCGAGGTACTGAGCAAGCATGCCAAAGTCGACCTTGCCACGCTGGCCGAGCGCCAGAGCAAGGAAGGCAAGTACACCACGGTGCAGTTGCATATCGTTGCCGAGAGCGAAAATCAGCTGCACGATATAAACAGCGCCCTGCGTGCGACCGGCATCGTGAAAATGGTGCTCTGATGTCCCTTCGCCTCGGTTTTCGCGAGCTTGGCCTGCAGCCCTATGAACCGGTGCTGCAAGCCATGCGTCGCTTCACCGAGCAGCGTAGCCCAGACAGCCAGGACGAAGTCTGGCTGGTAGAGCACCCCGCTGTTTTCACCCAGGGCCAGGCCGGCAAGGCCGAGCACCTGCTGGTACCGGGCGATATTCCGGTGGTGCAGACCGATCGAGGGGGCCAGGTGACCTACCATGGCCCCGGGCAATTGGTTGCCTACCTGCTGCTTGATGTGCGCCGCCTGGGCTTTGGTGTACGCGAACTGGTCAGCCGTATAGAGCAGACGCTGATCGAGCTGCTTGCCAGTTACGGTGTCAACGCGGCGGCAAAGCCCGATGCGCCGGGTGTCTATGTCGACGGAGCGAAAATCGCCTCCCTCGGCCTGCGAATCCGCAATGGCCGTTCTTTTCACGGCCTTGCTCTGAACGTGGACATGGACCTTGCGCCATTCCGCCGAATCAACCCCTGCGGGTATGCGGGGCTGGCCATGACCCAGCTGCGTGACCTGGCAGGCCCGATCGAACTCGACGAGGTCAGGACAAGGCTGCGCGGACAGCTGGTCAAGCACCTCGACTATGCTGAGCAGACGACCCTGACGGGCGGAATCGACTGAATATGACAACTGTGCAAGAAGCCGTGCCGAACCTGATACCCACCCAGGATGCCACCCCGCGCCCCGCGCCGAAGAAGGTGGAAGCTGGGGTCAAGCTGCGTGGTGCCGACAAGGTGGCGCGCATCCCGGTGAAGATCATCCCTACCGATGAGCTGCCGAAGAAACCCGATTGGATCCGCGTGCGCATCCCGGTTTCCCCTGAGGTAGACCGCATCAAGCAACTGCTGCGCAAGCACAAGCTGCACAGCGTCTGCGAAGAGGCCTCCTGCCCGAACCTGGGTGAGTGCTTCTCCGGTGGTACTGCCACCTTCATGATCATGGGCGACATCTGCACCCGGCGCTGCCCGTTCTGCGATGTTGGCCATGGCCGGCCGAAACCGCTGGACCTCGACGAGCCGAAAAACCTGGCTGTTGCCATCGCCGACCTGCGCCTGAAGTACGTTGTGATCACCTCGGTGGACCGCGATGACCTGCGTGACGGTGGTGCTCAGCATTTCGCCGACTGCATCCGCGAGATCCGCGCGCTGTCGCCGGGCGTACAGCTGGAAACCCTGGTGCCGGATTACCGTGGCCGGATGGATGTGGCGCTGGAGATCACCGCGCAAGAGCCGCCTGATGTGTTCAACCACAACCTTGAAACCGTTCCGCGCCTGTACAAGGCCGCACGCCCTGGTTCGGACTACGACTGGTCGCTGGACCTGCTGCAGAAGTTCAAGCAGATGGTGCCGCACGTACCGACCAAGTCGGGGCTGATGCTCGGCCTGGGCGAGACGGACGAAGAAGTGATCGAAGTGATGCACCGCATGCGTGAGCATGACATCGACATGCTCACCCTCGGCCAGTACCTGCAGCCGTCGCGCAGCCACCTGCCAGTGCAGCGTTTCGTGCACCCAGACACCTTTGCCTGGTTTGCCGAGGAAGGCTACAAGATGGGCTTCAAGAACGTTGCATCGGGCCCGTTGGTGCGTTCGTCCTACCATGCCGACCAGCAGGCTCACGAAGCCAAGATCAAGCTCTGATCCTGGTTTGAGCCGTACATGCCGATGCACGCTGAAAGGCGGCATCGGCATTTTTGTTTTTGTGCCCAGCGCTGCAAGGAGTTGCGATGAATTGCGCCGAAACGTCTGAACACCGCCTGCCCGCCGCACTGCCGGGCAACGCCTGCTTTGCCATTGTCGCTCCGGCCGGGCCGGCAAGGCTGGATGCGCAAAAGGCTGGCCAGTGGTTTGCCGAGCGCGGCTATCGCTGCCGTATCTACCCTGGAGTTTCGCAGGCCGAGGGCTATCTGGCGGGCTCCGATCAGCAGCGGTTACAGGATCTGCACGATGCCTTCGCTGACCCCAACATCGACGCGGTCCTGTGCATGCGCGGTGGCTACGGCAGCATGCGCCTGCTCGATCAGCTCGACTTCGATCTGATCCGGCGCAACCCCAAGCCGCTGATCGGCTACAGCGATATCACCGCGCTGCACACAGCTATCTACCGCCATAGCGGCTTGATCAGCTTTCATGGGGCGATGCTCAACGCTGACCTGCTCGGCGCGAAGCTGGCGCCGACCGAGTCGTCGCTGATCGCGCAACTGAGTGGCGCGTTAGGGGAGGGCGACGCCATCGTGCACCCGGCCGAATTTGCCTTGAGTTGCGTGGTACCTGGCGTTGCCCGTGGGCGTCTGCTGGGCGGCAACCTGTCGATTCTGGGCGCGACCCTGGGAACGCTGGCGCAGATCGATACGAACGGCTGCATCCTGTTCATCGAGGATGTCAACGAGCCACTTTACCGGGTGGACCGGCTGCTGACCCAATTGCGCCTGGCAGGCAAGCTGGATGGGGTCAAAGGGGTGCTGGTAGGGGATTTCGCCGGGATCACCGTGGCGGCGCTGACGCCCCTGTTGCAAGATATTTTCCGGCCATTGGGCGTGCCGGTGCTGGCAGGGTGGCGCAGCGGGCATTGTGATCCGAATGTGTGCTTACCGCTGGGGGCAGAGGTGGTGCTGGACAGCGAGGCGCAGCGCCTGGTATTGGCGCAGGACCTGTTCAAAGCGTGAGGTTGCAGGGGCGCAAAGCGCCCCCTGGTTTATCAGCGTTGACGCAGGCTATCGAGCAACTTATGCGTCGGGTACCCATCCGCTGGCCAGCCAAAACCCTGCTGCGCATTGCGAATGGCCTTGCGGGTATTGGCGCCGATGATGCCATCGGGGTTGCCCGCATCATGCCCGTTGGCGTTCAGCAGGTTCTGCAATTCCATGCGCTCGCTACGGCTCAGCGGCAGATCATCCTTCGGCCAGCTGCCAGCGATGAAGCCCCAGCCCGAGAAGCGATCGCCCAGCAAGCTCACGGCCAACGCATAGGACGATGAGTTGTTGTACTTGAGAATGGCGCGGAAGTTATCCAGCACCAGGAAGGCCGGGCCACGGGCGCCGGCCGGCAGCAGCAGGGCCGCGGAAAGGTCGTTGCTGCCCATCGGCAGTTTTGTGCCCGCCGGCAGTTTCACACCCAATTGCAACCACTCACTGACGGGTTTGCGCAACGCGCCATCGGCTAACCAGAAGTCGAAGCCTGCCGGTACCTGAACCTCGAAGCCCCATGGCTGACCGCGCTTCCAGCCGGAGCTCTGCAGGTAATGGGCAGTCGATGCCAAGGCATCCGGGGTGCTGTTCCAGATATCGCGGCGGCCGTCACCGTCGAAGTCCACTGCATGGGTGTTGTAGGTGGTGGGGATGAACTGGGTCTGGCCCATGGCGCCGGCCCAGGAGCCACGCATGGCCTCCGGCTGGATGTCGCCGTGCTGGATGATTTGCAGCGCGGCAATCAGCTGATCCTGGGCAAATTGCGGGCGGCGGCCTTCATACGCCAGGGTAGCCAGCGAGCGGATGACCGACTTGCTGCCCTGGAACTGGCCAAAGTTGCTCTCCATGCCCCAGACCGAGACCAGGACCTGACGGTCTACGCCATAGCGCTGTTCGAGGCTGGCCAGTAGTTCGGCATTCTGCTCAAGCAGTTTCTTGCCATTGCGTACTCGCAGTGGCGACAGCGCACCTTCCAGGTATTCCCACACTGGGCGGGTGAATTCGGGCTGGCTGCGGTCTGCCTTGATCACATCCATGTCAGGCGTCACGCCAAGAAACGCACGATCGAAGGTGCTTGCCGAGATGCCCGCCTGCAGGGCTTGCTGGCGGAAGCCGGCCTGCCACTGGGCAAATGTTTGCAGCGGCTGAATTTCGGTGCTGACGTCGGGCGTGGCGCTGGGCAAAGTCACTACCGGCGCAGGCTGGGCGGGGGCCAGCGGCAGGGCGTCGGCGGCGGTGGGTTTTTCCGCGCAGGCGACGAGCAGGATCAAGCTGGAGGCCGCGAGCAGTTGGCGGGATTTCCGGCGGGGGGTAAGACTGAAGGGCATGCACAGATCCAGAATTTCAGGTCAGGTGTCGACCATATCATGCCTGCGCTTTCGATGCTTTCATGCGGCCAAAAAGTAAGAAGCCTCCCAATCTTTCGACTGGAAGGCTTCGCGGCGGTAGCTGCCTTTGCCCTTGTCTGGTCGTTCCTGGCGGCAGCGGAACAAGGGTTGGGCAACGATGGATTTGGCCTTGTTGTGGCCTTGTTTCTTCGGCTTTTTGCTCATGGCGGGGTTCCCGGGCCGGTTGGGTTTCGGGCGGACTCTAGGCCTGTGCAGCAGCCGGGGCCAATTGATTGTGTCAATGGTTTGAGATTCGGGCCTGCAAAGCAGCCCCAACCCTGGCGTCACTCAGGCGGTAGAGCCAATCGCTGCCCGGCCATGAGCAATGACAAGCGTGACAGCCCGGTCCAGGGTGAACCCTCGGCTTGGCCCTTGATCTGCGCATCGATGCGCTGGGCATCTTGCAGCAGCTGCGCCCAGCGCTGCGCCGACAGGCGCTGCAGGGCTTTGCTGACCAGCGGCCGGCGTTTGTCCCACACAGGTGGGCGGGCTTGGCTGAAGGCCTTGTCCAAGGGCACGCCTTGGCTGAACTGCTGCGAAAGCCCTACCAGCAGACGCAGTTCGCGCGCCAGCGCCCAGAGAATCACGGGTGGCTCTACCCCTTCACCGCGCAGGCCTTCGAGCATCCGCAGGGCATGCACAGCGTCGCCATTGAGAATGGCATCGACCAGGCCGAACACGTCGAAACGCGCGCTGTCGGCAACGGCTGCCTGCACCGTCTCGACGGTGACCTGGTTGCCGTCGGCGAGCAATTTGAGCTTTTCGATTTCTTGAGCGGCAGCCAGCAGGTTGCCCTCGACACGTGCCGCGATAAGGTCGACCGCATCACGCTGGGCCGAAAGACCGGCCTGTGCCAAACGCTGGTTGATCCATTGCGGCAACTGCTGGGCATCCACCGGCCAGATCTGGATGAACTGGCAATGGTTGCCCTCGATCAGGGCCTTGCCCCACTTGGTCTTCTGCGCACTGCCATCGAGTTTGGGCAGGCTGACCAGCAGCAGCGTGTCCTCGGCAGGGTTGGCGCAGTATTCCATCAACGCCGCAGCGCCTTTGTCACCAGGCTTGCCCGAGGGCAGGCGCAGCTCCAGCAGCCGGCGTTGGGCGAACAGGGACAGGCTGGCACCGGCCTGAAGCAAGGTGCCCCAGTCGAAACTGGCGTCGGCGCTGAACACCTGGCGCTCGTCAAAACCCTGCTGACGCGCGGCATTGCGTATGGCGTCGGCAGCTTCCTGACACAGCAGCGGATCATCGCCACTGACGACATAGACCGGGGCCAGTGCGCCTTGCAGGTGCTTGTTGAGTTGGGCGGGGGCGAGTTTCATCGGAAACAGGCGGGGCACCGGGGTGCCCCGCACGGGCTTAGTTGCCCGGAATTTCCAGAGGCGATTGCTGCGGCGTTTCTGCCTGCTGGCTGCGCGCGGCCTCCAGCGCAGCAGCTTCGGCCTTGGCGCGTTCGTCGGCATCGCGCTGCAACTGGTCCAGCTGAGCCGGTGTCAGCATTTGCAGGCGCACGACCATGGCGTTGACCAGCTCGCGGCGCATTTCTTCGCGGGCAATGGTGGCTTCCTGGTCGGAGCCGGTGATGTTGCCGCCGTCGCGCACATAGATTTTGCGCACTTCCAGCTTGTCGCTCATCAGTTCCAGGTTGTTCAGGCCCAGGATGCTGTAGCTGAGCACGGTGGTCAGTTCGTACTCGGCAGATTGATTGCTGCTGGCGTAGGACGCTGCGCGCTGGCTCTGCTGTTCGTTGGTCAGTACCAGGCGATACGGCGCGCCGGTGTGCAGGTTGACGCCGCTGCGCTCCAGAACGTCGCGCAGTTGAGTCACGGTCGGGCCGTAGGCATCACGTGCGCTGACGTCCATTTCCTTGACGCTGAGCTCGGAGGTGCCGGTGCCGCGCAGCTGGAAACCGCAGGCGCTGAGCATGATGGCCAGGCCCAATACCAGCAGATTGCGTTTGATCATGTTGTTGCTCCCTTGTGGGCTGATACCGCCCACCCGCACTGGCTGCAGGTGGGCGTTGCCATCAGTTGGCGACGATGTTGACCAGCTTGCCTGGCACTACGATGACCTTGCGGATGGTCAGGCCATCGATGAAGCGCAGGACATTTTCGTTGTTGCGGGCGGCGGTTTCGATTTCTTCGCGGCTGGCGGCCGCAGGCATTTCTACCTGGCCACGCAGTTTGCCGTTGACCTGGACCACCAGGGTTACGGTGTCCTGTACCAGAGCGCTTTCATCGACAACCGGCCAGCCAGCATCGATCACGGCTTGCTCATGGCCCAGCGCGTTCCACAGCGCGTGGGAAATGTGCGGAGTGATCGGGGCCAGCAGCAAGGTGACGGCCTCCAGGCCTTCCTGCAGCAGCGCACGGTCTTGCTCGGTGCCCTGGGGGGCCTTCTCCAGAACGTTCATCACGGTCATCACCTGGGCGATGGCGGTGTTGAACTTGTGGTACTGGCCCACATCGGTGCTGGCCTGCTTGATCGCGGCGTGGATGGCACGGCGGATGACCTTCTGCTCGTCGTTCAGCGCGGCGAGGTCCAGTTTACCCGGCAGGCCCTGGTTGACGTGGCCCTGGGCCAGGCGCCAGACACGGCGCAGGAAGCGGCTTGCACCTTCGACGCCGGAGTCCGACCATTCCAGGCTCATGTCAGGCGGCGAGGCGAACATCATGAACAGGCGGCAGGTGTCGGCGCCGTAGGCGTCGATCATCGATTGCGGGTCGACGCCGTTGTTCTTCGACTTCGACATCTTCTCGGTGCCGCCGATTTCTACCGGCAGGCCGTCGGTCTTCAGGCGTGCGCCAATGATCTTGGCCTTGGCATCGCGCTCGATTTCGACGTCGGCCGGGTTGAACCAGTCTTTGCCACCGTTGCTGGCCACGCGGTAGTAGGTCTCGGCGACCACCATGCCCTGGGTCAGCAGGTTCTTGAACGGTTCATTGGAGGTGACCAGGCCTTCGTCACGCATCAGCTTGTGGAAGAAGCGCGCATAAAGCAGGTGCAGGATGGCGTGTTCGATACCACCAATGTACTGGTCGACCGGCAACCAGTGGTTGGCGGCTTTCGGATCGACCATGCCCTTGTCGTAGTTCGGCGAGGCGTAGCGGGCGAAGTACCAGGACGACTCGACGAAAGTGTCCATGGTGTCGGTTTCACGCTTTGCCGCGGTACCGCATTTCGGGCAGCTGCACTCGTAGAACTCAGGCATGCGCGCCAGCGGCGAGCCAGCGCCGTCCGGTACCACGTTCTCGGGCAGGGTGACCGGCAACTGGTCTTCCGGCACCGGCACATCGCCGCAGGACGGGCAGTGGATGATCGGGATCGGGCAGCCCCAGTAACGCTGGCGGCTGATGCCCCAGTCGCGCAGGCGGAACTGGGTGCGGGATTTGCCCAGTTCCTTGCGGATCAGGGCCGCCTCGATGGCGTCGAAGGCACCGGCGAAGTCCAGGCCGTCGAACTCGCCGGAGTTGATCAGTTGCCCGTGCTCGCCGTAGGCAGCCTGCCATTCGCTGCCGACTTCATCGCCGGCGCTGGTGCGCACCACCGCCTTGACCGGCAGGTTGTACTTGTGGGCGAACTCGAAGTCGCGCTCGTCGTGGGCCGGCACGGCCATCACGGCGCCGTCGCCGTAATGCATCAGTACGTAGTTGGCGACCCAAACCGGCAGTTTTTCACCGGTCAGGGGGTGCTCGACCAGCAGGGAAGTGGGCATGCCCTTCTTCTCCTGGGTGGCCATGTCGGCCTCGGCAACGCTGCCGCTCTTGCACTCGTCGATGAATGCCTGCAGCGCCGGGTTGCCTTGGGCGGCCTGGGTAGCCAGCGGGTGCTCGGCGGCAACGGCGACGTAAGTGGCGCCCATCAGGGTGTCCGGACGGGTGGTGAAGACCTTCAGCGCACCTTCGTGGCCGATGCTGGCCTGATCGTAGGGGAACTGTACCTCCATGCCGCGCGACTTGCCGATCCAGTTGCGCTGCATGGTCTTGACCTGTTCAGGCCAGCCCGGCAGTTCGTCGAGGCTTTCGAGCAACTCGTCGGCGTAGTCGGTGATGCGGAAGTAGTACATGGGGATTTCGCGCTTTTCGATCAGCGCGCCCGAACGCCAGCCGCGGCCGTCGATGACCTGCTCGTTAGCGAGCACGGTCTGGTCGGCCGGGTCCCAGTTCACGGTACCGTTCTTGCGGTAGATGATGCCTTTTTCGAACAGGCGGGTGAACAGCCACTGTTCCCAGCGGTAGTAGTCCGGCTTGCAGGTGGTGACTTCACGTGCCCAGTCGATGGCAAGGCCCAGGCTTTTGAGCTGGGTCTTCATGTAGTCGATGTTTTCGTATGTCCACTTGGCCGGGGCGACATTGTTTTTCATCGCCGCGTTTTCCGCGGGCATGCCGAAAGCGTCCCAGCCCATCGGCTGCAGGACGTTCTTGCCCAGCATGCGCTGGTAGCGGGCAATCACGTCGCCGATGGTGTAGTTGCGCACGTGGCCCATGTGTAGCTTGCCGCTCGGGTACGGGAACATCGATAGGCAATAGTAGGTGTCTTTGCCTGGCTGTTCGGTAACAGCGAACGACTGTTGCTCGTCCCAGAAATGCTGGGCGGCGGCTTCGATATCACGGGGCGTGTATTGTTCGTGCATGGCTACTTTTGGCTGAGAGAGAAGAGACCTTGTTCCAGGCAGCGGAACCTCGCTGCGTCCGGCACTCCGGTGTCGTGAGAGTGAACGCCGTAGCATACAGTAGCGCCGCGCATCGTGGGAAACCCTGATTGAGAATGGCCGCTGGTCGCTGCATCCGGCTGCTTTTGGAAGCAGCGCTAAGCTCAGGTGTGGGGGGAGATATTCTTACCTTCAATGAGGTGAACGGATGGGAGAAACGCAGCTACCCGCAACCAAACCGGAGCTTTACGAACGCCTGATCGACCGTCTTGGCCTGGCCCTGGAAGTGGCCAGAACATCGGTACGATTGCGCGACGAGATGCCAGCCGAACTGGAGTTGCGTGGCCTGAGCCATGCAGAGTTCGAAGTGATCAAGGCTTACCTGGACTCAGTCCCGGGACGCCGTAATGCCTGCGCCGGTAGTTACCCGCAGGCGGAGCCGACATCGGCGAAGATCATCTGGCTCAAGGACAAGAAACGCCCCGCCAAGACGGCGACACCCCGGACGCTGCCACATCGCTAGCCGTTCAGGACGCCCGGCGCAGGCCATCGCGCCCCGGTAATTCAATAAACACTTCACCTGATCGACGCCGGCAGCGCACTTGTTGACCGGCGCCGATCCTCATAGGCTGCACGCCTGCCAAGGAGGTGTAGCCAATGCCGATTCGATTTTTCATCAAACAATGGTTGATGCCGCCGGGCGTCCTGTTCCTGCTGTTGCTCGCCGCCTGGTGGCTGCGCGCCAGGCGCCCGCGGTTGGCCGCGCTGTGCTTCGTGCTGGGGCTGGGTGGGTTGTGGCTGATGAGCCTGCCACTGGTGGTGCAGCAGGGGGCGCGCCTGCTGGAAACCGAGCCTGCGCTGGCACCCGGCGATTGGGCCCGCCTGGCGCAGCGGGCCGATGCCATCGTCGTGCTGGGCGCGGGGCGTGAACGTGGCGATCCGGCGTGGGGCGGTGAGGACCAGCCCTCGGCAACGGCGCTCGAGCGCATGCGTTTTGCCGCGCGGCTGGCCAAGGTGTCGGGACTGCCGGTGCTGACCAGCGGCGGTTTGCACTACGGTACGCCGCCGAGTGAGGCGCGGTTGATGGCAGACCGGCTGCGTGAAGATTTTGCTGTCGAGGTCAAATGGAAGGAAGAGGCCAGCCGGACCACCTGGGAAAATGCCCAATTCAGCGCGCAATTACTCAAGCCTCTGGGTATTGAGCGTGTGGTGCTGGTGACCCAGGCGTGGCACATGCAGCGTTCGCGCTGGAGCTTCGAGCAGGCGGGGTTCGAGGTGGTGCCGGCACCGGTGGGGTTCCTGGGGCGGGACCATGCGCGGCCGTTCGCCGGGTTGCTGCCGGAAAGCCGGGCAATGTGGCAGAGCGGGCAGTTGCTCAATGAAGTGGCAGGCTTGGCGGGGTACCGGTTGTTCTATTGAATCAAGGCGCTCCCGGCCATTTCCGGGAGCGGCCTTGTATCAGCTGATCAGACGGTTTTGGCTATGCGCCCGGCCAGCAGTGCCCAACCCAGCAGCAAGGCGCAGACAATCGCCAGCGGCCACGAACGCCACTGCAGATACGGCGTCAGTTGCTGCATCGGCACCACTTCGCCATACAGCACAGCCCGTTGGAACTGCGGAACCTGGGCCGTGATTCTGCCAAACGGGTCGATCAGGGCGGTGACGCCGTTGTTGGTGGCGCGGATCATCCAGCGGCCTGCTTCCAGCGCGCGCATCTGCGCCATCTGCAGGTGCTGCAGCGGGCCGATCGAGGTGCCGAACCAGGTGTCGTTACTGATGGTCAGCAACAGGTCACTGCGCGCGGCCAAGCCCG
Source organism: Pseudomonas sp. NPDC089743 (assembly GCF_044748785.1). NCBI lineage: Bacteria > Pseudomonadati > Pseudomonadota > Gammaproteobacteria > Pseudomonadales > Pseudomonadaceae > Pseudomonas > Pseudomonas sp. NPDC089743. Next base: position 49,105 of record NZ_JBIVGS010000012.1, read on the forward strand.
CCGCGAATTCGGGGTAGACCACCTCGTAGCAGATGTACGGGGCAATCTGGTAACCCTTGGCCTGGAGCAGTGGCTGGTCTTCTGGGCCGCGGGCGAAGTCCGACATGGGCAGGTTGAAGAACTCGATCAGCCCGCGCAGCATGTCCTGCAGTGGCACGTACTCGCCGAAAGGCACCAGCTTCTGCTTGAGGTAGGTGCCGTCGCCTTCGCCCGTCACGGTCACGCCGTTGTAGTAGCGGCGCTGCTGATGCACCACCTCGCGCACAGGCACGCCGGTGATGAGCGCCGAATGCCGGTCGGCTGCAAAACGCCCCATCACGTCGATGTAGCCTTGGGCCTGGTCCTTGAGGATCGGCACCGCTGTCTCTGGCCAAACCAGCAGATCCACCGGCTTGGAACTGAAGCTCATGTCGCGGTACAGCGCCAGCTGGGCGTCGATGTGGGCCGGGTCCCATTTCAGCTCTTGTTCGACGTTGCCCTGCAAGGCCGCGACCTTGAGTGGCTCACCCGCAGGCTTGGTCCACGCGTGGCCTTTGAGGGCCATGCCGACGACCCAAGGCGCCAGTAGCAACACGACGCCGACAGCGAGGAACGAAGGGCGCGCCCGCAGACGTGGCAGGTTGCACAGCAGCGCCGCGCTCAGGGCCAGGGCGAACGAAATCAGCCACACGCCGCCCAGCGGCGCCAAGCCGGCCAACGGCCCGTCCAGTTGGCTGTAACCGGCATACAGCCAAGGGAAGCCGGTCAGGAACCAGCCACGGAAGGCCTCTTGCAGCAGCCATAGGGCGGCAAAGCACAGCGCATCGGCCAAGGGGGCTTCATTGCGGCGCAGCCAGCGGGCCCACAGCCAGGTGGGCAAGGCAAAGAACCAGGCGAGGGCGGCGAAGAACGCCAGCAGCAGCACGATCGCCAGCAGCGGCGAGGCGCCGCCGTAGGTGTTCATGCTGACGTAGATCCACCAGGTGCCGGCGCCGTACAGGCCGAAGCCGAACCACCAGCCGCGCCACATGGCCTGGCGCGGGGTCAGCTCGCGCAGGCCGAGGTAGAGCACCGCGATGGACAGCAGCGCCAGCGGCCAGATGTCGAATGGCGCCAGGGCCAGAAGGGTAGAGGCGCCGGCCGCCAAGGCCAGCAGGTTACCGGGCCAGCCGGGGCGGGTGATCCAACGCATGTTTGTCCTTAGCGGGTGATCGGGGTCAGGCGCAGCAAGTGTATCCGCCGGCTGTCGGCATTGAGAATACGGAACTTGTAGGTACCGATCTCGGTGGTCTCGTTGCGCTTGGGCAGGTGGCCGAAAGCGCTCATCACCAGGCCGCCAACCGTGTCGAACTCATCATCGGAGAACTCGCTGTCGAAGAACTCGTTGAAGTTCTCGATCGGGGTCAGCGCCTTGACCAGGAAGTCGCCGCTGGGCAGGGGCTTGATGTAGCTGTCTTCTTCGACGTCATGCTCGTCTTCGATGTCGCCGACGATCTGTTCGAGCACGTCCTCGATGGTGACCAGGCCCGCCACGCCGCCGTATTCGTCGATGACGACGGCCATGTGGTTATGGTTGGCGCGGAACTCGCGCAGCAGCACGTTCAGGCGCTTGGACTCGGGCACGAACGTGGCCGGGCGCAGCAGGTCCTTGATGTTGAAGCTGTCGCCGTTCTCCTTGAGGATCAGCGGCAGCAGGTCCTTGGCCAGCAGGATCCCGAGCACATCGTCATGGCTTTCGCCGATCACCGGGTAACGCGAGTGCGCGGCGTCGATGACGGCGGGCAGGAATTCGCGAGGCGACTGGGTAGCCTTGATGCTGATCATCTGCGAACGCGGCACCATGATGTCGCGTACCTGCAGGTCGGCGACCTGAATGGCGCCTTCGACGATGGTCAGCGCTTCGCTGTCGAGCAGCTTGTTCTGATGGGCTTCGCGCAGCAGCTCAAGGAGCTCCTGGCGGTTTTTCGGCTCATGGGCAAAAGCCTGGGTCAGTTTACCCAGCCAGGACTTCTGCCCGTTGCTCGATCGATCTTCGCTCATGGCGGTTCTCGTGATCCTTGCAGTATCAGTGTGTGATTGAATCGTTTTCATCGTCGGCATACGGGTCGGGGTGACCCAGTTCTGCCAGCAATTCCCGTTCCAGCGCTTCCATTTCCTCGGCTTCATCGTCTTCGATGTGGTCGTAGCCCAGCAGATGCAGGCAGCCGTGGATGACCAGGTGCGCCCAATGCGCTTGCAGCGACTTGCCCTGTTCGGCAGCCTCACGCTCGACCACTGGCACGCAGATCACCAGGTCGCCCAAAAGCGGGATATCGAGCAGTTCATCGGGCACATCGGCCGGGAACGACAGCACGTTGGTCGCGTAGTCTTTGTGCCGGTAGGTATGGTTGAGCTCGCGGCCTTCGGCTTCGTCGACCAGACGGATGGTCATTTCCGAGTCGGCGCTGCGCTGGCGCAAGGCCAGTTCGCACCAGGCGCGCAAAGCGGCATCGTCAGGCGTGGCGGCATCCGTGGCGCGTTGCAGGTCAAGTTCAAGCATCTTTGCCGGGCGCCTCGGGCTTGGCCTGGCGGGCATCGAAGCGGTCATAGGCCTCGACAATGCGCTGCACCAGTGGGTGACGAACCACATCTTTGGGTTGGAAGTGGGTAAAGCTGATACCCGGAACGTCCTTGAGCACCTCGATCACATGCGCCAGGCCAGACTTGGTGCCACGTGGCAGGTCGACCTGAGTGATGTCGCCGGTGATCACCGCAGTGGAGCCGAAGCCGATACGGGTCAGGAACATTTTCATCTGTTCGAGCGTGGTGTTCTGGCTCTCGTCGAGGATGATGAAACTGTTGTTCAGGGTACGGCCGCGCATGTAGGCCAGCGGGGCGATCTCGATCACCTGGCGCTCGATCAGCTTGGCCACGTGCTCGAAGCCGAGCATTTCGTACAGGGCGTCGTACAGCGGGCGCAGGTACGGGTCGATCTTCTGGGCCAGGTCGCCAGGCAGGAAGCCGAGCTTTTCGCCGGCCTCGACCGCCGGGCGCACCAGCAGGATGCGGCGCACCTGCTCGCGCTCCAGCGCATCGACGGCGCAGGCCACGGCCAGGTAGGTCTTGCCGGTACCGGCCGGGCCTACGCCGAAGTTGATGTCGTTGCCCAGGATTTCCTTGACGTAACGCTGCTGGTTGACGCCGCGCGGGCGAATGTTGCCTTTGCGCGTGCGCAGGGAAACGCTGACCTCGTTGACTGCCGGGTTTTCGATGTTCTCGACGGTCGATTCCTGCAGGTACAGGTGCACGGTTTCCGGCGACAGCTCGGTGGCCTTGGCCTCGCGATAGAGGCGGCGCAGCAGTTGCTCGGCAGCAGAGGTGGTCTTGGGTTCGCCGATCAGCTCGAATTGATTGCCGCGGTTACGGATCTCGATGGCCAGGCGTTGTTCGATCAGGCGCAAGTGCTCGTCGAACTGGCCGCACAGGTTGGCGAAACGGTGGGCCTCGAAGGGTTCGAGGATGAAGCGATGAGGTTGTATGGGTGCGTTCAAGGTCGTTTTTGGCCGCTCGACGGCAATGATGGTGAACCCAAGAATAACCCTTGAAGGGCAGGGGCGAAAGCACTGAAACGTTCAACGGTATCGGCAGCACAGATCAACGGGCCTGTCTGTTATGATGCGCGCCTTTTCTTACGCATGTGTTATCCCGGCAAACATGAGCAAACGCGAACCCGCCATCTATAAAGTGATCTTCCTCAATCAGGGGCAGGTCTTCGAGATGTATGCCAAACAGATCTATCAGAGCGACCTGTGGGGCTTCCTGGAAATCGAGGAATTCGTTTTTGGTGAGCGCACCCAGATCGTCGTCGACCCGAGTGAAGAAAAGCTCAAGAACCAGTTCGAAGGTGTGATCCGCAGCTTCGTGCCGATGCACACGATCGTGCGCATCGACGAGGTGGAGCGCCTGGGCACGGCCAAGATCAGCGAAGCCAAAGGAACCGGCAATGTGATGCCGTTCCCTGTGCCGATGCCAGAGAAGTAACGCGGATCAGGGGAGTGGCGAGAACGGCGTGCGCCCTTCGGCGCTTTGCAGTTCCAGCAGGTATTTGCGGAAGATCTGGCCGAGTACCTGGGTGGCATGCTCCAGTTCATCGCGGGGCATCTGCTCGGTGACTTCGTCGGCCATGTCCAGCGCATCCTCTGCACCGTTGACCGCCGCCATTTTCAGCAGGATGTAGGCCTGTACGTTGTTGGCCTCGACCCCTTCGCCATGAAAGAACATGCCGCCAAGGCGGTACTGGGCCTGTGCATGGCCTTGCAGCGAGGCTTTTTCGAACCAGTCCAGGGCCAGTTTCAGGTCTTTGGGGGTTTGCGTGTAGTAGTACTCACCCAGTTCGTACTGCGCCTGGGCGTCCCCGGTCGCCGCCATCTGCTCGCAAGCCTTGAGGGCGTTTTGCTGGTCCTCTGGCTGGACATTGAGCGTGCAGCGCCCCGTTGCAGGAATCAGCAACGAGTTACCGCCCTCCGCCAGTGCCAGCAGGGGCTGAAGAAGCAACAGGCAGCCCAGGGCAAGGGCGCGGCCGGTGCGGTTCATGGGGATCGACATACCTCTGCAAAGCTACGGCCAATGTCTCTGGTGGCACATTATGGGATAAGCAGCGCCAACCTTACAAAGTTTTACTCGAATTTATGTGCCGGTGGGGAAAGTTGCGGGTGTGGCCGGGCATTTATTGCCAGAGCGCTTCGCCCGATTGCCCGGCGAAGCGCTCTGGCCGCGCTTTACTTCAGTGCGGCAAATGCCCGCTCAGCCGCGTCCAGGGTGATCTGCAGCTCCTTGTCACCGTGTGCGATGGAGGTGAAGCCGGCCTCGAAGGCGCTAGGTGCCAGGTAGACGCCACCGTCGAGCATCAGGTGGAAGAAGCGCTTGAAGCGCTCGGCATCGCTGGCCATCACGTCATCGAAGGTGACGATATCGTCGGCGCCACTGAAGTACAGGCCGAACATGGCACCTGCCTGGGTCGTCACGAACGGCACGCCAGCGGCATCTGCACGCTGCTGCAGGCCGTCGAGCATGCGGCTGGTGAAGTCGCTCAGCTCGTCGTGGAAGCCTGGGCGGCTGATCAGTTTCAGCGTGGTCAGGCCTGCGGCCATGGCCAGCGGGTTACCCGACAGGGTACCGGCCTGATACACGGGGCCCAGCGGGGCGATGCAGCCCATGATCTCGCGCTTGCCGCCGAAGCAGCCGACCGGCATGCCACCGCCGACGATCTTGCCGAAGGTCGACAGGTCCGGGGTGATGCCGTAGTAGCCTTGGGCGCCGCCCAGCGAGACCCGGAAGCCGGTCATCACTTCGTCGAAGATCAACACCACGCCGTGCTTGTCGCACTGCTCGCGCAGGCCTTCGAGGAAGCCAGGCGCTGGCGGTACGCAATTCATGTTGCCGGCCACGGGCTCGACGATGATGCAGGCTACGGTCTGGCCGACCTCGGCCAGGGTCTTCTCGACAGCAGCGATGTCGTTGAACGGCAGGGTCAGGGTGTGCTTGGCGAAGTCCGCTGGCACGCCTGCCGAGCTTGGCACGCCCTGGGTCAGCAAGCCGGAGCCGGCCTTGACCAGCAAGCTGTCGGAGTGGCCGTGGTAGCAGCCTTCGAACTTGATGATGGCGTCGCGGCCGGTGTAACCACGGGCCAGGCGGATCGCGCTCATGGTGGCTTCGGTGCCGGAGCTGACCATGCGCACCATTTCCATGGAGGGCACCAGCGAGCAGACAAGGTCTGCCATCTCGGTTTCCATGGCGGTCGGCGCGCCGTAGGACAAGCCGTGCTGCAACTGGTTGCGCACCGCGTCGAGCACCTGTGGGTGGCCGTGGCCGAGGATCATCGGCCCCCACGAACCCACGTAGTCAACATAGCGCTTGTCGTCTTCGTCGACGACATAGGCGCCTTCGGCATGCTTGAAGAACAGCGGGGTGCCGCCGACGCTCTTGAAGGCGCGGACCGGCGAATTGACGCCACCTGGGATGTGCTTCTGGGCTTGGGCGAACAGGGATTCGGAACGGGACATGGGATCTTCTCTTGAAATCAGGAAGCGAACAGGGCGTTGAAGGCGCGGGCGCGGCGAGTGACTTCCTGCGCGCTGTCGGCACCGAACAGGCCATGGATCACCGCCAGCAGGTCGGCACCGTGGGCGACCAGAGGGGCGGCGTTGTCGAGGGTGATGCCGCCGATCACGGCGATCGGCAGTTTGACCTGGGCCCGGGCCTGCGCCAGCAGGCCAACATCGGCGGCGGGTGCACCGGGCTTGGTCACGGAATTGAAGAAACGGCCAAAGGCAACGTAACTGGCGCCTTCGCTGGCGGCCTGGGTGGCCAGGTCGAGGCTGGCGTGGCAGGTCGAGCCAATGATGGCCTGGCGGCCCAGCAGGGCACGGGCCGGGGTCAAGGGGCCGTCAGTCTGCCCCAGGTGCACACCGACGCCCAGGCGCGCCGCCAGTTCGGCATCGTCGTTGATGACCAGCTCGGTGCCGTAGCGTTCGCAGAGCTTGAGCAATGCTTGGGCTTCGCGCAGTCGGCGGCCGTCATCATCGCTTTTATCGCGGTACTGCAGCAGGCGCACGCCGCCTTCCAGTGCCGCCTCGACATGGGACAGGAAACGGCCGGCGAGCAGCTGGCTGTCGGTGATTGCATACAGACCGCGTAGCTTCATCAGAAAGCCTCGTATCAGGAGCAGAAATCCAGGGGCAGACGGCGCGGGACGAACTGGCCCTTGCCCAGCTGCTCGGCGTCACGCAGGGTGCGCCAGGTGTAGTCGAGGGCACTGCGCACTGCGCTTTGCAGGTGTTCGCCCAAGGCCAGGCGGCCGGCCAACGTGCTGGCCAGGGTACAGCCCGAGCCGTGGTAGCTGCCAGGCAGGCGCTGGCAGGTCCAGGTATGACGCTGGCCATCGCGGCTGTACAGGCGGTTGTGGATTTCTTCTTCGTCGCCGTGGCCACCGGTGATCAGCAGGTGTTTACAGAACGGCAGCAATTTTTCGGCGCACTCGTCTGCGCTACCGTCAGGCAGCTCGGCAAGGATGCGTGCCTCGGGCAGGTTCGGTGTGGCAATGGCGGCCAGCGGCAACAGGCGCTCGCGCACGGCATAGCCGACCTCGTCCTTGCCCAGCCGGCCACCGCCACCGGCGCGCAGCACCGGGTCGCAGACCACCGGCAGGTGTGGGTGGGCAATGAGCAGTTCGGCGACGGTATCGACCATTTCGATCGAGCCGAGCATGCCCAGCTTGACCGCGGCGACCGTGGAGTCGGCCAGTACGGCATTGGCCTGGGCCAGCACCCACTCACGGTCGAGCACGCGGAAGTCGGAAACGTTGACGGTATCCTGTACGGTCAGGGCGGTCACCGCGGGTGCGGCATGACAGCCTTGGGCGATCAGGGCTTCGATATCTGCCTGCAAGCCGGCACCGCCACTTGGGTCGTGGCCGGAGAGACAGAGGACAACGGGGCGGGAGCTGTAGGTATTCATGGTCGGCGAGCTTACCACCAAACCCATTTGTACGGATCGTCCTACAAACGGATTTTGTTGATCGATAGGTCAGCTTTCGGTTTCTTCATGGCCTGAAAGTATCGATCTAGAGCCTTTTTAGCCTAAATCAAGATGGCCCGTTGTTAGCCTTCAAAGCTATGCTAGAGTGCTCGGATAACTCGATAAACGGGCTTTGCCGGAATTCGTCGTCTCATAGGGATAGGGGGCCATTGCGACGTGTCCGGACACGCCATGCTGGGGCCGTATGCGCTATTTGCTGATTTTGCTTCTGGGCTGCTTGCCCGTGATGGCCACTGCGGTCGATTTCGACGACTCCACCCGGTACCTGCCGCTGGGCAGCACCATGCAGGTCTATGAAGACCGCAATGGCAGCGCCAGCATCGCTCAGGTTACCGCGCCCACCTTCGCCAACCGTTTTCGCCCACACCATGAACACGTGCTGAACGCCGGCTATTCGACTTCGGTGTTCTGGCTCAAGGTCGATTTGCGCTACCTGGCCTCGGCGAACGCCGCACCGCGCCAATGGTTGCTGGAGCTGGCGTACCCGCCGCTGGATCACCTCGAGCTCTATCTGCCGGGTGCCGATGGTACCTACCGCCTGGCACAGCGTACCGGCGATGCCTTGCCCTACGCCAGCCGTCAGATTCTCCAGAACAACTACCTGTTCGAACTGCCGCTGCAGCCCAACCAGGCGACCACCGTGTACCTGCGCCTGCACAGCCAAGGCTCGGTACAGGCGCCATTGGCGTTGTGGTCTGCCGAGGCCTACATGGAAGAGCAGCCCACTCGCCTGTATATGCTGGGGATGATCTACGGGGTCTTGCTGGTGATGCTGGTGTACAACCTGTTCATCTTCCTCAGCGTGCGGGACGTCAGCTACCTCTATTACATCCTCTATATTGCCTCGTTCGGCCTCTACCAGGTGTCGGTCAACGGCGCAGGGGTGGCGTACTTCTGGCCGGACAGCCCCTGGTGGGCGAATGCCGCCACGCCGCTGTTCATCGGTGCGGCCGGCTTGTTCGGTTGCCAGTTCGCCCGCCACTTCCTGCGCTTGGGCACGATCAGCCGAGGGTTCGACCGCCTGCTGCAGTTATTGATGCTTGGCGCAGTGCTGGTGATGCTGCTGGCGGTGAGCATGCCCTATGGCATCGCCTTGCGTATGGCCACGGTACTGGCCCTGCTGTTCACCGTCAGCATTTTCGCCGCGGGGCTTTATGCCTGGGTACGCGGCCTGCGGGTGGCGCGCTGGTTCATCATTGCCTGGACGGCGTTCCTGCTGGGCGGGCTGGTCAACACCCTGATGGTGCTGGGTTACCTGCCCAATGTGTTCCTGACCATGTATGCCAGCCAGCTCGGTGCGGCGCTGGAAGTGGCGTTGCTGTCCCTGGCGCTGGCCGATCGTATCAACAGCATGCGCGAGCAGCAGGCACAGACCCTGCGTGATACCGGGCGCACGCTGGAACAACTGAACCAGCAGTTGGCCAGGAGCAACCATCTGAAGGATGAGTTCCTCGCCACGATCACCCACGAACTGCGCACCCCGATGAACGGTGTGATCGGCTCGCTGGAGCTGATGCACACCTTGCCGCTGAGCGCCGAGATGGCCCAGTACCACCGCACGGCGGTGGGCTCCGCGCAGAACATGATGGACATGGTCGACGATATTCTCACCCTCACCGAGTTGCAGGCCGGCCGCCTGCGCCTGCAGGCGGCGCCGTTCAGCTTGCGGCGCATGCTCCAGGAGCTGCGGGCCGGCTATGCCGGAACGGCGCTGGGCAAGGGGCTGTACCTGAGCCTGGACATTCCCGCCGAGCTGCCGGACGAACTGCTGGGCGATGCGCACAAACTGGCGCGTTGCCTGGGGTGCCTGGTGGACAACGGCCTCAAGTTCACCCACCAGGGTGGGGTGATGATCCAGGTGCGTGGCCGTCGTCTTGGGCCAGGCAGCCTGGCGCTGACCTTCACCGTCAGTGACAGCGGCATCGGCTTCGATGACCTGGACCAGGCGATCCTGTATCAGCGCTTCTTCCAGGTCGATGGCTCGATGACCCGTCGATATGGCGGGTTGGGCATTGGCCTGTCGATCTGCCGGCAGATGGGCGAGGTGCTGGGCGGCCAGCTGGTGCATGAGTCTACGCGGGGGCTGGGTAGCCGGTTCGAGTTGAGCCTGGAAGTGGCGATAGCGCAGGTGCAGATCCCGGCGGGGAGGGCGGTGTCGGGCAGTTCACGGCTCTGATGGCACAACGGTGTAGCCCCTGCCAGGGGTTGCACTGCGCCCTCTGCTCGGCCCGCCCACAGTTGACCGGGTGACCCCTGCGGGCAATTCAAATCACACGTTTAGTCACTATTGTCACTTTGTCTGCCCAGCGGTGAGTGCTTCACTGGACTTCTCAGCCCTACACGGCCTCCAGGAGCTCCCCATGAACCTGCACCAGTACGCTGAAACCCACGAAGTCACCAACCAGCCGCCATCGCTCGACGGTGCCAACCTGTACCGCCTGGACCTGCCACTGCAGGAGTGGTCGCGGCGTTTCGGGGCCGGCTGGGCCGAATCGCGGATCGATGCCTATGGTGCCTTGGCCGGTGGGCCGCTGATGGCCGCGGGCTTTCTGGCCAACGCGAACAAACCCGTGTTCAGCAGCCATGACCGCTACGGTCACCGCATCGACCTGGTGGAGTTCCACCCCGCCTACCACGAGCTGATGCGCACGGCCGTCGAGCACGGCCTGCCCGCGTTACCCTGGGCCGAGCCGCGCCCCGGTGCCCATGTAGCCCGGGCATCGATGACTTACCTGCACAGCCAGGCAGAAGCCGGTACCGGTTGCCCGCTGACCATGACCTTTGCCGCTGTGCCGGCGCTCAGGCTGCAGCCTGAGCTGGCCGAGTACTGGTTGCCGAAGGTTCTCGCCCGCGAATACGACCCGCGCAACGTCGGCGATCGCCACAAGGCGGGCGTGACCATCGGCATGGCCATGACAGAAAAGCAGGGCGGTACCGATGTGCGCGCCAACACCACCCGCGCCTATCCTGTCGGCAGCCCGGGGCCGGGTCAGGCCTACGAGCTGGTTGGGCATAAATGGTTCTGCTCGGCGCCAATGTGCGACGCCTTCCTGACACTGGCGCAGACCGACAAAGGCTTGAGCTGTTTCCTGTTGCCACGCCATCGCCCGGATGACAGCCGCAACCAGTTCTACATCCAGCGCCTGAAGAACAAGCTTGGCAACAGCTCCAATGCTTCCAGCGAAGTGGAGTTCCGTGGCGCGCTGGCCTGGATGGTCGGTGAGGAGGGGCGGGGCGTGCCGACCATCATCGAGATGGTGGCCATGACCCGCTTCGACTGCATGGTCGGCTCAAGCGCCCTGATGCGCCAGGCCTTGACCCAGGCCACCCACCACTGCGCACACCGCAAGGTCGGCGGCCGGGTGCTGAGCGAGCAGCCGCTGATGCAGAACGTGCTGGCCGACCTGGCGCTGGAAAGCGAAGCGGCCCTGGCCCTGAGCCTGCGCATGGGGCAAGCGCTGGAGCAACTCGATGACCCGCAGCAGGCGCACTTCGCCCGGTTGGTCACGGCGGTGGGCAAGTACTGGATCTGCAAGCGCGCGCCGGCGATGATCAACGAAGCTGCCGAGTGCCTGGGCGGTGCCGGTTATGTCGAGGACAGCATCCTGCCGCGCCTGTACCGCGAAGCACCGGTCAATTCCACCTGGGAGGGCTCAGGCAACGTCCAGTGCCTGGATGTGCTGCGGGCACTGTCCAAGGAGCCGGGTGTGCTCGATGCGCTGTTCGCTGAACTGGGCGATGGCCATGGCGATCCACGGCTGGCCGCGCACATCGGCAACCTCAAGGGTGCGTTCACCGATACGAGTGACATCCAGTATCGTGCCCGGCAGCTGACCGAGGACATTGCCCTGGCGCTGCAGGCCAAGCTGTTGCTGGAGGCGGGTAACAGCTCTGTCAGCGATGCCTTCATCGGCAGCCGGCTGGCCGGCGGCGGCCGCGTTTACGGGGCGTTGCCGCGGGGCGCCGATGTTCAGGCACTGGTTGCACGGGCCACGCCTGGCTGGCCCGGCTGACAGGGGATGTTTTTACTGGCGAAGGCAGGCAAGATGGCTGACATGCATGTCCAGACAGGAAGCACAGTGTGAGCCAAGCCTTTGTAGTCGTTGATACCCCCGAACAGGCCGTCGACCGTCTGGCGGCCTTGCATGAACAGGCCACCGGGGCCCTCAGCCAGGCCCTCAAGCGTTACCTGAAAGACCGCACCGAGCCGGACGCCGACGAGCGCGCCGTCTACCGCTACCCGGCGTTGCGCCTGACCTACTACAGCCACGGCGAAGTCGCCGCCACCACCCGTGCCTATGCCAAGGTGCAAGTGGCGGGCACCTACAGCGTCACGGTCACCCAGCCTGCGGCATTTCGGGGTTATCTGCTCGAGCAGTTGCGCCCTTTGATGCAGGACTACACCGTGACCGTCGAGGTCGGTGTCAGCGAACAGAACATCCCGTACCCCTACGTGGTCGACCAGGGCGATGAGCTGGCGGGCAGCGGCATCACTGCCGCCGAGCTGGCGCGGGTATTCCCCAGCACCGACCTGTCTGCCGCCACTGACGACATCGCCGACGGCCTGTGCGACTGGGGCAGTGCCGAAACCCTGCCGCTGGCGCTGTTCGACGCTGCCCGCGTGGACTTCTCACTGCGCCGCCTGGTGCACTACACCGGCAGCGACTGGCGCCATGTGCAGCCTTGGATCCTGCTGACCAACTACCACCGTTATGTCGACCAGTTCATCAGCCACGGCCTTGAACAGCTGCGTGACGACCCGCGCTTCGTGCGCATGGTGCTGCCGGGCAACGTGTCGATCGAAAAAGGCATGGACCACGGTGAGGCGCAGGCCCTGGTGGCCAGCGTGGTCTGGCACCGCTATCAGATGCCGGCGTATCACCTGATCGCCGCTGACGGTGACGGCGTCACCCTGGTCAACATCGGTGTCGGCCCGTCCAACGCCAAGAACATCACCGACCACCTGGCCGTGCTGCGTCCGCACTGCTGGCTGATGATCGGCCACTGCGGGGGCCTGCGCCAGTCGCAGACCATCGGTGACTATGTGCTGGCGCACGCTTACATGCGCCGCGACGGTATTCTTGACCGGGTGGTGCCGCCGAACATCCCCATCCCGGCCCTGGCCGAGGTGCAGCTGGCGCTGCAGGAGGCGGCAGCCCAGGTGACCGGCGAGCGTGGCGAGGAGTTGAAGAAGCGCCTGCGCACCGGCACCGTACTGACCTACGACGATCGTAACTGGGAGCTGCGCTGGGCCCAGGAACGGCCACTGATCAACCTGTCGCGAGCGGTGGCGGTAGACATGGAGAGCGGTACCATCGCCGCCCAGGGGTATCGCCTGCGGGTGCCATACGGCACCTTGCTGTGCGTGTCCGACAAACCGCTGCACAGCGAAATCAAGCTGCCCGGTTCGGCCAATGCCTTCTATAACCGCGCGGTCAGCCAGCACTTGAAGATCGGCATTGCCGCCCTCGACCTGCTGCGCACCGAGCTCAACTCGCTGCACTCGCGTAAACTGCGCAGCTTCGATGAGCCGCCGTTCCGCTGAGGATCCATGCCACTGCCACCCCGTTCCAAGCCGCGCCACCCCAAGGCGCGGCCCGCCGGCCCAAGGCGCCAGCCCAAGGCACCGCCGGCTGAGCCGCGCCTGGTGCTGTTCAACAAGCCGTTCGATGTGCTGACCCAGTTCAGCGACGGCGATGGCCGTGCCACGCTCAAGGATTACATCGATATCCCTGGTATTTACCCGGCCGGTCGGCTGGACCGTGACAGTGAAGGTTTGCTGCTGCTGACCAATGACGGCGGTTTGCAGGCCCGCATCGCCGACCCCAAGCACAAGCTGGCCAAGACGTACTGGGTGCAGGTGGAAGGCGAGCCCAGCGATGAGCAGCTAAAGCGGTTGCGCGAGGGTGTAGAGCTCAATGACGGGCCGACCTTGCCGGCCGAAGCTCGGCGCCTGGAGGAACCCGAACTGTGGCCGCGCAACCCGCCGGTCCGCTTTCGCAAGAGCGTGCCCACAAGTTGGCTGGAGCTGGTGATTCGCGAGGGGCGTAACCGCCAGGTGCGGCGCATGACCGCGGCGGTCGGCTTGCCGACTTTGCGCCTGGTGCGTGTGCGGATCGGTGACTGGGCGCTGGATGGGCTGGAGCAGGGGTGTTGGCGCGAGGTGCCGGCCAAGCTTTAATGCTCGCTGGCATCATCGCCGGCAAGAGGGCCCTGCAGAACATGCGCAGGCCTTGGCATCCATGGGCGCCAGCTTGCCGGTGATCAGGCTTGGGAGGGCGCTACACCCCTTCCAGAATCCCCACGACCACGGTCTTGATGATAAAGGCCAGCACCCCCAGCCCCAGCACGAAGAACAGGATCATCGTGCCAAACCGCCCGGCCTTGGATTTTTTTGCCAGGTCCCAAACGATGAAACCCATGAAACCGATCAACACGGTGACCAGGGTGATCATCATCCACTCTTCGAATACAGCCGGATCCATCAGTGTTCTCCAGGCAGGCTCAGCAGCCAATCAACGAAGGTGGGTCAGGGGCAGTTCGGTGCTCGCCAGCACCTGATTGAGCACGAAGCTCGAGCGCACGCTGGTGACGCCTTCGATGCGGGTCAGGCTACCCAGGAGCAGCTTCTGGTAGTGATCCATGTCCGGTACCACCACCTTTAGCTGATAGTCGGCATCCATGCCGGTGACAAGGCTGCATTCGAGCACCTGTGGCAAGTTGCGGATGGCCGCCTCGAAGGTCTCGAAACGCTCCGGGGTGTGCCGGTCCATGCCGATCAGCACGTAAGCCGTCAGGCTCAGGCCGAGCTTTTTGCGGTCTAGCAGGGCGACTTGCCGCGAGATATAGCCGTCGTCTTCCAGTTGCTTGACCCGACGCGAGCAGGGGGAGGGCGACAGGCCAATACGTTCGGCCAGCTCCTGGTTGGAAATGCGCGCATCGCGCTGCAATTCGGCGAGGATGCTCAGGTCGTAGCGGTCAAGCTTGCTCATGGAAAAGGCCTTTTCTGATCGGATTGCGGTGAATTATCGATCCAGGGTTAAAAATTGCGCAAGTGCTATTTATCTGAGCAATCTTCGCAATCCGCTGCCGCCCCCTGTCACGTATCTTTATCAACAGAATCACTGCCCGGACATCAGTCCACGGCGACGCGCCCTAGGCGGGCGGTCGCGGCCAGCCATCCAACAGGATCCGCCAGGCCCCCGGGCTACGTACCTCCACAAGAGCGTATGAGGTGAGCCGGCGCCACAAGTGCCGAGCACGGACGACAATTCTCAAAGGGAGGCCACAAGGCCTCCCTTTTTTCATGGCCGCGATTTCATCTGTTTGTCCGTTACAGGCGCGGTAGACTGGCAGCGTGCCGTTATCTTTACCGTGAGGAACAACATGAAGTCGCGCATCTGGCAGTTGGCAGGTGTTGGTTTGCTTGGCGTGAGCATCTGTCTGGGGGCGCAGGCCCAAGGCCCTGACGATGGGCATGGTGGCAATGGCCGGCAGGATCCCAACGGCAGTTACGAAGGCCGTTCGCCGCTCAACTCGCGCGATGAAGTGCATCAGACCCAGCCCGCCCGCCAGGGCTACTATCAGGATATTCCCCGGCGC
Source organism: Pseudomonas sp. NPDC089743 (assembly GCF_044748785.1). Classification (NCBI taxonomy): domain Bacteria; kingdom Pseudomonadati; phylum Pseudomonadota; class Gammaproteobacteria; order Pseudomonadales; family Pseudomonadaceae; genus Pseudomonas; species Pseudomonas sp. NPDC089743. The sequence continues at coordinate 64,261 of NZ_JBIVGS010000012.1, forward strand.
AATGCCGATTACCGGCACTGGGAGGCCGGCGGCCCTGGGCAACGGCCGGGTGGCGACTGGCAGGGGCGGCCGGATGGCCATGGCAATGGATGGGGGCCGGGGCCGCAGTATCGCCCTGGGCACAGAGTCGAGCGTTTCCCGGACCGCTACTGGAAAGTGCCGTACCGTGGGCAGGACTATTTCTACTCAGGCGGTTACTGGTACCGACCGCAGGGCGGCAGCTACATCGTGGTCGCCCCGCCTTACGGGGTGCGGGTCGGCTACCTGCCCTCCTATGCACGTGAAGTGTGGGTCGGGGGTGCCCTGCTTTTCCTGGTTGCCGATACGTATTACCAGTACCTGGCAGACAGCCGCGAGTACGTGGTGGTCAGCCCCCCTGCCGTCGCGCCGGCCCCGGTGGCGCAAGCCCCTTCAGGCACTGCATACGATGTGGTGGCCTACCCAATGCACGGGCAAGGCCAGGAGCAACAGGACCAGGACCGCTACCAGTGCCATCGGTGGGCGGTGAGCGAGTCCAACTTCGACCCCGCCACCGCACCCAGCGCACCCCCGGCCAACGTTGCAGACCACTATCGGCGGGCGCTGGGGGCCTGTTTCAGTGGCCGGGGCTACAGCATCAATTGACCTTCAGACGGGGTCGGCATGCACCATCACATCCGCCTGTGGATAACGCTGGCGGATGACCTCTGAAGCCTGTACGCACAGGGCATGTGCCTCGTGCAACGGCAACTGCCCTGGTAGTTCCAGATGCAGTTGCACGAACCACTGATTGCCCGACACCCTGGTGCGCAGGTCATGTACACCTTTGACCCCGGCAATGCCCAGCACCAGTTCGACCATGCCCTCGCCGATGTCGCCGGGCAGCTCCTTGTCCATCAGGATTGCCGTGCTTTCCCGGGCGATCTGCAGTGCACTCCACAGGATGTACAGCGCGATACCCAGGCCAAACAGCGCGTCCAGTTGCGGCCAGCCGTAACGCGCCAGCAGCAAGGCCAGCAGGATGCTGCCATTGAGCAGCAGGTCAGAGCGATAATGCAGCGAGTCAGCACGCACCGCCGTTGAGCCTGTCACGCGAATGACCTTGCGTTGCAGCGCCAGCAAAGCGAGCGTCAGTACCAACGACAGCAGCATCACGCCGATGCCGATGGCGGTATCACCCAAGGGTTGTGGCGATTGCAGACGCTCGGCGGCCTGAACCCCGATCAGTACCGCACTCACACCGATGAACACGGCCTGGGCCATGCCTGCCAAGGCCTCTGCCTTGCCGTGGCCGAAGCGATGGTCATCGTCAGCCGGGCGCAGCGCATAGTGCACCGCGAGCAGGTTGAGGAACGAGGCGACCGCGTCCAGCGCCGAATCGGTCAGCCCGGCCAGCAGGCTGACCGAGCCACTCAACCACCAGGCCACGGCCTTGCTCAGCACCAGGATGCTGGCCACCGCGAGCGACGCGCGGGTGGCCAGGCGTAGCAGGCGCTCGTTTTCCGCCGAGGTGATCATGCCGTGGGGGGCTTCCTTGCAGGTATCAGGCTGCCGGCACCAGGCCGAACGCTGCCAGTTGCTCGACGCTGCCGCGATGCTGGATCAACCGTGGGTCGTCCAGCGGCAGGCGCTGGCCCAGCTCGCTTTCGAGAATGGCTTGCAGCTTGAGGTTGTCGACCTTGCCATCAGGCTTGATGGCCTCGCGCAGTTTCTCTGGCGCTACCTGTGCCGTGGTGCCCCCGGGGTAGTAGATGGCGCCGGTGGCGAAGTCGACACCGAAGGCAATCAGGCCTGGGATCACGTAGAACAGAATACCGATGGCATCGAGGGCGACGATTACCGGGTCGACCTTGCCTTCGATCTGCCCGCGGCGATCAGGGTAGAACAGCGTGCCACAGGCCGTCAGCTGGGTCAGCAAGGTGGCGATGAGGGCGCCACCGATGACGCGGGATGGGATGCGCATTTGAATCTCCGAAGAAAGTTGCCACAAGGTGGACGATACGCCGGCACCTGATGCTAAGACCATGATAGAGCAGGCTGGGTTCGCCGTTATACTCGCCAGACTGTTCGAGGACCACCATGATTTCTTTACCAATCGATGTTGCCCTGCCAGCTTTGCGCCACGCCCTGGAAAACCGTCACGAAGCGGTGCTCGAGGCCCCGCCCGGCGCCGGCAAGACCACCCGTGTGCCGCTGGCGCTGTTGACTGAAACCTGGCTGGCCGGGCAGACCATCGTGATGCTGGAACCCCGCCGCCTGGCCGCACGCGCGGCGGCCGAACGGCTGGCCAGCGAGCTGGGTGAAAAAGTCGGCGAGACCGTGGGCTACCGCATTCGCCTGGACAGCAAGGTCGGGCCCGGTACGCGTATCGAGGTGGTCACCGAAGGCATCCTGACCCGCCGGTTGCAGGCAGACCCTGCGCTGGAGGGTGTCGGGCTGCTGATCTTCGACGAGTTTCACGAACGCAGCCTGGATGCCGACCTCGCCTTGGCGCTGAGTCTCAATGGCCGTGAACTGCTGCGCGATGATCCGCCGCTGAAAATTCTGCTGATGTCCGCAACCCTGGAGGGCGAGCGCCTGTCCCGGCTGCTCGACGACGCGCCGGTGATCAGCAGCGAGGGCCGCATGCACCCGGTTGATATTCGTTGGGGGCGGCCGTCCCAGCCTGGGGAATTCATCGAGCCACGTGTGGTGGACTGTGTGCTAGAGGCCTTGGCCGATCAGCCTGGCAGTGTGTTGGTGTTCCTGCCCGGCCAGGCTGAGATCCGCAGGGTTCACCAACGTTTGCAGGCGTCATTGGCCGAGCGCCCGGACATTCTGCTTTGCCCCTTGCATGGCGAACTCGACCTCAATGCCCAGCGTGCCGCCATCGATCCGGCGCCCCAGGGCCTGCGCAAGGTCGTGCTGGCCACGAACATCGCCGAGACCAGCCTGACCATCGACGGCGTACGCGTAGTGATCGATGCCGGCCTTGCCCGGGTACCGCGTTTCGACCCTGGCAGCGGCATGACGCGCCTGGACACCCAGCGTATCTCCCGCGCCAGTGCGACCCAACGGGCTGGCCGTGCCGGGCGCCTTGAGCCGGGCGTGTGCTACCGCCTGTGGTCAGAGGCCCAGCACGATCAGTTGGCAGCACATGGCAGTGCCGAAATCCTCCAGGCAGACCTTGCTGGCCTGGCGTTACAGCTTGGTCGATGGGGTGTTACGCCTGACCAGTTGCGCTGGCTGGACCAGCCGCCAGCGGCGGCCTATTCGCAGGCGCAAGACCTGCTCGCGCGGCTTGGCGCTTTCAAGATGGGCACCCGCGAAAACCTCAGTGAACACGGCCAGGCCATGGCCGAGCTTCCGGCCCACCCGCGTATCGCTCACCTGCTGCTGCGCGGCCATGACCTGGGCTTGGCCGCGATGGCCTGCGATGTCGCCGCCTTGTTGGGCGAGCGCGACATCCAGCGCGCAGGGGGCGCCGACCTGCATAGCCGGCTGGCACTGATCAGCGGTGACAGCAAGGTCAGCCGTGACGGCCAGGGCAGTGTGCAGCGTGCCCGACAGTTGGCCCGCCAGTACCGGGGGCTGCTGCGCGGCAAGGCCAGCTCGGCGGTTGCCGATCCCGAGCATCCACGCTGGCTCGGCGCCCTGCTGGCGTTGGCTTATCCCGACCGGGTCGCCCAGCAACGTCGCGAAGGCGGGGCCGAGTATCGCCTGGCCAACGGCCGTGCTGCCTTGTTCGCCGAGGCCGATGCACTGATGAAATGCCCGTGGTTGGTCATCGCCGACCTGGGCAGCCGCCAGGGGCAGCGGGAGGAGCGGATTTACCTGGCTGCCGAATTCGACCCGGCACTGCTCGACGAGGTGCTGGCCGAGCAGGTCGAGCGTGTCGACATTCTCGACTGGGACGAGCGCGAGCAGGTGTTGCGTGCCGAGCGTCAGACCAAGGTCGGCGAATTGGTACTTAGCCGTGAACCGCTGCCTGGGCTCAATGATGAGGCCCGCGCCAAGGCACTGCTGGGCCTGGTGCGGCGCAAAGGCCTGAACCTGCTGAGCTGGACGCCAGAGTTGCGCCAGTGGCAGGCGCGCATAGCGCTGTTGCGCCAGCTTGACCTGGAAAAAGACGGCCATAGCGAGTGGCCGGACCTAAGCGACGAGGCGCTGCTGGGCAGCCTGGAGCACTGGCTGCAGCCTTATCTGGGCAAGGTATCGCGGCTGAGCCATTTCGCCGCCCTGGACCTGCCGTCGATCTTGCGTAACCTGTTGCCCTGGCCGCTGCCCCAGCGCCTGGACGAATGGGCGCCAGCGCACCTGGCTGTGCCGTCGGGGTCGAGTATCCGCCTCGACTACAGTGAAAACCCGCCAATCCTCGCCGTGCGCCTGCAAGAGCTGTTCGGCCTGGCTGACACGCCGCGCATCGCCCAAGGTCGCCAGCAGGTCAAGCTGCACCTGCTGTCGCCAGCACGGCGGCCGGTGCAGGTTACACAGGACCTGGCCAACTTCTGGCGGACCACCTATGCAGATGTGAAGAAGGACCTCAAGGGTAGATACCCCAAGCATTACTGGCCCGACGACCCGCTTGTGGCTGAGGCAACCGCGCGGGCCAAACCGCGCGGTACCTGAACGCCCTGCTTTCAGGTGCCCTGCTGGCGAAACAGGTACCGCATGTCGCCGATTGTTTGACGTCAGGATGATGGCTCTTTAGTATCGCCAGCTTTTTCGCATCGCCGTCTCGCTTTCGAAGGATCGAACATGTTTTCCCCCTCTGTGGCTCAGCGTGCCTTTGGCTGGCTGCTGTGTACCTGGCTCGTCACCTGTGTCCACGTGGCCAGTGCGGCGCCGTTCAGCACCCCAGGCGACCAAGACCTCATTCGTGACCGTCAGAACCGACTGCTGGAAGAGCAGCAGCGGCGTCTGGAACAGCTCAAGGAACTACCCGGCAAAGGCAGCGATACGGGCACCTCGGCCAGGCCCGCCGACAGCCGCTGCTTCCCGATCCAGGACATTGAGCTGGAGGGGGCCGATGCCCTTTCCAACACGGAACGCGAGCGCCTGCTCAAGCCTTACCTTGGTCAGTGCTTGGGCGTGACGCAGCTCAATGGCCTGCTAAAGGTCATCACCGATCTTTACATCCAGAAAGGCCTGGTCACCAGCCGCGCCTACCTGCCGCAGCAGGATCTCTCCACTGGCCATCTGAAAGTCATCGTGGTGGAGGGCCGTCTCGAAGGCCTGAAACCGGCCGAAGGCAGCAGGCTTTCGGCCCGTGAACTAAACATGGCCTTCCCCGGCAGCGCCGGCGATCTGCTCAATCTGCGGCAGGTCGAGCAGATGGTCGATCAGCTCAACCGCCTACCTTCCAATCAGGCACAAATGGAGCTGACCCCTGGAAAGGCGGTGGGCGGCAGTGAGGTGGTGGTACGCAACAACCCGCAAAAGCCCTGGCGCGTCGGTTTGTCACGCAGCAATGACGGGCAGCGCAGTACCGGCGAGCAGCAGTGGGGCAGCAGCCTGGAATGGGACAGCCCGCTGGGGCTGGCTGATCAGTTGGTGCTGCGCGGCAGCCACGACGCCATCAGCGACCACCAGAAGACCTCACGCAGCGCCATGCTCTACTACAACCTGCCGTTCGGCTGGTGGAACCTCAGCTACAGCTATAGCCAGAGCGAGTACCGGGCCTTGGCCAAGGCTTCCGGCTTTGACTTCAAGCAAGATGGTGACAGCCAGAACCACCAACTGCGCCTGGAGCGGGTGATTCACCGCGATGCTCAGAGCAAGACCTCGCTCAACACCGGCCTCAGCTACCTGCGTACCAACAACTTCATAGAAGACAGCAAGCTGGATACCAGCAGCAACCGCCTGAGCGAAATGCAGTTCGGCATCAACCACGGCCGTCGCATCGGCGGCGCGTTCGTCAACGTGGACTTGGGCATGCAGGACGGCATCGGCGCTTTCGATGCCCAACGCGAAGACCAGCGCGACGCAGCTGGGAATCGCCAGGCCAATGCCCGCTACCGCAAGTACACCGCCACCGTCAGTTACCTGCAGCCGTTCAAGCTGGCCGGCGAGTCACTGGTGTTCAGCAGCCTGGCAACCGGCCAGCGTAGTGAAGACCTGCTGTTCAGCCCGCAACGCATGAGCCTGGGCAGCCAGTCATCGATTCGTGGCTACAAGGACCAGAGCCTTAACGGAGACAGCGGTTACTACTGGCGTAACGATTTGCGCTGGAGCCGGCAGGTGGAGTGGGCGTGGCTGCGGCCGATGCTGGCTGAGTATGGCCTGGGGCTGGCCTACGACGTCGGTGCCATTCGCCACGACCGCTACAACAGCGGGCAGAGCGGGCGCTTGTCCAGCGATGCCATCGAACTGTTCGCCCGCGGCGAAAACGTATCCGCCAGCGTGACCTTTGCCCACTCCCTCGAGCGGCCAGCGGCCATCGAAGCGCGAGAAACGCCGATCTACTTCCGCCTGGATATCTACCTTTAATACCGCTTGCCGAGGACCGACATGGACGTATGTCAATTCAATTTCCTGGCTCGACTGCCTTCGTCCGAGCTGAAGTCGCGCGCCACCTTCTGGGGCCTGTCCAAACGCGGATTGGCGTTCATGTTGGCCAACATGATGTTTTGGCACCCATTGGTGGCCATGGCGGACGGCATCGTCGTCAACGGCAGCGCCACCAACCTCGGCCAGGCCGGCAACGGCGTACCCATCGTCAACATCGCGACCCCCAGCGGTTCAGGGTTGTCGCATAACAAGTTCAGCGACTACAACGTCGGCCAGCAGGGCGTGATCCTCAACAACGCCACCGGCCGCACCCAGTCAACCCAGCTGGGCGGCATCATCCTCGGTAACAGCAACCTCAAAGGCCGTGCGGCCAGCACCATCCTCAACGAAGTCAACGGCGGCAACCCGAGCCAGCTGAAGGGCTACACCGAAGTGGCCGGGCAGTCGGCACATGTCATCGTCGCCAACCCCTACGGCGTCACCTGCAACGGCTGCGGCTTCATCAACACGCCAAAGGCCACGCTGACCACCGGGAAGCCGGTAGTCGAGAACGGCCAGTTGCAGCGTTACCAGGTCGAGCAGGGCAGCGTCGCCATCGAAGGCGCCGGGCTCAATGCCGGCAACGTCGACCAGTTCGAGATCATCACCCGCAGTGCCCGGGTCAATGCCGAGATCCAAGCGCGGCACCTGGCCGTGGTGGCCGGTAGCAACGACGTCGATGCCCAGACCTTGGCCGCCACCGCGCGGGCCAGCGACCCGGCCCAGGCCCCGCAACTGGCAATCGACTCCTCGGCGCTGGGCGGCATGTACGCCGACACCATCAAACTGGTGGGCACCGAGGCCGGCGTCGGGGTGAAACTCGACGGCAAACTGATGGCCAGCGGCGGCGATATCCAACTCGATGCCAACGGTCAATTGCGCATGGCTGAAGCCACAGCAGCCAAGGGCTCGGTGGCGATCACCGCCGGCCAGCTCGATGCTCAGGGCGCGGTGTATGCAGGCAACCAGTTGAACGTACGCACCCAGGGTGACCTGGACAACCGCCAGGCTCTGGCGGCCGGGCAGGGCATCAGCCTCGACAGCGGGGGGCGCCTGAGCAACCACGGCATCATCGAAGCCGGCGTGAACGCCGACAACAGCCGCAACGGCACCGGCGATGTGCGGCTGAAGGCTGGGCAGGTCGACAACCAGGGCCACAGCATAGTGGCCAGCCGCGACCTGAGCATCAGCGCCAAGCAGACCCTGAACAACCAGGGCGGTACCCTTAGCGCGCAGCGTCAACTGAACGCCAGCGCCAGCACCCTCGACAACCGCAACGCCGGGCGCGTGCTGAGTGGCGGCCAGGCCGACCTCGCCGCCTCAAGCCTGCTCAACAGCCAGGGCGGGCTGGTCGATGGTGCAATGGTAGTCAACGCCAAGGCCGGCCAATTGGACAACGCCGCTGGCACTGTACGCGCCGGTCAGCACTTAGACCTGACGGCCAGTGGCGCTGTGAATAACCGCGGTGGCCAGCTCACCAGCCAAGGCACCCTGGCCCTCAAGGCCGGCCAGGTGAGCAACATCGACGCTGGGCGTATCGCCAGCAACCAGGCGCTGACTGCCAGTGTTACCGGCCTCGACCAGCACAGCGGTGGCCATCTGACCAGCGTCAGCGCGTTGAGCCTGGACCTGAACAAGGGCCACCTGAACAACCAGGGCGGTCTGATCAATGCGCCGCGCCTGACCCTTAACAACCTCGACAGCGTGGACAACCGTCAGGGCGAAATCTCCAGCGCCCAGGCGTTTGCCCTGGTGGCGCGCAGCCTCGACAACAGTCTCGGCAAACTGCTCGGCAATCAAAACCTGACCCTGCACCTCGACCAGGCCATGATCAACCGTGGAGGCCTGATTTCCGCCAGTGGTATCGATGCGCGCGCCGCTAGCCTGGATAACCAGGACGGTACCCTGACCAGCCGCGCCAACCTGGTGATGCAGGTGACCGGTGCCAGCAACAACCAGGCGGGGGAAATTTCAGCCGCCGGCACTACCACCCTCAAAAGTGGCAGCCTGGACAACCGCAGCGGTCAGGTGACCGGCGATGCAGCCTTGCAGGTCGCGCTAGGCGACGCCCTGGACAACCGCCAGGGCCTGCTCGGCTCTGCTGGCGGCATCGACCTGGAGGCCGCTAGCCTCGACAACCGCGACGCCGGTACTGTCGTCAGTGACGCGGGGCTGAATGCGCGAATCGCCGGGGTGCTCGACAACCAGCAGGGCGATATCAACGTCAAGGGCACCCTTGACCTGCACGCCAGCACTCTCGACAACCGCGCCGGCAAACTGCGCGCTGGCCAGCAGGCGAGCTTGAATGTCGAGCAACTCGACAACCGCCAGCAAGGCCTGCTGAACAGCTTGGCGGCGCTCAGCTACCAAGGCGCGCAGCTGGACAACCGTGGCGGCCTGCTCAGCGCTGGCGGACCTGTAAGCCTGCAGGGCGACCGCCTGGACAACAGCGGCGGGCGGGTTTCCAGCCAGCGCACCTTGGTGGCCCAGCTCGGCCAGGCCATCAACCAAGGTGGTGAACTGGTCGCGCAGGGCGGCCTGCTGCTGGCCGGCAGCAGCCTGGACAATCGCAGTAATGGCCTGGTCGCTAGTACCAGCGCCTTGCAACTGAATGTGACGCAAATCGACAACCGTGGCGGGGAGATATCCACGACCCAAGGCGTGACCCTGCAAGGCACCCGTCTGGACAACAGCGACAGTGGCAAGGTGCTGGCCGGTACCGCCTTGAAACTGCAGGTGGCCGAGGTGCTCAACCGCAATCTCGGCCTGTTGTCCGCCACAGGGTCGCTGGATCTCACCGGCTATAAACTGGACAACGGCCAAGGTCGTCTGGTCAGTGGCGGCAATCTGGACATCGGACTGGGCGGCGCGCTCGCCAACCAGCAAGGGCTGATCAGCGCCGAAGGGCGCCTTGGCGCCAGCGTCGGCAGCCTGGACAACAGCACCGGCAAGCTCTCCAGCGCCGCCGACCTGGTGCTGAACAGTGCGGGCGTACTACTGAACCGCAACGGCTCGATCACTACCGACGCCGGGCTGGCACTGACCAGCCACACCCTCGACAACGGGCAGGCCGGTGTACTCAGCAGTAAAGGCGCGGCCAGGGTAGTGACCGGCACCTTCGACAATGGCGAGGGTGCGCAGTTGGTCAGTGGCGACCGCCTCGACCTTAAGGCTGGTCAGCTCAACAATGGCCAAGGCAGCCGTATCGCCAGTGAGAAAGCACTGGTTGCCAACGTCACCGGCCTCGCCCAGAACGGCGGTCAGCTGTTCAGCAAAAGTGCGCTGACCCTCGACCTCAACCACGGCCTGCTGAACAACCGGCAGGGCCTGATCAACGCGCCGGTGTTGATGCTGAACAACCTTGCCGATGTTGCCAACCAGCAAGGCGAAATCTCCAGCGCCCAGGCTTTCACGTTGGCGGCCCGCAGCCTGGACAATAGCAATGGCCGGCTGATCGGCCAGCAAGACCTGACCCTGCGCATCAGCCAGGCGCTGAACAACCTCAAGGGGCTGGTGTCGGCCAATGGCCTGGACTTGCACAGTGCCAGTCTGGACAACCGCCAAGGCTTGATCAGCAGCCGCGCTGGCGAGTCACTGATGGTCGATGGCGAGCTGCTCAACCAGGGTGGCACGCTGATCGCCGATGAGCGTCTGGACCTGCAAGCCGGCAGCCTGGCCAACCTGCAGGGGCAGGTTTCTGCAGGCAGCGAGCTGCAAGCGCTGGTCGGTGCCCTCGATAACCAAGCCGGTGTGCTGGTGACTTCCGGGCGCCTGAAACTCAGTGGCGATACCCTCGACAACCGCCAGGGTGGCCTTGTCGGCGCGACCCAGGGGCTGGACCTGCAGGTCGCCGCGGTGGATAACCGCGGCGGCGAACTGTCGGGCAAGGCGGACGTCACCCTCGTTGGCAGCCGCCTGGACAACAGCGACGGGGGCAAGGTACTGGCCGGCGGCAAGTTGCAGATGGCCATCGCCGAAGTAATCAACCGCAGCCAAGGCTTGCTCTCGGGCAAGGCCGGCGTCAGCCTTAGCGGCGACAGGCTGGACAACGCCGGTGGCCTGCTGCTCAGTCAGCAAGCCCTGGATGCGACCATGCAAGGCGAGTTGGACAACCGCCAGGGCCTGATCAGCGCCGAGGCCACCCTGAGCCTGGCGAGTGAGCAACTCGACAACCGCAGCGGCAGTATTTCCAGCGCCGGTGCATTGACCCTCAAGCACACCGGCAAGGTCCTCAACCAGGATGGCGAGCTGGTCACCGATGCCGCATTGCGACTCGACGCGGCTGAGCTCAGCAACACCGACCAGGGCATCATCAGCGCCAAAGGGCCGGCCAGCATTGCGGCCAGCAGCCTCGACAACAGCCGCAAAGGCCGTATCGACAGCGGCGCGAGCCTAGGCTTGAGCACTGGCCAGCTAAGCAACCGCGACGGTGGGCGCATCGCCAGTGAGGGCACCCTTGAGGTCAACGCCACCGGCCTCGACCAGCAAGGTGGCCAGCTGTTCAGCAATAGCGCCCTGACCGTAGATCTGAACCATGGCCAGCTGGACAACCGCCAGGGGCTGATCAACGCCCCGTTGCTGATGCTCAAGAACTTCGACGGGGTGAACAACCAGGGCGGTGAAATCTCCTCGGCCCAGGCCTTCACCCTGGCCGCTCGCAACCTCGACAACGGCAGCGGCAAGTTGCTCAGCAACCAGTCGCTGACCCTGCGTATCGACCAGGCCCTGAGCAACATCAAGGGCCTGGTCGCCGCGGCGTCCCTCGACACCCGCGCTGGCAGCCTGGACAACACGGGCGGCACGCTGACCAGCCGTGGCGACCTCGGCCTGCAACTGGCCGACAGCCTGAACAACGGCCAGCAAGGCCTGATCAACGCCGCCGGGCTGCTGGGCATTGCGGCCCGCTCGGTCGACAACCAGGCGGGGTCGCTGCTGGGCAATGCCATCCGCGTCGACTTCGGCAGCGCCACCGGTGACCTGAACAACGACGGCGGTCTGATCACCACCGATGGCGCGCTGGCCCTCGACCATTTGCGCGACCTGAGTAACCGCAACGGTGAAATTTCCACTCGCCAGGCCCTCGACCTGACCGGCCGCAATCTGGACAACAGCGCCGGCAAGCTGATCAGCAGCGGCCAGTTGAACGTCACGGCCGAGCGCCTGACCAACCAGGGCGGACTGGTCTCGGGCTGGCAAGGCCTGGGCATGAGTCTGGGCAGCCTGGACAACCGCAACCAGGGCACACTGTCCAGCCGCAACGGTGCGCTCGACGTCCAGGTCAGCGGCGAGTTACAGAACAGCGCTGCTGGCGCGCTGGTCAGCCAGCACGCCCTGAGCGTGACTGCGGCGAACCTCGACAACAGCGATGGCGGCATCCTTTCCAGCGCTGGCGATCAACGCCTGACCGTCAAGGGCCTGCTGAACAACGCCCAGGGTGGCCTGATCGACAGCGGCGCAACACTGGCCCTCAATGCCATGGCCTTGGGCAACGCTGCCGGCAGCATCAGCGCCCAGCAGGCGCTCGATGTGAAGGCCAGCAGCCTGGGCAACAGCGGCGGCAGCCTGATCGGCAACGCCGCCGTTACCCTCAAGCTGCTCGGCACACTGACCAACCGCAACGGCAAGCTTGCCAGCGCCGGCCCCCTGCGTATCGAAAACGCCACCCAGGTTGACAACCAAGGCGGCCAAATCGCCAGCCAAGGCCTGCTGAGCCTGTTCGCCAGCGCCCTGGACAACCGTAATCGCGGCACCGTGGCGGCCAACCAGCAGCTGACCGTGGCAGTGGCCGGGCAGCTGCTCAACAGCGCTGATGGCCTGATCTACAGCCAGAACGGTGGTGCGGACATACGTGCCGCCAGCCTGGGCAACGCCAAGGGCACCCTGCAGAGCCAGGGCGCTTTGCAGCTGGTGACCGGCGATGTCGACAACCAGAGTGGCCGCATCCTGGCCGACGCCGGTGATCTCGACGTCACTGCCGACAACCTGGACAACCGCGGTGGCGTGTTGTCCAGCCTGCAGGGCAAGCTGAGCACCGACCTGCGTGGCGTACTGAAAAACGGGTACGACCTGAACAACAACCGCCAGGGCGGTATCACCCAGGCCCAGGCCCTGGACCTCAAGGCACTGGGCGGCATCGATAACTATGGCGGGCGCATTTCGGCGCAGGCCGGCGATACGCGCGTCACCACCGCCAACTTCGACAACCGCAATGGCGGCCTCTACGCCCAAGGGCTGGTCAAGGTCACGGGTGGCAACTTCGACAATAGCGGCGATAACGATGGGCAGATCGCAGGCCAACGCATCGACCTCGACCTCAGCGGCGCGCTGAACAACCGCCTGGGCATCATCGAGAGCGATAGTACCCTGGCCATCAAGGCCGCCAGCCTCGACAACCAGACAGGCCAGTTGCGTGCACTGGGCACCAGCGGTGCCACGCGTTTCCAGATCGGTGGGCAGTTCGACAACCGCAACGGCACCCTGGAAACCGCCAACAGCGACCTCGGGTTCACGGTCGGCAGTTTCCTCAACGCTGGCGGCAGCCTTCTGCACGTTGGTAGCGGCAACTTCGACATCAGTACCGCCAACGTCACCGGCGCCGGCGGCAGCATCGTCACCCGCGGCGGCTTGACCCTCAATGCCGCCAGCTGGAGCAACAGCAACGTCATCCAGGCCGGGCGCCTGACTGTGAACGTCGGCAACTTCAGCCAGACCGCCAGCGGCCAGCTGCTGGCCAGCCAGACACTGGTCGGCAGCGGCAGTGACTGGAGCAACGATGGCCTGATCGCCAGTGACGGCAGCCTCAGCCTCAACCTGGGTGGCACTTACGCCGGCAACGGCCGGGTGAGCAGCCGCGGCACCCTCGGCCTGGATGCCGGGCAGCTCAATCTGGGGAGCGCCGGCAGCATCGCCGGGGGCGGTGCCACCAGCGTCTTGGTGGCAGGCCAGCTGAACAACGCCGGGCGCCTGACTTCGGCGGCCGGGCTAACAGTCGGCGCGGCTGGCATCGGCAACCAGGGCACCCTGGGCGCAGGCCAGGCTCTGACCGTAACCACCGGCGCGCTTGTCAACAGTGCCAATGGCCTGATCTTCAGCGGCCAGGACATGGGCCTGCGGGTCGACAGCCTGACCAACAGCTACGCCGACATCTACAGCCTCGGCAGCCTGACCGTCGACCGCGATGGCCAGGGCAACCTGGCCAGCAGCATCATCAACAGTTCCGGCTCGCTGCAGAGCGACCTGTCGATGAGCCTGACAGCGAGCACTATCCACAACGTGCGGGCGATCCTGCAGACCGACAACAAGGGCATATACACCGCCCGTGTCGGCGAGGTGGCATGCATCGAGGGTTACAACGCCGGCGACTGCAGCGGCAAGCGCAACCACGTATGGGAAATCGTCCAGCGCGACAAGTTCGACGTCATAGCGGCCAGTGCCGCTTCCAGCATCGCCACGGGGGGTAACCTCACCATCAACGGCGGTGACCTGCTCAACAGCAGCAGCACCATCGGCGCGGCCGGCAACCTGGTGGCCACGGTCGCCAACCTGACCAACACTGGCGTGGAAACCGGCGAAACGGAGACCACCCGTATCCTGCGCTCGCAGCGCACCAACAATGCGGGCTCGCTGTATTCGCTGGCCAGCTCGATCACCAGCAAATACTGGTATGAGAGCGCCGGTTATGACGCCGGCAATCTGGGCGGGTTGCAAGCTGACCTGGCCAGGTTCATCGGCATGACCGAAGCGGAACTGGTAAGCCTTGGCAGCACCCGCCAGCTGGCTGCTGGCGACCAGAGCTATGCCGCCGTCATGCAGGCCAATGGTGCCGTGAGCATCACTGCCGGCAACGGCATCAGTAACAGCGTCGTGCGCCCGGGCTATGCCTACATCGGCAGCGGTGCGCGCACCGACACCACGGCGCCGGGGACGGCGTTCTCCACCCGTATCACCCTAAACCAGCAGCTGCCGCCAGACCTCGCCCAGCAGCAGGTCAACCCGCTGGCGCTGCCAGGCTTCAGCTTGCCCACAGGGCAGAATGGCCTGTTCCGCCTTAGCAGTGAAGCCGGCAGTGCAGCGGCCACCGGTCCGCAAAGCTGGAGCATGGGTGGCGCGAGCGTGGGCCTGGCGCAGCGCCAGCAGCCGTTGCCGCTGGCCCAGGGCCGTACCGTCAACGTCGCCGCTGCCGACCAGGTGGCGGGCAGCAGTACCGCGCTGAGCACGGCCGAGCGCACCCAGGCGAACATTGCCGGCAATGCCAGCACCGTCGACACCCGACTGCCCGACAGCACTGGCGGTGCCGCGCTGCCAGGCCGCTCGGCGGTGGACGACAGCATCAGCCAGGCCCCGGCGCTCACTGCCCAAGGCCCGATCAGTATCGAGCGCGTACAAGGCCTGCCGGACAGTAGCGCGCGCAGCAACCCGCAAAAATACCTGATCGAAACCAACCCGGTGCTCACCGACCTCAAGCAGTTCCTGAGCTCCGACTACCTGCTGGCGAACCTTGGCTACAACCCGGACGAAAGCGCCAAGCGTCTGGGCGATGGCTTCTACGAGCAAAAGCTCATCCAGCAGGCCGTGGTGGCCCGCACCGGGCAGCGCTACATCGATGGCCAGACCAGCGACGAGCAGTTGTTCAAGTACCTGATGGACAACGCCCTTCAGAGCAAGCAGCAGCTGAACCTGGCGGTGGGTGTGAGCCTGACGTCCGAGCAGGTGGCGGCGCTGACCCACGACATCGTCTGGCTGGAAACCGCCGAGGTGAACGGCGAACAAGTGCTGGTGCCGGTACTCTATCTGGCTCACGGCAACGACCGCCTGGCGCCCAACGGTGCGCTGATCGCCGGCAACGACGTCAGCCTGATCGCCGGCCAGAACCTCGACAACGTCGGCACCCTGCGCGCCAGCAACAACCTGTCGGCCCAGGCCGGCAACGACCTGGTCAACAGCGGCCTGGTGGCAGCCGGCAACCGCCTTGACTTGCTGGCCGGCAACAACCTGGTGAACAAGGCCGGCGGCATCATCGCCGGACGCGATGTCAGCCTGTCCGCTGCGCAGGACGTAATCAACGAACGCACCCTCACCTCCCACCAGAGCAGCAACGGCAGCTACGCCCAGCAGCGCGACTTCGTCGACACCGCCGCCCGGGTGGAAGCCGCGAACAACCTGGCGATCAACGCCGGTCGCGACCTGAATAACGACGGCGGCGTGCTCAGCAGCGTTGCCGACACCAGTCTCAAGGCCGGGCGCGACGTGCTGCTGGGCTCGGTCGAGCAGGTGGTGGTCAACGACCGCGGCGTGCGCCACACCGACAGCAGCGTGACCCAGAACGGCTCGAGCGTGCAGGCCGGACGCGACCTGACCGTCAGCGCCGGGCGCGATATCAGCGCGGTGGCCAGTGCGATCGAGGCTAAGCGGGATGTGGCGATGTCCGCGACCGGAGATCTGCAGCTGTTGGCGGCTGCCGACGAGCAGCACTCGGCGAGCAAGACGCGCAAAGTCACCAGCCAGGAGGACCATGTCCAGCAGGTGGGCAGCACCGTGTTGGCGGGCGGCAACGTGGCCTTGAAGGCGGGCGAAGATCTTGTCTTGAGCGCCAGCCGTGTGACGGCAGGCGACGAGGCTTACCTCTACGCCGGTAATGATGTGAACCTGGTGGCTGAGGAGAACAGCGACTACAGCTACTACCGCAAGACCAAGACCAGTCACTCTGGGCTGTCCAGTAGCCAGAAGACCCGTATCGACAGTTCCAGCGCCACCACTCAGCAGGGTTCTTCCGTCAGTGGTGACACGGTGAATGTGCTCGCCGGCCAGGATATTGGCGTGTCGGGCAGCAGCATCGTCTCGACCAATGACACCAGCCTCACGGCGGGCGGCAACATCCTGATCGAAAGCGCGACCGAAACCTACGAGCAAAGCCATTCGAGCTCGAAGAAGAAGTCGGGTTTGCTAAGTAGCGGCGGCATCGGCTTCACGCTGGGTTCGACCAGCCTGGAAAACACCTCGGCCAGTACCAGCCAGAGCGCCAAGGCCAGCACGATTGGCAGCGTGCTGGGCAATGTCTCCATCGAGGCAGGCAAGGGCCTGGGCATCAAGGGCTCGGAGGTAATCGCCGGCAAAGACATTACGCTTGTCGGTCAGGACGTGGAGATCGTTGCAGCCGAAAATCACAATACCAGCGAGCAAACTGCCAAGAGCAAGAGCAGCGGCCTGACCCTAGCCTTGTCCGGTACGGTTGGCAGCGCGGTCAATACTGCTTACCAGACCACCAAGCAAGCGGCCGAGGAAGACGACAGTCGGCTCTCCGCCTTGCAAGGTATCAAGGCCGGCCTGACGGGTGTCCAGGCCTGGCAGGCCGCCCAGCAGAATGGCGGCATGACAGCGGATAACGCTGGTCAGTTCGTTGGTGTCGCCATCTCGCTGGGTGCGCAGAAATCGAGCTCGCGCCAGACCCAGGAGCAGACCGTCAGCCAGGGCAGCAGCCTCACGAGCGGCAATGATCTGACAGTCGTGGCCACCGGTAACGGGGCTGGCAGCGGGGGAGATATCCGAGTCCAGGGCAGCCAGCTCAAGGCCGGCAACGACCTGCTGCTGTCCGCCGAGCGCGATATCCAGCTCGAGGCGGCGGCGAATACGCAGAAGCTCGATGGCAAGAACAGCAGCGGCGGTGGGGCCGTTGGTATCAGTATCGGTGTGGGTTCCAGCAATGCGGGTCTCAGCATCTTCGCCAGTGGCAACAAGGGTGTTGGTAACGAGAAAGGCAATGGCACGACCTGGACCGAAACCACGCTGGACGCCGGCAATGAGGCGACCCTCCTCAGCGGGCGTGATACTGCGCTCAAAGGCGCGCAAGTCAACGCCGCGAAGATCACCGGCGACGTGGGGCGTGACCTGACGCTGCAAAGCCTGCAGGACACCGACAATTACAAGTCCAAGCAAACCAATGTCAGCGGTGGCTTGAGCGTCACCATCATCGGTGCGGGCGGAGCGAGCGGCAGTCTCAGCGTCAGCAAGAATAAACTCGACTCCAATTACCAGAGCGTGCAGGAACAGACCGGGCTGTTCGCCGGTAAGGGTGGTTACCAGATCGATGTTGGCAAGCACACCCAGCTCGATGGCAGCGTCATTGCGAGCACCGCGCAGGCCGACAAAAATCGCCTGAGCACCGGTACCTTGGGCTGGAGCGATATCGAGAACCAGGCCCAGTTCAAGAGCCAGATGGCCAGTGCCAGCGTCAGTAGCGGCAACGGTGCTTCGTCGGGTTTCACCAGCAACATGCCAAGCGGCACGCTGATCGCCTACAACCACGATGGCAGTGCCAGCGGTACCACATCCTCGGCCATTTCCGAAGGCACTCTGGAAATCCGCGACCCGGGCCAGCAGAAGCAGGATGTCGCTAGCCTCAGTCATGACGCCGAGCATGCCAATGGCAGCATCAGCCCGATCTTCGATAAAGAGAAAGAGCGACGGCGCTTGCAGCAAGTGCAGCTGATTGGCGAGATTGGCACCCAGGTTTCGGACATCGTCCGCACCGAGGGCCAGCTCAAGGCCGACAAAGAGGCGCGTGCGGAACTTGAGGCGGGCGGGATCCAAGCACCGGGTGAAGGGGCGAGCGAACAGGACCGCAAGAACTATCAAGAGAAGCTGGTCGCTACCGATGCTTACCAGCGGATCATGGGCAAGTACGGCACCAGTGGTGATTACCAGCGCGTGACTCAGGCGGTGACAGCGGCACTGCAAGGGCTGGCAGGTGGTGATATTGGTTCGGCGCTGGCAGGCGCATCGGCGCCTTACCTTGCGCAGGTGATCAAGAAATCCACTGGCGACAATGAGGCACTCAACGTCATGGCCCACGCCGTGCTGGGTGCCGTCGTCGCCCAAACGCAGGGCAATTCGGCGGTAGCCGGCGCAGCAGGCGCGGCTGGAGGAGAACTGGCTGCACGCCTGATCACCCAGCAATTGTATGGCACCAGCGACAGCAACGCTCTCAGTGAGGAGCAGAAGCAGACCGTCTCAGCGCTGTCGACGCTGGCGGCCGGGCTTTCCGGTGGGCTGGTGGAAGGCAACAGCGCGGGGGCCATTGCAGGTGCTGGCGCGGGCCGCAATGCGGTTGAAAACAACCTGTTGGCGAACAAGTACGGCATTGAACGGCTGGATGCAGCCAGCCGGGCGCTGTATGAAAAGCTCAAGGCTGCTGGCATTGGCAGTGTTGATGAGCTGCATGAGCGGTTCAAAGCCTGTGGAGGCAATGGCGACTGCGAGGCTGGTATTCGTGATGCGTACCGGCAGCAGGATAAACAGGCTGGGGAAAAGCTCGTTGAGCTGTACCAGAGCGGCAGGCTGAGCAAAGCGGAATACGACCTTCTGGTAACGGATTACGCCCTTGCGATGATGAAAGGGGCCGTGGATGCGCAGAAGAGCGACCCGGACGCGAGCTTCCTTGATGTGTATGCGCTGTCGGGCGCGGATTGGTCGCCGATGGGCGTGGTCGCGAACCCGTATGTGAAGGCGATCAGATCGAGTGAGCTGATTGCGCAATGGAGGCAGCAAGGGTTAAGTGAAGAGCAAATCAATGAGCGGGCCCGTCAGGATGGGTTGCTCGGCTCGACGTTGGCGCCAGTGGATGTGCCAGGGATCATCAAGCTTGTCGATGAAGGTGCTACGCGAGAGAATGTCGTACAGTTAGCGACGGCCTTGATTTTAGGTAAGGTTGCTAGTGGTCCAAAAGGGGGAGCAACGCTATCAAATGATGTTTTAGTCGAAGCGCGTATTGGCAATGGTACGAAGGGGCAAGGTAGCGGAAATAAAGTAGACCAACTTCCGAACCAACAAGTTGTTGGGGCTGACGGAAAACCAATACCGGTGTACTCAGAGAAGCCCAATGGCCCTTATGCCACACAAGAATTTCCATCGACTCCAGTTGCTCATGGTTTTCCCGATATTGTCGATAATTATGCAAGCAGCGCGACTAAGTTTTCACTCAACAACGGCTCGTCGCTTTACCAAGCATCAGGTAGCTACAATGGTGTAGCGGGTAGGTTTGAATGGATTGTAGATCCGAAGTTGGGCGGTGTAACACACAGAATGTTCGTGCCAAATGGAACTGTTAACGGTATACCGGTGAAACCATGATTCAAGCAGTCTTTGAACGAATTGCCAAACATGGCTTGACTGACTGGGCCGTTGTGCTCCAGGGCGTCTGTGGTATTCCTTGTATTTTGGGACGCTTGCCAGCGTTTTGTGTGGAAAATTTTGCAACCGCTGAACTTGAAAAGGTGGCTGGGAATAATCCCTTGCTTGATGTGATTGTTAGCTTGGCTAACGATAGTGATCTGCCTTTATCTGAGCTATGCCCGCTGTTGCAAAAAGTGAGTGAGTTTCAAAATGCGGATATGCAACGAGCCAGGAAAATATGGCGAGCTGTTGCGTTGGAAGAACTTCTAACAAACCTAGACCCGGACCCGCTCTATGGGTTGATAAAATTTTCTGAGTTTTGGTCAAGTTGGGAGTGGCCTGCTGACGCTCCACTGTCGATGACTCCTGGTGCGATGACTTTACCAGAGCATCAATACCACTCTGCATCAAACTATGATTACGTTGTTCATGAACATGAGCAATGGTTGAAAGATGAACTGGCTGTTTTGAACTGTAGAAAAGTTCCGACCTGATCTGTCAATCTCGACACCGGCCTTGCACCGGTGTTTTTATCTGTCACTGCAAGATTTCCCTTCCTTCGCTGCTCGCCTTGGTCGTTGCGGCGTGCGCCAAGCAGCCTATGCCCTAAAACTGCTGCAATCGGAAGGCGAATTGACCATTGCCAGCACCGGCAAGGACGAGGCCACCGGCAACCTGATCACCAAGCAATACACGGTCAAAGGCCCGGTAATGCTGATGCTCACCACCACCGCGATCGACGTGGACGAAGAGTTGCTCAACCGTTGTTTGGTGCTGACCATCAACGAAAGCCGCGAGCAAACCGAAGCGATCCATGCCGTCCAACGCAAAAAAAAACCCTCGATGGCCTGCTGGCCGACGCTGAAAAACAGGCGATTACTCGCCTGCATCAGAACGCCCAACGGCTGATTAAAACCGTGGCGGTGGTCAATCCGTTTGCTGATCAACTGACGTTCCTTTCGGACAAAACCCGGACTCGGCGTGACCACATGAAGTACCTGACGCTGATTCGCTGCATTGCCTTGCTGCATCAGCATCAACGCCCGATCAAACACGTCGAGCATCGCGGCAAATCCCTGGCCTACATCGAGGTCACGAAGGGCGACATCGTGTTGGCCAACCGGCTGGCCCACGACATTCTTGGTCGCACCCTGGACGAACTACCGCCGCAAACGCGGCGGTTGCTGGAGCTGTTGCAAGGCTGGGTCGAGGCCCGAAGTCAGGCGCAGGGACTCAAAGAAAAAGAGTTTCGATTCGGTCGCAAGGACGTGCGCGAGGCCACTGGCTGGGGGCATACCCAGTTGAAAATCTACTTGGGCCGACTGACCGAACTGGAATACCTGCTGCTGCACCGCAAGGGGTTAGCCCATGAATACACCCTCACGTATGACGGCAAAAGTGGCAACCAACCGCACCTGATGGGCTTGATCGATGCCGACCAACTCGACAACACATCCGCTCGGTCGGGGGGTTCAGAAAAGCGGTCGGACTCAGGTCGGGCCATGGTCGGTAGTCAGTCGGACACCCTGAACCACACGCAAAGCCACGCGGCTTCTGGTCTTGAGGCCGAAGCGGTCGGCCTGAATCAAAAACCACTGATCCAGCCGCCACAAAAAAACCACTCCGCGTTGTCCCGCGCCGTCTAAGTCGAGGTGGATATGCCGAAAAAAGGCGAGAGCAAAAAACTGCGTGTGTCGGAACAAATTATCGGCCCGCTGGGCGATCCCGGCAGCCTGTATTTTCAGATGAAACAGTTCCTGCAATACCAGCGCGAACGTGGTTATTCAGAGCGCACCGTGGGCAACCACGAAAGCCTGTTGATTGCGTTTATCCGCTGGTGTGACGAACGCGGTTTGACCCGTCCACAGGAAATCACCCGACCGATCTTAGAGCGCTACCAGCGTCATCTTTTTCTCTACCGAAAAGCCGATGGTGAAGCTTTGTCAGCGCGTAGTCAGACGGTGCGCATTACGCCGATTCGAGTCTGGTTCAAGTGGCTGACCAAAACCAACCGCATCCTGTACAACCCGGCTTCCGACCTTGATCTACCGAGGATGGAACAGCGTTTGCCGAAACACATCCTCAGCGGCGACGAAGCCGAACGCATCCTGAATGTGCCGGACACCCAAACCCCGACCGGTATCCGCGACCGGGCCATGCTGGAAACCCTCTAAAGCACCGGCATGCGCCGCATGGAGTTGATCGGTCTGAACTGGAGCACTATCGACTACGAACGCGGCACGGTGATGATTCGCCAGGGCAAGGGCAAAAAAGACCGGATGATTCCCATCGGCGAACGGGCCTTGGCCTGGATCAGCAAATACCGCGACGACGTTCGGCCCCATTTTTTCTTAGGCCAAGACGATGGCACGTTGTTTTTGACCCAGCAGGGCGAAGGGTTCAGCCCCAATCGGCTGACGCAACTGGTGCGTGAACACATCGAAAAAGCCAACATCGGTAAGCGTGGCAGTTGCCATTTATTCCGCCACACCATGGCTACGCTGATGCTGGAGAACGGTGCCGATATTCGTTTCATCCAGGCCATGCTCGGGCATGTCAGCCTGAACACCACGCAGATTTACACCCAGGTCAGCATTCGGGCGCTCAAGGACATTCACACAGCCACTCATCCGGCACGCTTGCAACGGCAACATTCGGCCAGTGAAACCATGCCTGAAACCCAGCCAGATGACCCCGTCACAGCCCTGTTAACCGCCTTGGACGCCGAAGCAGATGAAGAGCGCGATCAGGCCTGACAAATACCAGACAAACGCATGTGCCAGGAATCATCAAGCTTGTCGATGAAGGTGTTACGCGAGAGAATGTCGTACAGTTAGCGACGGCATTGATTTTAGCTAAGGTTGCTAGTGGCCCAAAAGGGACAGGGAGTGCTTTCGGTAATGCAGAAAGAGGAATGTTGATGCAAGCTAATTTTGCTGAGAACAGAATTAAGTCCGGCCGCACCTTTAGTCCCGATGGGCAAAAAATATATTCTGACTTGGCTGGTAAGCCGAGCAAGACGGTGGATGATTTGGCCGGTGCGACTCAAGGTTGGAACCATTAAACCTAGCTTCCCGTTGACTATGTGGATATGAATGGCTCTCGCCTTATTTTGAATACACGAACTTCTACGGCACTTGAGCAGGCCGGGATCCCGCGTAGTCAGTGGTTTGGGCGAGATCAAACGGGTGCCTAGGCTTATCCGGGCAAGACATCTAATGATTTGGCTGCAGTTCAGTTTAGAAATAATAAACTGCCCGCCGACAGGCGCAGAAAAACCAAGGTCGGTACGCCCATGAAAATTGGTCAACCAAAGTTGGTCCTGAATCCGTATGAGTGGCTGCCAGGGTACGGTGAGTCAAAAGTATCATTCCGCTCCATAGGGGCGGATGTGATACTAGATATTGAATACGAGAGAGATGTGCCAGGTGCTGAGGGCGCTGATGCTGTGCAGGGTTTAAGGCGGGAAATAGTTTTTAAATCTGTGCGCGCCTTTATTCGGATGACTTTTCCCGGAAGTATGTTTTTTGAGTTTTATGGTGACTCAAGTAAATTTGGTCTGGGTGAGCTAACAGAATTTATGGCTTCAGAGTGGGTTAGCTCTAGTATGGAGGTATGTGGTTCTTTGTCTGATGGCAGTTCGTCAGAGGTTAGGCACTTCAGCATCCAGTTCCTATCAGAGAATGTTGCATTTCATGTGTTGGCTGAAGCTGTCTCTTTATCAGATGAGCAGCTGTTTTTTTGACTCGAAAGTAAATTTAATTGGCACATGGGCAGTTAACCAAACCCCATTCTGTGCCTGAAATAACTTGAAGCCCTGTTGGTGCATCCGCAGGGCTTCAATTTTTAGTACCACAGGCTTTCCATAGCGCTACCCAACCGCAATAGCAGTTGGCATGTCTTGCGATAGGTGCACATGGTTGCCAGAGCCTGCGATCAACCCTTGCTGCAAAATTGACTCTAGGAAGCATCCGCACGCACGGCACTGCTTCAAAGACGTGCCGGACATCTTCCAGCATCCGATGCTGGCCTTGCGTGATGACCGAACGGACTACGGCGAAGAGCGCTGGATCAGCATCGGCTGGATCAAGGTGCTGTTCGGCGTGGTTGTGTACACCGAGCGGCGGGGCGATGTGGTTCGCATCATCTCTGCCCGAAAAGCCACCAAACAGGAGGCCAAACGCTATGTCGAAAGCATCGAAAACTGACTGGTAACGCCTGGCCAAGCTGGACGACCAGGGCATCGACACCGGCGACATGCCCGAGCTGGGCGATGATTTCTTTCGCCGCGCCGAGCTGCGCGTCCCGGTGAAACAGGCGGTGACCATCCGCCTGGATGCCGATGTGCTGGAGTGGTTCAAGGGCCAGGGCGCGGGCTACCAGACGCGCATCAACCAACTGCTACGCCGCTACGGGCAGGCTCAACAGAGCCGCCCGCCACGGTGATGAACCTACTGGACCGGACGCCCCCCTGGTAGCTGACGACCAAGGCTCAGGCAACCTGCTGGAGGAGGAACGTGAGCGTTTCACCCTCTTTCGTGTTGATCAGGTACATGGGATGCCTGCTGTGATGAGGGGTGTCCGCGATCGCGCCGGCACGGTAGCCCTGGTGATCACGCAGGTAGCAGATCAAGCCATGTTCCGTGAGCTCCAGCGGTTCGATCTTCCAGTAATCGGTGACTTCTGCCCGCTGGTAGAAGCCCAGGTATCCGTTCAGGCTCAGGCCAAGCTTTTTGGGGGGCTGCGCCGGGCCGCTGAGGCTGATGTGATGGTGCAGACGGTCTTGCGTGCTCGAGTCGAAGGTGAAGTCCAGGCGTATGGAGGCCTGGTCGCCCCCAGCCATGAGCCAGTCGTCCTGCGGTGTGATCCCCCAGTGCCATTTGTCGCGGCGGGTGCTCAAGCGAAGGGGGACATACCTGTCGGTGGCCATTGCGTACAGATGGCCACTGAACGACCTGGCGTACCTGCTCTGAATTTCCGGGTCCATGTGCGAACCTCCAAGGTGGGTGGGATCGGCACCTTAATCTCCCGGGCAGGCCACGCTGGAGTCTGAACGCTTTCCTTCAGGTGTCGCTCTTGCTCTCCAGCAGCATGAACAGGCGGTACAGCACCACGGTGCTGAACAACTGCAGGAAGCCGAGCAGGCTGGCCGTGGCCAGCTCCAGGGCGGGAGCCGGCTCGGGGAAGGCAATCAGCAGCAGCCCGTCGATCAGCCAGATCGGTGCCAGCACCCCAAACACGCAGAGCATGATGCGCATGAAATGCCCAGTGGTCATGCGTGCGCTTTCGCGCATCGATTGCACCACCGGCAGGCCGCGCAGCACTAGCAGGTACTCGGCGAACACCAGGTTGATCATGATCCAGACCCCCGGGAAGACCAGCAGCATCAGCCCCGCCAAGATCAGTAGCGAGCTGATCATGATCAGCAGTGCCATCTGCGGCCATAGCTGCATGGCGCGGGCAAACAGCTCACGCTTGGGGATGTCCTGGCCGTTGCTGCGGGTATCGAGGTAAAGAATCAGCGCTGCACTGTAAAGCGGATAGAACAGCAGGCTCACCAGCATGCTGTAGGACAGTGAGGCCTGGTCGCCCAGCTGCCGCATCATCAGTTGGGTCACCAGGGCTTCGAGTACGATCAGCGGCAAGCACAGCGCAATGATGTTTGCCAGGTGGCGGCGGAAGAAGTACAGGGAGTCGCGAAAAACGCTCAGCGGATTCATCGGTCAACATCGCATGGCAGTAAAAGCAGGGGCCTAACTTTAGCCCAGAGCAGCCATTTGCTGAAAAAAGTTTCACCGTGCCAGTGATTGAATCCGCTGCCTGCGCGCCCCATCTTTGACATGTCCGATGTCCCGCTTCCCATGAGGTAGCCAATGAACACTGAAGAGCAAACCCTGATCGATGGCCTGTTTGGCCGCATCAAACAAGCCGAAGACCCCAGCCAGCCGCGTGATGCCCAGGCCCAGGCGCGCATCGAGGAACACCTGCGCGAGCAGCCGGCGGCGCCTTACTACATGGCCCAGGCGATTTTGGTTCAGGAGGCTGCGCTCAAGCGCCTGGATGAGCAGAACAAGCAACTGGAAGCCGAGCTCAAGCAGGCTCGTGCCCAGGCAGAGGCTTCTCGCAACAGCAGCGCCAGCAGTGGTGGCTTCCTCTCCAGCATCTTTGGCAACAGCGGGCGTAACCCCCAGCCTGCCCAAGCATCGCAGCAGCCCCAGCGGCCTGCCGCGCCGGTCGCTTCGGCAGGCGGTTGGCGTGAGCCGAATGCACCGGGTTTCTCCCAGCCGCAGGCTGCGCAACCGGGTTTTGGCGCCGCGCCGGCTCGGGGTGGTGCCAGCAGCTTCCTTGGCGGTGCGATGCAGACCGCCGCCGGCGTGGCCGGTGGTGTGTTGCTGGCACAAGGCATCAGCAGCCTGTTCAACCACCATTCGCAGCCTGAAGAAGTGGTCGAGGTGATCAAGGAAGAGCCGGCGCCGGCCAGTGATACCGGTGGCTGGAATGACCAGGACGCGCAGCCGCAGGTGGCCGACAACGGTGGCTGGGGCGCTGATCAAGGTGGGTACGCCGATACCGATTACGGCAGCGATGATGGCGGCTTCTTCTCGGACGACGACACCTTCGTCTGATCGCTCTGGCATACTGCTGGCATTTCCGGGGGCGCACTGCGCCTCCTCAGCCGAGGGTATGTAGTGAAGAAAATCGCACTGTTCGCCGATGTGCAAAACCTCTACTACACCGTGCGCCAGGCCCATGGCTGCCACTTCAACTACACCGCGCTGTGGTCTGAAGTCAGCCGCGAGGGTGAGATCGTCGAGGCGGTGGCCTATGCCATCGACCGCGGGGACAGCAAACAGCAGCAGTTCCAGCAGATCTTGCGCAACCTTGGTTTCGACGTGCGCCTCAAGCCGTTCATCCAGCGCAGCGATGGCTCGGCCAAGGGTGACTGGGATGTGGGGATTACCCTGGATGTGATCGATGCCGCCAGCCGTGTCGATCAGGTGGTGCTGGCTTCGGGTGATGGTGATTTCGACCTGCTGCTGGAGCGAGTGATTCAGCGCCATGGCGCCGAGGCGGTGGTCTACGGCGTGCCGGGTTTGACCGCCATGTCGCTGATAAGAGCGGCCAGCCGCTATGTGCCGATCGAAGGGCGTTTGCTGTTGAAGCATTGAGGGTTGCTGACGCCTGAGCGCCATTGCGCCGCATGCCCCTGCCATGACGCAAATTGTGCCGCCCAATTAATCCTGTTTTGTAACTTAATCTTGGCGGCGAGGCTCCCTAAACTCATTCCCCCGTAAACGGATTTCGAGTTTTGCCATGCCTGCCTCCCGCCGCTTCCCGATAGTGCTGATTGGTGCCTTCCTGGCCTTGTACCTGGTCTGGGGCTCCACCTACCTTTTCATCCGCATCGGTGTGGCGTCCTGGCCGCCGATGCTGATGGCCGGGGTGCGATTCCTTATCGCCGGTGGCCTGCTCTATGGGTTTTTGCGCTGGCGCGGGGTGCCGGCGCCGACCTGGCCGCAATGGCGTGCGGCAGGTGCGGTGGGTTTTCTGCTGCTCAGTTGCGGCAATGGTGGCGTAACGGTTGCAGAGCATGCTGGCGTTGCCTCTGGCGTCGCTG
Source organism: Pseudomonas sp. NPDC089743 (assembly GCF_044748785.1). Lineage (NCBI taxonomy): Bacteria > Pseudomonadati > Pseudomonadota > Gammaproteobacteria > Pseudomonadales > Pseudomonadaceae > Pseudomonas > Pseudomonas sp. NPDC089743. Next base: position 91,553 of record NZ_JBIVGS010000012.1, read on the forward strand.
CGCTGGCCGTGGCCACGGTGCCGCTGTTTACCTTGGTGTTTGGCCTGCTGTTCGGCCATCGCAATTCGCGCCTGGAGTGGGCGGGCATCGTCCTCGGGCTGGTTGGCATCGGCCTGCTCAACCTTGGCTCTAACCTGCAGGCCAGCCCCATCGGGGCGGCGCTGATACTGTTTGCGGCTGCCGCCTGGGCGTTCGGGTCGGTCTGGAGCAAGAGCCTGCCGCTGCCCCAGGGCCCCATGGCCAGTGCGGCCGAGATGCTGGTCGGTGGCGCGGTATTGTTGCTGGGCAGCGCCCTGTCGGGCGAGCGCATGACCCAGATGCCCACAGCGGCAGGCTGGGGAGCATTGGCTTACCTGGTGTTGTTCGGCTCGATCCTGGCATTCAGCGCCTACATGTACCTGCTCAAGCATGTGCGCCCGGCGGCGGCCACCAGCTATGCCTATGTCAACCCGGCGGTGGCGGTGTTGCTTGGTATCGTCTTTGCCGGTGAGCAGATCGGCGCAGAGGAATGCCTGGCGATGGCGGTGATCATCAGCGCCGTGGTGCTGATCGGCCTGCCGCAGTGGCGCAAGCCCGCGCTGCCTGCTGCATCGCTTGAAGGCGAAACCTGCAAGTAGGCCGGGGTGTTGCGGTAAACTTGCCGCCTTCGCTGAACCCCCTGACGGTATTGCCATGAATTTCGCCAAACTCGGCCTGATCGAACCGTTGCTGCGCACCCTGCAGCAACTGGACTACACCACCCCAACCCCGGTCCAGGCCCAGGCCATCCCCGCCGTGCTGGCCGGCCGCGACCTGATGGCCGCGGCTCAGACCGGCACCGGCAAGACCGCAGGCTTTGCACTGCCTGTGCTGCAGCGCCTGGCCCTGGAAGGGGAAAAGGTCGCCAGCAACTCGATCCGTGCGCTGGTGTTGGTCCCGACCCGCGAACTGGCCGAGCAGGTGCACAACAACGTGCGCGAATATGCCGAAAACCTGCCGCTGAGCACGTACGCGGTGTATGGCGGGGTCAGCATCAACCCGCAGATGATGCGCCTGCGTCGTGGCGTCGACCTGCTGGTGGCTACCCCGGGCCGCTTGCTCGACCTGTTTCGCCAGAACGCGGTGAAGTTCAACCAGGTGCAAACCCTGGTGCTGGACGAAGCTGACCGCATGCTCGACCTGGGTTTTGCCGAAGAGCTGCAGTCGGTCTACGCGGCACTGCCGCGCAAGCGCCAGACGCTGCTGTTCTCCGCCACCTTCTCCGACCAGATCCGCATGCTGGCAGGGCTGGCGCTCAATGACCCGCTGAGCATCGAGGTCAGCCCGCGCAACGCTGCTGCCACCACGGTCAAGCAATGGCTGGTGCCGGTGGACAAGAAGCGCAAGGTCGACCTGTTCTGCCATCTGCTGCGCAAGCAGCGCTGGACGCAGGTACTGGTGTTCGCCAAGACGCGCAACGGCGTTGACCAGCTGGTGGAGCGGCTGCTGGGCGAGGGGGTGAACGCCGACGGCATTCACGGCGACCGCCCGCAAGCTACGCGTCAGCGCGCGCTGGACAGCTTCAAGGCCCGCGAGGTCCAGGTACTGGTCGCCACCGACGTCGCCGCCCGCGGCCTGGACATCGACGACCTGCCGTTGGTGGTCAACCTCGACCTGCCGATCGTCGCCGAGGATTACGTGCACCGTATTGGCCGCACCGGGCGTGCGGGTAACAAGGGCGAGGCAATCTCGCTGGTGTGCGCCGATGAGGTGCAGCAGTTGGCAACGATCGAGACGCTGATTCGCCAGACCTTGCCGCGCCACGAAGAACCGGACTTCATCCCCGATCACCGGGTACCGATGACCGATGCCAGTGGCCAGGTGATCAAGAAGCCGAAAAAGCCCAAGAAGCCGAAAGAGAACAGTGCCAAGCGCGGGCTGGGGCGCTGGATGGACAGTGGCGACGAGGCCCCGGTCAAGGCAGTGCGCAAAGTGCCGAGCTTCAACACCGGCCCGAAAAAGCGCAAGCCCTGAGGGATTGGGGCCGCCAAGCGGCCCCGCACCCTGTCAGGCAGAACGCGCCAGCCAATCGGCCGCCGCCCGCCCGGCCCGCAACCCACTGGCAAAGCACGCCGTCAACAGGTACCCCCCGGTCGGCGCTTCCCAGTCCAGCATCTCGCCGGCGCAGAACACCCCAGGCATCCCCTTGAGCATCAACCCCTCATCCAGCCCCTCGAAGCGCACGCCACCGGCACTGCTGATCGCCTCGTCCAGCGGCCGGGTGCGTACCAGCGTGATCGGCAGTGCCTTGATCGCTCGCGCCAGCGCAGCCATATCGGCAAACGTCGCCTGATCGGTCAGTTCACGCAGCAGTGCCGCCTTCACCCCGTCGATGCCCAGCTGGCTATGCAGGTGCTTGGCCATCGACCGTGAACCGCGCGGTTTGGCCAGGGCCTGGGCAATTTTGTCCACAGGCTTGTCCGGCAGCAGGTCGAGCAGCAGCGTTGCCTGGCCTTTCTGGTTGATGGCTTCGCGCAGCGGTGCCGACCAGGAATATACCAGGCTGCCTTCGACCCCCTGTGCGGTGAGGATGAACTCGCCTTTGCGCGGCGCCTTACCGGGTACGCTCAGGGCAATGTTCTTCAGCGGCGCGCCGGCGAACTTGTCCTTGAGCAGCGCACTCCAGCCTGCCACTTCAAAACCGCAGTTGCTCGCCTGCAGCGGTGAGATATCCACAGCCCGCTCGGCCAGCAGGGGCTGCCAGGCGCCATCCGAGCCAAGCCTGGCCCAGCTGCCACCACCCAACGCCAGTATCAGCACGTCGGCCTTGACGTTCAGTTCACCCTGTGGATAACCGAGCCGCAGGGTGCCATCGAGATTCCACCCTAGCCAGCGGTGGCGGGTGTGGATAACTACCCCACGGTCGCGCAGGCGCTTGAGCCAGGCGCGCAGCAACGGCGCGGCTTTCATGTCGGTGGGGAACACCCGTCCCGAGGTGCCGACGAAGGTTTCGATGCCCAGGCCGTGAATCCACTGGCGCAGGGCATCGGCATCGAAGTCCTGCAGCAGCCGGCCAATCGCGTCCTGGCGCTCGGCATACCGAGCAACGAACTGTGGATAAGGTTCCGAGTGGGTGATGTTCATGCCGCCGACACCTGCCAGCAGAAACTTGCGACCCACCGATGGCATGGCGTCGAACACCTGCACGGCTAGGCCTTGCTGGGCCAGCGCTTCGGCGGCCATCAAACCGGCAGGGCCCGCGCCGATGACAACGGCGAGGGGAGGGGATGCGGGGTGTAGATCGGGCATGGTGGGTGACGGGCTGTGGAAAAGTTGCCCATTCTAGCGCAGCAGGGCATCGGGAAGCACTGAACAAAAAATGATCAGCCTGCTGCAGGCCACGCGGGCATTGGGCTGCAGCCGCTTTCACTCAGCTTATCCACAAGCGGTTCCACAGTCATTGTGAACAACTGATGACCTTGGCCGCGCTGTGGTGAAGGATGCCGTGGCGCCGCGCCAGCGCTTGCCGGTCCTTGCTGTAGCCACCGCCGATCACCCCGACTACCGGGATATCCCGCCCCAGGCAGTGGCGCATGACATGTTCGTCGCGCGCAGCCAAGCCAGCATCGGTCAGCTGCAGGTAACCGAGGGCATCGTCTTTGTGCACGTCCACCCCGGCGTCATACAGCACCAGGTCGGGTTGATACAGCGGCAGCAGGTAGTTGAGCGCGTCTTCCACCACCTTCAGGTAGGCGGCATCGCCCATGCCTCGCGGCAGCGGAATGTCCCAGTCGCTTTGGGCCTTGCGCGCCGGGAAGTTTTGTTCGCAGTGCAACGACACGGTGATGGCGTCCGGGGTGTCTTGCAGGATGCGCGCGGTGCCGTCGCCCTGATGCACATCGCAATCGAAGATCAGTACCCGGTGCACCCGCCCGGCCTCGAGCAGGTAGTGGCTGATCACGGCCAGGTCATTGAAGATGCAGAAACCGGCAGGGTGGTCATGGTGGGCGTGGTGGGTACCGCCGGCCAGGTGGCAGGCAAGGCCATGCTGCAGCGCCATTTCAGCGGCCAGCAGCGAGCCGCCCACCGCACGCACGGTGCGCCGCGCCAAGGCCTCGCTCCAGGGCAAGCCCAGGCGGCGCTGGTCCTCGCGCGACAGTTCGCCGTGCATGTAACGCTCGATGTAGTCGCGGTCGTGGGCCAGGGCGAGAATGTCGTTGGGGCAGATTTCCGGGCGCAGCAACGCCTGGTCGGTGGTCAGCCCGCTTTCGACCAGGTGGTCGCGCAGCAGGCGGAACTTGTCCATGGGGAAGCGATGCTCGGGTGGAAACTCCGGGCTGTAGTCATCGTGGTAGATCAGCGGCAACGGCATGGTGGGTTCGCAATCGGGGCCAGTGCTGATCTTGCCAGTTGTTGGGTTGTGGGTAAAAGTGCTGTGCCGCGCCTACGCTTGAACCTGTAGCACGGCAAAACCGGAGCACGCCCCATGACCCCCATCCTTGAACTGGAAAGCGCCCGCCTGGTGTTGCGCCAATGGCATGACGACGACCTGCGCGAGTTCGCCGCCATGAGCGCCGACCCGCAGGTGATGCGTTATTTTCCAGCGCCCATGACGCGGCTGGAGGCGGCGGCACTGATCGGCAGGATCCGTGGCCATTTCAACGAATACGGCTTCGGCCTGTGGGCCCTGGAGCGCAAGGACAGCGGCGCCTTCATCGGCATGACCGGCCTGCTCAACGTCAACTTCGATGCGCCGTTCACCCCGGCCGTGGAAATCGGCTGGCGCCTTGCCCGGCGGCACTGGGGCCTGGGCTTTGCCAGCGAGGCGGCGTGGACCTGCCTGCGGTGTGCGTTCGCCCAATTGCGCCTGGAGGAGGTGGTGTCGTTCACGACCGAGGCCAACCTGCCGTCGCAGAAGGTCATGCAGGCCATCGGCATGGTGCAGGACCTGCAAGGCAGCTTCGACCACCCACGCCTGCCCGAGGGGCACCCGCTGCGGCCCCACGTGCTCTACCGCATCGACCGGCCCCGCTGGGAGCAGACCCTGCGCGCTGAATGAGCGGTCATGCGCGGTGCCGATGACAAACCCTGTATCATTTGCCTTCATGAAAGCGCCGTAGAGCTGTGATGCCTTGCTAGGAGAACCCCCGATGAGTCATGTGTTGGACGACCTGGTCGACCTGTTGAGCCTCGAATCGATCGAGGAGAACCTGTTCCGTGGACGCAGCCAGGACCTGGGCTTCCGCCAGCTGTACGGTGGCCAGGTGCTGGGCCAGTCACTGTCGGCGGCTAGCCAGACGGTCGAGGACGCGCGTCATGTGCATTCGCTGCACGGCTACTTCCTGCGCCCGGGCGATGCCAGCCTGCCGGTGGTCTATTCGGTCGACCGTGTGCGCGATGGCGGCAGCTTCAGCACCCGGCGCGTGACGGCCATCCAGAAGGGCCAGACCATTTTCACCTGCAGTGCGTCGTTCCAGTACGACGAGGAAGGTTTCGAGCACCAGGCGCAGATGCCTGATGTGGTCGGGCCAGAGAACCTGCCGAGCGAGGTCGAACTGGCCCGCGCCATGGCTGACCACCTGCCTGAGCGCATTCGTGACAAGGTGCTGTGCGCCAAGCCGATCGAGATACGCCCGGTCACCGAGCGTGACCCGTTCAACCCCAAGCCCGGCGACCCGGTGAAGTACGCCTGGTTCCGCGCCGACGGCAACCTGCCGGACGTGCCGGCGCTGCACAAGTACCTGCTGGCCTATGCCTCGGACTTCGGCCTGCTGACCACCTCGCTGCAGCCCCATGGCAAATCGGTGTGGCAGCGCGACATGCAGATCGCCAGCCTCGACCACTCGTTGTGGTTCCACGCCAACCTGCGCGCCGATGAGTGGCTGCTGTACGCCACCGACAGCCCCTGGGCCGGCAATGCCCGTGGGTTCTGCCGGGGCAGTATCTACAACCGTGCGGGGCAGTTAGTGGCGTCGTCTTCGCAGGAAGGTTTGATCCGTCATCGCAAGGACTGGGCATGAGCCTGGCCGATATCCGCAACTGGGTGTTCGACATGGACGGCACCCTCACCGTGGCGGTGCACGATTTTGCCGCCATTCGGGAGGCGCTGGAGATACCGCCCGAGGACGACATCCTCACCCACCTGGCGGCATTGCCTGCGGCACAAGCGGCCGCCAAGCATGCCTGGCTGCTGGAGCACGAGCGCGACCTGGCGGTTGCCTCGACTGCAGCGACCGGTGCCGTGGAGCTGGTGCGGGAGCTGGCCGGGCGTGGGTGCCGGTTGGGCATTCTTACCCGTAATGCGCGTGAGCTGGCGCATGTCACGCTGGAGGCGATAGGCCTGGCGGATTGCTTTGCCGTCGAGCACGTGCTCGGTCGTGACGAAGCGGCGCCCAAGCCCAGCCCAGATGGCTTGCTGAAGATCGCCAGTGCCTGGGGTGTGGCGCCGAGCGAGTTGGTGATGGTGGGTGACTACCGCTTCGACCTGGATTGCGGGCGAGCGGCCGGGGCGCGCACGGTGCTGGTGAACCTGCCGGATAACCCCTGGCCGGAACTGGCGGACTGGCATGCGGCGGACTGCCGGGCGTTGCGGGCGTTGCTGGGCTGAGCGCTGAGGTGTATGGCACCGGCTTTGCCGGCGATGGGGCCGTTACTGACTATGCTCACCCCCAGTCTTTTTCTCAAATGGAGAACCAGCCATGACCCATAAAGCCATTTACGTGCAACCCGGCGGCGGTTACGACAAGGTCGAAGTCGGCACTTGCGAGGCAGCTGCGCCCAAGCCCGGCGAGATCACCGTGCGCCTGCACGCCAGCTCCCTCAACTACCACGACTTTGCCGTGGTCAGCGGCATGTGGGGGCCAAGCGAGCGGCGCATCCCCATGGCCGATGGCGCCGGCGAAGTGACCGCTGTCGGGGCGGGCGTCAGTGAGTTCAAGGTAGGCGACAGCGTGGTCAGCACCTTCTTCCCGGACTGGCTCGATGGCCAGGCACTGGTCGAAGGCTTCGCCAGCGTGCCGGGCGACGGCATCGACGGCTACGCCCGTGAACAGGTCACCGCCCGCGCGACCGCCTTCACCCTCGCGCCCAAGGGCTACAGCCACGCCGAGGCCGCCACCCTGACGACCGCCGGCCTCACGGCCTGGCGTGCGCTGATGAGCGACGACCACCTCAAGCCAGGTGACACCGTGCTGGTGCAGGGCACCGGCGGGGTATCGATCTTCGCCCTGCAGTTCGCCAAGCTGGCAGGCGCCACGGTCATCGCCACCTCATCCAGCGATGCCAAGCTCGAACGCCTCAAGGCCCTCGGCGCCGACTACCTGATCAACTACAAGAGCACCCCGGCCTGGGGCGAGAAGGTGCGTGAGCTCACCGGCAACCGTGGCGTCGATCATGTGATCGAGGTGGGCGGGCCGGCGACGCTGGAGCAGTCGATGATTGCCGCACGGATCGGCGGCCATGTGTCATTGATCGGCATTCTTACCGGTGTCGCCGGGCAGCTGCCGCTGGTTCAGGCGCTGGTTCGGCAGATCCGGCTGCAGGGTGTGCTGGTGGGTAGCCGCGCGCAGCAGCAGGCGATGGTTCGGGCGATCGACGCCAACGGCTTGCTGCCTGTTGTGGACAAGCATTTCGAGCTGGAACAGATCGTCGAAGCGTTCCGCTACCAGGAGAGCAACCGCCACTTCGGCAAGATCTGCCTGACCTGGTAACCCCCGGCCTCAGTCCGGCAACAAGCGGTCCCGGCTGTTGGACAGGTGCAGGCAGATCGCCGCCCGCGCCGCATCCGGGTCTTGCCGGCCGATGGCGTTCAGAATTGCCTCATGTTCCAGATTGGCCAGGTAGGCATGGCGCGCCAGGTTGGCCCCGGCGCGCTCGGCGATGGCCATGCGGTTGCGTGGAATCAGACCATTGCCCAGCTGCGCCATCATCTCGCTGAAATACAGGTTGCCGGTGGCTTCGGCGATCAGCAGGTGAAAGCGGCGGTCCGCTTCGATGCAGCTGTCACCGGCCGCAGCGAGGTCCTGATAATCGTCCAGCGCCTGGCGCATGCGTGCCAGGTGTTGGTCGTTACGGCGCACGGCGGCGAGGGCGGCTGCCTGGCCTTCGAGGCCGATGCGCAGTTCCAGCAGGTCGCGCACGCTGGCAGCATTCTCCACGCCCACCCGCAACCCGGCCTGCGCCGGGCGCGCCATCACGAACGTACCAATCCCGTGGCGCGGCTCTACCAGGCCCGAGGCCTGTAGCTTCGACAGGGCTTCACGCACGACGGTGCGGCTGACCCCGTGCTCGCGCACCAGGGTGTTTTCCGACGGCAGCTTGTCGCCCGGCTTGATGGTGCCCAGCAGGATCTGCTGGGTCAGGCTGGAGACCAGGTCGTGGGCACGGCTGTGGCCAGTTTTGCGGGGTTGCTGGGGCATGGGTCGATCCGGCTATCGAGTTAGCTTGTACGACAAGTTAGCGGATAAAATTTTTTTCTGCCTGTTTTTTCGCGGCCAGGAGTCAGCTCGAAATTGATTTTCGATGTTGAATCGATGATTTTGCTGGTTTTATCAGCTTGTATTTTGCGTTTTTAACGACAATCACCATCTTGTCGTACAACTTCGCCGCGCCTATGCTCTGCCCACTGTCATGTCAGACCACCTCGACCCGCACAAAAACAATTAGTGGGAGATACACAAGTGAACGACACCCTCGATCCGTCTGCCCGTAACGGCAACGACGTGCTGGCCAGTGCCGTGGCCAAGGTCAAGCGCCATGTGCTGCCGCTGTTCGTGATCATGTTCATCGTCAACTACCTCGACCGCGTCAACATCGGCTTCGTCCGGCCTCACCTGGAAAGCGACCTGGGCATCAGCGCTGCGGCCTATGGCTTCGGTGCCGGGCTGTTCTTCATCGGCTATGCGCTGTTCGAAGTGCCCTCGAACATGCTGTTGCAGCGCGTCGGCGCCCGCCTGTGGCTGACCCGCATCATGTTCACCTGGGGGCTGGTGGCCACGGCCATGGCCTTCGTGCAGAACGAAACCCAGTTCTACGTGCTGCGCTTTTTGCTCGGTGTTGCCGAGGCCGGTTTCTTCCCTGGGGTGATCTATTACTTCACCCGCTGGCTGCCAGACGCCGAACGCGGCAAGGCGATTGCCATCTTCCTCAGCGGCTCGGCGCTGGCCTCGCTGATCTCCGGCCCCCTGGCCGGGGCGTTGATGCAGATCCAGGGCCTGGGCATGCATGGCTGGCAGTGGATGTTGTTCATCGAGGGCATGGCTTCGGTCACGCTGTGCTTCTTCGTGTTCTTCTGGCTCGACTCCAAACCGCACGACGCCAAGTGGCTGAGCAAGGTCGAGCAGGACGCGCTGGTCGATACCATCGACCGCGAGCAACGTGAGCGCGAGGCCATCGGCACCGTCAAGGTATCGTCCTGGAGCCTGCTCAAGGACCGCCAGATCGTGCTGTTCTGCCTGATCTACTTCTGCATCCAGCTGACCATCTACGCTGCGACCTTCTGGTTGCCCAGCATCATCAAGCGCATGGGCGACCTGAGCGACCTGCAGGTCGGCTTCTTCAACTCCATCCCGTGGCTGATCTCGATCCTGGCCATGTACGCCTTCGCCGCTGGCTCCTCACGCTGGAAGTTCCAGCAGGCCTGGGTGGCTGCTGCCCTGGTGATCGCCGCCATCGGCATGTTCATGTCGACCACGGGCGGGCCGGTGTTCGCCTTTGTCGCGGTGTGCTTTGCCGCTATCGGTTTCAAGTCGGCCTCGTCGCTGTTCTGGCCGATCCCCCAAGGCTATCTGGACGCGCGCATCGCTGCGGCGGTGATCGCCCTGATCAACTCGGTGGGCAACCTGGGCGGCTTCGTCGCGCCCACCACCTTCGGCTTGCTCGAGCAGCAGACCGGGTCGATCCAGGGCGGCCTTTACGGCCTGGCCGTGACCTCGGTGCTGGCGGCCATTGCAGTGTTCTTCGTGCGCACCCGCCCAAAGGGTATCCCCTCACATGACCTCAAGGCCCCTTCGGCCTTGGGCCAGACCCACTGATGACTGCGAGACAACAACCATGAACATGCAGACGACTCCCGCTCTCCACACCAGCACCCCAGTGGTCACCGACCTGCGCGTGATCCCGGTTGCCGGCCACGACAGCATGCTGCTCAACCTCAGTGGCGCCCATGGCCCGTTCTTCACCCGTAACGTGGTGGTACTGCGTGACAGCGCCGGTAACACGGGCCTTGGCGAAGTGCCCGGCGGCGAGAAGATCCGCCAGACCCTGGAAGATGCCCGTAGCCTGGTGGTCGGCCAGCCCATCGGCCACTACCAGCGTGTGCTCAATGCCATGCGCCAGACCTTCGCCAACCGCGATGCGGGCGGGCGCGGCCTGCAGACCTTCGACCTGCGCATCACCGTGCATGCGGTGACCGCCATCGAATCGGCGCTGCTCGACTTGCTTGGCCAGCACCTCGATGTGCCCATGGCCGCGCTGCTCGGCGAAGGCCAGCAGCGCGAGGCGGTGAAGATGCTCGGCTACCTGTTCTACATCGGTGACCGCCAGCAAACCGATCTGGCTTACCGCAACGAGGCCGACGCCGATGATGATTGGTTCCGCCTGCGTCACGAGAAGGCACTGACCCCTGAGGCCGTGGTACGCCTGGCTGAGGCTGCCAAGCAGCGCTATGGCTTCAGCGACTTCAAGCTCAAGGGCGGCGTGCTGCGTGGCGAAGAGGAAATGGAGGCGGTGACCGCGCTGGCCGAGCGCTTCCCCGAAGCGCGTATCACGCTAGACCCCAATGGCGCCTGGTCTCTGAAAGAGGCAATCGCGTTGTGCCGTGACAAGCACCACGTGCTGGCCTATGCCGAAGACCCGTGCGGCGCCGAGAACGGCTATTCGGGGCGTGAGGTGATGGCCGAGTTCCGCCGTGCCACCGGTTTGCCTACCGCCACCAACATGATCGCCACCGACTGGCGCCAGATGGGCCACGCGATCCAGTTGCAATCGGTGGACATCCCCTTGGCCGACCCGCACTTCTGGACCTTGCAGGGTTCGGTACGGGTGGCGCAGATGTGCAATGACTGGGGCCTGACCTGGGGTTCGCACTCGAACAACCACTTCGACATTTCACTGGCGATGTTCACCCAGGTGGCCGCGGCGGCGCCGGGCGAGATCACAGCTATCGATACCCACTGGATCTGGCAGGACGGCCAGCGCCTTACCCGCGACCCGCTGCGCATCGTCGACGGCCATGTGCGCGTGCCAGAGCGGCCAGGGCTGGGTGTTGAGCTGGATGAAGACCAACTGGCCAAGGCCCATGAGTGCTACCGCAGCATGGGCCTGGGCGCGCGGGATGATGGCGTGGCGATGCAGTTCTTGGTTCCGGGCTGGACGTTCGATAACAAGCGGCCTTGCCTGGTGCGCTAAGGCGCAGGGCCCCATCGCCGGCAAGCCGGCCCCACAAGGACCCCACTGCTTTCGAGGCATGGCGTTGTCCACCACCCTGGTGCTGGCCAATTACGGCGAGGGTAACGGCAGTCATCGCCCTGATGACCTTGGCGTTCTTCGGCAAGGGCCTGGCGGCCGTCGGTTGGGCGGTGCTGTCGGATGTGGCGCCGAAGAAAATGGTTGGCCTGTGCGGTGGCGTGTTCAACGGCATCGGCAACATTGCCGGCATCGTCACCCCGCTGGTGATCGGCTATGTGGTGGCCAGCACCGGCGCCTTCCACAACGCACTCTGGTTCGTAGCCGCCCATGGCGTGCTGGGGATCTTCGCTTACCTGTTGCTGGCCCGCCGCTTTGAACGGACGGGGCAGGCGTAGGCAGACGCCTGAGCAGCAGAGGCCCCGGGAGACCGGGGCCTTTTTTTTTGTGCGCCGGCTACGCATATTCAGATGAAAAACAAAACCCTCAAATGGCCATCAGGCGTGTCTGGGCATGCCATTCACGACATCTGACGCCTAGGGGAAAGCGCTGTCGTGATCGAACAGTTGCGGGGCGTTCTCGTGTAATTTGCCGCAGCCTCAGGCGGCTTAAATGAACCCCGAACCGCACTGACGCCCAGCGCTGTGATGCGCCCCAAAAATCAACAACAGTGGTGTCGACTCATTGAATCCAAAGGAGATATTTTCGCCTACGCCTGCCCGTCCTTCCTTGTGTCAGCAAAAAGAGAACAACATCAATGAACACCGTGGGAACTGATGGCAACCTTGCTCAAGGTTTCAAGCCACGTCATGTAACGATGCTGTCCATCGCGGGCATCATCGGTGCCGGTCTTTTCGTCGGTTCCGGGCACGCCATCGCGGCGGCCGGGCCAGCTACCATTATTTCTTACTTCGTGGCCGGGACCCTGGTGGTGCTGGTCATGCGCATGCTCGGCGAAATGGCCGTCGCGCATCCTGATACCGGTTCGTTCTCCACCTATGCCGACCAGGCCATCGGCCGCTGGGCCGGCTACACCATCGGCTGGCTGTACTGGTGGTTCTGGGTGCTGGTGATCCCGATCGAAGCACTGGCCGCCGGGCATGTGCTCAACGCCTGGTTCCCCCAGGTGGACAGCTGGATCTTCGCCCTCGCGTCCGTGCTGCTGCTGGCGTGCACCAACCTGTTCAGCGTGGCCAAGTACGGTGAGTTCGAGTTCTGGTTCGCCATTCTCAAAGTCACGGCCATCCTTTGTTTCATCGGCTTGGGCTTTGCCGCCCTGATGGGCTGGTTGCCCAACCGCGAAGTCAGCGGCTTGAGCGGCTTGATGAGCGCCTATGGCGGCTTTGCGCCCAACGGCTGGTCTGCCGTGATCGGTGCGTTCATCACCGTGATGTTCAGCTTCATCGGCACCGAAGCGGTGACCATTGCCGCCTCCGAATCCAGCGACCCGTCGCGCAACATCGCCAAGGCCACGCGCTCGGTGATCTGGCGCATCAGCACCTTCTACATCCTGTCGATCTTCGTGATCATCTCGATCGTGCCGTGGAACGACCCGCAGCTTGCGGTGGTGGGTTCCTACCAGCGTGCGCTGGAAATCATGAACATCCCCAATGCCGCCTTCATGGTCGATTTGGTGGTGCTGGTGGCCGTGACCAGTTGCATGAACTCGTCGATCTATATCGCTTCGCGGATGATGTACTCGCTGGCCAAGCGCGGTGATGCACCGGCCTTCCTCAACAAGACCTCCAAGGTCGGCGTGCCACGCGCTGCCGTGTTCGGTAGCACCCTGATCGGCGCGGCCATCGCCATCCTCAACTATTTCGCACCCAAGGGTGTGTTCGAGTTCCTGCTGGCCAGCTCTGGCGCGATTGCGCTGCTGGTGTACATGGTCATCGCCATCTCTCAGTTGCGCATGCGCCGCCGCCTGGAGCGTGAAAACGCGGAACTGAAGTTCCGTATGTGGCTGTTCCCTTGGCTGACCTGGGCGGTGATCATTTTCATTGCCGGGGCGTTGGCGGTGATGATGTATACGCCCGAGCATCGGGCGGAGGTGAGTTCGACCTTGGGCCTGGCGATCTTCATTTCCTTCCTTGGCATCGTCACCACGCGCGGGCATGAGCGGCAAGTGGCCGGAGCGCGCTCGCTCGGTTGAGCAACGGCGCCCACGCCGCCCCAGTGGCCGGGTCTACCGGCCGCTGGTGGCCCCATCGGTGTGATGTATCCGTGCCATCAGTTTTTTCGTACACTCCGCTCATCCAGCTCGCAAGGGAGTGTGCAACATGTGTCGTGGGATTCGACTGGCTTTGGCCTTGAGTATGTTGCACCTGCCATTGGCACTGGCCGCGCAGGCGCCAGCCGACCCGCTGCTGGATGCGCCGAGCGCCAGCGATGCAGGCGCCGAGCAAAGCGCCCGTGGCGTGTTGCGTGCGCGTCATCAGGCCGTGCTGGCCAGTGAGCTGGCCGGGCGCATCGTCGAGATGCCATATGCCGATGGCGAGGCTTTCAAGAAGGGCAGCACCCTGGCGCGCTTCGACTGCTCGGCCTACCAGGCCCAGCTCAATGCCGCCCAGGCGGCGGTGCGCGCAAGCCGCGAAGAGCTCAACCACAACCGGCAACTCGCCGCACTGAAATCGGTGGGGCAGTTCGAGGTGTCGCTGGCTGAGGCCAAGCAAGCCCAGGCCCAGGCCGAAGCCCAGGTCTACCAGGTGCAGGTCAAACGCTGTGTGGTCACCGCCCCGTTCGATGGACGAGTGGTACAGCGCCGTGCCCAGCCCCACGAAAGCGTCGCCAACGGCGCCCCGCTGCTGGAGGTGGTGGACAACCGTTCGCTGGAAATCCAGTTGCTGGTGCCCTCGCGCTGGCTGGCCAGGCTCAAGCCCGGGCAAAGCTTTCAGTTCACCCCGGACGAAACCGGCCAGCCGTTGGGGGCCACGGTCAAGCGTGTGGGCGCGCGAATCGATGAAGGCAGCCAGACGCTGCTGCTGATCGGAGAACTGCCCAGCGACACCCACGGTTTGCTGGCGGGCATGAGCGGTACGGCCCACTTTGCGCAGCAGCCATGACCGCCGCTGCCCATGGTACGGCGGAGCGCGCCTTTGCCTTGTTTCTGGGGCTCCAGCGCCAGGCGCGCCAGGCCAGCACTAGCGAGCAGTTGGCCTATGCCATGGTCAACGACGGCCAGGCGATGTTTGCTTTTCGCCATGCCGCGTTACTGATCGCCGGCAAGGTGCAGGCGCTGACCGGCATCAGCGTGGTGGAAGCCAATGCACCGTTCGTGGCCTTTGTCGAACGTGCCGTGGGCAAGCTGCAGGCTGCCGGTGTCGCTGGACAGGCCGGTGAGGTCGACCCCAGCGTGCTGGATGCCCAGATACTCGCCGACTGGCAGGCGTTGTCGGCAGGGCAAGCCTTCTGGTTGCCGTTGCACGACCGCAAGGGTGAAGCCTTCGGCGGCTTGTGGCTGGCCCGCGAGCAAGCGTTCAACGCCGCCGAGCAGGCTTTGCTGGTGCAGCTGGGAGAAACCTATGCGCATGCCTGGCAGGCCCTGAACCCGGTACGCCCATGGCGCCTGCGCTGGCCGCGGCGGCGCTTGCTGGCCGTGCTGGCGGTCGCCCTGCTGGTGTTGTTGCTGCCGGTGCGCCAGTCGGTGCTGGCGCCGGCCGAGGTGGTGCCGCGTGGTGGCTGGGTGGTGGCGGCGCCGCTGGAGGGTGTGGTGGCTGAGTTCCTGGTCAAGCCTAACCAGCGTGTGGCGGCCGGGGATTTGTTGGTGCGCTTCGATGCCACCGCCCTCAAGGCCCAGGCCGATGTGGCCGCACGTACCTTGGGCGTGGCGGAGGCCGAACTCAAGGTCAGTACCCAGCGCGCCTTTACCGATGCCGATTCCAGCGCGCGCCTGGATTTGCTGGCCGCTCGCGTCGAACAGAAGCGCGCCGAGCTCGACTATGCCCGCCAGTTGCTGGCGCGCAGCGAAATCCGCGCCGAACGTGACGGCATTGCGGTGTTCGCCGATGTAGAGCGCTGGACCGGCAAACCGGTGCAGACCGGCGAGCGCCTGATGCAACTGGCCGACCCCGAGCAGGCCGAGCTGCGCCTGGAGTTGCCGGTCGGCGATGCCATCGCCCTGCAGCCGGGGGCCGAGGTGGCGCTGTTCCTCGACAGCGACCCCCTGCATCGGCACGTGGCGAAGCTCGAACGCGCCGCCTACGAGGCCCAGACCACCGCCGCCGGGCAGCTTGCCTACCGGCTGGATGCGTCATTCGTCGAGGCCTCACCACGCATCGGCCTGCGCGGTACTGCCAAACTCTACGGCGAACGCGCGCCGTTGGCCTATTACCTGCTGCGCCGGCCTCTGGCGGCCCTGCGCCAAGGGCTGGGCCTGTAATGTTGCCGGCGCTGCGTGCGGACCTGCAGCTCTCACCTGCGGCACCAGCGTTTGACGGTGCCCCGCAATGGACCTTGGCCGACCCATTGCGCGGCCGTTATTTCAAGCTAGGCGCGGCCGCGGTGCGCTTGCTTCGCCACTGGCCGCTGGGTGAGCCGCAACGGGTGCTGGCAGCTGCCAATGCCGAGCCGGGCCTGCCTCTGGAGCCCCGGGAGGTGGAGGACCTATTGGCGTTTCTCGGCCACCACGACCTGCTCAGCGCCAACGACCCCAAGCAGCGCCAGAGTTATGCCGTGAAGGCCGCCGCCAGCCAACAGGGCCTGTGGCAGAAAGCGTTGCACCAGTACCTGTTCTTCCGCATCCCGCTGTGGCGCCCGGATGCCTTTCTCAACCGTACCTGGCCGCTGCTCGAACGCCACGGTGGCTGGCTGCTGCGTTTTGGCCTGCCGGCGCTGCTGGTGCTTGGCCTGTTCCTGGTGATTCGCGACTGGTCGCGCTTCATCGCCACGTTCCCGCACCTGTTCAGCCTCGGCGGCATGCTCGCCTTTGGCCTGGCCCTGGCGTTGGCCAAGCTTTGCCACGAGTTCGGCCATGCCTACATGGCCAAGCGCGCCGGCTGCCGTGTGCAGAGCATGGGGCTGGCGTTCATGGTGCTGCTGCCGATGTTCTACACCGATGTCAGCGATGCCTGGCGCGTCAGCGACCGGCGCTCACGGCTGCTGATCGATGCAGGTGGGGTGTTCGCTGAACTGGTGCTGGCGGTGTTGGCGCTGCTGGCCTGGTCGCTGCTGCCCGATGGGCCGCTGCGCACCGCCGCGTTCATGCTGGCCAGTGCCACGTGGATCACCACCTTGCTGGTCAACCTGAACCCGTTCATGCGCTTTGACGGGTACTTTCTGGTCAGTGACCTGTTAGGGGTGGAAAACCTGCAGCAACGCGCCTTCGCCCTGTGCCGGTGGCGCCTGCGTGAGGCGTTGTTCGGCTATGGCGAGACGATGCCGGAGCCGTGGCCACCGCGGATGCGCAAGCGCCTGCTGATCTGGGGCTATTGCGCCTGGATATGGCGTGCACTGTTGTTCTTTGGTATCGCCCTGGCGGTGTATCACCTGTTCTTCAAGGTGCTGGGTATTTTCCTGATGCTGGTGGAACTGGTGTGGTTCATCGGCTTGCCGGTATTCAAAGAGCTGCAGCAGTGGTGGCTGCGCCGTGACCAGGCCCAGCCGCGCAAGACGCTGGCGCTGGGCCTGGGGTTGATGCTGCTGTTGGTGCTGCTGGCCGTGCCCTGGCGCGGTGCCGTGGAGGTGCCAGCGATGCTTGAGGCATCGCGGGTGAGCGCCTTGCATGCGCCGGTGGCGGCGCGGGTGAAGCAGTTGCAGGTGCACGATGGCCAGACGGTCGCCCAGGGGCAGTTGCTGCTGGAGCTGGAATCGCCTGACCTGGATTCGCGCCTGAAGATCGTGCGCCGCGAAATAGACATTCTGCAGTTGCTGTTGCGCCGTCAGTCCGGGCGCAGCGCCACCGCCAGTGATGCCGGGGTGCTCGAGCAGCAACTGGCCGAGGCAGTGGCCGAGTACCGGGGCCTGGCTGCCCAGCGTGAACGCTTGCAATTGCGCGCGCCGGCGGCGGGCGTGTGGCGCGACATGCCTCGGGACCTGCAGGCAGGGCAGTGGGTCAATACCGGCCAGCCCCTGGGGCGGGTGGTCGAACCGGGGGTGCGCCTGCGTGGTTACCTGGGTGAGGCCGATTTGTGGCGCGTGGCCGCTGGCAGTGAAGGGCGCTTCATTGCCGATGACCCGGCGCGGGCGGCCTTGCCCGTGCGCGTGGAGCAGGTAGACGCTACCGGCGTTGCCGCGCTGGACCTGCAGGCGCTGGCGTCTGACCGGCATGGCCCGGTGGCCGTGCGCCGCGATGGGCAACAACGTGCCCAGCCGCTGCAGGCGCAGTACGGGGTGCGCCTGAGCCCGCGGGTGGACGTGGCTGATGTGGCCCAACCGTTGCGTGGGGTGGTGGTGCTCGAAGGCGCTCGCGAGTCGCTGCTGGGCGCGGCCTGGCGCAGATTGGCGGCCTTGGGCGTGCGCGAAAGTGGTTTCTAGGGCGAATTCACCACAAGGAGCAGTCATGAGCGAAATCTCGCTGCCGCTATGTTCCCGGCTGCCGCTTGCCATCGACCTGCCGGCATTGCTGCAGGCGCTGGAACGGGTGCAGGCAGGGGCCTGGCAGGCGCATTTCAACCGTGGTTATCACGAGGGCGACTGGAGCGGTGTGGCGCTGGTCAGTGCCGAGGATGCCCCTGTGCCGCTTGCACCCGGCCGCGGCGCGCCGGTGAAGCTGGCCTGGTGGCACCAGGAGACGGCGTGGCAGGCCGCGCTGGCGCCATTTCGCGCGACACTGCAGGCCGCACGCCTGCTGCGCCTGGGGGAGGGCGCGCGAATTCACGAGCACCGCGACCCTGACCTGGGGCGCCCTGGCGGCTGCCTGCGCCTGCATGTGCCACTGCTGAGCCCACCTGGCGTTGAGTTTATCGTCGACAGCCTGCAGGTCCCCATGCAGGCGGGCGAGTGCTGGTTCGTCGACCTGTCACGTGCGCATCGGGTGCACAACCCCGGCCCCGGTGAGCGTATCCACCTGGTGCTCGACTGCTTGCCCGACACCTGGCTGCTCGGGTTGATCGCCCAAGGGCGGGCGCTGACCCCGGCTTTGAGCCCGGGGCGGGCAGCGCAGGCATTCGAGCGCTTGCGTGAGCACGTGGCGCATGACCCTGCCCTGGCAGCCAAGCTGCAGGTATTGGACGACCCACGGGCCTTCGTGGCAGCGGCCATTGCCCTCGGCGCACCCCTGGGCCTGGTGTTTTCCGAAGCCGAGGTGCTCAGTGCCATGCGCCAAGGCAAGCAAGCATGGAGCGATCAATGGCGAATCTGAATGCCTCGGGCAGTTTTCACGGCTGGATGCCCATTCGCCTGTGGCGTGAGCAGGGTGAGTGGCGCCTGGACTGGTGCTGGTTTGGCCAGCAGGCCCTGACCAGGCCGTTTTTCCGAGACGACGTCGATCAGGCGTTGCGCCTGCCGTTCAACCAGGCCCTGCGCCGTAACACTAGCTTGCAGGCACTGCTGGACTGGCAGGAGAGCAGCCCAGGCCTGGCACCCTCGGTGCTGGTGTTCCATGCCTCGCGCTGTGGCTCCACCCTGATCGCACAACTGATGGCCAGCCAGGCGCACAACATCGTGCTCAGTGAGCCGCCACCGTTGGACAACCTGCTCAGGGCACCGCTGCAGGACCCAGAGGCCAGGCACTGGCAGGCCGAAGGCGTGCGCGCACTGCTTTCAGCCTACGGCCAGCGGCGCCTAGGCGAGGAGCGCCGGTTGGTGATCAAGCTCGATGCCTGGAACGTGTTCGAGGCGCCCTTGCTGGCCGAACTTTACCCCGACGTGCCGCGGATCTTCCTCTATCGCGACCCGCTGGAGATCGTGGTCTCGCAGTTGCGCCAGGCCGGCATGCACCGCGTGCCGGGCCTGCTTGGCACGTCGGCGCTGGACACCTTGCTGGGCAGCGCCGAGGGCACGGACACGGTGCAATACACCTGCCGGGTAGTGGGTGAGATCCTCAAGGCCGGCCTGCAGCTATGCCGGGAGCATGGCGGCATTGCCGTCAACTACAGTGAACTGCCTGAGGCCATCTGGGGGCGCCTGGCCCCAGTGTTCGGCGTGATGCCGGGCGATGTGCCGTCGTTGCGGGAAGTGGCCGCGTTCGACGCCAAGCAACCGGGCATGAACTTCAGTGCTGACAGCCAGCGCAAGCGAGCGCAAGCCAGCGAGCACGTGCTTGAAGGTGTGCGTCAATGGGCGTTGGAACCCTATAACTGCTTAGAATTCATACGCTTGCATAACGCCTGAAAACTGGCGTCAAAAGGCTTGGAACAGCTGTTTGAGAAAACTGTGTAAATCGCCCTGTTCGGTAGTGGCGATTTGCCCCGACAATCGACTACGCTAAACGCCATCGTGTAGGACAATTCACTTGGATGTGCCCCCCACCAAGGGGTAACTACAGCAGGGAAGCGTGACTCGATGCCGACATCTGAAGTGCTTCTGCGCCCCGTGGTGGACGCTGACCAAGTGTTTCTGCGTGCCTTGTACGCTACCAACCGGGCCACCGAAATGGCCACGCTGGCGTGGGACCAGGCAACGATCGAGCATTTTCTCGACCAGCAGTGGCGTGCCCAGCACCTTCATTACCAGGCGCAGTACCCCGACGCCTGCTTTCTGATCATCGAAACCGCCCACGAACCTATCGGCCGTGCATCCCTGCACTGGGCCGACAGCCACCTGCAGATCATCGATATGGCCCTGTTGCCCGCCTGGCAGGGCCAGGGTATCGGCACACGTCTGCTGCGCCAGTGGCTGGCACAGGCTGACCGCCAGGGCCAGAGCGCCGGTTTGCACGTCATTGCCCACAGCCCGGCCGTGCGCCTTTACCAGCGCAGTGGCTTCGAAGTGGTCGACGACAATGGCCTGTACCTGAAGATGCATCGTTCCTGAACCCCTTTAACGGGCCGCCCGGTCCGCCTTGCAGATAGTCATAGGAGAGCAGCAAATGGATCCGTTTCTCGGTGAGATCAAGATGTTCGCAGGCACTTTCGCGCCACGCGGCTGGGCATTCTGCCAAGGCCAGTTGATGAGCATTGCCCAGAACAACGCGTTGTTCGCACTGCTTGGCACCACATATGGCGGTGATGGCCGCACCACCTTCGCCCTGCCCGACCTGCGCGGCCGCGGGCCAATCGGTTTCGGCACCGGGCCAGGCCTGGACAACGTGGTGCAGGGTGAAGCTGCCGGTGCCAACGAGGTCACGCTGTTGCAGCCGAACATGCCGATGCAGCAGGCGATGATCCCTGCGCAGACCGTCTCGGTGGCCATACCGGCGGTGGAAGGCGATGCCAACGCTTCGGCACCTTCGTCTGGCAACGTGCTGGCCAAGTCTTTTGACAGTTCGGGTGCAGGGACGGCGGCGGATATCTATTCCAGTGACACGCCCAACACCAGCCTCAAGCCGTTCAACGTCACGGTGCCTCAAACCACCGTCAACCTCGGTGGTGGCTCGCTGCCGGTGTCTGTGCAGAACCCCTACCTGGGCATGAACTTCATCATCGCCCTGGAAGGCATCTTCCCGAGCCGTAACTGAGTCAAGGCCGTGCAGGGCACTGCGGGGGCATCTCGGCGCCCCGCGGTGCAACAGGGTTTTCAACAAGGATGCGCCATTGCCTGGCGCAGTGACAGGATCAACCAGCCCAAGGGCTGAATGAGGTCGGCATGGCATTCTGGAAGCGAAACAAGAAGAACCAAAACCCCAGCGTTTCCATGAGCCGGCCGAGCCTGATTCAGGCCTTGGAACCCCGCATGATGTTCGATGCTTCGGTGGCCGTGGTCGCCGATCAGGGCGCCCAGGCCGCAGAGGCAGCCACTGCCACTGCCACGGCCACCAGCAAGGACACCGCTACCGCCAGCGATACGGCCAGCACCCAGGACAGCGCCAGCCACGAAAGCGCGCAGCAGGCCGCACCCGCGACGGCGCCGGCTACCCTGGCCGCCGAGCGCCACGAAGTGGTGTTCGTCGACTCCGCCGTCAGTGACTACCAGAAGCTCATCGCCGGCCTGCCCGCCGGGGTCGAGGTGGTGGTGCTGGAGAACGGCAAAGACGGTTTCAAGCAGATCGCTGATTACCTCGACGGCCGTACCGATGTCACGTCCATCGACATCATCAGCCACGGCGACAGCGGCTATGTGTACCTGGCCGGCAACGCCATCTGGGCCAACCAGCTGGCCAGCCATCAGGCCGACCTGGCGCGCATCGGCGCCAGCCTGGCCGAGGGTGGCGACATCCGCTTTTTCGCCTGCAACACCGGCCAGGGCAGTGATGGCCAGCTGTTCGTTGATGAAGTGGCAAGGCTGAGCGGCGCCGATGTAGGCGCGTCTGCCGACTCGACCGGCAACCGCGCCGGCGAGGACTGGGAACTGGAAACCGTCTACGGCGTGGTCGCTACGGGCGTTGGCGTGCAACGTGGTGACCTGACGGCGTTCAATACGTCGCTGGCGACCATCACGGTAACCGACACCGATGCCTCGTCCGTTCAGGCCAACGGCTTGGTCTCGCTGGCCGAAGCGATCCAGGCCGCCAACACCGACGCCTCGGTGGACGGCTCTGCCGCTGGCAGTGGCAGCGACATCATCGTGTTCCATCAATCGCTGAGTGGCCAGACCATCCGCTGGTCCACCGCTTCGGCGTTGCTGGTCACCAGCAACATCACCATCAACGGTGATGTGGATGGCGACGGCCGAGGCGACATCATCCTCAGTGGCGACGTCAACAACAACGGTGTGCGTGATGCCACCGAGGCGTCGGGGCTGCAGAGCAACAGCGGCGGCGTGCTGACGGTGCGCAACCTTGATTTTCGTGAGTTCTCGGGCAACCTCGTCGGTGGCGCGATCCGTGCCAACAGTGGCTCGATCACCATTGAAGATTCGAACTTCCAGAACAACGCCGGTGCAGTGATCAACTCGGCGACCACTGTCGGCTCCGCGGTAGTGGTGCGCAACACCACCATTCATGACAACAGCGGCAGTATTGTCGGGGCCACCGGGATGTCATCGCTGGTGCGCTTGGGTGGCGCCAACAACCATGTGTTGGAAAACGTGGCGATCTACAACAACACCGGCACCTACGCTGCGACCGGCACCGTCGCCGGGGGGGCAGTGATCGTCCTGAACAACGCGGGTGGTTCGGTCAACATCGTCAACAGCACCATTGCCAATAACGTATTTCTCAATACCAGTACCGGTAGCATCACCTCCGCGGGCCTTGGCTGGGTCAATGGCCAGGGCGGCACTATCACGGTGCAGAACTCCATCCTCACCGGCAACACCGTCAACGGTGCTGCGGCCGATGCCGTCACCGGCAGCGGCTACACCAGCATCACCAACCTGATCGGCACCACGGTCAACTTCGTCAATGCTGCCGGGGGTGATTACCGCCTGGCCTCCACGGCCAGCAATGCCATCGACCAGGGCACCAGCAGCGGTGCGCCGGCCACCGACCTGCGCGGTTTCGAGCGGCCTCGCGGGGGCGGTGTGGATATCGGTGCCTACGAGGTGCTGTACTCGGCACCACCGGTGGTTGACCTGGACATCGGTACTGGCGGCAACGACAGCACGGTGAACTTCACCGGCACCGCAGTGGCGATCGTGCCGAACATCTCCCTCACCCAGACTGACGGCGACACCCAGGTGAGCGGGGCCTCCCTGACGCTGAGCGGTGTGGCCGATGGCGCCAACGAAACCTTGTCGCTCAGCGCAGCGCAGATCGCCACGGCTGCCGGGTTCGGCATCACTGTCAGCGGCTCGGGCAGCGCCGTGCTGACCCTGAGCGGTGTCGCCACCCTGGCCCAGTACCGGGCAGTGCTGGCATCGGTGGCCTATGGCAACGCGGCGGCGGCCTATACCACGGGCACCCGCACCGTGACCGTCAGCGTCAACGATGACATGGGCAGCACCACGCGTACCGCTTCGGTGGCCGTGCTGCCGCAGAACAGCGCCCCGGTAATCGGTAACCTCAATGGCGACAGCGCGGTATTTACCCAAGGCAACGGCGCGATACTGCTCGACGCGGGTAGCAATGCCACGGTCAGCGACAGCGACTCGGCTGATTTTGGCGGTGGCAACCTTACCGCTTCGATCAGCGCCAACGGCGTAGCCGGCGAAGACACCCTGGGTATCCGCAGCGTGGGTAACGGCGCCGGGCAGATCAGCCTCAGTGGCAATACCGTGAGTTACGGCGGCGTGGCCATCGGCACCGTGGCCGGCGGCACAGGCGGCGCCAGCCTGGTGGTGACCTTCAACGCCAATGCCACCGCCGCGGCGGTACAGGCGCTGGTGCGCAGTATCACGTATGACAACGGCAATGCCGGCAATGGCATCGGCCAGGCCAGCCGAGCGGTTTCGGTAACCGTCAGCGACGGCGATGGCGCTACCTCCGGTACCGCCACGGTGCTGGTAACTGTCCGCGAGACCGTGCCGCCCAC
The DNA here is from genome assembly GCF_044748785.1 of Pseudomonas sp. NPDC089743. Taxonomy (NCBI): domain Bacteria; kingdom Pseudomonadati; phylum Pseudomonadota; class Gammaproteobacteria; order Pseudomonadales; family Pseudomonadaceae; genus Pseudomonas; species Pseudomonas sp. NPDC089743. Next base: position 115,360 of record NZ_JBIVGS010000012.1, read on the forward strand.
CGCTACCATCAGCCTCAGTGACACCGCACTGAAAGTCGGCGACACAGCGACCGTGACCTTCACCTTCAGCGAAGCCGTGACGGGTTTCAGCAATGCTGACCTCACGGTGGTGGGCGGTACCCTGTCGGCAGTGAGCAGCAGTGATGGTGGCCTCACCTGGACGGCTACCTTCACCCCGAGCACCAACATCACGGTCGCCAGTGCGGCGATCACCCTGAACAATACCGGCGTCGCTGACCTGGCGGGCAATGCTGGCAGTGGCACCACCGTGTCGCCGAGCTACAGCATCGATACCCAGCGCCCTACCGCCACCCTCGTCGTCGCAGACAATGCCTTGCGCGCGGGCGAGACCAGCCTGGTGACGATCACCTTCAGCGAGGCGGTAAGCGGCTTCACCACTGCTGACCTGAGCGTGGCCAACGGTACTTTGAGCACGCTCAGCAGCAGCGATGGCGGTATCACCTGGACCGCCACCTTCACGCCCACCAGCAACGTTACCGATGCCACCAACCTCATTACCCTGAACAACACCGGGGTCACTGACAGTGCTGGCAACGCCGGCACCGGCACCACCAACTCGAACAACTACAGCGTCGATACCCAACGCCCGGTAGCGACAATCGTGGTTGCAGACACTGCCTTGAGCATTGGCGAAACCAGCCTGGTGACCATCACCTTCAGCGAGGCGGTGACGGGCTTCAGCAATGCCGACCTGACCGTGGCCAACGGCACCCTGAGCGCGGTGAGCAGCAGCGATGGCGGCATCACCTGGACCGCCACCTTCACGCCTACCAGCAATGTCACCGACGCCAGCAACCTGATCAGCCTGGATAACACCGGCGTGACCGACGCTGCCGGCAACACCGGTACCGGCACCACCGACTCCAATAATTACGCGATCGACACCGTGCGGCCGGTCGCGACCATCGTGGTCGCCGACAGCAACCTGGCCATTGGCGACACCAGCACCGTCACCATCACTTTCAATGAACCCGTCTCCGGGCTGTCCCTGGCCGACTTCACAGTACAGAACGGCACGCTCAGCGGCCTGAGCACCAGCGACAACATCACCTGGACCGCCACCTTCACGCCCGCTGCCAATGTCACCGACACCAGCAACCTGATCACCTTGGACAATACCGGCGTGGTCGACACGGCTGGCAACGCCGGCACTGGCAGTACCGGCTCGAACAACTACGCCATCGACACCCAGCGCCCAACTGCAGCCATCGTGATGGCCGACACTGCGCTGAACGTAGGTGAAAGCACCACGGTGACCATCACCTTCAGCGAAGCGGTGTCTGGCTTCACCCTGGCCGACCTGTCGGCGCCGAACGGCACCCTGAGCGGGCTGTCCAGCAGCGACGGCGGCATCACCTGGACGGCCACCTTCACGCCGTCGATCAACGTGCAGGACGCCACCAATGTCATCACCCTGGCCAACAACGGCGTGACCGACCTGGCCGGCAATGCTGGCAGCGGCACCACCGACTCGAGCAACTACGCGGTCAGCACCCTGCAACCCACGGCGACGATCGTGGTCAGCGATTCGGCCCTGCGTATCGGTGAGACCAGCCTGGTCACCATCACCTTCAGTGAGGCGGTGACTGGCTTCACCCCTGCTGACCTGACCGTGGCCAACGGCGCCCTGAGCGGGCTCTCCAGCAGCGACGGCGGGATCACCTGGACCGCCACCTTCACGCCCGCCAGCAATGTCACCGATACCTCCAACCTGATCACCCTCGACAACAGCGGTGTGGTGGGCCAGAGCAGTGGCAACGCGGGCTTCGGCACCACCGATTCGAACAACTACGCCATCGACACCCAGCGCCCGACCGCAACCATCGTAGTGGCCGACAGCCAACTGGCGATTGGCGAGACGTCGCTGGTGACCTTCACCTTCAGCGAGGCGGTGGTCGGCTTCAGCAATGCCGACCTGACCGTGAGCAACGGCACTCTGAGCGCGGTTGCCAGTTCAGACGGTGGCATCACCTGGACCGCCCTCTTCACGCCCACCAGCAATGTCACCGACGCCAGCAACCTGATCACCCTGGACAACACCGGCGTGGCGGACCTGGCGGGCAACGCAGGGTCCGGTAGCACCGATTCGAACAATTACGCCATCGACAGCCTGCGCCCGACCGCCACCATCGTGGTCGCCGACAGCAACCTGACCGTGGGCGAAACCAGCCAGGTGACCATCACCTTCAGCGAAACGGTGACGGGCTTCACCAATGCCGACCTGACGGTTGCCAATGGCACCTTGAGCGCGGTTTCCAGTGCCGACGGCGGCATCACCTGGATAGCCACCTTCACCCCAGCCGTGGGTGTGCGGGACGCCACCAATGTCATCACCCTGGCCAACACGGGCATCGCCGACCTGGCCGGCAACCTTGGCACCGGCACCACTTCTTCGAGCAACTACTCGGTCGACACCATCGTCCCTACCGCCACCATCGTGGTGGCCGACACTGCCTTGAGCATTGGCGAAACCAGCCTGGTGACGATCACCTTCAGCGAGGCGGTGAGCGGCTTCAACAATGCCGACCTGACCGTGGCCAACGGTACCCTGAGTGCGGTGAGCAGCAGCGATGGCGGCATCACCTGGACCGCCACCTTCACCCCCACCAGCAATGTCACCGACACCAGCAACCTGATCAGCCTGGACAATACCGGCGTGGCCGGCCAGAGCGGCAACGCCGGTGTCGGCACCACCGATTCGAACAACTACGCCATCGACACCCAGCGCCCGACAGCCACCATCGTGGTGGCCGACAGCCAACTGGCGATTGGCGAGACGTCGCTGGTGACCATCACCTTCAGCGAGCCGGTGGTCGGCTTCAGCCTGGCCGACCTGAGCGTGGCCAACGGTACCCTCAGCGGGCTCGCCAGCAGCGACGGTGGCCTGACCTGGACGGCGACATTGACACCCTCAGCCGGCATCAGCGATACCAGCAACCTGATCACCCTGGACAACACCGGCGTGGCGGACCTGGCGGGCAACGCAGGGTCCGGCACCACCGACTCGAACAATTACGCCATCGACAGCCTGCGCCCGACGGCCACCATCGTGGTCGCCGACAGCAACCTGACCCTCGGCGAAACCAGCCAGGTGACCATCACCTTCAGCGAAGCGGTGACAGGCTTCACCAATGCCGACCTGACGGTTGCCAATGGCACCTTGAGCGCGGTTTCCAGCACCGACGGCGGCATCACCTGGACAGCCACCTTCACCCCAGCCGTGGGTGTGCGGGACGCCACCAATGTCATCACCCTGGCCAACACAGGCATCGCCGACCTGGCCGGCAACCTTGGCAGCGGCACCACGTCCTCGGGCAACTACGCGGTCGACACCATTGTGCCCACCGCCACCCTCGTGGTGGCCGACAATGCGTTGCGGGCGGGCGAGTCCAGCCTGGTGACCATCACGTTCAGCGAAGCGGTCAGTGGGTTTACCTTGGCTGACATGAGCGCGGCCAATGGCGTGCTGAGCAACCTGAGCAGCCAGGACGGGGGCATCACCTGGACCGCGACCCTGACACCGACCAGCAATGTCGAAGACACCAGCAACCTCGTGTCTCTGGACAACAGCGGGGTAGTTGCCACGGCCTCTGGTAACGCTGGTGTGGGCAGCAGCATTTCCAACAACTACGCCATCGACACCCGCGTCCCCAGCGTGACCAGTGTCGGTGGGCCGGCCGGCGTTTCCTACAACGCCGGCGACGCGCTGGTGTTCGTGGTCAATGCCAGTGAGGCAGTGCAGGTGGCCGGTTCGCCACGCCTGGCGCTGGACGTCGGCGGGCGCACGGTGTTCGCCGAGTTGATAGCCGGTGCTGGCACGCCGACCCTGGTGTTCCAGTACATCGTCCAGGCCGGCGACAATGACAGCGATGGCATCCGCGTGACCGGCCTGTCGGCCAACGGCGCCACCCTGAGCGATGCCCAGGGTAATGCCATGAACCTGGCCTTGAATGGCATCGCCGACACGAGCACGGTGCTGGTCGATACACTGGCACCGGCAGCTGTCGGCATCGTCACCCTCGACCCATCCCCGAGCAACGCCCAGAGCGTTCGCTTCACCGTCACCTTCAGCGAGCGCGTCAACGGCGTTGACCTGGCCGACTTCAGCCTGGTCGCCAGCGGTACCGCCAGCGCGACGCTCAGCGGCCTGCGGCAGATAAGCGATGGCGTCTACGAGATCACCGCCAGCGGTGTCAGCGGCAGCGGTACCCTGGGCTTGAACTTGAAGGCTGCAGGCACCGCCATCAGCGATGTGGCCGGCAACGTGCTCACGGGCGGCCTGACCGGCGCGGTGTACACCGTCGACCATGACGCCCCCACGGTGACTAGCGTCAGCGTGCCGGTGGGCGTGCATTACAACACCGGCGATACCCTGACCTTCGTGGTGGATACCAGCGAAGCGGTGATTGTCGACGGCACACCGCAGCTGGCACTGGATGTGGGCGGGCGTACGGTGTATGCCGATTTCGTCGCTGGCTCCGGCACGCCGACGCTGGTGTTCCAGTACCGCATCCAGGCTGGCGACAACGATGCCGACGGCATCCAGGTTGTGGGCCTGGCCGCCAATGGCGCGACCTTGCACGACGCTGCCGGCAATGCCTTGCAGCCAGGGCTGGGGGCGGTTGGCGACAGCACGGGCGTCATCGTCGATACCCGCTTGCCGAGCGTCGAGTCGATCGTGCCGATGCCTGTCAATGGCAGCGGTAGCCAGGGCTTTATCGTGACCTTCAGTGAAGCGGTTCGCGGCGTCGATTTGAGCGACTTCCAACTGGTAGCGAGCGGCAACGCCAGCGGCACCCTGCAATCACTGGTGCAGATCGACAGCCGCACCTGGCAGGTGAATGCCGTGGGGGTTGCCGGCAGCGGCAGCCTGGCCTTGGCCTTGAACAACAGCGGCACGGGTATCAGTGACATGGCGGGCAACGGGCTGGAGGGCGGTTTCGTCGGCCAGGGCAGTGCGCTGCAGAGCACGGGCGCTGACACGCAGTTCCTGGCCTACCCGGCCGCGCCGCCAAGCCTCGCCGGCCAGCCACTGCCCCTGCCCGGCACAGCGGCGCCAGCGTTCTCGGCGTTCCAGTCACCTTTGCTGCCAGTACCGTTGTTCGAAGTGCCGAGTGTTGGCGGTGGGCTGCCGCCGCTGGGCAGCATCTTTATCCGCGAGGGTGCCCTGGCGCCCAGCTACCTTGCCCAGGTGTTCGCAGGGCAGCAGGGCGGCTCCGCCATCGGCAACGGCAGCGGCAGCGGTTTCCTCGGCTTTGGCGGTGGAGATGCCAGCGTGTTCGGCGCCAGCAGCCTGGCCAATATTTTCGACAAGACGCTGCCGGACGACGGCGGCCAGTATGAGCTCAGTGGCGGCAACCCGTGGCGCCAGGGCGGCGAGGGCCAGGCCGGTGCGCCGACGCTGGGGCAGCAGTTGCAGGCTTTCAAGGAGGGCGAGCAGCGCCAGGTCAGGGAGCTGGCGCTGGCGCTCGGACAGATCAAGGCACCCATGCCCGAGGCGTGAGCCAGAGCCATGGCGGATAACAACACAATGGATATCAAAAAGCAGTACCAGGGGGCGGTGGGGATGAGCAAGGCATCAAGGATATTTGCGATCAGCATGTTGGCACTGGCGGTGACAGGTTGTGCCGTGAAGACCCAGCCGATCGAGCGCAGCGTCAGCGAACAGCGCGCGCGTGACGACCTGGCCAGCATGTTCAAGGGCCAGGAGGCACTGCAAGGTCCGCTGACCCTGCACCAGGCAATGGCCCGCGCGGTCAAGTACAACCTGGAAGCGCGGCTAAAGGTGATGGAAGAAGCCCTGGCCCAGCGCCAGGTCGACCTGGCCACGTTCGACATGCTGCCACGCATGGCGATGTCGGCAGGCTATGCCGGGCGCAGCAACACCAGCGCCGCCAGCAGCCGCAGCGTGCTGACCAACACCCAGTCGCTGGAACCCTCCACCTCCCAGGACCGCGACCGCGACGTGGCGGACCTGACCATGGTGTGGAACGTGCTGGACTTCGGTGTCAGCTATGTCAGCGCCAAACAGCAGGGCGACCAGCGCCTGATCGTGCAGGAACGCCGGCGCAAGGTGGTGCAGACCATCATCCAGGACGTGCGCTCGGCCTACTGGCGGGCGGTGGCTGCCGAGCGCCTGCTCAAGCAGATCGATGCCTTGATGGTGCGGGTGGACCAGGCGCGTGACAACAGCCAGCGCATGGGCGAACAGCGCATCGGCGACCAGATCCAGGCGCTCAACTACCAGCGCTCACTGATCGAAGCCACCCGCCAGCTAGAGGAACAACGCCGCGCCCTGTCGCTGGCCAAGACCGAGCTCGGCGCGCTGATCAACCTGCCGCCGGGCACCGACCTGACCTTGGCCGCCAGCGACGACTACAGCGTGCCCGAACTCAAGGTCGGGCTGGACAGCCTCGAGCAGCAGGCCCTGGCCTCACGCCCGGAACTGCGCGAGCAGGACTACCAGGCACGCATCAGCGCCGCCGAGGTGCGCAAGTCGATGCTGCGCATGTTGCCGGGCCTGGAGTTCTCCGCTGGCGGCCATTACGACAGCAACAGCTTCCTGACCAACCAGCACTGGGCCGACTACGGCGTGAAGGTCACCTGGAACCTGTTCAACGTGCTGTCCGGCCCAGCGTCGATCGATGTGGCCAAGGCAGGTGAGCAGGTGGTCGAGGCACGCCGCCAAGCCATGTCGATGGCCATCCTGGCCCAGCTGTACGTGGCCAACGCCAACTACAGCGAAGCACGTCGCCAGTTCGCCACCAGCCAGCAGATGGTCGCCCTCGATCAACAGATCGTCGAACAGCTGCGCAACCGCCACCAGGCCCAAGGCATTGGCGAGCTGGAACTGATCCAGGGTGAGCTCAACGCCTTGCAGGCAGACCTGCGCCGCGACCTGGCCTACGCCGAGCTGCGCAACAGCTACGGCCAGCTGTTCGCCAGCGCCGGCCTTGACCCGCTGCCGGCAACTTTGCCGTCCGACAAACTGTCCGACATCGCCCAGGCCCTGGGCAACAGCGAGGCCCGCTGGCAGCGAGGCGAGATCACGCCGGGGTCGTGAGCCCTTGGGGGGCCAGGACCTGCTCAAGGACATAATCCAGCAGCAGGTCCTGCGCCATCTGTAGCGTGGTGCCAGCGGTATCCAAGACCAGCTCGGGGTGCTGCGGCGCTTCATAGGGGGCATCGATGCCTGTGAACCCCTTGAGCTCGCCAGCCCGTGCCCGGCGGTACAGGCCCTTCGGGTCGCGCGCTTCGCAGGTGGCCAGGTCTGCTTTGACATGCACTTCATGGAACCCGGTTTTGCACGCCCGGCGCGCCGCTGCGCGGTCGGCGCGGTAGGGGGAAATGAGCGCGGCGATGCAGATTAGGCCGGCATCGGCGAATAGTGCTGCGACCTCGGCGGTACGGCGGTTGTTTTCATGGCGGTCAGCGGGGGAGAAGCCAAGGTCGGCGTTCAGGCCGTGGCGCAGGGCGTCGCCGTCGAGAACGTAGGAGGGGTGGCCTAGTTGGTTTAGGCGTAGGGCTAGGGCGTTTGCCAGGGAGGATTTGCCCGCGCCGGAGAGGCCGGTTAGCCAGATTACTGCGCCGGGGTGGTGGGGGGCGCTTCCTGCGTTGGGCACGGTTGGTTCTCCAAGGGGGAGGGCGGGGGTGGGGGCTTGGATTGTTAGGATAGTTGGGATGGGGTGGGGGTACGCCAAAGGTTTAGGTTCGGACAAAACATGGATCGAAGGCAGCCAAAAAGACTGCCGGGGACGAGTTCATGTCGCCCCTGCGCCCGTAGGTACAGGGGCTCTTGGCGAACGATACTTTCAAAAAAGACATCCCGTGGACGTTTTGACTTATTGTTTGGTGTCGGGATGATCTGAATTGATTTTGCAGGTTTCTGATTTTAGGTCTCTACATATTTACATTGTTCTTGCAATACTCATTGCAATACGAAGTACCATTTGCGATGCGATGAAACGTGGTCGGCCGAGCTGATGAGTTGATTGGTATTACTGGCTTTTGTCCCCAATTTTTCCGATCTGGTATCCGCGAGATTTAAAAGGATGGTACGGAGATGGATCAAGGTCAGGCGCTTTTACCAAGCAAAAACTGCGCCATTCGGCGTCGGGGATTCAACCCGAATTGCCTATTTGGGACTCGCTCGAAGCATTCACATGTGGGATCCCGCGGGTGCTAAAAAAGTTTCAGGCGGTTAGGTCTGCCAGGCCCATTGACCAGTGTGGCAGATTGATATCTCTTCGGCGCTTCTGGGCTTTACTACGAAAAACCACGGCCATGAAAGGAGCCAATGGCGATGTCACTGAAAACTGTCGAGAAAGCAATTGTAGAACGACTCGCGGAGGGGGATAGGGGGGACCGAGGCTGGTTCATCATAACTCGCGTACATGTTGATCTTCATTGGTTGAAGGATGTTGTTGAGTACCTATTTAGGAAGGTTGGCAATAATCCGATAAGCTTGACTGCGCAAGATTATTCTCAATTAGGGAAAATTGTGGGGATTAGTCCAGTCGATCCGGGAGTACAGCTCCGTAGACATCACTTGTTAGTAATGGATAAGCCACTTCAATTGATACGTCGCACTAAAAAGTCTTCATGGAGAGAGATACAGCTCACAGAAGAAGGTATCGCTCTTGCTAATGCATTAGATCCAGCTGAGGTTTTAGAGCGGTCTCTTGATAAGATCAGATTTGCAGTTGAGCCATGGTCCCCTACTGATAGAGTTGAGCAGTACTCTGATTTCGATGTGGCAGTGTATCAAGCAACTAAACAGGTGTTAGCGAGGTGTGGAGGTTACATCCATAGAGATGAATACGATTTTTTTGTATCGCGCATCCGGACAAAAACTGAAATAGATACTGCGATAAATAACATTCTGGAATTTCGAAAGCTCAGCTCTGATGAGCAAAGGAGCCTGCATGTTCATGTGTCCAGTAGAATTGGAAAGCCAAAGGCTTATAGTAACTGGAGAGACCAAGCGCTGCATACTTTCTCTCTCTTTTCTCTTGGTACTAGTATGATAAGAAAGGGGCCTCGACTACTACTTACTTCGAATTGGGTTTCTGAAGAAGTCGCTGATAAAAGAGTCGTGAGTCCTGCGGTGAAAAAAAACTCATCTAGTTCTGCAGTTAATCATAGTCTGAAAATTCCTACACCTCCACAATCAGACGAGCTCCTTACGCCGCCTATTCCTCCAGAAGGGAATGTGGGGGCGGAGGCCGAAAGCTTCGTTGCTAAGATACTAAAATCTCAAGGATGGCAAGTATCCTTTTTTACTAACAAAAGAGGGTATGGTTTTGATTTGTGGGCCCGCAAGGGGGATCTTGCCATGGTTGTGGAAGTCAAAAGTAGCGTGGCATCTTTAGGTCAGATTAATCTAACCCAAAATGAGTATAAAGCAGCCCAGCATTATAGAGCTAATTTTTACTTGGCTCTTGTAGAGGGTATTGGATCTGTGGAGCCAAAGATGACGCTTATACAAAACCCATTCGAGTGCTTGGTTTTTGGTCAGCAAAAAACAGAACTTCACACCGTTAGTGAGAAAGTTTGGAGGGCTTTTGCTGAGTAGGTAGCTACGAGGGGCCCGCGCCAGCGGTTGCCGGTGCGGGTAACTGATGGCCTATTTTTTTTGGAAAAGTACGTATTGGTGGGCTGTTACAGACCCTTTGTCACTTATCCCGTGGCTTTCGCAGTGGATTACGCTTTCATCAAAAAAATCGACTATAGAAAGGTGCTTTTTTCCGATCTCCATTATCATTTTTGCCATGTCGCATTTTGCACTTTTCCCCAAATGAAGGGCGAAATAGCCTCCGCTTTTTAATCTCTCGGCGGACTGAGAGAATATGGGGTCATAAACTGAAAAGTTAACTTTCTGCTTGACTTCAAAAAATTCCGCAGGCTTAGTGGAGAAGTCTTTGGCATCCCATCCGGAAAACCACAGTCGCATCCAGTTGGCGGAATAAAAACGCGTGCTGTCAAAAAATGGCGGAGAAGTAATAATTGCATCTAGATTGTTTACATCTGCAGGCCACAATCCGGCAGCATCTTGATTGTAAATTTTACTTTCATGGCTCTCGCCTATCGAGTTCTTCAAAACTCTCTGGAGCTTACTCTCCAACTTTTCTATGAGGGAGTGCTGAACGGTTTCCCCGGTAGGTGCAAAAGGTGTAATTGGATGAGATCTGCGGGATAGCGCGTATGGCCTGTTTCCGTGAAGGATGTGAAGTAGGCAGCTCATGACCATAGCTCTTGCAGGGTTCGTGTATCCATACTCTAAAAAGTAGTTCCGTGCGGACACGATCTCAGCGAATGTTGCAGGATGAAAGTAGTCTTCTATCGGGCCGTTAAAGCGAATTGCGCTAAAGTCAGATTTTGAACAAGCGAATTTATTTTTCTTGATCCACGCCCCGAGGCGCTTAAGTTCCTCGTATACTTCCTCAGTTTGGAAGGGTTCTAATTTAGCGCGTGATATAGCAATAGCGGCAGGACTGATGTCAAATGCAAGGGCTTGATGGCCTTTCAGTCTTGCTTCAAATGGAATTGTACCCACGCCGGAAAATGGATCGAGAACAATACCTCCGCTTTCGGGGAGTAGAGCTTCCACTAATGTGTGTGCAATGGATGGCTTCAATTTTCCTTGATACGAACAAATTGAATGCCAGGGATGCCCCCAGTTTCGTTTGTTTAGGTCACCCTTTTGATGAGGTAAGTACCGGCGAAAATTATTCCATTTGTGCGGCAGTGCATTGGTTTCTATGTCAGGTAAGTCCATAGTATTTTCGCGCATGTTCATTTTTTGGCTCCAAAAACTTGCAAGGTCTGCCTTAAGCGCCGTCCATCTCTTGACTGTCTTTCGCGAAGAACTACCTCATCAACTAGCGTAAACCCTTCGAGTTCCATGATCCCTCTAAGGATAGCGTCGGTTTGCACCCAAGTTCTGCCGTAACAAGAATCTCCAAGGTCTATTGCGATTTTGGTATCTTTGTGGCAGAGGCACTTTATCCTTCGGATGACTTCGGTCATTTCTGCAAAGTAGGAAGCTGCCATCATTGGGATGCGTTTGTCATAAGACTCCTTTCTTAACTCCGTTAGTGTCTCAATCAGTAGCTCTATTGCTGGAATGCTTCCCAATCCTGTTTTTGAGTTTGTTACGTCATTTATCCCTGAAGTGACTGCGCTGTCGCGGAATTGCCTAAGATCACTCTTTGTTGATAAATGTCGTTGAAACCAAAGTTCGATTTTTGTATTTCTAAAATAGTTGGTTCCGTTCAAGTATGGCGGGCTTGTGACAACAATGTCCACGGGTTCGATATCGTCTGTTAATAAAGATCTCGCGTCCGAACCGACCAGTGTCATGGATTGGTTGCTGCTTTCTAAGTCGTTTAAATCGCTTGCGATCAATCTAAGGCGCTTTGAAACCAAACTAATGATATCTGGTGAGTGAGTAAGCAGCTCCTTTTCAGTTCTGAAACGGAGGTCCCCTCTTCGAACCAAAAGAGAGCTGGGTACTAATGCCCCAAGCACGGCGATTTCGAATAGCTTTCCTACACTTTTATCCGACGCAAGAAGATCATCTGCCATTGATCTTAGTTTTAAGACTTTGCTAAATGTAGTGCTGTCAAAAAATGGCTTCGAGCTGAATGAGGCTTCAAATGACTTAAATAAGGTTTTGTCCTCGCGATGGAGTTCGATCTCTGTGTATATCAGGACTGAAAGGGCTTCTAGTTTTGTGGATATTCTGTCGCGCTCTGTGTGTTCAAGTCTTACGGCAAGTGACTTTGCATCTATTACATCGCGGCAGACGGGATTTACTTCGCAGTAAATTGACTCTATATCCATCGCTGCCGCAGTCAGTGCCGTAGTTCCTGATCCACAAAACGGGTCAAATACTCTTTTTGCTTCAGGCGCGTACTGGGTAATCACCGTCTTCACAAAGTCAGGCGAATACCCTTCTAGGTACGGGAACCAGTCATGTAAAGGGCTGCCTTTCCCTCCAGAAAATGTTGACTGGATTGCTGCGTCATAACTTTGTACAGGGGTATTTTCTGCAGTAATGGATCGTCTCAAGGATTTTCTAACGTATGCTGAGACTGTCATTTGCTCCTTGTCTGCTGCTTTTACAATATCGCTATAAAAATTATGGCCGATAGCAGTTCGAATTGAAAAGCTACTCAGTTTATTAACTGATTGGTAAAGATTTTTTTCGCTATCTGAAAAGGAAATCGTTAGACCCGACTTTCTCGATTCCCCAACCTGGTAGTCGGGAAAGTAAATGGTTTTGAAGCTGGACATCAGGGCCGCCTGAGAAGAGTGTAGATACCAATTGTAGTCAAAAAGCTTTTGTGCTCAAAGAGAAATTTCGTCATGACACCAGGGCCTGTGGGAAATCCCGAGAATCCCAATCGCTGCCCCTCGAGCGCTCAAATTTTGTAGGGCCTTCCGCCATCGACATAAAGGAGGCCTTATGATGGCAACGCGTTACGAACTCTCGCATGAGGCCAGGGCTGTAGCTGCTGATATCTTCGCCGGAACCCATGACCGGGGGCGGTCCCCCTGAGCGGCCGCCTGATGCTCGATGGCGTGCTTTGGATGCTCTGTTCAGGTGCGGCGTGGCGAGACATCCCGGAACGCTTTGGCTCGTGGCCAAAGGTGTACCAAAGATTTCGTGGTTGGCGAAACCGGGGGTCATTCGATCAAATGCCCTGACGCCTGCACCTGAGATTGAATGAGCAACGCTTGATGGACCTACAAACCTGGATGAGCAACTCAACCGCAGCAGGCGGGCCCCGAGCTCCATCTAGCGCCGGAAAAGAACTCGGCTTGACAAGCCCGCCGATCATGCTCTAGGTCGCAGTCGCGCCGGTCTGACTACTGAAATTCACATGCTCTGCGACGCCAGCGGGACACCTTGGCACTTCCTCCTCTCTGGCGGCCAAACCAGTGACATCAGCTACACGCAACCCCTGGATGAGGTCCGCAAACCGTCGAACCAACGTGGCCGCCCCCTTAAACGCTGTAGATGGTAGCTAGACGACAAGGGCTATGAAGCTGAAGCGCTTCCCTGCTACTGCGATCAATATCGAATGCTGCTCGTCATCCCGCTGCGCTCGATGAAGTGCGATCCAAGCTTGGCTCACCTGAACTGTTGAATGTACCTAGTACCGACAGCGCAACATCATCGAGCGCATGTTTGGTTGGCTTAAAGAAAACCGCGGATCGTGCAATGTTCGACAAGCTCGCGAAAAGCTATGCCGCTAGGTCTCGTTGGCCATATTCCATGGGGTGTATGCGAGATTTCTTTTCGTACCGAACCTAGATTTCTGATCCTTTTTCGCTCTCCACCGTCACCAGATGGGGGTCGCCAAGCTGGCAAAATGGCGGGCGTGAGGTCATTATGGGCAACAGCCGGCATAGGTCGCAGAAATTGATCTTCCTGAGAGATCGTCAACGGCGGCCGTAGTGAGAGCGCCTAAATGCAGCATATTTTGATTGTTGAAGACGAGATCATTATTCGTTCTGCCTTGCGTCGCTTGCTGGAACGTAACCAATACCAGGTCAGCGAAGCCGGTTCGGTGCAGGAAGCACAAGAACGCTTCGCAATTCCCACTTTCGACTTGATCGTCAGCGATTTACGCCTGCCTGGCGCGCCGGGTACTGAGCTGATCAAACTCGCCCAGGGCACACCGGTGCTGATTATGACCAGCTACGCCAGCCTGCGCTCAGCGGTCGACTCCATGAAGCTGGGGGCGGTGGAGTACATCGCTAAGCCTTTCGATCATGACGAAATGCTCCAGGGCGTCGCGCGAATCCTTCGGGACCAGCAAGGGGGCAGGGCTAGCGGTGAGCCGCTCACTGGCAAAGCGGGCACTGGGGCGGCGAAACCGAAGGTCGATAATAGCAATGGCGAAATCGGTATCATTGGTTCATGCCCACCGATGCAGGATCTCTACAGCAAGATACGCAAGGTCGCACCGACCGATTCTAATGTCCTGATCCAGGGCGAATCCGGTACCGGTAAAGAGTTAGTAGCCCGTGCCCTGCACAATCTGTCCAAACGCGCCAAGGCGCCGATGATCTCGGTGAACTGTGCTGCCATTCCGGAAACCCTGATCGAATCCGAGCTGTTTGGTCACGAGAAAGGCGCGTTTACCGGCGCCAGCGCTGGACGCGCTGGTCTTGTCGAAGCGGCGGATGGCGGTACCTTGTTCCTCGACGAAATCGGAGAGCTGCCACTCGAAGCCCAGGCTCGCCTGTTGCGCGTTTTGCAAGAAGGCGAAATTCGCCGTGTCGGCTCGGTGCAGTCGCAAAAGGTAGATATGCGCCTTATCGCCGCGACCCACCGCGATCTTAAGAGCTTGGCTAAGGTCGGCCAGTTCCGTGAAGACCTTTATTACCGTCTGCACGTGATCGCCCTGAAGCTACCCGCCCTTCGCGAGCGCGGCTCCGACGTCAATGAGATTGCCAATGCTTTTCTCGCCCGCCAGAGCGCTAAGGCGAGCCGCAATGACCTGCGCTTCGGTGCCGATGCTGAAGAAGCCATTCGCCATTACTCCTGGCCGGGGAATGTTCGTGAGCTAGAGAACGCCGTAGAACGCGCCGTCATTCTGTGCGAAAGTCCGGAGATTTCCGCCGAGCTGCTTGGTATCGACATCGAGCTGAGCGATCAGGAGGACGACGATTTCATTGGCCTGGCGCAGCAACAGGACACCATCGCCGGTAACAGCGGTCATGAGCCAACCGAAGACTTGTCGCTAGAGGATTACTTCCAGCACTTCGTACTCGAACATCAGGATCGCATGACCGAAACCGAGCTGGCGCGCAAACTAGGCGTTAGTCGAAAATGTTTGTGGGAGCGTAGGCAAAGACTAGGCATTCCACGACGCAAGTCCGGTGACACGACTTAGCTCATGGATCACCAGGTTCATTGCTACATCCAGTGGGGTGGAATCTCGATCTCATAGTTCTTCGCCACAGTGCGTAGCGTGGTGATAATGGCGTAGTGCCGAGCATTGTCGGCAGCTTGCCAAGTGTCTCGGCGTGCCAATAGCGTCCTCAATTCGTCTAGCTGGTACATGCCCAAGCGATGAAAATTGCCCCAACTGGGAACCCCAAATAGGTTGTAAATTACTGCTGTAGCGTCACGTTCGCTAGCTAACCGATTGTTTCCGCTTAGTTTTCCTTTGGCTTCTTCTGCGCTGTCACGTTCGTCGTAGGTATTTAAGAGTTTCATCTGGATACTAGGACTCGATTTCAGTTGCATTGGTAGCATCATTTTACCTGTCTTTAAATCCAGTGCGAAAAAATAAGATAGAAAGTGTAGTGCTCAACTCATTCCGGACACAGTTTTGAGTTTTTCTTCAGCTTTCGCCGGAGCCAGTCCATCGTTGACCAGGGTTTGACCGTGGTTTTTAATTCAATTAGGGCCTGCAAAATGAGCTTTTTTGAGGCCCAAAGTCCTCCATTGTCGGTTAATGGCGGCTTATTGCAGCTTCCCTATCTCCTACGACGGGAGCGCCCTTGGCCTGCATGGAGTAGGGCTCAGGTTTTCATCATGCCCAATTCGGCATCATCGAGCAGTGCCTTTGCCAGGGCGCAGAGGTAGTGCGAGGCCCAGAGCAACTGCGGTTTGTCTTCCAGCAGCCCGTCGATGCTCAGGTCGCGCGCATAGCCCATCAATTCGGAAGCCTGCTCGCGGGCGGCCTGGCATGGGATGCCGGCTTCGATGCGGAAAAGGGCGTGGGTCTGGTTTTCACCTTGGAAGAAGGTGGTTTTGCCGACGGTGAATTTGGTTTCTTCGGTGGTCACTGTTTGATCTCCCTGAAGTCGTAGACGCCTGGCCTGGCCCTGTCGCCGGCAAGCCGGGCTCCTATAAGTGCTTCGCTGTGCGGGAGAGTCAGGCCAGGCAGGTCATGATGCGGGTCAGTGCAGCGTTTGCGGATCGGCGGGTTTCTGGATCTGGATCAGCGCCGCTTCGAGCAATTTGCGTAGCGTCTCGAGCTCGTGCATTGAGGTCATGATCAATAACGATACAGGTGATTTGGGCTGCATCAGCATTGCCTGCTGGGCGACGACTTCGGCACACAGGGCGTAGTCGGCGGCCATCATCAGCGTGTCTTCCAGGGAGTGGAGGAGGTGGGGTGGATCGGGGACTATTTTCAGCATGGTTTAGGCCTGTTCAAGTTGAGGCCACCACCCTCTGCTGTCAAACAGAAAGGCGGCAGCTGTACATGGGTTGACAGACCGGTGAACAGACCAAAACCGGCGCACGCGAGGTGCCCCATGCACAGCTGCCAGAACGGCAAAGCTATGTGGTTAGTTCAGGGCGGCCTGTCAAAGCCGATCGTTGCTTGGCAACGACAAGCCGACACTAGTGCCTCGCCTGAAACACCACAATGGCTGGGAGTATCTTTGGGAAATGCCCTACAGGAAAGGGGTTAAATCTGATTATGACCGTGACAGCTTGTTGCGAATTGGCAGAACTCAGGCACAAAAAAAGACGCCCGAGGGCGTCTTCTTTTTTAGGATTTGGTGGAGCCGGGGGGATTTGAACCCCCGTCCGCCAGTACTCCGCTGTCGGTACTACATGCTTAGCCGTGTCTACTGAGTTAATCCGCAGCCGCCCGACGGGCAGGGTGCTTTGGACGAGTTGGGTAAGTTTTAGTCGCTTTGCCCCCAACGTGCTACACGACGATCCTGTTCTGTATGACAATCATTTCGGGTTTACAGGCATCCCCTGATGATTGCTGGAGCCGAAGCTACCAGGAGAGCGGGCTCAGCTGCTTACGCAGCGAGAGCGTAACCCTCGTAGTTTTCGTCATTGGCAACTATAGAAAGTTGCAACAGTGGATTTACGAGTTCTGTTACCAACTCGGCATGCACCTAGAGTTTCGCTACCGGCGTCGAATCCTAATCGGCCCCACACTCAGCTCTAGCTGACGTACCTTTCGGCACGTGCCGCTGAGTATACGCCTTTGCGCGGGCGGCGTCGACAACGGCTTCTCGCCGCCCGCTCAAAGCTTAGCTACCGGCGCCACCGGCCGTGCCGCTGCCCTTGTCGGTTTTCTCCAGGCGCTGCAGCACTTTGGTGGAAATGGCGATGCATTCTTTGGTGTCGCCCGCGGCCTGTGCTGCCTTGGCCTTGTCGACGTGTTCGGTAACGGCCTTGTCCAGGCCTTCGGAAGTGGCGCCAGCGGTGGCCATGGCATCATCGATTTTCTGCAGGTTGAGGGTGCAGAGGTCGTCAGCAGCGAACACCGGTGAAGCCAGGAGGGTAGCGGCCGCGAAGAGGGCCGAAAGCGCGGTACCTTTCATGGGTGTCTCCTTGAAGGCCTCTGGGAGGTGGGCCTGTAAGGATGGACTGTCGGGGTTTGCCGAGGGTTCAATCGGTGTGTTGGCTTGGCGACATGATGGTGTGTGGCGGGGTGTTTCCGCTGATTGGGCCGCGGAGCGGCCCGGTGGCATCAGTGGGATTTGTTCAGGCCAAGCTCGATGTCGTCGATCAGGGCCTTGGCCATTTCGCTCAGGATGCGCGCCGCGCTGCCGGCCTTGCGGTCGTTTTCCATCTCGGCTTCGGTGGTGAGGTGGCGGATGCAGCCGAGCAGTACCGAGAGCTGGCTGAAGGCGTGCTCGAAAGGCACGCCCGGTTGCAGGCGAAACAGGTCGAAGGTTTCCCTGCCGGCGGTGGTGACATCTTTCAATGCGTCATTCATTGAATCACCTCGGCCTTTGCGCGTTGTAGAGGCCAGTCAAGGCGTGCTCGATCAGGGCTCTGGATGTTTCGCAGGCGTGCTCGGCGTTGCTGAGCATGCATAGGCCTGGTTCGCCGGCGTGGGTGCGGCAGTGTTCATCGATGGTTTCGGCGACGCCGCGCAGCAGTTCGCTGGCGTGGGCCAGGGCGTCTGGAGGGGGGCATGTCGGTGTGGATGGAGAAGTATGGGTTGGTGAGGAGTTTGGAGCGGGGTGGGTCGGGTACGATTTTTTTCATGGTGCAGATCCCAGTTTGATTACTCAACAGGCGCTGCTACACGATCCTTTCTCACGGGATTGGGTGGCAGCCATGCGTGGGGTGAGAAACCGGTAAACATGGGAAATCCGGCCAGACCGAGGTCTGCCCACGCAGGGCCGCCATTACGAGGCTGCTGTCATGTTTACGGGGTTCTCACACCCTGTCGTTCGAAAACGACCCAGGGAAGTTAGCCCTGATGGTTGTGAGCAACAACAGCGAAACGGCAGCGGCGGTCGTAGGATAAATCCCAAAGCATTTAATCCAGAAGCATTTGGTTGCAGGTTAGGAAATGTCTTACGGGTGGAGGGCTTAGGTGAGGGCTGTGCCCTCGATCGCCGGCAATTGGGCCGCGGAGCGGCCCGGGTGGCATCAGTGGGATTTGTTCAGCCCAAGCTCGATGTCGTTGATCAGGGCCTTGGCCATTTCGCTCAGGATGCGCGCTGCGCTGCCGGCCTTGCGGTCGTTTTCCATTTCGGCTTCGGTGGTGAGGTGGCGGATGCAGCCGAGCAGTACTGAGAGCTGGCTGAAGGCGTGCTCGAAAGGCACGCCCGGTTGCAGGCGAAACAGGTCGAAGGTTTCCCTGCCGGCGGTGGTGACATCTTTCAATGCGTCATTCATTGAATCACCTCGGCCTTTGCGCGTTGTAGAGGCCAGTCAAAGCGTGCTCGATCAGGGCTCTGGACGTCTCGCAGGCGTGCTCGGCGTTGCTGAGCATGCACAGGCCCGGTTCGCCGGCGTGGATGCGGCAGTGTTCGTCGATGGTTTCGGCGACGCCGCGCAGCAGTTCGCTGGCGTGGGCCAGGGCGTCTGGAGGGGGCATGTCGGTGTGGATGGAGAAGTATGGGTTGGTGAGGAGTTTGGAGCGGGGTGGGTCGGGTACGATTTTTTTCATGGTGCAGATCCGATCTTGGCTGGATTTGAGCTGCCCTTCGTCTTCCTCTCACAGAATAGGGTGGCAGCCGAACGCGGGGTGAGAGACCGGCAAAGATCGGCACAAGCCAGCCAGGCCGAAGCCTGCCCGCGTTGCGGCTGCCATAGCAGTACTGCCGAAATTTGCGGGCTCTCACACCCAAATCGTCAAAGATGACGACCCAGGGAAGTTAGCCCTGATGGTTGTGAGCAACAACGGCGAAACGGCAGCGGCGGTCGTAGGATAAATCCCAAAGCATTTAATCCAGAAGCATTTGGTTGCAGGTTAGGAAATGTCTTACTTCTGGAGGGCTTGGGCGAGGGCTGCGCCCTCGATCGCCGGCAAGCCGGCTTGTATGGTTAGACTTGAAGGGGTGGTGGGACTAAATGCCGGATTCTGACTGTTGACCCAGTACAGACTGTGGGAGAC